>NZ_JBIVOA010000004.1:746261-826553 GCF_044753885.1 Streptomyces sp. NPDC093221 | reverse complement strand
CCACCCCACGGCGAACCGCACCGCTAGCCCCCCCCCCCCCGCGCACCCGCCCCCCCCCCCCCCCCCCCCCCCCCCCCCCCCCCCCCCCCCCCCCGGGGGGGCCGCGGGGGGGGGGGCCCCCCCCCCCCCCCCCCCCCCCCCCCCGCCGCGGCGGTTCACGGACACCGCGCGAACCGGGTACGTCCGGAAGGCGGCCGGTCGCTCACGCCTGCGCGGAGCCCGGCGCCCGGTACATGTACGACGTCTCCTGCCGCCGCGAGGCGATCCGCCAACCGCCGCCGTCCCGCGCGAAACCGTCCACGTACCAGAAGCCGCACAGCAGCACACCGCGCTCCGCGGCCTTGCCGCCCTCGGGCAGCACGAGCGGGTTGAGGCACATGGTGCGGCCCGTCGCGCGGTCCCCGTCGAGCCGGATCGCGCAATTCCCGAGCAAATGCTGATATCCGGGAAAACGCGGCATGACGGCCGCGAGAAATTCCTTGATCTCCGGCAGAGTTCCGCGCGGTCCGCCGGTCGCCGTGTAGTCGAGGACCGCGTCCTTGGTGAAGACCGCGTCCAGCAGCGGCCATTGGCCGGTGTCCACCGCGTGGCTGTATTCGATCAACAGATCCTGGATTTCCAGCCGGTCGGAGATATCGCCGAGCGAGAGCATGCGGCCCCTCCTGCCCGCGCCCGGACGGACGCGTGGGCACCGCATGGATGGCACGCGCCACCGGAGAAGTCAAGACACCTGACAGGCGCGGAGTATGGGAATACCCGGAGAACCCTCCGCCCACGCCCGGTCCGCGGCCCGAGCCGCCTAGGATCGAGGGATGGATCTTCGATGGCCGCGACGCAAGAGGTGGTTCGCCGCCGCGGGGGCGCTCGTGGTGCTGGTGGCGGGCGGCGTCGCGGTCGGTACGGCGACCGCGTCCGGTGACGGGGGCTCGGTGCACCGCAGCGACGCGATGCTCGACGGCGCCGGGGGCGTACGCCTGGACACCTCGTACTTCACCTCGGGCGGTCCCGGCAGGCGGCCCGCCGTACTGCTCGGGCACGGCTTCGGCGGCAGCAAGGACGACGTGCGCGGCCAGGCCGAAGCGCTCGCCCGGCACGGCTACGCCGTACTGACCTGGTCCGCGCGCGGCTTCGGGCACTCCACCGGACGCATCGGGCTCAACGCGCCGGACGGCGAGGTCGCCGACGTCGGCAAGCTCGTCGACTGGCTCGCGGACCGCCCCGACGTGCGGCTCGACGCGCCGGGCGACCCGCGGGTCGGCATCTCCGGCGTCTCGTACGGCGGCGCGATCTCCCTGCTCGCCGCCGGTTACGACCGGCGCATCGACGCCATCGCGCCGCGCATGACGTACTGGAATCTGAGCGACGCGCTCTTCCCGAACGACGTCTACAAGAAGCTGTGGGCCGGCATCTTCTTCTCCAGCGGCTCCACCCCGCTGGACGCGGCAGCGGGCGGCGACCGGACCCCGGACACAGGCGCGGGCGCGGGCACGGGCACGGGCACGCCCGCCGGAGCGCCGACGACCGCCGACCCCCTCTGCGGCCGGTTCGAACCGTCCGTCTGCGCGCTCTACCAACGCGTGGCCCAGGCGGGAAAGCCCGACGCCGCCGCCCGCGCGCGACTCGACGCGCTCAGCCCGTCCGCGGTCGGCTCCCGTATCAAGGTCCCCGCGCTGATCGTGCAGGGCCAGACCGACTCGCTGTTCACCCTCGCCCAGTCCGACGCGATGGCCAAGGCGATCAAGGCCAACGGCGCACCCGTGACCGTCGACTGGATCGCGGGCGGACACGACGGCGGCAACACCGAGAACGGCAGGATCGACCAGCGGGTCACCGCCTGGTTCGACCACTACCTCAAGGGCGAGACGTCCACGAGCACGGGACCCGCCTTCCGGGTCACCCGCACCGGCGGCCTCAACTCCACCGACGGCAGCGTCACCCTGCGCGGCGCGAGCGGCGACAGCTACCCCGGCCTCGACGGATCGGGCAGCCGGAAGATCGCGCTCGCCGGCTCCGCCCAGCGGATCACCAACCCGGCGGGCGGCGCCCCGCCCGCGATCTCCGCCGTCCCCGGCCTCGGCGCGCTCACCCAGCTCTCCTCGGTCGGCGCCGGCATCTCCCTGGACTTCCCCGGCCAGATCGCGGTGTTCGAGTCCGCGCCGCTGCGCGACGGCGCCCAGCTCACCGGAGCGCCGTCGGTGCGGGTGAAGGTCGCCACCGACGCGCCGGACGCCGTGCTCTTCGCGAAGCTCTACGACGTCGCGCCCGGCGGCAAGGAGACCCTGCCCGCCTCGCTCGCCGCCCCCGTACGCGTCGTCGGGTCCGGGCAGGGCACCACCGTCACGGTCCGACTGCCCGCCGTCGACCACGACTTCGCGGCCGGGCACCGACTGCGCGTGGTGCTGTCCACCACCGACCTCGGCTACGCCTCCCCGGCCGCGCCCGCGGCCCTGACCGTCTCGCTCGCGTCGCCGACGCTCACCCTGCCCACCGACACCGGACTCGGCGCCGACGCCACCTCGGTCGCGTGGTGGGCCTGGGCACTGCCGCTGATCGCGCTGGCCGTGGCCGCCGTCCTGCTGCTCACCGGCCGCCGCCGGGTCCGCCCGCGCCCGGCCGACCCGGCGCTCGCCGCGGTCCCGTTGCAGATCACCGGCCTCAGCAAGCGGTACGCGAAGTCCGTCGACCAGTACGCCGTACGCGACCTGTCCTTCCGCGTCGAACCCGGCCAGGTGCTCGGCCTGCTCGGGCCGAACGGCGCGGGCAAGACCACCACCTTGCGGATGCTGATGGGCCTGATCCGTCCCGACGAGGGCGAGATCCGGGTGTTCGGCGAGGCGGTACGGCCCGGCGCGCCCGTGCTGTCCCGGCTCGGCGCCTTCGTGGAGGGCGCCGGATTCCTGCCGCATCTGTCCGGCCGCGCCAACCTCGACCTGTACTGGCAGGCCACCGGCCGCCCGGCGCAGGACGCCCACCTGGCGGAGGCCCTGGAGATCGCGGGCCTCGGCGACGCGCTGGAACGGGCCGTGCGCACCTACTCGCAGGGCATGCGGCAGCGGCTGGCCATCGCGCAGGCCATGCTCGGCCTGCCGGACCTGCTGATCCTCGACGAGCCGACCAACGGACTCGACCCGCCGCAGATCCGCGAGATGCGCGAGGTGCTGATCCGCTACGCGCAGGCGGGCCGGACCGTGATCGTCTCCAGCCACCTGCTGGCCGAGGTCGAGCAGACCTGTACGCATCTGGTGGTCATGGACCGCGGGCGGCTGGTCACGGCCGGTCCCGTCGCCGACATCATCGGCTCGGCGGACACCGTACTGGTCGGGATCGACGGCGAACTGCCGCAGAGCGCGGTCGAGAAGGTCGCCGCACTGCCCGGGGTCGCCACCGCGGTCCGCGAGGAGGACGGTCTGCTCGCGGTGCTCGACGGCCTGACCCCGGCGCAATTCGTGGCCGAACTCGTCCGTCTCGACGTGCCCGTGGCCCAGGTCGGGCCGCACCGCCGCCTGGAGGACGCCTTCCTGACCCTGATCGGAGGCTCCTCGTGAGCGCCGCACCCGCCATGCCCGCCCCCGCGCCCGCACCGGACGGGTCACCGGCCCGCGCCACCGCGCCCGGCTACCGCCCCGGCCGTACGCTGCGGCTGCGCGTCGAGGCCAGGAGGCAGTTGCGCAGGCGCCGCACGATGATCGTGGCCGCGCTGCTCGCCGCGCTGCCGTTCATCCTGATCGCCGCCTTCGCGATCGGCGGCACCCCGAGCGGCGAGGGAAGGAACGGCCCGACGCTGATCGACACCGCCACCGCCTCGGGCGCCAACTTCTGCGCGACCTGCCTGTTCGTCTCCGCGGGCTTCGTGCTCGTCGTGCCGGTCGCGCTCTTCTGCGGCGACACCGTGGCCTCGGAGGCGGGCTGGTCCTCGCTGCGCTATCTGCTGGCCGCGCCCGTGCCGCGGACCAGGCTGCTGGCCGTGAAGCTCACCGTGGCGCTGGGCTTCAGCGCGGTCGCGCTCGTCCTGCTGCCCGCGGTCGCGCTGGTGGCGGGCACCGTCGCGTACGGCTGGGGGGACCTGGAACTGCCGACCGGCGGGGCGCTGGCGTCCGGTGAGGCGCTGCCGCGGCTGGCGGTCGCCGTGATCTACATCTTCGTGAGCCAACTCGTCACGGCCGCGCTCGCCTTCTGGCTCTCCACGGTCACCGACGCGCCGCTGGGCGCGGTCGGCGGCGCGGTCGGCCTCACCATCGTCGGCAATGTGCTGGACGCCGTGACCGCGCTGGGGCGGTGGCGCGACGTGCTGCCCGCGCACTGGCAGTTCTCCTGGGCGGACGCGCTCCAGCCGACGATGGAGTGGTCCGGCATGCTCCAGGGCACCTCGGTGTCGGTCTCGTACGCGATCGTGCTGACGGCGCTGGCCTTCCGCGGCTTCCGCACCAAGGACATCGTGTCCTGACCCGCCGTCGGCCGTGTCGTGACGTGGCGTATGCCGTGCCGTGCCGTGCCGTGACGCCGCCGCATGACGGGCCCCGTGACGCCGCCGTATGACGGGACCCGTGACGCCGCCGCACGCCGCCGCACCATGACGCCTCGTCATGGCATGCCCATGAAATAACCAAGGGGCGGCCATCCGGAGTAAAGCGGTCGGCAGCAAACGGCGAAGTCTCTTGTCCTGGGCATGATCTGTGGGTGTGATCGCGGCATCCGTCTCGTGCGGTCGCACTCCACACAAGGAGAGTCCATGCGCAGATTCCGTCCGCGGCCCCGCGCCGCGGTCGCGGCGGCAGGGGTCACCGCCCTCGCCGCCGCCGCTTTGACAGCCGCTCCCGTCGCCGGGTCCGCCACCGCCGCCCCGGCGCGTACCGCACCGGTGGTGAAGGCCGTGCCCGCGGTCACGGGACACCGGCTGGTGAGCGGGGTGAGCAGCCCGCTCAGCAGCGCGCAGTGCCAGGCGAAGTGGGGCATCAACTGCTACACCCCGCAGCAGTACCGCCAGGCGTACGACCTCAAGCCGCTCTACCGCGCCGGTATCACCGGCAAGGGGCGGACGATCGTGATCGTGGACTCGTTCGGGTCGCCGACGATCCAGCACGACCTCGACGTGTACAGCCGGCAGTTCGGCATCGCCAGCTCGCACGTACAGGTCGTCAAGTGGGGTGATGTGCCGCCGTTCGACCCGACGAATCCGGACCACACCGGCTGGGCGAGCGAGAGCACGCTGGACGTGGAGATGGCGCACGCCGTCGCGCCCGACGCGCACATCGTGCTGGTGGAGACCGGCGTCGCGGAGACCGAGGGCGTCGAGGGGCTGCCCGAGATGATGGACGCCGAGAAGTCGATGATCGACCACGGCGTCGGCGACGTGATCACGCAGAGCTTCGGCGCCACCGAGAACACCTTCCCCGGCTTCGACCGGGGCGACTTCTCCAGCATCCAGAAGCTGCGGTACGCCTTCAAGGCCGCCGCCGCGCACGGCGTGACGGTGCTGTCGTCCTCAGGCGACGGCGGCGCCACCGACTCGATGGCGGACGGCGCCACCGACTACCCGTACCCGGTGAACTCCTGGCCCTCGTCCGACCCGCTGGTCACCTCGATCGGCGGCACGCAGCTCCACCTGGACGACGCGGGCGACCGCAACGCGCCCGACAGCGTCTACAACGACTACGGCGCGGGCGGCGGCGGCCAGTCGCACGTCTTCACCAGGCCCTCGTACCAGGACGTGGTCAAGAACGTCGTCGGCGCCCGGCGCGGCACCCCGGACATCTCGATGACCGCGGCCGTGGACGGCGGCGCGTGGGTGTACTCCTCCTTCGACCCGACGGCCGTCGGATGGGACGTGTACGGCGGCACCAGCGAGTCCAGCCCGCTGTTCTCCGGCATCGTCGCGCTGGCCGACCAGCTCGCCGGGCACCGGGTGGGCGACATCCACCAGGCGCTGTACGCGCTCTACCGGGGCGACAGCAGGCTCACCGGGATCGAGGACGTCAAGGACGGGACGAACAACTCCTACGACGGCGTCACCGGCTACACCGCGGTGAAGGGGTACGACATGGCGACCGGTGTCGGCACGCTGGACGCCGCGCGGTTCGTTCCCGCGCTGGCGATCGCCAGTTGGCGGCGCTGACCGTCCGAGCGGGGTACTGACAGGTCACCGCCGCGTCCGCGCGGGCGCGGCGGTGACACGTGCTGTCCGGGCGCCGGAAATGTCCGGTCCCGCGGGGTGAGTGGTCCAACTCCGTTATCTGTTAGGACTCTTGACAGTCGGGTGGTCCAGACCAACAGTATTGGTCCAGACCAGCAGCGCCCCCTGTGCTGTCGGCCCCCACACATCCCCCCTCGAAGGGAGCGCGGTCCATGACCGGACCCGTTCGCAGACCCCTCCGCGCGTTGCTCACCGGACTCGTCACCGCCACCGCGGCGGCCGGGCTCGCCCTGACCGGCAGCGGCACCGCCCACGCCGCCACCCCGCTGCCCGCCCACGTGTTCGCCCCGTACTTCGAGGCGTACAACGGCGACAGCCTCTCCGGCCTGGCGTCGGCCTCCGGCAACAAATTCCTCACCATGGCGTTCATCCAGACGCCGTCCGTCGGCTCCTGCACCCCGTACTGGAACGGCGACAGCTCGCTGCCGATCGCCCAGGCGAACTTCGGCGCCGACATCGACACCCTCCAGGCGGGCGGCGGCGACGTCATCCCGTCCTTCGGCGGTTACGCGGCCGACAACAGCGGCACCGAGATCGCCGACAGTTGCACCAACGTCAGCTCGATCGCCGCGGCCTACGAGAAGGTCATCACGACCTACGACATCAGCCGGATCGACCTCGACATCGAGGACAACTCGCTGACCAACGCCGGCGGCATCGACCGCCGCAACAAGGCCGTGAAGATGGTCCAGGACTGGGCGGCGAGCAACGGCCGCTCGGTGCAGTTCTCCTACACCCTGCCGACCACCACCCACGGGCTGACCACCGGCACCGCGGGCGACGGCTCGGGCCTGTCGGTGATCCAGAACGCCATCTCCAACGGCGTCAAGGTCGACGTCGTGAACCTGATGACGTTCGACTACTACGACAACGCCACGCACAACATGGCGACCGACACCCAGACCGCCGCCACCGGCCTGCACGACCAGCTCGCCGGGCTCTACCCGTCGAAGACCGACGCGCAGATCTGGGGCATGGTCGGCGTCACGGAGATGCCCGGCATCGACGACTTCGGCGCGGCCGAGACCTTCACCACCGCCAACGCCACCACCGTCTACAACTGGGCGGTCAGCAAGGGCATCAACACGCTGTCCTTCTGGGCGCTCCAGCGCGACAACGGCGGCTGCCCCGGCCAGGGCGGCTCCGACACCTGCTCCGGCGTCGCACAGAGCACCTGGCAGTTCAGCCACACCTTCCAGCCCTTCACCGGCGGCGGCACCACCACCCCGCCCCCGGCGAACGACTTCTCGGTGTCGCTGACCCCGGCCTCCGGCTCCGTCGCGCCGGGCGGTTCCACCACCTCCAGCGTGCACACCGCCGTCGCCTCCGGCACCGCGCAGTCCGTCGCGCTGACGGTCTCCGGCGCCCCGGCCGGTGTCACCGCCACGCTCAGCCCGACCTCGGTGACCGCGGGCGGCAACGCCACCTTGTCGGTCGCCACCACGGCCTCGGCGGCCCCCGGCACGTACACCCTGACCGTCACCGGCAAGGCGGGCACCACGACCCACACCGCCGCGTACACGCTCACGGTCACCGGGACCACCACCGGCTGCACCGCCACCGCGTGGAACAGCAGCGCGGTCTACGTGGGTGGCAACACCGTCTCGTACGCCGGTCACACCTGGAAGGCCAAGTGGTGGACGACGGGCGAGACGCCCGGCACCACCGGTGAGTGGGGTGTCTGGCAGGACCTCGGCGCCTGCTGATCCGCATCCCGCGGCGGCCGGGCCCCGGATTCGGGGTCCGGCCGCCGATCCTCTAAAGTCTGACCGTTGTCTACGAACATGTAGTCGTAACGGGCCGGGGCGATCACCGGCGGACAAGGGGCGGGACCACCCAATGAGCGTCATCGGCGTCGGCCAAGCCGTCATTCTCGGCGTCGTGGAAGGAGTGACCGAGTTCCTTCCGGTCTCCTCCACCGGGCACCTGAAAATGACCGAGGGCCTGATGAACATCCCGGTGGACGACAAGGCTGTCGTCGGCTTCACCGCGGTGATCCAGACCGGCGCCATCGCCGCCGTCTTCGTCTACTTCTTCTCCGACATCAAGCGGTTCGTCGGCGCCTGGTTCAAGGGGCTCGCGAACAAGAGGGAGCGCGACAACCACGACTACAAGTTCACCTGGTGGGTGATCTACGCGACCATCCCGATCGTCGTCGTCGGACTGGCCGCCAAGCCGCTGATCGACGGCGCCCTCGCGTCCTTGTGGGTCGTCGCCTTCTCGCTGATCGGCGGCAGCGTCGTCATGTGGTGCGCCGAGCAGATGGCGCGATTCAAGCGCGGCGAGGACCAGGTCACCTTCAAGGACGCGATGATCGTCGGCTGTTCGCAGATCCTCGCGCTGCTCTTCCCCGGCTTCTCCCGGTCGGGCGCCACCATCTCCACCGCGCTCATCCGCGACCTGGACCGGGTGGCCGCCACCCGCCTGTCGTTCTTCCTCGGCCTGCCCGCCCTCACCGGCGCGGGGCTGTACGAGTTGAAGGACGCCACCAGCGGGGGCGTCGGCGTGCCCGCGCTCGCCGTCGGCACCGTGGTGTCGTTCGTGATCGCCTACGTCTCCATCGCCTGGCTGCTGAAGTTCGTCGCCAAGCACTCGTTCAACTCCTTCGTGATCTACCGGATCGTGGTCGGCATCCTGCTGATCGGCCTGCTGACGACGGACACGATCAGTTCCTGACTTACCGTCAGACGCACTCCGAGGGCCCGGCCGGGACGGCCGGGCCCTCTTTTCCGGCCGGATAGTTCACGACTTATTTTTTGATGTGTATTGACTCGCCGACGGGCGGCCCCTAGCGTCCACACCGCATCGCGACCCCACAACGCGACCGAGGAGACACGTGTGACTCAGGTCCCCACCGTGCCCGGCACGCCCACCCGCACATCCCGCACCCGCAGACGAACAGCCGCCATAGCGGCGGCGCTCGTCCTGCCGGTCTCGGCCTGTATCGCCCTGGTCACCGCACGGGACGCGGGCGCCGCCACCATCCCGGCCGCCCCGGCCAGCGTCACCAGCGTCAGCAGCGGCAAGTGCGTGGACGCGCGCGCCGCGGCCACCGCCAACGGCACAGCGGTGCAGCAGTACGCCTGCAACGGAAGCGCCGCCCAGCAGTGGCAGTTCACCGCCACCGACAGCGGCTACTACCGGATCGGCGTGTCCACCGCGCCCGCCCAGGTGTGGGACGTCACCGGCGTCTCCACCGCCGACAGCGCCACCACACAGCTCTGGCTGTACGGCGGCGGCAGCAACCAGCAGTGGCAGCCCGTCGCCGAGAGCAGCGGCGCCTTCCACTTCGTCAACCGCAACAGCGGCAAGTGCCTCGACGTGCCCGGCGCGTCGACCGCCGACAGCGTCCAGCTCCAGCAGTACACGTGCAACGGCACCACCGCGCAGTCGTTCAACGTCAGCGGCAGCGGCGGCGGCACCACGCCGCCGACCACCCCGCCCAGCGGCGGCGACCCCGACCTCGGCCCGAACACGGTCGTCTTCGACCCGTCGATGTCCGCCTCGACCATCCAGTCCAAGCTGAACTCGATCTTCAGCCAGCAGGAGACCAACCAGTTCGGCAGCCAGCGCTACGCGGTGCTCTTCAAGCCCGGCACCTACAGCGCGGACGTCAACGTCGGCTTCTACACCCAGGTCGCAGGACTCGGCCTGAGCCCCGACTCGGTCACCATCAACGGCAAGGTGCACGCCGAGGCCGACTGGTTCCAGGGCAACGCCACCCAGAACTTCTGGCGTGACGCCGAGAACATGTCCGTCAACCCGACCGGCGGCAGCGACCGTTGGGCCGTCTCGCAGGCCGCCCCGTACCGGCGGATGCACGTCCGCGGCAACCTCGCGCTGGACGACGGCGGCTGGTCGAGCGGCGGCTTCATCTCCGACTCCAAGATCGACGGGCAGATCCAGTCCGGCTCCCAGCAGCAGTTCCTCACCAAGGACACCGAGATGGGGTCCTGGAGCGGCTCCAACTGGAACATGGTCTTCGTCGGCGACAAGGGCGCGCCCGCGCAGAGCTTCCCGACGTACACCACCGTCGCCAGCGCGCCCGTGGTGCGCGAGAAGCCCTTCCTGTACATCGACAGCGCGGGCAAGTACCAGGTCTTCGTGCCCGCCCTCCAGTCCAACGCGTCCGGCACCACCTGGAGCGGGAAGACGCCGGCGGGACAGTCGCTGCCGATCGACCAGTTCTTCATCGTCAAGCCGGGCAACACCGCCTCGGACATCAACGCGGCGCTCGCGGCGGGCAAGAACCTGCTGTTCACGCCGGGTGTCTACCACCTGAACCAGACGATCAACGTGACCCGGCCCGACACCGTCGTCCTCGGTCTCGGTCTGGCCACGCTCGTCCCGGACGGCGGCGTCACCGCGCTGACCACGGCCGACGTGGACGGTGTGAAGCTGGCCGGGCTGCTCATCGACGCGGGCACCACCAACTCGCAGACGCTGATGCAGATCGGCCCGGCCGGCTCGTCCGCCAACCACGCGGCCGACCCGACCAGCCTGTCCGACGTCTTCTTCCGGATCGGCGGCGCGGCCGTCGGCAAGGCCACCCAGTCGCTGGTCGTCAACAGCAACAACGTCATCGGCGACCACATGTGGCTGTGGCGCGCCGACCACGGCAACGGCGGCACCGTCGGCTGGAACACCAACACCGCAGCCACGGGCCTCGTCGTCAACGGCCAGAACGTCACCATGTACGGCCTGTTCGTCGAGCACTACCAGCAGACCCAGGTGCAGTGGAACGGCAACGGCGGCAGAACGTACTTCTTCCAGAACGAGATGCCCTACGACCCGCCCAACCAGGCTTCCTGGATGAACGGTTCCTCGCAGGGCTACCCCGCCTACAAGGTGGCCGACTCGGTCACCAGCCATGAGGCGTGGGGGCTCGGCAGCTACTGCTACTTCTCCGCCAACTCCTCGGTGGTGTCGGCCAACTCCTTCCAGGTGCCCAACACCTCCGGGGTGAAGTTCCACGACATGGTGACCGTCTCGCTCGGCGGTGTCGGCACCATCAGCCATGTCATCAACACCACGGGAGCGGCCGTGAACAGCGGCCATCAGGTCACGTACCTGACCAGCTACCCCTAGTCACACAGGGGTACACGGGGGACACAGTGGGGCCGGCCGGCACAGGGGGCGCATCCCGTCGGCCGGCCCCTCTCCCGTGCGGTGACCCCCGCTCACCCGCGCCGTAACCCGCCTCCTCCCGTGCCGTGGCCGGGCACGGTGACGACCGACACACCCGTGGTCGAACACCGGAACCCCCGGGAGTCCAGTCGCTATCGTCGGCAGACGCGCGGTGGTGCGCCGCGCGAGTTCCGCCCCCCGACGAGAGCGGAGTTCCGAATGACCCTCATCCTCAAGCCCGGAACGGCCTGGAGCGACGCGTGGCGGCGCGCCCTGCGGACCGCGCCCGAGGCATTCCGCGACGACCGTGTGCTGAATCTGTGGGACGGCCGCTGGCAGGCCGACGGCCGCCCGCTGCCCGCCACTTCACCGGTCGACGGCAGCCCGATAGCCGGGCCGCCCCGGCTCGACGCGGCCACCGCGCGACAGGCGGTACGCGCCGCGCTCGACGAACACCGGAGCTGGCGGCACGTACCGCTGCCCGACCGCAAGGCGCGCGTCTCGGCGACTCTGGACGCCCTCACCGAACACCGCGACCTGCTGGCCCTGTTGCTGGTCTGGGAGATCGGCAAGCCCTGGCGGCTGGCCCGCGCCGACGTGGACCGGGCCATCGACGGCGTCCGCTGGTACGTGGACGGCATCGAGCCGATGGTGGCGGGCCGCACCGCACTTGCCGGTCCCGTCTCCAACATCGCGAGCTGGAACTACCCGATGAGCGTGCTGGTGCACGCCATGCTCGTCCAGGCGCTCGCGGGCAACGCGGTCATCGCCAAGACGCCCACCGACGGCGGCCTGGCCTGCCTCACCCTCGCCGCCGCGCTCGCCAGGCGCGAGGGCATTCCCGTCACGCTGGTCAGCGGCAGCGGCGGCGAACTCTCCGAGGCCCTGGTGCAGTCCTCGGAGATCGGCTGCGTCTCCTTCGTCGGCGGCCGGGACACCGGCGCCCGGATCGCGACGGCCGTCGCCGACGTCGGCAAGCGGCACATCCTCGAACAGGAAGGGCTCAACTGCTGGGGCCTGTGGGAGTACAGCGACTGGGACGCCTTCGGCGCGCAGATCCCCAAGCTCTTCGACTACGCCAAGCAGCGCTGCACCGCCTACCCGCGGTTCGTCGTCCAACGCTCCCGCTTCGCGGACTTCCTCGCCGCGTACCTCCCGGCGGTCAAGTCGGTCAGGACCGGCCACCCGTTGGCCGTCGCCGCGCCCGACGACCCGCTGCCCGCACTCGACTTCGGGCCGCTGATCAACGCGGCCAAGGCGAAGGAGCTGGCCGATCTGGTCGCCGAGGCCGTCGACCGCGGCGCGGTGCCGCTGCACCACGGCGCCCTCGACCCCGGCCTCTTCCTCCCCGGCCAGGACACCTCCGCCTACCTCGCCCCGGTCACGCTGCTGGGCCCTCCGCCGTCCTCGCCGCTCCACCACACCGAGCCCTTCGGACCCGTCGACACGATCGTCCTGGTCGACACCGAGGCCGAGCTGCTCTCCGCCATGAACGCCAGCAACGGCGCCCTGGTGGCCGCCTTGTCCTGCGACGACCCGCGCACCACCGAACGCCTCGCCTCCCAGGTCCGCGCCTTCAAGGTCGGCCGCGGCGCGCCCCGCTCCCGCGGTGACCGCGACGAACTCTTCGGCGGCCTCGGCGCCTCCTGGCGCGGCGCCTTCGTCGGCGGCGAACTCCTCGTCCACGCCGTCACCGAGGGCCCCACCCTCGACCGCCTCCCGGGCAACTTCCCCGACTACCAATTGCCCGCGGCCTAGGGAGGCGCCCTGGGTGAGGCCGCGGTTGCGGCGAGCCGTGCGGGGGAGCCCTCTTGCGCAGACTCACCGCGATCCCCTTTTTTTGCCGCCCTCTCGCCTCCGGCGGCTTAGATCCGGTGTCGACAGTCGATCGTGCTCGCTCCCTCGTTCCTCGGTCGCTGTGCGCGTTCTCCCTTTCAACACCGGCGCCGCCTTCGGCTCGCTGGCTACCGGCGAACCCCACCGCGCAGCGGTGAAGCGGCGGTGAACGGTACTCAGAAAAACCCCGGTCGACCCATCCCCCCACGGGTGGGCCGACCGGGGCCGACGGTGGTCGACCGCTGCGTCAGGACAGCGTCGAGGCCGCCGGGTCCCACGCGTCCGGCAGCGGTGACACGGCCGGGGCGCTGGTTTCGAGGGTGCGGACGGTGTGCTCTTGCGCGGCGTCCGTCACCGTGGCCATCAAGTCGAGTACGTGCTGGGCGAGTTCGCCGGAGGCGCGGTGCTCGGTGCCGCCCCGGATGGCGCGGGCCATGTCCAGGACGCCCAGGCCGCGACCGGCGACCGTACCGGTGACGGGCAGGTCACGCCAGTCGTCGTCACCGAACGCCCGGACCTGCAAAGGCCCTTCGAAGGTGTTCGGGTCGGGCAGCGACAGCGTGCCCTCGGTGCCGGTGACCTCGATGAGGCGGCGCGGCACCGAGGAGTCGAAGCTGAAGGTCGCCGAGCCGCTGGGGCCACCGGCGAAGTCCAGCAACGCGTGCACGTGCGTGGGCACTTCCACCGCGAAGGACGTGCCCTCCTTCGGCCCGGAACCGATCATCCGCTGGGCACGCGCCTGCCGCGCCGAGGCCGAGACCCGTGCCACCGGCCCGAACAGTGCGACCAGCGCCGTCAGATAGTACGGACCGATGTCGAACAGCGGCCCGGCACCGTACTGGAAGAGGAACTCCGGGTTCGGGTGCCACGACTCGGGGCCGGGCCCCTGCGTGACGGCGGTCGCGCTCACCGGCTCGCCGATGACCCCGGCGGCCAGCGCCCGCTGCGCGGACTGGAGCCCGGCCCCGAGGAAGGTGTCGGGAGCGCTCCCGACCCGCAGCCCGCGCGACCGCGCCTCGGCCAGGATCTTCGCCCCGTCGGCCGGCGCCAGCGCGAGCGGCTTTTCGCCGTAGACGTGCTTGCCCGCCTGGAGGGCGGCCGTGGCGACCTCCGCGTGCACGGCCGGGATCGTCAGGTTGACGACGATCTCCACCTCGGGGATCGCCAGCACCGACGCGAGGTCGCCCGCGGCCGGAATCCCGTACGTCCCGGCCGCCGTACGGGCGCGCTCGACGTCGATGTCGGCGACGGCGAGCACCCGCAGGTCGGGGAAGGCGGTGAGATGGTCCAGATACTGCGCGCTGATGACACCGGCGCCGACGACGGCGACGCCGACCGGGCCTGTGGTCATGAACGCTCCAGCGCGGTGAGGTAGGAGAGGCTTTCCGCGACGGCCTCGAAGATGTCGCCCGCGCAGGAGTCGAGTTCGACGATCCGCTGCGCGTCGGGCGCGGCGGCCAGGATCGACGGCACGTCGATGCTGCCCTTGCCGACCGCGGTGTGCGGCTCGTCCTTCACACCGGGACCGTCCTTGACGTGCAGCGCCAGCACCCGGTCGCCCAGCGCGCGCAGCAGCGCCGGCACATCGGCCCCGCCGACCGCCGCCCAGTACGTGTCGACCTCCAGGAACACCTCGGGGGCCAGCCGGTCCGCCAGCTCCTCCAGCGCGGTCCTGCCGTCGAAGCGCGGCTCGATCTCCCACCAGTGGTTGTGGTAGCCGATCCGCATACCGCGCTCGGCGGCCTTCTCGGCGAAGCCGTTGAGGAGGTCCGCGGTGCGCGAGAGACCGTCGGGGGTGGTGAACTCCTCGTGCGCGATCCCGCCGGGGATGATCACCAGGTCGGTGCCGACCGTGGCGATCGCGTCGAAGACCTCCGACGCCTCCTTGTCGAACAGGGCGTAGGCGTGCGTGCTGTTGACGCTCAGCCCCAGGTCGTCGGCGACCTTGCGGAAACCGGTCGGGTCGGCCGTGGGGTCGTACGCCTCGACGGCTGTGTAACCGATCCCGGCGAGGCGGGACAGCGTGCCGTCGCGGTCGGCGGCGATCTGGTCCCGGAGGGTGTAGAGCTGGATGCTCAAGGGCGTGGCCATCGTGACGATGCCTCCTGGAAGTACGGCGGGTGCGGGTACGGCGGGTACTGCGCGTGCGGGTGGTGCGGGGGAGCGGCGGCCGGCGGTGACGCGCGGTCGGATCAGCCGACGATCAACGGCCGCAGCGTGCGGTGGGCGATCTCCAGACCCTGGGTGATCCGCTGGACGTCGCCGCTCCAGACGGGGTCCTCGTGCTCGACGGAGAGCGTGCCCGTGAAGCCGCCCTCGTAAAGGGTGTCGACGATCCGGCGCCAGTCGACGTCGCCGAGCCCCGGCACCCGGTAGCGCCACCAGCCGCTGTCCCAGCCGTCGGTCCGCGCCACCGACCGGCCGAAGAAGCCGTAACGGTCCCTGGCCCGCGGGTCGAGCTGCGCGTCCTTGGCCTGCGCGTGCGGAATGCGGTCGATGTACGGCTTCAGCGCCTCGACCGGGTCGATGCCCAGCCACAGCAGGTGCGAGGGGTCGTAGTTGAGATAGAGGCCGAGGCCGAACATCCACTCCCACAGCTCGGGGGAGTAGGCGAGGTTGCCCGGATAGCCGTCCGGGTGCCAGCCCTCCATCACACAGTTCTCGATGATGATCTTCACACCGCGCTCGCCCGCGTACTCCACCAGCGGCGGCAGCTCCCGCTCGGCCAGCGCGATGTTCTCCTTCACCGTCAGACCGGGGTGGCGGCCGACGAACGTGCCGACGTAGTCCACGCCCAGCAGTTGGGCGGCGTCCACGTTGGCGCGTACGTGGGCGGCGATCTCCGCCCTGCGGGTCTCGTCCGGGTGCAGGTTGTTCTCGTAGTACGCCAGCGCGGACAGCGTCAGGCCGTGCCGGTCGAACAGGCCGCGCACCTCGTCGGCCCGCTGCTTGCCGAAGCCGGTCACGTCGATGTGGCTGGCCTCGAACTCCCGTGAGCCGGTGGATGGCCAGGTGGCCACCTCCAGCGACTGGTAGTCGTGCGAGGCCGCCCACGCGGCGATCTCGTCCAGCGGGAGCTGCGGAAGGCAGGCGGTCAGGAAGCCCAGCTTCATCTCAGGAGACCTCTTTCCAGGTCCGGTCCGCCGCCGATTTCAGTACGGCCTCGGTCAGGCGCACCATGCGGGCGGCGTCGTCGAAGGTGGGGAACGTGCCCCCGGTGCCGTCGGCCGAGGACCCGCCCGCCGCGCCCGCGGCGCGGATCGCTGCGTGCACATCGCGGACGAAGGCGGCGAAACAGTCGAGATATCCCATCGGGTGGCCGCCGGGGACCACCGAGAGCCGGGCCGCGGCGGGCGAGAGCGTGGCCGGGTCGCGCAGCACCGCCGCGTTCTCACCGCGGCTGCCGACGAACAGCGACTCGGGGTTCTCCTGGTCGAAGGCGAGCGAGGTCCGCGTGCCGTCCACCTCGAACCACAGCCGGTTCTTCCGGCCGGGCGAGATCTGCGAGACGGTCACGGAACCGGTGGCGCCGCGATCGGTGCGGAACAGGAGCTGCACCACGTCCTCGGTGTCCGGCCTGACCCGCGCGCCGCCGTCGCCGGCGGGACCCGTACGGTCCACGGTCTGGCTGACCGCGGTCAGCTCCGCGATTCGGTGCCCGGTCACCCACTCCACCAGGTCGCACCAGTGCGAGCCGATGTCGGCGAAGGCGCGGGAGGGCCCGCCCGCCGCCGCGTCGACCCGCCAGTTGGTGTCGCCAGGCTCCGAGAGCCAGTCCTGGAGGTAGTGGCCGTGCACCAGCCGGACCTCGCCCGCCCGGCCGTCCAGCACGCGGGACCGCGCCTCGGCCGCCATCGGGTGGTAGCGGTAGACGAACGGCACCGCCGCCACCAGACCGCTGTCCGCGGCGAGCGCCGCGAGCGCGTCCGCGGTGGCCGACGACGTGGTCAGCGGCTTCTCGCACACCACGTGCTTGCCCGCCCGCAGCGCCAGTTCGGCGAGCCCGGCGTGCGCGTCGTTGGGCGTACAGATGTGCACCACGTCGACGTCGTCACTGGTGACCAGCGCCTCCGAGGAGTCGAAGGCCCGCTCGACCCCGAGCGCCGCCGCGGCCTCCTTGGCCCGCGCGGGCGTCGACGCGCTGACCCCGACCACCGGGGCACCGCTCCTGCGCACCGCGTCCAGGTGCACCTGGCCGATCATCCCCACACCGGCGATGGCCGTACGCAGTGCCGGACGCGATGACGTGCGCAGCGAAGAACCCGCTGTAACCGAGCTAGTCCCGCCCACAAGTGCCCTCCCTTTCCGCTTGCTTGAAACGCTAGCCACCGCTGTTTCGGTTGACAATGGCAATATTTCCGCTATCTTCTGTCATAAATCGGGGGCCGGGCCGCACAGGACGCGGACCGGGACGACGGACGTACGGCGCAGGGGAGGGCAGGAACCGGTGACAGCCGCAAGCGACCGGCAGTTGACCGCGCTCAGCGAACTGGCGGGACTGGTGGCGGGCGGCGCCACCCGGCGCAGCCAACTCGCCACCGCCACCGGGCTGTCCAGGGCCGCGGTCGCCCAGCGGGTGGACCTGCTGATCGCCAAGGGACTGCTGGTCGAGACCGGCACTATGGCCACCGAGCGCGGGCGCCCGCCGCTCACCCTCCAACTCGCCTCGCGGAACGCCGTGGTCTGCGCCGTCGACCTCGGCGCCACCCACCGCACGGTCGCCGTCGCCGAACTCGGCGGCCGGGTCCTCGCCGAAGCCACCGAAGCCCTCGACATCAACGCGGGACCCGAGGCCGTACTGACCGGGGTGCACGAGCAGATCGGCCGCCTGCTGGCCGACGCGGGACACCCCGCCGACCACGTACGCGCGATCAGCATCGGCGTGCCGGGCCCGGTCGAGGCCCGCACCGGTACGGTGATCCGGCCGCCGATCATGCGCGGCTGGGACGGCTACCGGGTCCCCGGCTTCTTCGCCGGGCGCTACCACGCGCCCGTCCTCGTCGACAACGACGTCAACATGATGGCCCTGGGCGAGTACGGCCACCGTCCGGCCACCGCCCATCTGCTGTACGTCAAGGTCGGTACGGGCATCGGCTGCGGCATCGTCTCCGGCGGCGTCGTGCACCGCGGGGCCAGCGGCGCCGCGGGCGACATCGGCCACATCCGCGTGCCGGGCCACGACGACGTGCTGTGCCACTGCGGCAACACCGGCTGCGTCGAAGCCGTCGCCTCGGGAGCGGCCATCGCGGCGAAGTTGCGGGAGGCAGGGTTGCCCGCCGAGCACGCCGCCGACGTGGTCCGCCTCGTGGCCGCGGGCGACCCGGTGGCCCGCCGCCAGGTACGGCTGGCCGCCCAACGGCTCGGCGACGTCCTGGCCTCGCTGGTCAGCTTCTACAACCCCGACACCATCGTGCTCGGCGGCAGCATCGCCAGCCTCCACGACGACCTGCTCGCCGACATCCGCGGCGCCGTCTACCGCAGGGCCCTCCCGCTGGCCACCAGAACCGTCGCCATCGAGACCACGATGCTCGGCCGCAGGGCGGGCATCGAGGGCGCGCGGCGGCTGGCGGTGCAGCATCTGCTCTCGCCCGAGGGCATCGGACACGTGCTCGCGGAGCCCGCGGTCTGAACCACTGTTGCCCCCATACCTGCCGGTGGACGCGCGTCACGTCAACTCACGGACCCATGACGGCTTTGGCGTATGGGTCGCGTACGCCCCCGCGGTGTGGGCATGCTGGTCCCATGGATGCGCACGGCGACGATGTTCCTGCCTACCAGTCGATCCGGGTCACCACGCCCGAGTCCCCGGTCGCGGCGCTCGCCGACATCGAGGCGTGGAAGGCGAGAAAGACCTACCCCTCGATGCTGTTCGCGGGCGGCCCGGTCTTCGGCATCGCGTGCGAACTGGATTCCGGCGGCTGGGAGTTGCACCCGTACTTCAGCGGACTCGCCCCGCAGGACGCCCGCGACAGCCTCGGCTCCCACTTCCGCCGCCTCGCCCACGCGGTCGACGAGGCCGGTGACGCCGAGGCGCGGGCCGAACTCCTCGCCGCGGGCGAGCGCATGGACTGGGAAGCTCTCGACGAGGTGACGGTACGCGGCAGCCGCTACCGCGTGGTGCGCGCCGAACGCTTCATCCGCATGGGGCCCGACGGTCCCGAACCCCCGCGCGACACCGACCCCGACCCCAGCGGCCCCGGCGAGTCCGGCGGCTTCGACCCCGCCGCGGGCCTGGTCATCGACCCCGTCAACGCGACCGGCATGTCCGAGGGCATCCTCAAGGTGGAACTCCTCGCCGCCCTCCGCAAAAGCGGCACCGTCCCCGCCGACGTTCGCGACGACTCACGGCACGCCGCCGACACCCACCCCGGCGGTGTCCTGCTCCCCGCCACCTTCATGACCGCGGAACGCGACGGCGGCAGTTGGCGCCCCGACTCCAGCGGCACCGCCACCACCCCGCAGGCGGCCCGCGACGGCCTCGCCATGCAACTGCGCGTCATGCTCCCCTGGCAGAAGGACCTCAGCCCCGAGCAGCGCGAGATCTACTCCCGCGCCGCCGACCACCTCGACGAACACCGCTGCGACGAACTCGACGTCGCAGGACGCCACTTCCGCGTGATCCGCGTCGAACGCCTCATCCGCATCGGCCCCGACGGCCCCGAGGGCCCCCGCCCCTCCGACCCCGACCCCACCCCGCCCGTCATGGTCCAGGACCAGCAACTGCGCGAACAGGGCCTCCTTACCGACGAGGACGAGGAGCCCGACCCCGAACCGGACGAGCACATGCGGAAGTTCATGCGCCTCTTCGAGGAAGAACGGCTCCGCCGGGACAACCTCAAGAACAAGCCCCACCCCTGACCCACCCGGCCGGGCACCGCTGCGCCCAAGAGCCTGCGCCCCTGCGGTACGGCTGCGCGGGGAGGCGGAGGGGCGGCAAGAGAGGGGAAGGGCGGTGCGCCCGCGCAAGGCGCCCCCCTTACCCCTGACCTCCCCCTCCCACCCCCCACCAGTAATGAGCCGCATAGGACCGCCACGGACGCCACCTCTCCGTCCCGGGCGGCACCGGCTCCGTCGAGGGGAAGACGTCCGGGTCGCCGAGGGCGCGCATGCGGATGTGGGCCGCGGTCAGGGGGGTGATGCCGGGGACGGTCAGGAGGGACCGTTCGGCGGCGTCGCGGTCGGCGCCCGGGTCGAGGGTGACCGTGCCGTCGGCGAGGGCGCGGCAGAGGTCTCTGACGGGGGAGCGGCCGGCCGGGCTGCCCAGGTCGGCCTCGGCCAGGTCCTCGGCCCGCGGGAAGAGGTGTGTGAGGGCGCCGTCGGGGGCGCTCAGCGGGGTGCCGTATCGGGCGACCAAGGCGGCCAGGGGCGCCGGGGAGAACGGCGCGGTGCCTTCGCCCAGGGCGGCGCGGACGGCGTGTTCCGCCGGGTCGGGGGAGCCGGGGGAGCGGAGGCCGGGAAGGGCGGCGACCAGCGGGGCCAAGCGCGGGTCGGAGCCCAGGCGTTCGGCGACCGCGTACGGATCGGCGTCGAGGTCGAAGAGCCGGCGGACGCGCTGGGTGGCCGTGGTGAGGTCGCGGAGATCGCCCAGGTGGAGTCGGCAGTCCAGCCAATTGCCTGTGCCGGGCCGCTCGGCGACCTCGGCGATGCCCGTGCCGTGGGGGAGCCGCAGGGTACGGCGGTACGTACGGCTGCCGGGGGCGCCGACGATCTCCTCGACGCCGGGCACGGCGCGTGCGGCGAGGAAGTCGAAGACCCGCGCGGAGGCGTAGGGGCCCCGGAAGGCCAGCCGGAGCGGCACCCCGGCGGCCCCGCCCACCGGCCCGGAGCGCGCGTCCGTGCGCAGCTCGGTCGGGGTGGCGGCGTAGATCTCCCGGATCGTCTCGTTGAACTGCCGCACGCTCGCGAAGCCCGACGCGAAGGCGATCTCGGCGGCCTGGAGCGAGGTGGTCTGGAGGAGCACCCGCGCGGTGTGGCCGCGCTGCGCCCTGGCCAGGGCGATCGGCCCGGCGCCCAGCTCGGCGTTGAGCTGCCGCTGCACCTGCCGGGCGCTGTAGCCGAGCCGGGTGGCGAGGCCCGCGACGCCCTCGCGGTCGACGACGCCGTCCCCGATGAGCCGCATCGCGCGGCCCACCATGTCGGCCCGCGCGTTCCAGTCGGCGGAACCCGGTACCGCGTCCGGCCTGCACCGGCGGCAGGCCCGGAAGCCCGCGCCCTGGGCCGCGGCGGCGGTCGCGTAGAAGGACACGTTCTCGCGCTTCGGGGTGATCGCGGGGCAGCTCGGACGGCAGTAGATCCCGGTCGTGGCCACGGCGAAGAAGAAGACTCCGTCGAAGCGCGCGTCCCGGCTGCTCACCGCCTCGTATCTGCTGTCCTCGACTGTCATGCGTCCCAGTATGCGAGGGCTCCGGCGCCCCGAGCTGGCGGAAATCGGACACGGCCTTCCGGCGAGCGCGGCGTCACCGGAGCCCCGCCCCCGGGGGCACCGGCGTCAGCGTGGCCGGACCGCCCGCGGCCCCACGACGGCCGCGCCGACCTCCGTGACGCGCGCTCGCAGGCCACGGTCGGCGGTGACGACGAGGCACGGGCGGTCGGGGTCCGCGGTGCGCGAGCGGGCGGCGACCTCGGTGATGAGGTCGTCGCCGCTGCCGGGGGCGGACTCCACGCGTACGCCGGGTACCGGCTCGACGCCGCGCGCCGCGCCCTCGACGATCAGGACGATGTCCAGCCGGTGGCCGCGGGCCCACGGCGGGGCGCCGCTGTCCTCGGCGAGGCCGGACGCGGCGAGCGGCACGAGGGCGTCGCGCAGCCGCTCGGCGGCGCCGCGCCGGTCGCGCCACCAGCCGTCGGGCACCGAGCCGACGACGTTGGCGCCGTCCACGACGAGCAGGGGTGCGGTCGGCGCGCTCGTCACCGGCCGCCCGCCAGGTGCGGGAAGCGGAATTCGGTGCGGCTGCGGAAGACCTCGTCGGGACGCAGCTCGGTCGAGGGGTACTCGGGGTGGTTCGGCGAGTCCGGCAGGTGCTGGGTCTCCAGGCACACCGCGTCGTGCGCGTGGTACGTCCGCCCGTCGGGGCCGGTCAGCGAACCGTCGAGCTTGTTGGCCGTGTAGACCTGGATGGCCGGTTGCGTGGTGCGCACCTCCATCACCCGGCCGCTGTCGGGGTCGGAGAGGACGGCGGCGACCCGCGGCTCGCCCACGGCCTCGCCCGTACCGCCGCAGTTGCCGCGCAGCACGAAGCAGTGGTCGTATCCTCCGGCCGTCTTGATCTGCGGGTCGGCGTCCCGCACGCCGTCGCCGAGGGGGCGCGGCTCGTTGAGGTCGAACGGTGTCCCCTCCACGGCCTGTTCCGGCCCCCAGGGGATGGACTCGGGCGTGGCGGGCAGGAAGCGGTCGGCGTCGACGTACAGGGTGTGGCGCAGCACGTCGCCTCCCGCGATCCGCGACGCGGCTTCGGCGCCGTCCCTCGCCTCCGACCCGCCCAGGTTGAAGTACGCGTGGTTGGTCAGGTTGACCACCGTCGGCCGGTCGCTGCGCGCCTCGAAGTCCAGCGACAGCGTCCCGTCGTCGTCGAGCGCGTACGTCACCGTGACGTCCATCGCGCCGGGGAAGCCCATGTCGCCGTCCGGGCTGTGCAGCGTCAGCCGCAGCGCGCCGGGCAGCGGCTCCGCCCGCCAGACGCGGCTGTCGAAGCCCTCGGGGCCGCCGTGCAGATTGTGGCCGCCGTCGTTGTCCGGGAGCCGGTAGTGGCGGCCGTTGAGCGTGAAGCGGGCCTCGCTGATCCGGTTGGCGTAACGGCCGACGAGCGCGCCGAAGTACGGGGTGTCGGAGGCGTACGCCGCCAGGTCGGGCAGGGACAGCACCACGTTGGCGGGGCGGCCCGTCGGGTCGGGCACGTGCAGCGCGTGCAGGACGCCGCCGTAGGTGAGGATCTCGGCGCTCACCCCGGAGGCCGAGCTGAGCCGCCAGCATTCCACTCGCCACCCGTCGGGAGTGGTGCCGAAGGGTTCGCTGAGCGGGGTGGGACGGGGCATCGGCAGTCCTCGTAAAGGGGGTCGGGGCGACGGATGCCGGACGCGGCGGGCGTCCGACGACGGGAAGGCGGCGGCAAGGCGGCGAGAAGACGACGGGGAGACCGGGCGGGGAAACCGGCCGGGGGCGCGACCACGGGCGACCACGGTCGGGCACCGGTGGCCGACCCCCCGGGGACAACGCTACGCGGCGCGCTCACCCCGCTCTGGGCGCGGTCGACTCCCTGGTGACCAGCGTGTATCCGGGCGTGATCCGCTCCGGCCTGATCTGCGGCGTACCGGTCAGCCGCGCCACGACCCGCTCCACGGCGAGCCGTGCGATGGCCTGTTTGTCCGGGGACACCGTGGTGAGCGCGATCGTCGAGAAGCGGCCCTCCTCGACGTCGTCGAAGCCGACCACCGACACGTCCTGCGGCACCCGCAGCCCGCGCTCGACCAGGGCCCGCATCGCGCCGAGCGCCATCAGGTCGTTGTACGCGAACACGGCGTCGGGGCGGGTGCCGCGGTCGAGCAGCGCGTTCATCGCGGCGGCGCCGTCCCAGCGGCCGTAGCCGTCGGTGGCGGCCACCAGCGAGTCGTCGTCCGGCAGCCCGGCCGCCGCCAACTCCTCCCGCCAGCCGCGCAGTCGCAGGTGCGCCGGTTGCCTGGCGCTCTCCCTGCGGGCGCCGAGGAACGCGATCCGCCGGTGCCCGAGGCCGGTCAGGTGCCGTACGGCGGTACGGGCCGCCGCCACGTTGTCGATGGCGATCTGGTCGTACGGGGCGTCGTACTCCCGCTCGCCGAGCAGCACCAGCGGCGCGTCGTCCATGCGGCCCAGCAGGTCCGCGGCCTCCAGCTCGATCGGGCTGAGGATCAGGCCGTCGATGACATGGGCCCGGAAGCCCTGCGAGACCAGCACCTCCTTCTCGCGCTGGCCCGCGGTGTGGTCGAGCAGCACCGTGTAGTCGTGCCGGGCGGCGGCGTCGATGACGGCGCCGGCCAGCTCCGCGAAGTACGGGTTGCCGAGTTCGGGGACGGCCAGCGCGATGATGCCGGTGCGGCCCTTCCGGAGATGGCGGGCCGTCAGATTCGGCCGGTAGCCCAGCTCGTCGATGGCCCGCTGCACGCGCTCCCGCATCCCCGGCGTGACATGCGGATAGTTGTTCACCACATTCGACACGGTCTTGACGGACACGCCCGCCAGTCGCGCGACATCCTTCAGGCTGGCGCCCACGGAGTTCCTTCCCTCGGCCGACCTCGTGCGAGGCGCGGCGGTTCCGGCCTCAGTGTGCTGGAGCCGGTCCCGCGGATCGCGGACGGCCCCTCCCGGCCCGGTCAGGTGCCCCGGCGGGCGGCCGACAGATAGCGCTGGGCGACGACGACCACGATCAGGAAGCCGCCGCTGACCACCGACTGGTAGGAGGAGTTGAGCGAACCGATCTGATTGATCAGATTCTGGATCACACCGAGCAGCAGCACGCCCCACAGCGTGCCCGACACCGAACCCGCGCCACCGACCAGCAGCGTGCCGCCGATCACCACCGCGGAGATCGCGTCCAGCTCCATGCCGACACCGATGATGGTCACACCCGAGGACAGCCGGGCCGCGTTCAACGCGCCCGCCAGCCCCGCGAGCAGCCCGCTGAGCGTATAGACCAGCACCTTCGTACGGGCCACCGGCAGCCCCATCAGCAGCGCCGCGTCACCGCTGCCGCCGACGGCGAACAGCGCCTGGCCGAACGAGGTGCGCTGGAGCACGAGGCCGCCGACCCCGAACAGGGCCAGCGCGATCAGCACCGGGTAGCCGAAGCCCCACACCGCGCCGCCGCCCAGCTCCTGGAAGGCCGAGCCGCGCGGCACGAGATAGGTGGTGGCGCCCTCGTGGGTGAGCGCGAGCAGCAGCCCGCGCGCGCCGAGCAGCGAGGCCAGCGTCACGATGAACGGGGCCATCCCGGCCCGCGCGACCAGCAGTCCGTTGAAGGTGCCGATCGCGCCGCACACCACGAGCGGCACCAGCAGCGCGGGCAGGAATCCGTACTGCGAGGCCCACGCGGCCAGTACACCGCCGAGCGCGAAGACCGAGCCGACCGACAGGTCGATGCCGCCGGTGACGATCACCATCGTCATGCCGAGCGCGACGATCGACAGGAACGACGCCTGGATGGTGATGCCGCGCGTGTTGTCGAGGGTGGCGAAGGAGTCGAAGACGAAGGACGAGATCAGGCAGAGCAGGACGAGGACGGCCAGGACGCCCTGGCGCTGGAGGAGTTCGGCGGCGCGCTGCCGCCCGGAGGGGCGGGACTCCGCGCTCACCGGCAGCGGCGCGTCACCGGCCACGGCGAGCGCGGGAGCGGGGGCGGCTGTTTTCACGAGGGCTTTCATCGGGATCGACGCTCCCGGGCGACGTAGACGGCGACGAGGATGATGCCCGCCTGGACCATCTGGGCGGTGGAGTCGTGCAGATTGTGGGTGACGAGCGTGGCGTGCAGGAGCTGCATCAGCAGCGCGCCGAACACCGTGCCGAGGACGCGTACCGAGCCGCCGGTCAGCGGGGTGCCGCCGACCACGACCGCGGTGATGGCCGACAGCTCCATCAGATTGCCCAGCGAGGACGGGTCGCTGGCGGTCAGCCGCGCGGTGGCGAGCACACCCGCGAGCGAGGCCAGCACCCCGCACAGCACGTACACGCCGATCAGCACCCGCTTGACGGGGAGTCCGGCGAGCCTGGCCGCGGCGCGGTTGCCGCCGATGGCCACCAACTGGCGTCCGAAGGTGGTGCGTTGCACCAGAAAGGCGACCAACAGCGCGAGCACGCCCGCGATCAGGACGACGATCGGGACGCCGAGCACGCTGTTCGTGCCGAGGTCCAGCAGATTCTGGTTCTCGATCTGCTTGAGCTTCCCGTCGGCGATGACCAGGGCCAGGCCCCGGCCGCCGACGAAGAGCGCCAGGGTGGCCACGATGGGTTGCAGCCCGACCAGCGACACCAGCGAGCCGTTGATCAGGCCGACGAGCACACCGGCGAGCAGCGCCACCGACAGCGCGGGCAGCAGGCCGTATCCGAGGTAGAGCGGCAGCACGGAACTGGCCAGCGCCATCGTGGAGCCCACCGACAGGTCGACGCCCTCGGTGCCGATCACCAGCGCCATGCCCAGTGCCACGATGACGACGGGGGAGACCTGGACGAGCTGCGTGCGCAGATTGTCCGTCGTCATGAAGTGGTCGGTGAAGACGCCGTTGAAGACCAGCAGCGCGGCGACCGCGGCGTACACGCCGTACCGCTGGAGCCAGTCCGCGATCCGCGACCGGTCCAGGCCGCGCGGGAGTGAGTACGGGGCCGAGGTCATCGCGGGTCCTCCTTCGCGGTGGCGGAGCCGGAATCCGCCGCGGGAGCGGGTGCGGGCTCTGCGTCGGCGGGTACGGGCTCCGGGTCGGCGGCTGCGGGCTCCGGGTCGGCGGCTGCGGGTTCCGGGTCGGCGGCTGCGGGTTCCGGGTCGGTGTCCGGCGCGGCGGCGCTGTCGTCGTCCCCGGTCTCCGCCAGTACGGCGAGCAACGCGCTCTCCTCGACGTCGTCGCCGGTCAGCTCACCGGCCACCGCTCCGGCGCGCAGCACCACGATGCGGTCGGCGCCCTCGACCAGCTCCTCGATGTCGGAGGAGATCAGCAGGACGGCCAGGCCCTCTCCCGCGAGGTCGTCGATCAGCGACTGCACCTCGGCCTTGGCGCCGACGTCGATGCCGCGGGTGGGCTCGTCCAGCAGCAGCACCTTCGGCTCCAGGCAGAGCCAGCGGGCCAGCAGCACCTTCTGCTGGTTGCCGCCGGACAGCTCGCCGACCTTCTGCTCGGGGCCCGCGGCCTTGATCCGCAGCCGCTTCATGAAGATGTCGACGATCCGGTCCTGCCGCTGCCGGGACACGATCCCGGCGCGGGACAGCCGGGGCATCGCGGCCAGCACGATGTTCTCCCGGACCGAGAGGCCCGGCACGATGCCCTCGGCCTTGCGGTCCTCGGGCAGCAGGCTGATCCCGGCCCTGATCGCGGCGGACGGGGTGAGGCGGCGCACGGTGTGCCCGCCGACGGTGACCTCGCCGCTGTCCAGTGACAGCGCCCCGGACAGCGCCTTGGCGGTCTCGCTGCGCCCCGAGCCCAACAGGCCGCCGAGGCCCAGCACTTCGCCGGGCCGCAGGTCCAGGCCGATGTCGTGCAGCAGGTGACGACGGGTCAGTCCTCTGGCCGTGAGCACCGGTTGGCGCTCGGCGGTGTGGCCCTCGCCGAAGCTGGTGGCACCGTGCCTGCGGACCTCGGCGATCTCCCGGCCGAGCATCAGCGAGACCAGCCGCACCCGGTCGGTGTCGGCCAGGTCGCCGCTGTGCACGAGGCGCCCGTCGCGCAGGACGGTGACGCGGTCGCAGATCCGGTACAGCTCGTCCATCCGGTGGCTGACGTACAGGATCGAGATGCCGCGCTCGTGCAGCTCACGGATCACCCGGAACAGCGTCTCGACCTCGCGCGGTTCGAGCGACGAGGTGGGCTCGTCCATGACGACCACCCGGGCCCGCACGGAGACGGCGCGGGCGAGCGCGACCATCTGCTGGGTGCCGATGCCCAGGGTGTGCAGCGGGCGGCGCGGGTCGGCGGTGATGCCGAATCCGCCGAGGAGTTCCGAGGTCTCGCGGTGCATCCGGGGGAAGTCGATCAGCCCGAAGCGGTTCTTCGGCTCCCGGCCCAGGAAGATGTTGCGGGCCACGCTCATCAGCGGGACCAGGTTCACCTCCTGGTAGATGGTCGAGATCCCGGCCCGCTGCGCCTCGTGCGGGTGGTGGAAGGCGATCGGCTCGCCCGCCAGTCGCAGTTCGCCGTCGTCGGGCCGGTAGACCCCGGTGAGCAGCTTGATCAGCGTCGACTTGCCCGCGCCGTTCTCCCCGACCAGCGCGTGGATCTCGCCCTCGCGCAGGGTGAAGGAGACGTCGTCGAGCGCCACCACGCCTGGGAAGCGTTTGCTGACGCGGACGGCCTCCAGTACGGCCCCGGCCGCCGGTGGCGGGCTCGGCGGACCGGGCGGCGCGGACTGGGCCGCGGCGGCTTCGGGTGGTGCCATGGTCGTGGCCTTCCGGGGTCGCGGGGAAGCGGGAACTCTTCTACGGGCTGACGGGCTGACGGGCTGTACGGGCTCTACTGGTGGGGCGGGCTCTTACGGGCTGGGCGGGCTCTACGGGTTGGGCAGGCTCTACGAATGGGGCGGCCCGGCAGGCGGCGGCCCTGTGGCCGTACGGGCTACAGGCGCCCCCACCGGCTCGACAGCCCGGCGGGCCGACCCGCCGATGGTGCGGCGTACGGCGGGGAGGCACCCCGCCGTACGCCTGTCCGAGGGGTGGCGCGGGGGGAGCCGCGCCACCGGTTCCTCCTGACCGAAGGTCAGAACGCCCCGCCGACCGACGCCTTGGCGTTGGACTCGTCGTAGGCGCGGTCCGAGATGATGACGTTCTCCGGGATCGCCTCGCCGCTGTAGAACTTCTGCGCGGTGGCGAAGGCCAGCGGGCCGAAGCGCGGGTTGGACTCGATCACCGCGTTGTACGTGCCGTTGACGATCGCCTGCACGGCGTTGCGGGTGCCGTCGACCGAGACGACCTTGACGTCCTTGCCCGGGTTCTTGCCCGCGCTCTTGAGCGCGGTGACCGCGCCGAGGCCCATCTCGTCGTTCTCCGCGTAGACCGCGGTGATGCCCGGCTTGGACTGGATGAGCTGCTCCATGACCTGCTGGCCCTTGTCACGGGTGAAGTCACCGGTCTGCTGGGCGACGACCTTCAGGCCGGGCGCCTTGGCGGCGATCTCGTCCACGAAGCCCTTGGTGCGGTCGGTGGTCACGTTGTTGCCCGAGGAGCCGAGCAGGATCGCGACCTGGCCCTTGCCGCCGGTGGCCTTGATCATGGCGTCCGCCGCGCGCTTGCCCTGCTCGACGAAGTCCGAGCCGAGGAAGGTGACGTAGTCCTTGCAGGACGTGGCGTTGATCTTCCGGTCGATGGTGATCACCGGCACGTGCTTGGCGGCGGCGGCCTTCAGCGCCGGGTCCAGGCCGTCGGAGTTGAGCGGCGCGACGATCAGGAGCTGCGCGCCCTGCGCGAGCATGTCCTGGATGTCGCTGATCTGCTTGGGGAGTTGGGACTGCGCGTCGGTGGTCAGCAGCTTCTTCACGCCGAGCTTGGCGGCCTCGTCCTTGATGGACTGGGTCTCGGCGATACGGAACGGGTTGTCCTCCTTCTCCGACTGGGAGAAGCCCACCACCGCGTTCTTCAGGTCGAGCTTGGGGGCGCCGTACGCCGTCAGGGTGCAGCCCGCGCCGGACGCCGTCGGGTCCGTGGTGACCTGCTGCTGCGCCGCCTGGTCCGAGCCGGAGGGGGAGGCGCCCTTGTCACTGGACTCCGACTTGGAGCAGCCGGTGGCGGCCAGCCCTGCGGTGGCCAGCAGCAGACAGGTGGCGGCCAGTGCGCGGGTTCTGTGGTTCGTCATGCTCACGACACTCCTTGGTCGCGACGGCAGCGGCCGTCGAGTCGTACGTGGGTCCGGCTCCGTGCCGGGGCGGGTGCGCTTCCGGGGTCCGGTCCGGGCTCCCCGAGGAGGCGGTATGACGTGCGGAGATGGCGGCGCTCCGGGGGTGGGAACGCCCGTTCCCTCCCTCGGCTTTACAACGTTATATACGCGCGGCGGCACCTCGACAACCCGTCGTTCCCGATGTTTCCAAAATGCTTCCCACCGCTGTGATCCGTGCTCAGGCAACAACCCCGACAGGCCCGTACGACTTCTGTCGCTGCTCTGGACATGCCCATCCCTGCGTGCTGTCATTCCGGGTGGCACCGCCGTTTCCAACGTTGGAAGGACCGTCGCCGCCAGGGTTCGCGCCCCCGCAGCGCCCCACCCGAAGCCACCAGGAGCCACCCCCCATGCCCCTGAACCGTCGTCAGTTCGCACTCACCGCACTCGCCGCCGGCACCGCAGGGCTCCAACTGCGGTTCGCGGGCGGCGCCCAGGCCGCCCCCACGCCTGCCGCGGCCCGCGTCGCCCCCGCCCGCGGCGGCCTCTACGCGCCGAACGCCGCACCGCTGGCCCCCACCGCCTTCCTGCGGCTGCCGCCCGGCGCCGTCACCGCGCGCGGCTGGCTCGACGGCCAACTGCGCCTCCAACTCGCCGGTCTGTGCGGCCGGTATGCCGACATCTCGCACTTCCTCGCCATGGACAACAGCGGCTGGGCGCACCCCGACCGCGCCGGCTGGGAGGAAGTGCCGTACTGGCTGCGCGGCTATGTCGACCTCGCCGTGCTCACCCAGGACGCCACCGCGCTGGCCGCCGTACGCCGCTGGATCGACGCCATCGTGGCCACCCGGCAGTCCGACGGCTTCTTCGGCCCGACGGCCCTGCGCACCTCGCTCGGCGGCGGCCCCGACTTCTGGCCGTTCCTCCCGCTGACCTGGGCACTGCGCAACTGGCAGGAGTACAGCGGGGACACCAGGATCATCCCGCTGCTGTCCGCCTTCTTCCGCTACATGAACGCCCAGGGCCCCGGCGCCTTCAACCAGAGCTGGGTGTCGGTGCGTTGGGGCGACGGCCTGGACAGCGTCTTCTGGCTCTACAACCGCACCGGCGAGAGCTATCTGCTCGACCTCGCCGACAAGATCCACGCGGGCGGCGCCAACTGGGTCAACAACCTCCCGTCGCTGCACAACGTCAACATCGCCCAGGGCTTCAGGGAACCGGCGCAGTACGCGCTCCGCTCGCCGTCCAACGCCCTCACCCAGGCCGCCTACCAGAACTACACCGCGGTGATGTCCGCCTACGGCCAGTTCCCCGGCGGCGGCTTCGCGGGCGACGAGAACGCCAGACCCGGCTTCGGCGACCCCCGGCAGGGCTTCGAGACCTGCGGCATCGTGGAGTTCATGGCCAGCCACCAGTTGCTGGCCCGGATCACCGGTGACCCGCTGTGGGCCGACCGCTGCGAGGACCTGGCCTTCAACTCACTGCCCGCGGCCCTCGACCCGGCGGGCAAGGGCGTGCACTACATCACCAGCGCCAACAGCGTCGATCTGAACAACACCCCTAAGACGCAGGGGCAGTTCCAGAACGGCTTCGCCATGCAGTCCTTCCAGCCGGGCGTCGACCAGTACCGCTGCTGCCCGCACAACTACGGCATGGGCTGGCCGTACTTCACCGAGGAGCTGTGGCTCGCCACCCCCGACAACGGCCTGGCCGCCGCGATGTACGCACCGAGCAGCGTCACGGCCAAGGTCGCCGACGGCACCTCGGTCACCATCACCGAGACCACCGACTACCCCTTCGCGGACACGGTCACGCTCAAGATCACCGCACCGCGCGCCCTGGCCTTCCCGCTGTACCTGCGGGTCCCCGGCTGGTGCTCCGCCCCGCGCGTCACCGTCAACGGCCAAGCGGTCAGAGCCCCTTCGGGACCCGCCTTCACCAAGATCAGCCGCACCTGGAACAGCGGGGACACCGTCACCGTCCAGCTCCCGCAGCAGACCACCGTCCGCACCTGGTCCGCCAACCACGGCGCCGTCTCCGTCGACCACGGACCGCTCACGTACGCGCTGAACATCGGTGAGAACTATGTGCAGTACGCGGGCAACGCCGAGTTCCCCGAGTACGAGGTGCACGCCACCACACCCTGGAACTACGGGCTCGCGCTCGACTCCGGGTCCCCGTCCTTCACCAAGTCGGGCGGCTCGCTGGCCGCCAACCCCTTCACGCACGACGGCACGCCGGTACGGATCACCGTGCCCGCCCGCCGTATCGCGGAGTGGAAGGCGGACGGACAGCAGGTCGTCAACCCGCTCCAGACCAGCCCGGCCCGCAGCACCGCGGCCGTCGAGACCGTCACGCTGATCCCGATGGGCGCCGCCCGGCTGCGGATCTCCGCCTTCCCCACCGCCACCCCCAACGGCACCCCGTGGGCACCGGCAGGCGACTACCTGAGGATCTGGAACAAGAACTCCAACAAGGTCATGGGCGTCGACCTGATGTCGACCGCGAACAGCGCCCACGTCGTGCAGTTCGACGACAACGGCACCGCCGACCACCTGTGGCAGCTCGTCGACAACGGCGACGGCTGGTACCGCATCCGCAACCTCAACTCGCAGAAGATGCTGGGCGTGGACCTGATGTCGACCGCGAACAGCGCCCAGGTGGTGCAGTTCGACGACAACGGGACCGCCGACCACCTGTGGCAGCTCGTGGCCAACGGCGACGGCTGGTACCGCATCCGCAACAAGAACTCGGGAAAGGTGCTCGGCGTCGACCTGATGTCGACGGCCAACAGCGCGCCGGTCGTGCAGTACGACGACAACGGCACCGCCGACCACCTGTGGCAACTGCGCTGAGCCCCCGGCTCCCCCCACCCCCGCTCCGCTCTCCTTCCCCCCACCTCTGAGGACGGACCCCCGTGACCCCCGACGACTCCGCGACCCCGCACGCCCGCCCCGGACGCCGCGAACTCCTGCGCTGGAGCGGCGCGTTGACCGCCGCCGCGGCCACCGGCGGCTGGCTCGCCGCCGTGCCCGCACAAGCCGCCACAGCGAACGCCGTCACCGCGGCGGCCGTTCCGGGCGCGGCCCCGCACGCCGCCCAGGCGGCGGCCTCCACCTTCAGCCCGCTGCGCCCGCCCGCCGTACCGCTGGCCGTCCGCTCGCCGTACCTGTCGACCTGGCTGCCCGCCGACAACCTCGCGGGGACCTGGCCCGCCTTCTGGACCGGCCACGTCACCGCGCTGTGCGGCCTCGCACGGATCGACGGCGCGGCGTACGTCTTCCTCGGCAACCCCGCGCTGCCCGGCGGCCCCGCGCTCACCACCATGCAGCAGGTGTCGCTGCAACTCACCGCCACCCGCTCGGTCTACCAGCTCAGCGGCGGCGGCGTGACGCTCACCGTCACCTTCTTCTCACCCGTCGACGTCGGCGATCTCCAGCGCCAGTGCGTACCGCTCAGCTACGTCACCGTGCGGGCCGCGAGCAACGACGGCCGCTCCCACACCGTGGACGTCCATCTCGACGCCTCCGGTGAGTGGGTGCACAACAACGTCGCCACGCCCATCACGTGGGACCGTACGACCACCGGCCGGATGACCGTGCTCAGCGCGGAGCCCGCCACCCCGGGCGTCCTTCAGGAGAGCGGCGACCAGGCGTCCTGGGGACGGCTCGTGCTGGCCACCGCCACCGGCGGCGCGGTGACCCATCAGATCGGCCAGGACACCGTGGTGCGCGCGGCCTCGGCGGCCACTGGGCGGCTCGACGGCTCGGTGGACACCGCCAAGCCGCGCGCGATCAACGACCGATGGCCGGTGCTCGGCCTCAACCGGGACTTCGGCACCGTCGACTCCGCTACACCGTCGGCGGAGTTCACCGTCGTCCTCGGCCATGTCCGCACCCCCGCCGTCACCCACCTCGGCGCACAACTCCAGCCGTGGTGGACGCACTACTGGAGCTCCTGGACCGCGATGGTGGACTGGTTCGACGCCGACCGCGGCGCCGCGCTGACCGCCGCGACCGCCCTCGACCAGAAGATCCACGACGACGCGGTCACCGCGGCCGGCGGCGGAAGCACCGGCGACCACTACGCCGCCGTCTGCGCCCTCGCGCTGCGCCAGGCCGTCGCGGGCACCGAACTGGTCGACCGCGACGGCGGCCCCTGGGCGTTCTTGAAGGAGATCTCCTCCAACGGCGACATGTCCACCGTCGACGTGATCTACCCCGCCTTCCCCGCCTACCTCTACCTCTCACCGGCCTACCTGCGACTGGTGCTCGAACCGCTCTTCCACTACGTCGAACACGGCGGCTGGTCACAGGACTTCGCACCGCACGACCTCGGCACCTACCCCAACGCCTTCGGCCGCGCCGACGGCAACGAGGAGAGCATGCCGGTCGAGGAGTCCGCGAACATGCTCATCATGGTCGCGGCGATCGTCCAGCGGCTGCCCACCGCTGACGGCGCGTCATACGCCGCCGCCCACTACGCGGTGCTGCGCCGCTGGGCCGAGTACCTGGTCGCCAACACCCTCGACCCCGGCTACCAGAACCAGACCGACGACTTCACCGGCTTCATCGCGCACAGCGCGAACCTCGCGCTCAAGGGCATGGTCGGCATCGGCGCGATGGGCGTCATCGCCGCCGCCACCGGCAACACCGCGGACGCCGCCCGCTACCGCTCGGTCTCCCGCGGCTACCTCAGCCAGTGGACCACCCTCGCCCAGGACTCCTCCGGCACCCACCTCAAACTGGCCTACGACCAGGACGGCACCTGGAGCCTGAAGTACAACGGCTTCCCCGACCGGCTGCTCGGCCTCGACCTGGTCCCGGTCGGCTTCGCCGAACAGGAGGCCAACTGGTACGCCTCCCACGCCGGCACTTACGGCATCGAACTCGACCCGCGCAACGACTACACCAAGGCCGACTGGGAACTGTGGACGGCGGCCTGGCTCGCCGACCGGCCCGGCGTCCGCGACCTGCTCGTCAACGGCGTCTACGCCTACGCCGACACCACCGGACAGCGCGTCCCGTTCAGCGACTGGTACACCGTGGCCAGCGCCGCCCAACGCGGCTTCCAGGCCCGCCCGGTGGTGGGCGGCGCGCTGGCCCTGCTCCTGAAACCCGCCGTGTCCACCGTGGTGTGGTGCCGGATCCAGAACCGCAACTCCGGCAAGGTGCTCGCCGTCTCCGGCATGTCCCGCGCCGACACCGCCGAGGTCACCCAGTACGCCGACAACGGCACCGCCGACCACGTCTGGACCGTGCTCGACAACGGCGACGGCACCGTACGCATCATCAACCGCAACAGCGGCAAAGCGCTCGCCGTCCACGACCAGAGCCTCGACGACGGCGCCCACGTCCAGCAGTACCAGGACAACGGAACGCCCGACCACCTGTGGCGGATCGTCGACAACGGCGACGGCTGGAAGAAGATCGTCAACGTCCGCTCGGGCAAGGTCCTCGCGGTCGACGGCATGTCGCAGGCCGACGCCGCCCAGGTCACCCAGTGGACCGACAACGGCAGCGCCGACCACCTGTGGCGGATGATCTGAGCGCCGTCGCCCGACCGCTCAGCAGGGATCGCGCCACGCGTCCAGCGAAAGGTGCTTCACCATCGAACTGAGCCCCAACTTCCTCGCCTGAGAGCAGAACTGACCGGACTTCAGCTTGTACTCGACGTGGAAGACCGGCTTGTCCGCCGCGATGAACGGCGCCATTTGCGCACACTCGTCGTACTGCGCGCACTCCTCGTTGACCGCGAAGTCGAAGTACCGCACGAGCGTGGCCACCTGGCCGACGTCGTTCTTCAGACCGACGGCCAGCCCACGCTCGTGCGCCAGGTCGGCGATCATCCGGTTGTACGTGATCTGCTGAGCGGCCGTCAACGGAAAGCCGGTGGTGTTCGCGTAGCCGTCCATCAGGTCGGGCTCCACCGCGTCGAAGCCCTTCTCGCGGCACATGTCGAAGCGGGCGGCCATCAGCGGGCGCAGGACGTCCACCCGGCGGATGTCCAGCCAGCGTTCGCCGTCCCAGCCGTCGCCCTCGCCGCGCACCGACGCGGGGAATTTCCCGCTGTCGGGGCGGAAGGACTCCCACGCCCCGACGTTGATGTAGCAGATCACCTTGCGCCCGGCCGCGTGCAACGTCCTGACCACCTCGGCGCCGTTCTCGAAGCCGTCGATGTCGTAGACCGGTACGTCCACCGAGGTGTCGACCGTGCCGCTGAGCTGCCACTGCCAGGGAGTGCGGGCGCGCGGATGCCAGTACGCGGGCGCGACCCGCCCGGTCGCCGCGTGCGTGGGCGTACCTTCCGGGGCGCTCGCCGGGCCGGTCGTGGCGGGGCTCGACGCGGCGCCCTTCGCGGGCCCGGACGCGGTCACCGAGGGACTGCCGCCCGCCGTGCCCCCGCCGTCCGTACCTCCCCCTCCGCCACCGTCCCCGTCGCCCGACGACGAGCAGGCCGCCAGCACGAGCAGCAGGGCGGCGGTCACCGTGCGCACGGTGAGATTCAGCGCCGTACGGCGGGCGGTCATACGTTTCCTCCGATCGGGACGGGCGCGGTCCGCCACGGATTGGGCGGCAGACCGGGGACCGCGCAGCGCACGGCCGCACCGCGCAGCGCCGCCAGCCGGGCCGCCCGCCCCGCGAGACCGTCGGGCACCCCGTACACCAGATGGCAGAACCGTTCGGCCGGATGCCCGGCCGTCCAGCGCGGCACGCCCGCGCCCTGGTAGTCGTCCCAGGTCCCCTCGAAGGTCACGAGCAGGTCGCAGAGACGGGCGTAGCCGGGATCGGGGTGCACCCCTGGATTGAACACCACCGTCCGCGCCCCGCAGAGCCGGGCCGTCCTGGCCAGCCACCGGTAGTACGGGATCCGCCGCGCGTCGGACGCCACCCGGTCGAAGAACACGCCGTCGGTGGCGTACCAGGCCCGGTGCCTGCGCAGATCGCGGTAGACCGTGTGCGCCGGGCGGGCCGCGTAGTCGGTGTCGACATAGCCGAGCACCGGCGCCCCGGCCTCCCGCAGCCGCCGCGCGGCGAGCGTGTACACCGGGTCCGGCCGGTCGCCGGGACCGTCCGCGGCGTTGAGCACCACCCCGTACAGGGCCGGTGCCGCGTCCTCCAGGGCCCGCCACGCGGCCGGGTCCACCGCCGGGTGGACGTACAGCGGCACGAGCAGCGAGCCCGCGGAGGGCGCGGGGGAGCCATGGCTCACGGTGAGATCCTGACCGGCTCGCCCGGCACCGCCGCCCACAGGGCGGTGAGCGCGTCCCGCAGCGTCCGCGTGGGCTGCCAGCCCAGCGCGTACGCCGCGAGCGTGATGTCCGCCTGGTGCCAGGACACCCCGGCCGAGCGCTCCGAGCCCCGCCCCGACTCCTCCAGCCGGCCGGTGAAGCCGCTGACCGAGGCCAACTCCGCCGCCAGCGTGCGCACTTGGGTCGCCTCGCCCGAACCGATGTTGACCACGGGCGGCACCGAGCCGGGCGCGGCCACCGCGAGGGCCACCGCGTCCGCCACGTCGTCCGCGGCGACGAAGTCGCGGTACGCGGCCAGACTGCCGGTGCGCACCACCCCTTCGCGCGGCGCCTCGCGGAAGGCGGCGGCCAGCCTGCCGGGCAGCCCGGAGGTCGGCGAGCCGGCGCCGACCGGGTTGAAGACCCGCAGCACCACCGCGTCGAGGCCCGAGCCGGTCACGGCGAGGGTGCCCGCGAGCTTGGCCGCCCCGTAGACGCCCTCCGGCCGGGCGGGCGCCGACTCCGCCAGTGCGGCGCCGGGCTCCGCCGGTCCGTACTCGGCCGCCGAGCCCAGGTGCACCAGCCGCGCCGACGGCGTGGCGAGCGCCATCGCCTCGCACAGCGCGGCCGGCCCCCGCGCGTTGGTCGCGCACAGCGTGCTGGCGCGGCCCGCCACCACGCCCGCGCAGTCGACCACCGCGTCGGGGGCCAGCGCGGCGAGCCGCCGGGCCAGGACATCGACCGGCACGGTCGCCAGGTCGGCCGCCAGATCGAGTCCGGCGCCGCCCTTCGGACCGCCCCGCGTACCGCCCTTGGCGCCGTCCCCCGCGCCCCGCCCGCCGCGCAGGATCCGCGCCCCGGGCGTCCGCTGGAGCCGCGCGGTCACCCGGGAGCCCAGGAAACCGCCACAGCCCAGTACGAGAATCCGCGTCCGCGTCATGGCCCCTCACGCCCCCTTGAGCAACAGGCCGCGACGGCTGCTGAATTCGGCGTTCGCCCGGTCGTAGTCGTCGGGGCGGCCGATGTCGAGCCAGTAGCCGTCGAAGTCGAAGGCCCGCGGCTGCGCACCCGCGGCCAGCAGATCGAGCACCACCTCGTCGAAGCCCAGCGGCAGACCGGGGGTGTAGCGCAGGAGCGTGCTCCGGGAGACCCCGTACACCCCCATCGACACCCGGTAGTCCATGCTCGGCTTCTCGGTGAAGGCGACCACCCGCCCGTCGTCGGTGCTGAGCACCCCGAAGTCGATGTTCACGGTACGGGCGTAGGTGGCGATGGTGAGCGGCGCGCCCGTGCCCCGGTGCTGGTCGAGAACGGCGGAGAAGTCGAGGTCGGTGAGCACGTCGCCGTTCATCACCAGGAAGTGTTCGGGGAGTTGGTCGATCATCGTGAGCAGCGGCCCCATCGTGCCCAGCGGACTGTCCTCGGTCACGTAGTCGACCTCGATGCCCCACTGGGAGCCGTCCCCGACGTACGCGCGGATGATGTTGCCGAGGTGGCCGATGGCGATGGTGCAGCGGCGGAAGCCGAAGCCCGCGAGCTGGCGCATCACGATCTCCAGGATCGCGTGGCTGTCGCCGATCGGCACCAGTGGCTTGGGCAGTGCGGTGGTGTACGGCCGGAGCCTCACGCCTTTGCCCCCGGCGAGAATGACTGCGTGCATGGTGGTCCCCCCTGCGGTTGGATGTCAGCGGTTCTCTGCTGCGATGAAAGTGGTCAACAGGTGCCCGGCGCAGCGCTGATGAGGCGGCGTCAGACGTTGTACGCGGTGGTCTTGTAACGGGCCAGGTGGGCCGGGTCGCGGAAGAAGTCGATGGTGTGCGCCAGCCCGTCCTCCAGGCTGTGGGCCGGTCGCCAGCCGGTGGCCTCGCGCAGCCGGGTCGCGTCGCAGACCAGCCGCATGACCTCGGAACCGGCGGGCCGCAGCCGCTGCGCGTCCTCGCGCACCAGCAGCTCGGTGTCCATCAGCTTGCCGATCAGCCGCACCAGGTCGCCGACCGAGATCTCGCCGCCCGTACCGGCGTTGAAGGTCCGGCCGACCACCTTCTCGGCGGGCGCGGTGCCGACCGCGACGAAGGCCGCGGCGGTGTCCTTGACGTAGCTGAAGTCCCTGGTCGGCCGCAGGTCCCCGAGCGTCACCTCCCGCTCGCCCGCCGCGACCTGGCCGATCACCGTCGGGATCACCGCGCGCATCGACTGCCGCGGCCCGAAGGTGTTGAACGGCCGCAGTGTCACCACCGGCGTCTCGAAGCTGGCGTGGTAGCTGTCCGCCAGCCGGTCCCCGCCCGCCTTCGACGCGGCGTACGGCGACTGCGTGACGATCGGGTGGTCCTCGGTGATCGGCACGGTCCGCGCGGTGCCGTACGTCTCGCTGGTGGAGGTGTGCACCAGCCGCGGGACGCCGAACTCCCTTACGGCTTCGAGGACGTTGAGGGTGCCGGACACATTGGTGTCCACGTAGCTGCGCGGCGCGCGGTACGAGTACGGGATCGCGATCAGCGCGGCCAGGTGGTAGACGGTGTCGCTGTCGGCGACCAGATCCCGTACGGAACCGGAGTCGCGGACGTCGCCGAGGACCACCTCGACCCGGTCCAGCACGTCGGGCGCGAGCACTTCGAGCCAGCCGTGGGACGAGAACGAGTTGTACTGCACCATCGCGCGGACGCGGCGCCCGGAGGCGACCAGCGCCTCCACCAGGTGCGAGCCGATGAAGCCTTCCGCGCCGGTGACGGCGACGGGTGTCTCGGTGGACACGGATGAATCTCCTTCTGCGGAGGGTCGGTTGGAGTGGTGAGGTCGGAGGTCGGTGGTGTGGGGCGCGGGTGTGCGCGCCGCGGACGCGGGGTCAGCGGTGGGTGGTCACGCGGCCGGTCATCGTCAAGGCCGCCGTGAGCAGGACGGCGGCGGCTCCCGCGCAGACCAGGCGGAGTACGGTCCCGGCCGTCGCGGTGTGCGCCGCCAGCAGCGCGACGGCCGTCAGGACGGCGGCGGCGAGCACGTAACTCCCCGTCCACGCCCGGCCGCAGGACTGGAGGAGCAGCGACAGCCACAGCGTGCCGCCGAGGGCCAGCAGCACCGACAGGTGCGCCGGGTTCCAGGCGGCGGCGCCGGGCACGACCGCCGCCTCGACGGCCGCGAGCGCGGCCAGCGCGACGGCGTAGAGCGCGAGACAGCCCGCCAGCACGCGCCACGACCTGGCGAGCAGCCGCTCGTGCACGGTCGTCCCGCGCAGTGCGGTCAGACACCGGCTGCGGAAGCGGAAGAGCAGCCATTCGGCGACGCCCATGCTCACCGTGAGCGCGGCCACGAACTCCCCGGTGAGCGCCGCCGCGACCACCAGCGCGCCGCCCGCGAGCCCCGCCATCCCGTGCGGCAGCGACAGATACGGCGACAGGCCCTTGGCGTCGGTGACGCCGTCGTCGGCCCGCCACAGCAGCCGGGCCGCCTCCGGCAGGGTCCGGAGCGAGGAGACGAGCCCGGTGCGGGTGTCCGTGCCGGGTCCGGCTGCCCTGCGGGCGAATCGGCCGGCTGTCCTGCGGGCGAATCGGCCGGGTGTGGTGCGGGTGTCCGTGCCGGTCTTGGCGCGACTGCGGCCGAACCGGCTTGCGCGAGCGCGCAGTTGGGCGCCGCGGTCGGCGCGTACACGCTCGCGCCAGGGCGCGCGCGGCGGCTTGGCGGGCCCGCGCTCGGGCGGCTCGCCGGTCAGGGCGGTGCGCAGCGCGGTGGCGAGGGCCGCCCCGCCGGCCGCCGCCGCGGTGGCGACCAGGACGGCGGCGACCGCGGGCGACGGCAGGCCGCCGGCCCCGCAGGCGACCGCGACGGCGAGCGGCGTCAGGACATAGAGGAGGGAGCGCTCGCGGCCGAGCACGAGCAGGACGGTCGCGGACGCGACGTACACCGACTGGCCCGCCGCGAAGGCGAGGGCGGAGAGATGGCCGGGGCCCGCGACGGCCGCGGCGGCGGCGCCGGCCAGGCAGGCCCCGACCGCCGCGCCGGTGACCAGGCAGCGCGCGGCGGCCCGCGGTCGCTGGGCGAGCAGGTGCAGGTGCGCGCGGTGCGCGAGCGCCTGGTTCCAGCCCCACCCGCACAGCGCCGCCGCGCCCCACGCGGCGACCGCGCGGGACACCCCGAACGGCCCGTCGTCGCCGCCTGCCCAGCGCCCGCCGAGCACATAGGCGACGCCTGGCAGCGCGAAGGTCAGGCCACGCAGTACGCAGCGCCACACGTCGACCTGCCACGGGTCGTCGGCGGGTTCGGGCTCGGGGAAGCGCCGCGGCACCGTCTCGAACAGCTCCCGCGCGAGCGAGAACAGGTCCGGGTGCCCGTAGCGGCCGGTGATCTGCTCGTCGGTCAGCCCCTCGGACTCCAGCACCGCCGCGATCTCGTCGGGGTGCACGGCCGCCGAGCACGCCGCCGACAGCCGCTCCGCCAGCTCCGCGACCGGGTCGCCGACCGCCCAGGACGGCACCCGGCGCGGGCGCGGCAGCTCGGGCAGCGCGGCCATACCGCCGCCCGCGACCCTGCTGAGCAGGGACATCGGCCCGCTCACCGGCCGTCCCCGACAGCCCGCACACCGACGACTGTCGCGTCATCGGCGTTCTCAGCGGCGGCTGTTGACAGGCCATCAGCTTCGGCGTCCGCTGAACCCCCGCGCCAGACACGGGACATCCAGGTGACACCGCCGTAGATCTGCGCGCCGCGGTCCTCGACCCGGCTCAGTCCCGTGTAGATCCCCCGGAAGGCGTCGATCGTCTGACGGAGCGTGAACTGGTCGATGACCCGCAGCCGCGCCTCCCAGCCCATCGAGGCGCGCCGCGCCGGATCGCGCAGCAGCTCGACCGCGGCCCGCGCCATCGCCTTCGGATCGCGCGGGGGCACGACGAGACCGGTGTCGCCCACGGCCTCCCGTACCCCGCCGACATCGGTCGACACGGTGCACCGCCCGCAGGACATCGCCTCGATGAGGGTGAAGGGGAAGCCCTCGCTGATGCTGGAGAGCATCACGACCTGCCCGGCCGCGTACGCGGTGCGGATGTCGTCCACCCGGCCCTCGAAGGTGACCGCGTCGGCCGCGCCGACCGTCGCCGCCAGTGCCTCGCACCGCTCGCGGTACGCCTCGCCGCCGCGCGGAGTGCCGCCGAAGATCCGCAGCCGCGCGGCGGGTATCTCGGCCCTGACCAGCGCGAAGGCGCGGATCAGCGTCTCCAGGTCCTTGATCGGGTCGATCCGCCCCGCCCAGGTGAGCGTCGGCACCTCCGGCTCGGGTCCGGCCATCGGGAACGCCCCGGGATCGACTCCGTTGTAGACGGTACGGATCCGGTCAGGCGCCGCCCCGCCGTGCTCCTCCCACCGCCGGTTGTAGCGGTTGCCCGGCGTGATCAGCGCGCTGTTGCGGTACGTCTCGCGCGACAGCAGCCGGAAGAAGGTGAGCAGCAGCGCCTTGACCGGCCAGCGGTACGGTCCCGTGCGGTAGCCGAGATAGCGTTCGCGCTGGTAGACGCCGTGCTCGGTGAGCAGCAGCGGCGTGTCGTACCGCTCGTGCGCCACCAGTCCCGGCAGCGTGGCCAGCCCGCCGCTGACGGCGTGCGCGACCTGACCCGGCGGCGGCACCACGGCCAGCGGGCGCAGCGCGTGCTCCAGCAGATCGACGGCGCTGAGCGCGTCGGCCTGGGTCGGCACCGCGGCCGACACGGTCGTGCCGGGGCGGCGCCACAGCCGGACCAGCGTCCGCACCGCCTCCTCCGAGCGCAGCCCGGCCGACAGCGCGCCCATGCCCGCCCACCCGGCGAGCGCGTACAGCGCGGGTCCGAAGTCCTCGTCGGGCGCCGCGGACCGGCCGCCGCGGGCCGGCGGCTCGTCCGCGCCGTCCTCGTGCAGCAGCGCCCGCAGAAAGCGTTCCCACACCGCGAGGAACGCGCGGCGGTCCCGGCCGCGCGGCGCCCTGCCCTCCGGCGCCTGCCCCCACAGCGGGACCACGTCGAGCCCGGTGACCTGCGCCGGGAGCGGCCAGACCGGGGTCTCGCGGCCGGTGCCCGTCACCGCGATCACCGAGAATTCGACGTCCGGCATCCCCTGGACCAACTGGTCGCACCACACGCTGACCCCGCCGGGGCTGTGCGGATACGTGCCCTCGGTCAGCAATGTCACCCGCGCGGTGCGCGAGGGCGGTGCGCCGAAGATTCTGTGCGTGGAAATGGTGTCCCCCCTGGACGTTCTCGTGTCACGGGGCGCCGGTGACCGTGCGGCGCCCCGGTACCGCGGGCGGGGCCGAGTACGCCCCGCCCGCGGGTGGTTCACTTCCCGGTGCTACTTCCTGGTGTGGTCGCCCGGTCCCACGGGCACGGCCTTGGCGACGCCCTTGGGCACCGGCAGATGGCCGACGGAAGCCTTGATCGTGATCGGCCCGAGCGAGACGTTCAGGTTGACCAGCGCGGGCACCGCGCCGGACGGCAGCGTCAGCGACACATTGCTCTGGAGCACGCCGGGCGTGGTCCAGCCGGACACCTTGCCCGCGTAGGAGCTGCCGAAGGCGGTCGTGCCGAGCAGTTGGGATTGGCGCGTACCGGCGGGCATCGTCGCGGTGATCTGCGTACCGCTCGGCGCGTTGACCGTCACCGCGTCACCGATCCGGTAGGCGGTCACCTGGCCGCCCTTCCACGCCGTGTCCCACGCCGCCCTGCGCTGCAACTCGGTGGCGATGTCCGAGGTCCGCAGGTTGACGGTCGGGGTGCTGGCGGCGAACAGCGACGCGTAGTCGCTGAGGATGCGCTCCAGCACCGGGTAGGCGATGCGGCCCTCCGCGAGGTTGGACTGGTGCATGAAGTGCGGGCGCGGGTTGTTGCCCAGCACGTGCCCGAGGTCGATCTTGGCCTCGAGCGGCACGATGTACGACGCGTAGCCGGTGTCGGTGTCCAACGGCGCGGTCAGACAGGTGGAGTTGCCCGAGGTCGCGCAGGCGCCGCTGCCGCCCTGGGCGGAGCTGGTGTAGATCCAGTTGTACTCGTCGGTCTCCTCCTGCGCCGTACCGGCGTTGTAGAAGACGTTCATCGGGAAGCGCGGCACGGTGACCGCGGGACCGACCTGACGCTGGCCCGGGTCGCGGGAGTTGTCGCTGGCCAGGTACTTCACGCCGAGCTGGGTCAGCGCGGGCGCGAGGTTCGGATTGTCGACCGGCTGCTGCGGCAGCACCTTGAGCCCGGAGTGCTCACCGGTCACCAGCTCCTGGTTGTTCAGCGACAGCCCGTGCGAGGCGGCCCAGTTGCGGTTGTCCTGCACCGAGGCCGTGATGTCGGCCTTGCTGACCCACTGGACATTCCCCGAGGCGTCCGTCCCGCAGACCCACGGCACCACGCTGACGTCCTGGACACAGCCGAGGAAGGGGTGCAGATACGTGTGGTTGACCCAGCGGTAGGCGCTCTTGTCGGCCAGGAGCTGGGTGGCCAGCGGGTCGACGGTGGTGTCGTGGTCGGCCTTCCAGTCCTCGCTGCCGCCGCCGTTGAAGACGAAGTCGAGGGTGAGGCCGTGCGCCTGCGACCACTGCTTGGCGTACTGCGCGTCCGCCGCGGTCATCCGGATCGGATCGGTGTCCTCACCGGTGCCGATCGGGCAGTCCACGTCGCCGGGCGTGCAGTTGAGGGTGGTGTTCCACCGGTCGTCGGCCAGGAAGATGTCGTCGACCTGCACCTCGAAGTAGTTGCGGTCGGCGCCGAGGTGGATGCCCTGGGTCATCCACTCCACGATCCCGCGCGCCAGCAGCCGGAACTGCTGCTGGTACTGGTTGTAGACGAACGGCAGCACCAACTCGCTGCGCCCGTCGTGGTTGTACTGCCCGACCAGCACACCGCGCGCCGAACTGTCCGGAATCGGCGCGTCGACCAGCGTGGTGAAGGTCGCCCCGGCGGCCTGGGTCGCCAGCGGCGTCGCGAGGAAGCCGTAACTCTCGGCCACGTTCGGGTCGTTGTCCTCGAAGGGAACCGCGCCCTTGAGGTAACCGAAGTCGCCCGCGGTGCCCTGCGCCGTCACCTGGCCCTGAATGCCGTCGAGTTGGCCGATGTACCCCGGATCCTGCGCGTAGTTCAGCCCGACGCCGGGCTGGGCGTAGGTGTACGCGTCCACCTGGCGGATGCCGAAGTCCGTCTCGTACGCCGCCAGTGCGGCCATCTCGGCGGAACCCGCCCCGAACGGGTTGTCGTTGGGCAGCACCACCGACTGGAACTTGGCGCGTGCCCGGCCGCTCACGGTGTCGCTGAGGTAGGCGGCGTTGATGGTCGGCCGGCCCGCCTGGTTGAGATCGATCCTCGTGTACGGGGTCCCCGCCCCGTCGAGTTCCGCGGTGATGGCCTGTGTCGCCGGTCCGCCGTCGTCGACGACCAGCACCCTCAGATCGATACGGGGCGGTGTCGCGGCCTGCGCCCCGCTCGGTGCCACCCCCAGGGCCACGAGAACCGCCGCTGAACTCAGAGCGGCAGCACGCAATGCTCTGCCCATAGTTTTCCTCCCCCGGAAGACGGCATGAATCGGCTCAGCGTCTTCCAACTGGCAGCGGCCGAATCCCGGCCGCAATTACGGGGACCATCGTGGGGCACGGTGCGGAGGACTTGTGACCATTCTGCGGAGGTGGCCGGAAGGCAGGGGACACCGAACGGCGTGACGCGCCTGCCCGACCCTTCCCACCTGCGAGTTTTCTGAATGACATGAGCACGGCGCGAAAGGATTATCGACCTGAATGATGAATCATCGCTCGGATTTGCGATTTTCTCGACCATGGTGAGGATCGATCGTCCGCGTGGTGGAAAATGACCGGAAAATGATCGAATCGAATTCCCGGAGAACGAGGGGAATACGCGGGGCGTATAAGGCGCACAGCGGGGGCGTACCGGGGCGAGACCGTGCGGAAAGCGGTTACGGGGCCAATGCGGCGCGAGTGCAGGGACCATAGACACCCGTGGGGTCACAGGTGATTCCGCGGTCCCGCTGAATCTGCGTCACGCCGCGCACGGTGGCGTCGTCGTACACCCCGGTGGGCGACACATAGGTGAATCCCTGCGCGAACAGCAGCCGCTGAAGATCGGTCACATCCGATCCGCTGTCACCCGCATGGAGCGTGCGGGGAGTTGGGGCCGTGGCGCTCGGCGCGGGGGAGTCGCTGGGGGCGGTGCTGGGCGGCGCGCCGGTCACGCTCGACCCCGGCGCGGGGGAGCCGTTCCCGTGCCCGGTCCCGGTTTCCGCTCCGCTTCCGGGCATCGCTGACGGCCCCGCCGGTGGCGTGGCCCGACGGGTCGGATCGCCGTCGGCGGCCGGTGCCCGGCCGGTGTGGCCGCCGGCCGAGGGCAGCGGTCCGGCCGCGTGGCCGGATATCCCGCCGCTGGTCAGCGGCCGGGTGCTGGAGGGCGGGGGAGCCGGCCGGTCGGGCGCCGTCGCGCCGGGCGACTGCGGCCACACCTGCCAGGCGATCACCGCCGCCACCGCGACCGCGGCGATGGACATGGCGCCGAGCAACAGCGGGCGTTCGCGCAGCCGTTCACGTCGGCCGGGCCCGCCACCGGGTCCTGCGGCCGCCGCGCGGCCGGTGTCCTCGGGCCCCGGCACGGAGAACACCACGTCGATCACATCCGGCGGCTCCTGGCCGCCGCCTCGGGACTCGGGTGCCGCGACCGCCGTCGCCGCGCGGTCCGGCCGGTACCGACGCTCCCCGTCCGCTGCCCGCCGCCCCGCCCTGTCGTCTTCCATGTCCATCACCGGTTTCACTCACGCCACTGCCGGATCATCCCCACCCGCGAAAACTTCCGCACCCCAGGGTGCGGTAACAAGGTGGCCCCGCCAAGGGGGCCTTGACATCCGCGGACAAGGGTGAGCCATCGGGGAGCCGACGGGCCGAACCGGTTCCTCGGCGTCCCCTCTTTCGTATCAACAGGCGCAGCGGCACCGTGCGTGATCCACGGTTGTCGCCCGCGGCCGGGCCCGACGCGGCAGAATTATCGTTTCTGCTGCGCGTCCGGCCCGGCGACCGGCGGTGCGGCGGCGCTGCTCAGTACATCGACGGCGGCGGCGGGGGCGGCGCGGGACTCGGCTCAGGCGTCGGCGGCACCGGGTCGGGCGCCGGGCCGGGAGGCACCGGCTCGGGTCCCGGAGGTGTCGGCGTCGGATCCGGCACCGGGACCGGACCCGGGCCGGGGGTGGGACCGGGCACCGGCGACGGGAACGGATCGGGCCCCGGCGTCGGGAAGGGCTCGGGCACGGGGTTGGTCATCGCTGCCTCCGAAGGTCCTGGCGAGGGCCTCTTCGTGATCCTCGCCGACTGGTCACGACACGTACCCGGTCATCGCGCGCCTATGCCGCACGCCCCCGCGCGCGCTCCCGTGGGAGTGAACCGCGCCGGCGCCCGCAACTGCGCGCCCACGGCGCGTTGTCTGTCCGGGGGACCGATCCACGGCGGAAGGAGCCGGTGATGGCAGAGGACTGGGAAGACCTTCGGGAACCTGGTGTGGTGCACGTCCTGATCACCGCGCGCGACGAGGCCAGCGCGTATCGCGTCTTCGACGCCCTGGTCGACCGCTTTCCCGCGGTCGGTCCCCCTGCCCCGGCCCGCTCCCGGCCCGGCCTCGTCGTCCTGTCCGTCCTCACCCCGACCGCCTGACGGCTCCCGTCTCAGGGGCGCGGGCGGTGACCTTCGGGGGCGTGGTGGCTGGTCGCGCCTACGCGGCGGCAGCCGCTCCGGGCCGGGACGTGCCCCGTAGGGGCGCGGGGAACTGCGCGACCGGCCCCCACCGGCTGGTGGTCCGGGGACGACCAGAATGCCCCTTCGGGGCGGGTGGTGACCTGTGGGACCGTCGTGGCTGGTCGCGCCTGCGCGGCGGCAGCCGCACATCGAACGCGGCGCCGGGCCCCTGGAGGGATCGGCTCACCGATCCGGGCCGGGACGTGCCCCGTAGGGGCGCGGGGAACTGCGCGACCGGCCCCCACCGGCTGGTGGTCCGGGGACGACCAGAATGCCCCTTCGGGGCGGGTGGTGACCTGTGGGACCGTCGTGGCTGGTCGCGCCTGCGCGGCGGCAGCCGCACATCGAACGCGGCGCCGGGCCCCTGGAGGGATCGGCTCACCGATCCGGGCCGGGACGTGCCCCGTAGGGGCGCGGGGAACTGCGCGACCGGCCCCCACCGGCTGGTGGTCCGGGGACCGACCGGAATGCCTCTCCGGGGCGGGTGGTGACGTGCGGGAGCGTCGTGGCTGGTCGCGCCCCCGTGGCGGCAGCCGTACATCGAACACGGCCCCAGGCCCCTCACGACACTGCCTTGCGCAGGGCCAGGGCACCTCGCGGCGGCCTTGGGGAACCGCGTTCCGCGCGGTGCGGGGACGGCGGCCGAATGGCCCATCGGGTGTTTGGGGGTGCCGCCCGGCCGACGGGGTGGGGTGTCACCCGGATGGGTCGGAGGCCGGGGACGGGGCGGGCGGGGACAAGAGGGCGCGGCGGTACGGGGGTTGGGAGGAGCCGGGCGGCCGGAGGCGGCGGCAGGGAAGGCGGACAGCGACGGCGCCGGGTTGGGTGGGGAGCGTGCCGGTCCCCCCATGAGCGGTCGCCAGACCGCCCCGGTGCGTGGAGAGACCGCATGCGCTCTGGACGTGCCCCCGGACGGACAACGGCCGCCCTCGTCGCGGGAACGGCGCTCGCGCTGGCCCTGGCCGCACCCGCCGCGCGGGCCGACTCCGACCTCACGTCCTTCGGCTTCGGTGTCTCGCCGACCACCGTCGTGCCCGGCGGGAAGGTCACCCTCACGGCCACCGACTGCGCCGGCCGGGCGACCGCCTCGGCCCCGGCGCTCTTTGGCGACGTGACTCTCGGCAAGGGCGACGGGCCCGGGCAGGTCGCCACCGCCACGGTGGACGGCGAGGCCAAGCCCGGCGCGCGGTACGACGTGACCTTCACCTGCGGGAGCCAGCGGGGCACCGCCGCGCTGACCGTCGCGGCCGGTACGACGTCCACCGGTACGACGTCCACCGGTACGACGTCCACCGGTACGACGTCCACCGGTACGAAGCCGACCGGCGCGGTGCGGACCGGCGCGGTGCGAACCGGCCTCGGCGGCGATGTGTCCGCCCCGAACGCGCGGGAGATCCTGGCGGGCGGCGTCCTGGTCGCCGCCGCGGGCGTGCTCGTCGTCCGCCGCAGACGCGCCACCCGCGGCTGACGGCGTACCGCCGCCGGCGAGGCTCCCTCGCGCGGTCGTCCACGCGCACCTGACGCGCATCCCCACGGAGCCCCGACTGAGTGTCCCGTACGAGCGCCCGTAGGAGCGGCCCGTACGAGCGGCCTGCACGAGCGGCCCGTACGAGCCACCTGCACGAGCCGCCCAGAAGGCGGAAGCGCGGCCCCGTGGCGGAATGTGGGACGCTGGATAATGTCCCTCATGGCGATAAATCATGCCAAAGCTATCCTGGTGGTCCGTGTGGCCCGCCTCGCGGATGTGGTCAGATGACCGCCGCCCGACCCCGGAGCAGGTGCATGACGGCACGCAAGCGGCCACCAGGTGGCGGCTACGACCCCCGCGTGGGGCCTTTCCCGACGGGTCTGCCGACGGCCCCGGAGATCGGCCCCGGGGAGCGGCTTGCCATGAACGGCATGGGCACCTTCGACTGGGACCTCGACCTCGGCACCTTCGACCTCGACCAGGCGGGACTGGACGTCTTCGACCTGCGCCCGGAGGAATTCGACGGCCGGATCGACTCGCTGGTGCTGCGGGTGACCCCGGAGGAGAGCGCCCGCCTCGACATCGCGCTGCGCAGGGCCCTGCAAGCGGGCCGCCGCAGCTACGGCGGATACTTCCAGGTCACCCGCAGGGACGGCGCCAAGCAGTGGACGCACACCCAGGGCGCCATCCTGCGCGACGACCTCGGCAACGCGTACCGCGTCCTGGGCATCGTCAGGGACGCGACCGCCGAGCTGACCCAGACCCCCGCGCCCAGCACCCCGCCGCCGCGGCACGAGCGCCGCAGCCTGCCCTCGATCGTGCGCCGTACGATCGAGGCGCTGTCCACGGCCGTCACGGTCGACGACGTCATCGCGGTACTCACCGGCGCGGGCGGCCTGGAGCGCTTCGGCGCCGACGGACTGACGCTCGGCCTGATAGAGACCGGCAATCTCAAGGTGGTCGCCTTCAGCGGCCGGGAGATGTCCTTCTACGAGGGGCTGCGGCTGCGGCGGCTCGACGACTCGCTGCCGCTCACCCAGGCCGTCATCACGCAGCAGCCGCGGTTCGCCACGGACTTCCCGGCGCTGGCCGAGAAGTTTCCGCTGCTGCGCGCCCAGATGAAGCCCGGCGCGGGCGTCGACTCCGACAGCAACTTCGCGGCGGCCTTCCTGCCGCTGGTCGCCCAGGCCCGCTCCATCGGCGGCCTCGCGCTCTTCTACCACGACCGCACCGAATTCCGGCCCGAGGACCGCGAGCTGTACATGACGCTCGCGGGCATCCTGGCCCAGTCCCTCCAGCGCGCGATCCTCTTCGACCAGGAGCGGGAGTTCGCCACCGGCCTCCAGGCCGCGATGCTGCCCCGGCACATCCCGCGCGTCGACGGCGCCGAGATCGCCGTCCGCTACCACGCGGCGCGCAGCGGGCGGGAGGTCGGCGGCGACTGGTACGACGTGGTCGCGCTGCCGCAGAACCGGGTCGGCCTGGTCGTCGGCGACGTGCAAGGCCACGACACGCACGCCGCCGCCGTGATGGGCCAGCTCAGGATCGCCCTGCGCGCGTACGCGGCCGAGGGCCACCCGCCGTCCACCGTGCTCGCCCGCGCCTCCCGCTTCCTGGCGGAACTGGACACCGAGCGCTTCGCCACCTGCGCCTACGCGCAGATCGACCTCGCCACCGGCTCCGTCTCCGCCGCCCGCGCGGGCCACCTCGGGCCGCTGATCCGGCACACCGACGGGCGTACCGGCTGGCCGAATGTGCGCGGCGGCCTGCCGCTGGGCCTGGCCACCACCCTGGAACTGCACGAGTTCCCCGAGACCCGGATCGACCTCGTGCCCGGCGAGACGCTGGTGTTCTGCACCGACGGCCTGGTCGAGGAGCGCGGTCTGGACATCACCATCGGTATGGAGGCGCTGGCCGAGGCGGTGCACTTCGGCCCGCAGCCCGCCGAGGCGCTCGCCGACCACCTCGCGGAGAACCTCTGGGAGCGCTGGGGCTCGGGCGACGACGTCGCGCTGCTGATCCTGCGCCGCGCCCCCGACACCGGCACCCCGCGCGCCCCGCGGATGCACAGCTACGTCCACCAGGCCGACCCCGAGGGCCTGGCCGACGCCCGGTCCGCCCTGCGGCAGGCGCTCACCGACTGGGGCCTGGCCGACCTCGCCGACGACGTGGAACTCGCCGCGGGCGAGCTGCTGGTCAATGTGCTGCTGCACACCGAGGGCGGCGCCGTCCTCACCCTTGAGGTGCTGCCGGAACCGGTACGCCGGGTGCGGCTGTCGGTCCAGGACCGGTCGAGCGTCTGGCCGCGCCGCAGATCGCCCGGCGAGGCGGCCACCTCGGGCCGCGGCCTGCTGATGATCGACGCGCTCGCCGCCTGCTGGGGCGTGGAGCCGCGCGGCGACGGCAAGGCCGTCTGGTGCGAATTCGACCCGGACGAGACCGGTACGGACGGCTGAGCCCCCACTCCCGGGACCCGGCCGCCCGTACCGCCGCCGCGCTCAGCTCACGTTCAGCGCCGTGTCGTCGATGACGAACGAGGTCTGGAGCTTGGAGCCCTCGGTCCCGGTGAACTTGACGGTGACCGTCTGCCCCGCGTACGCGCCCAGGTCGAAGGTGCGCTGCTGGAAGCCGGAGGCCGCGTTGACGTTGGAGTACGTGGCCAGGGTGCTCAGTACGGTGCCGGAGGAGTTCAGGACCTGCGCCTTGAGCGTGTCGTAGGCGGTGGTGCCGGTCTCCGCGGTGTCGATGTGCAGCCAGAAGCTCAGGCTCGCGGCGCAGCCCGCCGGGATGGTCACCGACTGCGCGACGGTGTCCGTGGTGGCGGTCCCGTAACCGTCGAGCCACGCCTTGTACGAGCCGCTGTGCGCCGCCTGCGACGCGTTGTTGTTGATGACGCCGCTGGTCGCCGTCCACGACGAAGTGCCGGACTCGAAGCCGGGGTTGGCCAGGAGCTGGCGCGCGGTGCAGGTGCCGCCGGTCGGCGGGGTGGTCGGGGGAGTGGTGGGCGGCGTCGTGCCGCCCGATCCCGAACCGGCCAGCCAGGCCGTCGCGTTGAGCGCGAGCGCGGCGTCGGTGCCCGCCGGGTCGTCCCAGCCGTTGTAGAGGGTGTTGCCCGACTGGCCGGTGCCGTCGTCGGCGGGTGAGCTGTCACCCCAGATCGCCACCCGGCCGCTGCCGAAGGTGCTGGTGACGAAGAACGCGCCGGTGTTGCCGGACGAACCCGTCTTGTACAGCAGCCCCTTGACGTTCGGATTGTCGGCGGGCTTGAGGGTGAAGGTGGTGCCGTCGCGCAGGATGCTGCCCGTCACGTTGCCGAACGGGCCGTGCAGCACCGGGTTGGACGCGTCACTGATCGCCCGCGGATTGTCGGTGCTGATGTCCAGCAGGTCGACGGAGAAGCCGAACGGGTCGGTGTTGTCGACCCCGTTGCTGGTCAGCAGGTCGTTGATGACGCAGGGGGAGTCGCAGCCGTCGTTGTTGCGGTCGCTGTTGTTGTGGTCGGAGATCAGGAAGAGGCCGCCGCCGTTCTGCACGAATTTCATCACGGCGGTCTTCTCGGCCGCGCTCAGCTTCACGTTCGGCTCGGGCAGCACGAAGGTGTCGAAGTTGCTGAGGTCCTGGGCGTTGGAGCTGTTGCCGTAGGTGATCGTGCGGCCGGACGGCAGGGTGTCGAGGGTGTACCCGCCCGCCTTCTGGAGCGCGACGCCCCAGGCGGAGAAGGCGCCGGTCCAGTCCGTCTCCTTGGTGGGGTTGGCGTTCTGGCCGAGCGGGTCGGGCTGGCTCGTGCTGATGATCCAGTCGGCGTTCCCGGCCGTCTCGGCCTTGGTGTTGTCGAAGAGCACGCGGTGCGTCGTCGCCGCGGCCGGCGCGACCGGGGCGCCGGGGGCGGCCTGAGCGGAGCCGCCGCTGAGACCGGCCGCGCCGAGCGCGATCGCGCCCAGTGCGGCTGCCGCGCCGATCAGCACACGGCTGCGGGGCACACGGGTTCCAAGCATCCGTCAACCTCCAGGTGGGGGGCGGTCAGTGGGGGTGCGGGAGATGATTCTGCGCGCGTAGAACCTGTGACTGATGTGCCGTGCGTTACGAGCGGGTGAATGCTGCCGGTCGGCTCTCGCCGCGCGCGTCCGGTGGGTGGGGGCCGGAAACTCCGCGCGTCACTCTAGGCTCATGACGCGACCCTGACAACATTGCCGCCCGGTGCGCCGGTGCGCCGGTGCGCCGGAGCGCGGTTCGCAGTCCCCGAACCCCCGATCCCCGAACCCCCCGGCCCCCGAACCCCCGGTCCGGCACCCCCCCTGCCCCGGACATACGTCCGCCTCCCCGTGTGAACCGTCATCACATACGGGGAGGCGGACGCGCCTACCGCGGCGGGCGCGGCGTCGCGGTTACTGCGACACGCGCACGTAGTCGATCAGCATGCGCTGCGGGAAGACCGTGGTGGCGTCGGGCGCTCCGGGCCAGTCACCGCCCACCGCGTTGTTGAGGATGATGTAGAACGGGTGGTCGTACACCCACGGACCCCTGGTCGCCTCCACCGTCGCCTTGTCGGCGGTGAAGAAGGCGTGGCCGTCCACCGAGAACGTCATGTGGTGGGAGTCCCAGTCCACGGCGTAGGTGTGGAAGTCCGAGGCGAAGTCGCTGCCCGCGAGGGTGTACGGGGACCCGTAACCGTTTCCGCCGTTGTAGGCGGGGGCGTGCAGCGTGGAGTAGACGGAGTCGGCGACCTTGCCGACGTGCTCCATGATGTCGATCTCACCGGAGTTGGGCCACGGCGTGCCCGTCTTGAAGTTGGACCCCAGCATCCAGAACGCGGGCCACAGACCCTGCGTGCCGCTCACCTTGATCCGCGCCTCGACGTGGCCGTAGGTGAAGTTGAAGTGGTCCGAGGTGTTGATCCGGCCCGAGGTGTACTGGTGGCCCTGGACGTTCTCCTTCCTGGCCTCGATGACGAGGTTGCCGTTGCCGTCCATCGAGGTGTTGTCGCCGTTGGTGTAGTACTCCAGCTCGCCGTTCTGCCCGCCGCCGATGTCCTGGGTCCACTTGCCGGTGTCCGGCTTGGTGCCCGCGGCGCCGTTGAACTCGTCGCTCCACACCAGGTGCGTGGGGTTGCCCGGGTCGGGCGGCAGGGCGGGCGGCGCGGTGGGGTTGCCGCCGGTGCCGTAGACGTCGAAGGTCCACAGCGAGTACCCGTAGCCGTTGCTGCGCGCGGTGCCGTACATCCGCACGTAGCGGCCGGTGCCGTCCACGTTCAGGGTCTCCTTGAAGCCCTTGCCGGTGGTGGTGGAGTAGATGCTCGTCCAGTTGGTGTTGTCCGGCGAGACCTGGATCTGGTACGCGGTCGCGTAGGCCGGGTCCCACTGGAGGACGACCTGCGTGATGTGCGCGGTCGCGCCCAGGTCGACGCTGATCCAGCCGGGGTCGACCCAGCCGTTGGTGTCGCTGGTCGCCCACCGGGTGGCCGGGTCCTCGTCGAACGCCTTGGCCGGCGTGCAGCCGACGCAGCTATTGGCGTTCTGGTAGGTCGAGGCGGAGGCCGGCTTGTTGTACGACAGCAGGACCGCGCCGCCCGGCGGCGTGGTGGGCGGGGTGGTCGGGGGTGTGGTGGGGGGAGTGGTCGGCGGGGTCGTGCTGCCGCCGCCACCGGTGAAGATCTGGAACTCCCAGAGCGAGACGCCGTATTGGGTGGCGCGCGCGGTGGTGTAGACCCGGACGTAGCGGCCGGTGCCGGTCAGGGTGATCAGCTCGGTCGCGCCGGGGCTCGTGGTGGTGGAGTAGGCGTTCGTCCAGGTCGTGCCGTTGGCCGAGACCTGGATCTGGTACGCCTTCGCGTACGCCGTCTCCCAGCTCAACTGGACACCGCACACGTTCTGCGAACTGCCCAGGTCGACCTGGAGCCACTGCGGGTCGGCCGCCGCGCTGGACCAGCGGGTGCCCATGTTGCCGTCGACCGCGGCCGACGCGGGGGTGCCCGCGTTCTCCGTGGACGAGGCCGTCGCGGGCTTGTTCAGCGCGGAGTTGGCCGTACCGCAGGCCGCGTTGCCCGTGCCGGTGGAGCCGTAGACCTTGAACTCCCAGAGCGAGACGCCGTATTGGGTGGCGCGCGCCGTGGTGTTGATCCGGACGTAGCGTCCGGAGCCGGTGACGTCGAGGGTTTCGGTGCCACCGGCGCCGGTCGTGGTGCTGTAGACGTTCGTCCAGGTCGTGCCGTTGGCCGAGACCTGGATCTGGTACGCCTTCGCGTACGCCGTCTCCCAGTTGAGCACCACCTGGGAGAGGGTGGACGTGGCGCCGAGGTCGACCTGGAGCCACTGCGGGTCGGCCGCCGCGCTGGACCAGCGGGTGCCGAGGTCGCCGTCGACCGCGGCCGACGCGGGCGTGCCCGCGTTCTCCGTGGAGGAGGCGGTGGCCGGTTTCGCCTGCGAGAGCAGGGTGCCCGCGGCCTTGGCCGGAGTCTGTGAGACCGCCAGCGCGAGCGTCGCGACGAGGGCCGCGACGAAGGCGAAGATCAGCGATCTGGGGAATCGTGTCGTGGGGGACGGAAGGGTCTGTGGGGGGTTGCCGATCACGGCGTCTCCTGATTGGTCGCCGAGCGAGAGAGCGCTCTCTGAATGCTGCGATGATTACGGCGCTGTTGCTGACACGTCAAGAAAGTGAACGAGATTCGCCCCGCGAATTCACTCGGACCCGCCTTGATGTCGACACCCGAAGGGTCAACGAACCACTCGTCCCGATAAGGGAGTTAAGCGGCTTGTCGCTGTGTGCAAGAGCTTGAGACGGTGAACATGACGATGGCGGCGGAGAAAAATCTCCGCCGCCATGATTGGTCCAGTCCTGCGTGTCAGCCGCAGGTCAGTACCGGCCCCGCCCAGTCGGCGTGGTCGGAGTCGTTGCCGTTGCCGCCGTCGGTGACCACCAACCGCAGCTCCGTACCGCCGCCCAGAGCGGCCGTCAGATGCCGGGCCGTGTCACTGCCGGTCACCACCCCGCTGTCGGCCACCAGCGTCGAGTCGCGGTAGATCTGGAAGTCCACCGAGCCCTTGCTGCCGACCTCGTCGTCCACCCCCACATCGGCGGTGACCGAGGAGCACCCGCCGCCCAGGTAGTAGACGACGGTGCTGGCCGCGTGCACGCCCAGCCCCTTGCTGTACGTGGTGCCGCCGACGGTGAGCGTCCTGCCGTCGCCAGCGGCCTGTTCGCCGTTGCTGCGGTCGCGCTCGACCGGGCCCCAACCGCTCACCGCCGACGACCAGTTGAGGTCGCTGAGGGCGTGCGTGCCGGCCGAAGGGCCTTTGCCGCAGGCCATCTTGGCGTCGGCCCAGTCGGCGTGGTCGTAGTTCATGCCGTCGCCCGCGTCGGTGGCCACCAGCCGCAGCGTCGTCCCTCCGGTCAGGTCGGCGGTCAGGTGCGCCGCCGCGTCGTTGCCCGTACGGGTCCCGCTGTCGGCGACCAGGGTGGAGTCGCGGTAGATCTGGAAGTCCACCGAGCCGTTGCTCCCCACCTCGTCGTCCACCCCGACGTCCACGGTCAGCTTTCCGCACAGACCGCCGACGTAGTAGGAGATGTCACTGGGCGCGTGCACCCCGAGTCCCTTCGCGTACGTGGTCCCGCCGATGGTGAGCGTCCTGCCGTCGCCCGCGGCCTGTTCGCCGTTGCTGTGGTCGCGCTCGACCGGGCCCCAGGCGTTCACCGCCGAGGTCCACGACAGGTCGCTCAGCTCGTTGAGCCCGGTCGGCGGCGGCACCGGGCTGCCCGGGGTGACCCGGAACATCACCGTGCCGTGCGCGGGCACCGACGCGCTGATCGTGCCGCCGGTGCTCGATGTCGCCTTGGACCACAGGTCCTTGAGCGCGTACGAGGACGCGCCGCCGACGCCGACGGCCTGCGCGGTGGTGCTGACGGTCTGGGCGGAGGCGTTCTCATTGGTGAGCGTCACCGCGCGGTCGCCGTTGGCCAGTGGCTTCGACATCACCACGAGGCCGCCGGAGGAGGAGACCACCGAGCCCTGCTTGCCCAACGGGTCCTGGTCCACCGCGATCACGTCGGCGTTCTTCAGGATCGTCAGCGTGGCGGCTGACGCGGTCCTGATGTCGCTGCCGATCAGCAGCGGCGAGGCCATCTCCGACCAGAGGCTGAAGTGGGTGCGGTACTCGGTGTCGGTCATGCCGCCGTTGCCGACCTCCAGCATGTCCGGGTCGTTCCACGCGCCGGGCTTGGCGTACGGCGCGAGCTGCTGGTTCTGGTGCGCGATGTTGATCATGCTGGACCACGAGTCGCTGATGTCCCCGGTCGTACGCCAGGAGTTGCCGACCGCGGGCGCCCAGTTCCACGGCTGGTTGGAGCCCCATTCGCAGATGCTGTAGAGGATCGGCCGGCCGGTGGCCTTCAGCGCGTCGCCCATCGCCTTGTAGCGCTGCTGCGCGTCGACGTTGTTGTTGTTGCAGTTGTCGTACTTGAGGTAGTCCACGCCCCAGGACGCCCACAGGTTGGCGTCCTGCTGCTCGTGGCCGAGGCCGCCGGGGAAGCCCGCGCTGTTGCAGGTCTTGGTGCCCGCGGAGGAGTAGAGGCCGAATTTCAGCCCCTTGGAGTGGACGTAGTCGGCGACGTTCTTGATGCCGTCGGGGAAGCGCACGGGGTCGGCGACGAGGTTGCCCGAGGCGTCGCGGCTGGGCAGCGCCCAGCAGTCGTCCAGGTTGACGTAGGTGTATCCGGCGGCCTTGAGGCCCTGGGAGACGAAGAGGTCGGCGATGCCCTTGACCATCGCCTCGTTGAACTGGGACCCGCAGCCGGTGGAGTTCCAGTTGTTGAAACCCATCTGCGGGGTCAGGGCCAGGCCGTTGTCGAGGGCCGCGGCCGGTGGTGCGGCGGCGATCTGAGCGGTCACGGCGGCGGTCGCGGCCAGTGCGGTGAGTCCGGCTCCCGCCCCGGCGACGAGGGTGAGCGACGCGGCCGAGGCCGCGAGACGCTGCCGGAGGTGGTGTGTTTTGGTGTGTCGTTCGTGCGGCATGTGCGGCTCCGAGTCATTTCAATGGCGCACAATCCAACGGGGTCGAACGAAAGCAACCACATTTCAGCGGTGCAGCGTGAGCATGTCAATAAGCGCGGTGCGGTGAACCCCGAAGTGCCGTGCGCCAATCCCGAATGACCGTACGAGGCGCGCCACCGGCCGTTCCGGAGGAGATCGACTTTAGGGTGGGCCCGGACCACTGAGATCGCCGAGAGCGGGAACGTGCACGGGATGCCCGACGTACCAGAACCCATGGTCAAGCTGGTCCGGTGGACCACGGAGCCGGCCGCGGCCCAGACCCTCAGGTCCACCGCCGCGGCCGTCATCGCCTATGTCGCCGCCGTCCAGCTCACCCCGCAGCCCGCCCCGCTGACCGCGCCCCTGACGGCTCTGCTGGTCGTCCAGGTCACCCTCTACTCCACGCTGACCACCGGCATCCGGCGGGTGAACTCGGTGGTGGTCGGCGTCCTGATCGCCATCGGCTTCAGCGCGCTGGTCGGGCTGAGCTGGTGGAGCCTGGGTCTGACGATCTTCAGCGCGCTGCTGATCGGCCGCGTCGTACGGGTCGGCGAGTTCGTGCCCGAGGTCGCGATCAGCGCGATGCTCGTCCTCGGCGTGACCCGGGTCGCGGACACCGCGTGGGACCGGGTGCTGGAGACGCTGATCGGCGCGGGCGTCGGCCTGCTGTTCAACCTGCTGTTCGCGCCGCCGGTCTGGGTGCAGTCCGCGGGCGGCTCCATCGAGTCGCTGTCCCGCCGGATGGGCGCCCTCTTCCGCGACATGGGCGGCGAGCTGGCCGGACACCTCCCCGTCGAGCGCGCCGCCGCCCGGCTGCACGAGGCGCGCCGCGTCGACCACGACATCGTCGAGGTCGACGCCTCGCTGCGGCAGGCGGAGGACAGCCTGCGGTGGAATCCGCGGGTCCGCGAGGGCGTGCTCTCCCGGATCGTGCTGCGGACGGGGCTCGACACCCTGGAGATCTGCGCGGTGGTGCTGCGCGTGCTGTCCAGGACGCTCACCGACCTCGCCAAGCACCGCACCGAGGAGTCGCTGTTCCCCGACGACGTCGCCGTCGAACTTGAGGAGCTGTTCGACCACGTGGCGCACGCGATCGAGAGCTTCGCCGTACTGATCACCACCCAGGTCGCGGCCAACGCGCAGTCGGCGGAGGAGCAGCTGGCGCAGGCCCTCACCGACAGCACGGCCAGCCGTGACAGGACCGCCCAGCTGCTGCTCGCCAAGGTGCGCGAGCACCCCCGGCAGTGGCAGCTGCACGGCGCGCTGCTGGCCGAGGTCGACCGCATCCTGGACGAGCTGGCCGTCGAGAAGCGGTCCGAGCGCCTGGTGGAGGAGCTGGACCGCTACTCGCGCGAGCAGAGCGACCGGCACCCCTGGCTGCACATGATCAAGAAGCGGCTGGGCGCCGCCCGTGCGGTCCTGCGCTGACGGCCGGCGCGCGAGCTCGCGTCAACGTACGGCTGACGGGCGCGGCGACCGTATACGACCGTACGGCTCAGGCCCCGGTCTCCTCCTGCGGGCCGAACCAGTCGAGGCAGACCACCAGCGCGTCGTCGTCCGCTTCGTGCCCCCGGTAGTCGGGCAGCTCGCGCAGCACCGCGCCCGGCACGTCGGCGGCGGGCAGCAGACTCGTCGCCGACAGGCCGCGGATCAGCGCCCGGTCGCCGTACGCGTCGCCCTCGGGGGAGTACGTGGCGTAGACGCCGTCGCTGGCGAACAGCAGCCGGTCGCCGGGCAGCACCTGGAACTCCTCGGCCACGTACAGGGTCTCCTCGAACATCCCGAGCGGCAGCTGCTCGTCGAATGCCACCCGCTCGACGGTCTTGCCGCGCTGCCGCCACAGCCGGGGCGACCCGGCGTCCACCACCTGCACCACACCGCTGGGCACGTCGAAGGAGAGCAGCAGCGTGGCGACGTGGGCGGCGCCGCGGTAGCGCGACCACAGCGCCTGGTCGGCGAGCGCGGCCTGGTCGGCGATGCCGATGCCCGCCCGGCGCGCGTTGCGCAGCGCGTTGACGGCCAGGCTGGTCAGCAGGGACGCGTCGATGCCCGCGCCCATGCCGTTGGTGATGGCCAGGGTCAGGGTGTCCGGGCTGGCCGACCAGTCGAAGTTGTCGCCGTGGATGGCGTAGGCGGGCTCCAGCTGGGCGCCGAGCGCGTACTCGGGCCGGGCGAAGGCGCGGCCCGGCAGCAGCTCCCACTGCATCTCGGCCGCCAGGGTGAGCCGCGTGGCCCTGCGCGCGATCAGATAGTGGTCGGTGTCCCGCTCGGCGACCACCAGTTCGCGTCCGAGCAGCTCCGCCACCTCGGCCAGCTCGCCGACGCCCTGCACGGCGTGCCGGTCGGCGGGCAGCACGACCGTGAGGATGCCCAGCCGGTCGCCGCGCACGGTGACCGGCAGATGCACGGTGACCTCGCCGTCCCGCCCCGCGCGCTGCTCCACCGGCTGCTGGCTGCCGAACGCCCTGCCCTGCGGGGTGTTGTGCACCGGCAGCGAGAGCCTGGCGGGCGCCGAGACGTCGACCGACTGGAGCACCGTGGTGCTGTAGTCGGCCAGCAGCAGGTCGGCCGAGACCGTGCCGTAGTGCTCGGCCAGCGCGGTGCGCGCGGTGTCCAGCAGAGCGTAGGGAGCCGCGGAGCGCAGAGCGCGTTCTACGGCCAGGAAGTTCGTCACGGGCGGGACAGCCTTTGCTATCGGTGGGAGAGACGGCGGGTGGGGGGCTGAAGCGGTGCTGACGGACGGCGGCGGTGAAGGGGGTCGGGGACGGTGGCCGAGGTGAGGGCGGGGTGACGAGGTGGGGCGCGGCGGGTGGCAGGGGGCCCGTGCGGGGAGGCGCGGGCTGACAAACCGCCGTCGTCAGTGGCACAGTGGCCAGGTGCCCCACATCGTTCCGCCTCACCGCCATGAGCAGGTCGCTCATGAAGCCAGTGCTGTGTCGGAACTGCTGGAGGTCCTGTGGGGGAGAGGCCAGGAGGCCGCACCGTCCGGCCCCCTGTCACCGTCGCAGGTGCGGGCGCTGTTCGCGATCGAACAGTACGAGGGCGCCAATCTGCGGACACTGGGCGACGCGCTGGGATCGCGGCCGTCCTCGGTGAGCAGGCTCTGCGACCGGCTGGAGGCGGTCGGTCTGGTGGACCGGCAGACGAGCCCGACCAGCCGCCGCGAGGTGGAACTGCGGCTGACCCGGCGCGGGCACGCGGCACTCGCCGAATTCCGCGACTTCAGGGCCCGCGAGGTGAAGGCCGTGCTGGGCCGGATGGCGCCGGACGAGCTGGCGGCGCTCGCCGAGGGACTGACGGCCTTCCGCCGTGCCGCCGCCGGTGCGGCCGTACCCGGTGCGACCACCGCCGACCCCGCACGCCGTGCGGCGGACTCCGCCTAGCATCACGCACCGCTCCCCGCCCCGGGCGCTGTCGCCCGCGCACTCGCATCCCGACCCGCACCCATGCCGTGACACGAACACGTGTGCGTCGGCACAGACTCTTGTCCGATGGATATTGTTGTCAAGTGGCAACGATCTTACTAGGGTGGCTCGCGTGACTGCGCATGTCGGGCAGCACGGGGGCGACGGAACGCCTCGTACGGCCGCCGGTGCGGCAGAGAGTGAAGGAAGCGCTGTGAGCGGTGGCGGAGAGGGTGCCGGGAGACCGGTCGAGGTGGCCGTCCGCCGGGCCGGGACCGCGCTGGTCCTCGCCTTGCGCGGCGAGCTCGACCTGGAAACCCTGGAGCCGCTGCGGGCTGCGCTGGCCGCGGCCAGGCGCGACGACGCGCCCCGCGTGGTGCTCGATCTGTCGCAGGTCACTTTCTGTGACTCCTCCACGGTGAACGAGTTGCTGCGGGCCGATGTCGATCTTGGCCCCGGTCGCCTGTGGCTCGCCGCTCCCTCTCCCTTCGTCGCCCGGCTCTTCGGCCTGGTCGGACTGCCGATGGTGCTGGCCGTCCGTGACTCCGTCGAAGAGGCGCTGGCCGGCTCCGACGACCGCGCGTAACGCTCGGCGCCGCACTGCGCGCCTTCCCCTGAAGCACGGGGGCGAACCCGCTGTGACGTGAGACCGCTCTCACGCGTACCCACTGTCACCCGACCCGCCCACGCGCGGGCGCTCAGGCATGTCCGGAAACCGGCAGGTCCGCCAACTGGCTTTGCCATGGCATGAATCGTTGCCTTCCGAGGCGTAGACGCCGCCGTAGCGCGTCTGTAACACTCTGCCAACACAAACGCAAATTTTTCGCAGAACAACGATGGATCTGCATGGGAAGAGCGCAACTTCATATGCTCAACCCGCACGTTTCGGATAGTCCGTCTCCTGAACCTCCCACCGCTCCGGTCGCGACGAAGCGCCGGACACGACATAGAGGGACGCTATGAGAACGAAGCGCTCCATCCCACGGCTGATGGCGGGGGTGACCGCGACGAGCCTGCTGCTCCTGGGCGGGTCCGCTCTTCCCGCCATGGCATCGGGAGAGCCAAGTCCGGCGACCGACAGCGCGGTCTCGGTCAGTAGCACCAGCGGCAAGAACAGCGCCGCCCACCTCAACGACGGCGACCAGAACACCTATTGGCAGAGTTCGGGCAAGTCCCTGCCGCAGTGGGCGCAGATCGACCTGGGCCGCACCACCCGCATCGACCAGGTGCGGCTGAAGGTCCCCTCGGGGTGGAAGTCCAGGTCGGAGACGCTCTCGATCCAGGCGAGCGAGGACGGCGAGACCTTCAACACCCTGGTCGGCTCGGCGAAGTACACCTTCAGCCCGTCGACCGGCAACACCGTCAAGATCTCCTTCCCGGCCTCCATGGCGCACTACGTGCGCGCCGAGGTGACCGGGAACTCCGCCGGGTCCTCCGCCCAGCTCTCCGAGATCACCGCGCAGGCCGCCGCGGCCTCGACGGTCAACCTCGCCAAGGGCAAGCCGACCGCGGAGTCCAGCCACGCGGACGTCTACGGCTCGGGCAACGCCGTTGACGGCGACGCGAATTCGTACTGGGAGAGCTCCAACAACGCCTTCCCGCAGTGGCTCCGGGTCGACCTCGGCTCCGCGGTGGCGGTCAACCAGGTCGTGCTGAAGCTGCCGCCGGCCACGAGCTGGTCGACGCGCACGCAGACCCTGGCCGTCCAGGGCAGCACCAACGGCACCACGTTCACCGACATCGTCGCCTCGGCGGGTTACTCCTTCAACCCGTCGTCGGCCAACACGGTGACCATCAACTTCAACTCGACGACGACCCGGTACGTCCGGCTGAACATCACCGGCAACACCGGCTGGCCCGCGGGCCAGATATCCGAGTTCGAGGTGTACGGGCCGACGACCGGTGACACCACCGCGCCGACCGCGCCCGCCAACCTGGCGTACACCCAGCCCGCGTCCGGCCAGGTCAAGCTGACCTGGAGCGCCTCCACCGACGACACGGGCGTCACCGGCTACGACGTGTACGCCAACGGCGCGCTGCGTACCTCGGTGGCCGGGAACGTGCTGACGTACACCGACAGCCAGCCCGACACCGCGACCGTGGCGTACTACGTGGTCGCCAAGGACGCGGCGGGCAACCAGTCGGCGCACAGCAACACCGTGACGCGCGCCGGCACCTCGGGTGACACGCAGGCGCCGACCGCACCGGGCAGCCTGGCGTACACCCAGCCCGCCTCCGGCCAGATCAAGCTGACCTGGACGGCGTCGAGCGACAACGTCGGTGTCACCGGCTACGAGGTCTTCCGCAACGGCAGCCAGATCGCCACCACCGCGGCCAACGTGCTGACCTACACCGACAGCCAGCCCGACACCGCGACCGTCTCGTACTTCGTACGGGCCAAGGACGCGGCCGGGAACGAGTCGGCGAACAGCAACACGGTGACCCGCAACGGCACCAGCGTCGGCGGTACGAACCTGGCGGTCGGCAAGCCGATCGTCGCGTCCGCCACCGTGCAGAACTTCGTCGCCGCCAACGCCAACGACGACAGCCTGTCGACGTACTGGGAAGGCAGCGGCACCAGCACCCTGACCGTCTCGCTGGGCTCCAACGTGGACACCAGCTCCGTGGTGGTCAAGCTCAACCCCGACGCCTCGTGGGGCAACCGGACCCAGACCATCGCGGTCTCCGGCCGGGAGCAGAGCGCGAGCACGTTCACCCAGCTCTCGCCCGCGACCGCGTACAACTTCAGCCCGTCCACCGGCAACTCGGTGACGATCCCGGTCTCCGGCCGGGTCGCTGACGTGCGCCTCACCTTCAGCTCCAACACCGGTGCGGGCGGCGGCCAGGCGGCCGAGTTCCAGGTCATCGGCGTACCGGGGCCCAACCCCGATCTGACCGTCAGCTCCCTGACGGCCTCGCCCGCCTCGCCGATCGAGACCGACCCGATCACGCTCAGCGCGACGGTGAAGAACATCGGCACCGACGCGGCGGCCTCCACCGACGTCAACTTCTACCTCGGCACCACCAAGGTCGGCACCGGCACCGTCGGCGCGCTGGCCGCCGGCGCGAGCAGCGTCGTGACCGCCAACATCGGCGCGAAGGACGCGGGCAGCTACCAGCTCACCGCCAAGGTCGACGAGTCCAACAAGGTCGTCGAGCAGAACGAGACCAACAACAGCTACACCAACCCGACCGCCCTGGTGGTCAAGCCGGTCGACACCTCCGACCTGGTGGCCTCGCCGGTCGCCTGGTCGCCGGGCAACCCGTCGGCGGGCAACAACGTCAACTTCTCGGTGGCCATCAAGAACCAGGGCACCGTGGCCTCGGCGAGCGGCGCGCACAACGTCACGCTCACCCTGGCCGACGCCACCACCGGCAGTGTCATCAAGACGCTGACCGGCTCCTACAGCGGCGCCATCGCGGCCGGAGCGACCACCAGCCCGATCAACCTGGGTAGCTGGACCGCGGTCAACGGCAAGTACACCGTGAAGACGGTGATCGCCGTCGACGCCAACGAGGTGGCGACCAAGCAGGCCAACAACACCAGCACCCTGTCCTTCTTCGTCGGTCGCGGCGCCAACATGCCGTACGACTCGTACGAGGCCGAGGACGGTGTGCTCGGCGGCGGCGCCCAGGTCGTCGGTCCCAACCGGACCGTCGGCGACATCGCGGGCGAGGCGTCCGGCCGCAAGGCGGTGACGCTCAACTCCACCGGGCAGTCGGTGTCCTTCACCACCCGCGCCAGCACCAACACGCTGGTTGTCCGCTACTCCATCCCGGACGCCGCGGGCGGCGACGGCATCAACTCCAACCTGAACGTCTACGTCAACGGCACGTTCCTCAAGGCCATCGACCTGACGTCCAAGTACGCCTGGCTGTACGGCAACGAGACCGGCCCCGGCAACAGCCCGGGTGCGGGCGGCCCCCGTCACATCTACGACGAGGCCAACCTGCTGCTCGGGACGACCGTCCCGGCGGGCAGCACGATCAAGCTCCAGAAGGACGCCGCGAACACCAGCACGTACGCGATCGACTTCATCAACACCGAGCAGGCCACGGTGATCCCGAACCCGGACCCGACGAAGTACGTCGTGCCGGCCGGCTTCACCCAGCAGGACGTGCAGAACGCCCTGGACGCGGCGCGACAGGACACCACCAAGCTCGGCGTCTACCTGCCGACCGGTGACTACTCGACCGCCCAGAAGTTCCAGGTCTACGGCCGGTCGATCAAGGTGATCGGCGCCGGTCCGTGGTTCACCCGCTTCCGCACTCCGGCCGACCAGTCGAACACCGACGCCGGATTCCGCGCGGACGCCACCGCCAACGGGACGACGTTCTCCGGATTCGCGTTCTTCGGCAACTACACCTCGCGCATCGACGGTCCCGGAAAGGTCTTCGACCTCTCCAACGTGGCCAACATGACCATCGACAACATCTGGGTCGAGCACACGGTCTGCATGTACTGGGGTGCCAACACCGACAACATGGTGATCAGCAACTCCCGTATCCGTGACACGTTCGCCGACGGCGTCAACATGACGAACGGCTCCACGGACAACCACGTCTTCAACAACGAGTCGCGGGCGACCGGTGACGACAGCTTCGCGCTGTTCTCCGCCATCGACGCCGGCGGCGCGGACGAGAAGAACAACGTGTTCGAGAACCTGACGTCGCTGCTGACCTGGCGCGCGGCGGGCGTCGCGGTGTACGGCGGGTACAACAACACCTTCCGGAACATCTACATCGCGGACACCCTGGTCTACTCCGGAATCACCGTCAGTTCGCTGGACTTCGGTTACGCGATGAACGGCTTCGGAACCGTGCCGACCAACATCCAGAACGTGTCGCTCGCCAGAACGGGCGGTCACTTCTGGAACGGCCAGACCTTCCCCGCCATCTGGCTGTTCTCGGCCTCGAAGGTGTTCCAGGGAATCCGCATCAGCGATGTGGACATCACCGATCCGACGTACAGCGGCATCATGTTCCAGACCAACTACGTGGGCGGTCAGCCGCAGTTCCCGATCACGGACACCATCTTGACCAACATCTCGATCACCGGTGCCCACAAGAGCGGTGACGCGTACGACGCGAAGTCGGGATTCGGTCTGTGGGCCAATGAGCTGCCGGAGGCCGGTCAGGGACCGGCCGTTGGTTCCGTCACCTTCAACGGTCTGCACCTGAGCGACAACTTCCAGGACATCAAGAACACCACCTCGACCTTCACCATCAAGGTCAACAACTAAGGGCAGCCGCTGAGGAGCGGCCGTCAGCTGGGAGGTGTCCGCGTTCGGCTCTCGAACGCGGGCACCTCCCGCATGCGTTCACGGGCGGGGTTGGAGAGCAAAAGGCGTGCGGTTGTCTTCAGTTGGTGAACGTGAGGGCTTGACGTGGCATTGGTCTAGTCCTACCTTCGCCGATGCGCCCTCAGTCATGTCGGAGTCCGCCGTTCACGGATCAGAACCGATCCGGGTGCGCGGGTCCGGCTGTCCGCTACCGGAAGGTCTCCCCCCATGAACAGACCGCGCATTCGGCTCAAGGCGCTGACCGCACTCGCCGCCGTCCCCGCACTCGCGGCGGGACTGCTGCTGGCCGCGGGCGCTCCGGCGCAGGCCGCGGCCAATCCGGGCCCCGGCTTCCCCGCGCAGTACGCGGCGCCCTACGCCGAGGTCTGGAACTCCCCGTCGGCGCTGGCGGCGGTGAAGAACGCCACCGGGTTGAAGTACTTCACCCTCGCGTTCGTCATCGACGGCGGCGGCTGCAACGCCACCTTCAACGGCAGTACCTCGGTCACCGACGCGAGCTGGACGTCGGCCATCAACACCCTGCGGTCCGGCGGCGGCGATGTCATCGCCTCCTTCGGCGGCGCGGGCGGCACCGAGATCGGCATCTCCTGTACGTCGGTCGCCGCGCTCAAGACCCAGTACAAGCGCGTGATCGACGGACTCAACCTGACCCGCCTCGACTTCGACATCGAGGGCGGCGCGCTCAACAACACCACCGCCAACGACCGGCGCAACCAGGCCCTCGCGCAGCTCCAGCAGGAGTACGCGGCGGCCGGCAAGAAGCTCGACATCGACTACACGCTCCCGGTCAACCCCACGGGCCTGGAGTCCAACTCGCTCAGCCTGCTGAACAACGCCAAGAGCAACGGCCTCAACGTCAACCTCGTCAACATCATGACGATGGACTACGGGCCGTCGATGGACATGGGCCAGGCGGCCATCAGCGCGGCCACCGCGCTGCACAGCCAGCTCGGCGCCATCTGGAACACCAAGACCTCCGCGCAGCTCTGGGCGATGGAGGGCAACACCCCCATGATCGGGGTGAACGACTCGACCAACGAGGTCTTCTCGACCGCCAACGCGCAGTCGCTGGAGACCTTCGCGAAGAACAACGGCATCCAGGAGCTGTCCTTCTGGTCGCTCGGCCGTGACAAGGCATGCGCCACCAACGGCCAGTTGTCGGACTCGTGCAGCGGCACACCCCAGTCGCAGTACCAGTTCTCCAGCATCTTCAACGCCATCACCGGCGGCGGCACCACTCCGCCGCCCACCGGCGGCGCCACCGGGCCGATCCGGTCCGGTTACGCCAACAAGTGCGTGGACGTGGCCTCCGCGAGCAGCGCCAACGGCGCGGCGGTCCAGCTCTACGACTGCAACGGCACCACCGCGCAGAACTGGACGGTCGGCAGCGACAACTCGCTCCAGGCCCTCGGCAAGTGCATGGACGTGGCCGCGGCGGGCACCGCCAACGGCAGCCAGGTGCAGCTCTACGACTGCAACGGCACGGCCGCCCAGAAGTGGACCCGCAGCGGCAGCACCCTGGTCAACACCGGCTCGGGCAAGTGCCTGGACGCGACCGGGCCCAGCTCCGCCAACGGCACCCGGCTCCAGATCTGGACCTGCGCGGGCGGCGCGAACCAGCAGTGGACGCTGCCTTCGTGACCCGCGCGTCCGCTGAGCGCTAGCTGAGCGGACAGGCGAATCGACCGGTCCCGGGCGGGGACGATGTCACCCGCCCGGGACCGGTGCGCTGTACCGCAGTGATCTTACGGGCTCCTCGCAAACAATCGACGTGGATACGTAAAAAATCTGCGGTGCGGAGATATTGCGGAGTATGTGCGCGGGGCGGGAAGGAGTAGGGGGCGCCGCCGCTTGTCATCGGTGGCCCGCTGTCGATCCTTCACGAGGAGCCCCGATGAACAGCACGGAACTGCTGGCCGACGCCTTCGGCCGGATCCAGGAAGTGGTCCACGACGCCGTGGACGGCCTCACCCCCGAAGAGCTGGCCTTCCGCGTGGACGAGGGCGCCAACAGCGTCGGCTGGCTGATCTGGCACCTGACCCGCGTCCAGGACGACCATGTCGCCGAGGTCGCGGGCACCGAGCAGGCCTGGACCGCGCAGGGCTGGGACGCCCGCTTCGACCTGCCCTTCCCCGCCGGGGCGATCGGCTACGGCGACGGTCCGGACGACGTCGCCGCCGTCCGGGTGAGCTCCGCCGACCTGCTCACCGGCTACCACGACGCTGTATACGAGAACACCGTCCGCCATGTGCGGGAGCTGACCGACGACGACCTCGACCGCGTCGTGGACAAGCGCTGGAATCCGCCGGTGACCCTGGGTGTACGCCTGATCAGCGTCGTCTCCGACGACCTCCAGCACGCCGGGCAGGCGGCGTATCTGCGGGGGCTGCTGATGCGCAGGCGGTGACGGCGTCGGCGTCGGCCGTTCACCCTTCGGTGTTAGAGTTACTTAACCTAAGTTAAGTACCTGCGCGACCTGTGGGGTGTGAGGGTTGGCGAGCGAGAAGACGGCCGAAGAGCCAGCGGCACGAATACAACGGAGGCCACCGCGCATAGCGGCTGACCATCCGCGCTACAAGTGGGTGGCACTGTCGAACACCACGCTCGGCATGCTGATCGCCACGATCAACTCCTCGATCGTGCTGATCTCGCTCCCCGCGATCTTCACCGGTATCCACCTCGACCCCCTCCAGCCCGGCAACGTCAGCTATCTGCTCTGGATGCTGATGGGATACATGCTGGTCACGGCGGTCCTCGTGGTCACCCTCGGCCGGCTCGGGGACATCCTCGGCCGGGTCAAGATCTACAACTCCGGCTTCCTGATCTTCACCGTCACCTCGGTGATCCTCTCCCTGGACCCGATGCAGGGCGGCGGCGGCGCGCTCTGGCTGATCGGCTGGCGCGTCGCCCAGGCCGTCGGCGGCTCGATGCTGATGGCCAACTCGGCCGCGATCATCACCGACGCCTTCCCGGCCCGCCAGCGCGGCATGGCGCTCGGCGTGAACATGGTCGCGGGCATCGCCGGATCCTTCATCGGCCTGGTCCTCGGCGGCCTGCTCTCCGAGTGGGACTGGCGCTCGATCTTCTGGGTCAACGTCCCGATCGGCCTGATCGGCACCGTCTGGGCCTACCGCTCGCTCCACGAGACCGGCATCCGCCGCAAGGCCAGAGTCGACTGGTGGGGCAACGTCACCTTCGCCGTCGGCTTGACCGCGCTGCTCGCGGGCATCACCTACGGCATCCAGCCCTACGGCGGCCACACCATGGGCTGGACCAACCCCTGGGTGCTCGCGGGCCTGATCGGCGGCGTCGCGATGCTCGCCGTCTTCTGCCTCGTCGAGGCCAAGGTGCGCGAGCCGATGTTCCCGCTCGGCCTGTTCCGCAACGTGGCCTTCGCGGGCGGCAACGCGGCCACCCTGCTCGGCTCCATCGCCCGCGGCGGCCTCCAGTTCATGCTGATCATCTGGCTCCAGGGCATCTGGCTGCCCCTGCACGGCTACGACTACGTCGACACCCCGCTGTGGGCCGGTATCTTCCTGCTGCCGCTCACCGTCGGCTTCCTGGTCTCCGGGCCCATCGCGGGCTACTTCTCCGACCGGTACGGCGCCAGGCTCTTCGCCGCCGCCGGATTCGTCGTGATGGCCGCGTCCTTCGCGGGACTGCTGCTGCTCCCCACCGACTTCAACTATCTGGCCTTCGCGTTCCTGATCTTCCTCAACGGGGTCGGCGGCGGTCTGTTCGCGGCGCCGAACACCTCGATCATCATGGCGAGCGTGCCCGCCGAGGCCCGCGGCGCCGCCTCCGGCATGCGCGCCACCTTCCAGAACGCGGGCATGGTGCTCTCCATCGGCGTGTTCTTCTCGCTCATGGTCGCCGGACTCGCCCGCTCGCTGCCCGGCACTCTCAGCAGCGGCCTGGTCGCCCAGGGCGTGCCGGGGGCGAACGCGCACGAGATCGCCAATCTGCCGCCGGTCGGCACGCTCTTCGCGGCCTTCCTCGGCTACAACCCGATCCAGCACCTGCTCGGCCCCGACCTGCTCGGCAAGCTCCCGGCGGCCAACCAGCACACGCTCACCGGCCGTGAATTCTTCCCGCACCTGATTTCCGGGCCGTTCCACGACGGCCTCGTGGTGGTGTTCGCCCTGGCCATCGTGATGTCCTTGGTCGCGGCGGGCGCGTCACTGATCCGCAGCCGCGCCGTCCGCGCGGCCCACGCCCCGCAGGAGTAACCGAACCGACCGAGGAGGCGCCCCCCGCCATGGACCACACCGACGGGCGCGGGGGCGCCACTCCGGCCGCGGTCGCGCTGATCGTGGCCCGGCTCTACCGCCAGCTCGCCCAGGCGTCCGCCGACGACCTCAACCTGACGTACGCGCAGCTCTCCGCGCTCGCCAGGATCGGGCAGTTCGGCCCCATCCGGCTCGGTGAACTCGCCGCCCGCGAACAGGTCGCCGCCCCCTCCCTGACCCGTACGGTCAGGCCGCTGTCGGAGGCCGGGCTGATCGGCAAGGAGGCCGACCCCTCCGACGGCCGCTCCTGGCTCGTCAGCATCACCCCGGAAGGGCGCGCCCTGCTGGAGCGCATCCGCCGCGAGCGGGCGGCACTGCTCGCCCGGAGGATGGCGTGGCTCACCGACGAGCAGCGCGCGACGCTGGACGCGGCGCTCCCCGTCCTGGAACTGCTCCTCACCGAACGGACCCCGCCGGACTGACCCCGCCGGACTGGCCTCCGGCCCTTACGAACTGCCCCCTCGGCTGCCCCCGCCTCTCAGGCGGGCTGTTCCGGCTGTCCGGGCCGCTCGGGCCGGCCCGGCTCGACCGGGGGCGCCAGCACACCGCAGTGCGGCGCGCACTCCGGCTGCGCGAGCGGCCCCTTCGCCCCGTCCTCGCGCAGCGCACCCGACGGCACCAGCACCGCGGCCAGCACCGCGGCGACGGCGCACAGGCCCGCACAGATCAGCATCGCCTTCCCGAACGCCGAGTTCACCGCGTGCGGCGACCGGTAGGCGTGGTCGGACAGGCCGACGGCCAGGGGGAGGGCCGCGACGATCAGCAGTTGCGCCACGCGGGCCGCCGCGTTGTTCACCCCGCTGGCCACCCCCGCGTGATCGACCTCCACCGAGGCCAGCACGGTCGCGGTCAGCGGCGCCACGAACAGGCACATGCCGAGCCCCTGGACGACGACGGCGGGCAGCACGTCGACGACGTACGAGGAGGTGTCCGGCGACACGCGGGTGAGCAGCAGCAGGCCGCACGCGGTGACCAGCGGACCGACCGTCAGCGGCCAGCGCGGCCCGATCCGCTGGGCGAGCGCGCCCGCGGGCGCGGACAGCAGCAGCATCAGGACGGTCACCGGCAGCGTCGCGAGACCGGCGCGCAGCGCGCTGTACCCGGCGGCGATCTGGAGCTGCACCGGCAGCACGAAGAACACCCCGCCGATGGCCGCGTACAGACAGAGCGTCACCAGATTCATCGAGGTGAACAGCTTCGAGGAGAAGACCGACAGCGGCAGCATCGGGGACGGGCGGCGCCGCTCGGTGCGCAGGAAGGCCCAGCCGCACGCCAGACCCGCCGCCGCGGGCACGGCGACCGCGACGGGGGAGGGGTGGCCGGACGCGCTGATCAGCGCGTAGGTGACGCCCGCGAGGCAGAGCGCGGCCAGTACCGCGCCCAGGATGTCGAAGCTCCCGCTCGCCGTACGGTCGCGGCTCTCCGGCACGTGCCGGACGGCGATGGCCACCACGACCGCCGCCAGCGGCAGATTGATCAGGAAGATCCACCGCCAGCCGGGACCGTCCACCAGATAGCCGCCGAGGAACGGGCCGATCGCGCCCGCCACGCCGCCGAGGCCCGACCAGGCGCCGACCGCCTTCGCGCGGTCCTGCGGGCGGTACGTGGACTGCACCAGGGCGAGCGAACCGGGCGTCAGCAGCGCCCCGCCCACGCCCTGGAGCGCCCGCGCCGCGATCAGCACGCCGCTGTCGGGCGCCGCGCCGCACAGCGCGGACGCCAGCGCGAACCAGACGACGCCGATGACGAAGACCTTCCTGCGCCCGTACCGGTCACCGAGGCCGCCGCCGAGCAGGATCAGCCCGGCGAGCGTCAGCAGATAGCCGTTGACGGTCCACTGGAGCGCCGCCAGGGTCGCGCCGAGGCCCTCCCCGATCCGGGGGAGCGCGATGTTGACGATGGTGCCGTCCAGCATCGCCATGCCCGAGCCGAGCACCGAGCAGGCCAGCACCCAGCGCCCGGTCGCCGAGGAGAGCCGCACACCCTCGGCGGGCGGCTCCGGATTACTCATGACCGTCACCATAGAGCGCCGGGAGCCGAGGCGTGAGTGTCGCGGCCCCGCGCCGCGGCAACCGTGAAAACCACGCCCGCCGCCCACCCCCGACCGCGCCCGCCAAGCGACCCCGACCACGCCCGCCGCGCATTCCCGACCGTGCCCGCCACGCGACCGCGACCGCGCCCGCTGATCACCGGCGCGCATCGGGGGTAAGAATGGTCAGGGCAGGCCCGACCGATGACGCAGCGAAGGAGACGCGGATGCCGCACGAGCGCGCCGGAACACCGGCACGGCCGGACGACCTGGTGGACGTACCCCGCCTGATCACGGCCTACTACGCGCTGCACCCGGACCCCGGCGAGACCGGCCAGCGGGTGGCGTTCGGCACCTCGGGGCACCGCGGCTCGTCGCTGAACACCGCGTTCAACGAGGACCACATCGCCGCCACCAGCCAGGCGATCTGCGACTACCGCACCGCGCAGGGCACCACGGGACCGCTCTTCCTCGGCGCCGACACGCACGCGCTGTCCGAGCCCGCGCGGGTCACCGCGCTCGAGGTCTTCGCCGCCAACGAGGTCTCGGTGCTGATCGACGAGAGCGACGGCTGGACGCCCACCCCGGCGGTCTCGCACGCGATCCTGTCGTACAACAGGGGCCGTACCACCCACCTCGCCGACGGCGTGGTCGTCACCCCCTCGCACAACCCGCCCGCGGACGGCGGCTTCAAGTACAACCCGCCGAGCGGCGGCCCCGCCGCCTCCGACGCCACCGGCTGGATCCAGGACCGGGCCAACGAGCTGATCGCCGACGGCCTCAAGGGCGTGCGCCGCGTCCCGTACACCCGGGCGCTCGCCGCCGACACCACCGGGCGCTACGACTTCCTCGGCCGCTACGTGGACGACCTGCCGTCGGTGCTCGACCTGGAGACCGTACGGCGCGAGGGCGTCACGATCGGCGCGGACCCGCTGGGCGGCGCGTCGGTCCAGTACTGGGGCCGGATCGCCGAATGGCACGGCCTCGACCTGACCGTGGTGAACCCGGTCGCCGACCCCACCTGGCGGTTCATGACGCTCGACTGGGACGGCAAGATCCGAATGGACTGCTCGTCGCCGTACGCGATGGCGTCGCTGATCGCCCGCAAGGACGAGTACCGCATCGCCACCGGCAACGACGCGGACGCCGACCGGCACGGCATCGTCACGCCCGACGGCGGCCTGATGAACCCCAACCACTACCTGGCCGTCGCCATCTCCTACCTGTCGCGGCACCGCGAGCAGTGGCGGCCCGACCTGGCGATCGGCAAGACGCTGGTGTCCTCCTCGATGATCGACAAGGTGGTGGCCGACCTCGGCCGTCCGCTGACCGAAGTCCCGGTCGGCTTCAAGTGGTTCGTGGACGGGCTGCTCGGCGGCACCCTGGCCTTCGGCGGCGAGGAGTCGGCGGGCGCGTCCTTCCTGCGGCGCGACGGCTCGGTGTGGACCACCGACAAGGACGGCATCCTGCTGGCACTGCTGGCCGCCGAGATCACCGCCGTCACCGGTCGCACCCCGTCCGAGCACTACGCGGACCTCACGGAGCGCTTCGGCGCCCCCTCCTACGCGCGGATCGACGCGCCCGCGACCCGCGAGGAGAAGGCCGTGCTCGCCGAGCTCTCGCCCAAGCAGGTGCCCGCCGCCGAACTCGCCGGAGACCCCGTCACCTCCGTGCTCACCCACGCCCCCGGCAACAACGCGGCCCTGGGCGGCATCAAGGTCAGCACCGACAACGCCTGGTTCGCCGCGCGGCCCTCGGGGACGGAGGACGTCTACAAGGTCTACGCCGAGTCCTTCCTCGGCGACGACCACCTCGCCACCGTCCAGGAGGAGGCACAGGCCATCGTCGCCCGTGCGCTGAACGGCTGACGGCCGTGCCCTCCACCCGACGGAGCGACCCCGGAGCGCGTGCTCCGCTCCGTCGGGTGAGGGACGACAGGCCCTTCGACGCGCGGGCGGCTCAGGCCAGTTGGGCGGCCTGGAGACCCGCGTACGCGCCGCCGCCGCGCACCAGCTCGGCGTGCGGACCGACTTCCGCGATACGGCCCTCGTCCAGGACGACGATACGGTCGGCGTTGCGGATCGTGGACAGCCGGTGGGCCACCACGAAGACCGTACGGCCGCGCACCAGCCGGGTCAGCGCCTGCTGGACCAGCGCCTCCGAGCGGGAGTCGAGCGCGGACGTCGCCTCGTCCAGGACCAGCACGCGCGGGTCGCGGATCAGCGCGCGGGCGATGGCCAGCCGCTGCTTCTGCCCGCCGGAGAGCCGGGCGCCCCGCTCACCGACGACGGTGTCGAGACCGTGGGTCATCCGGTCGATGAACTCCAGCGCGTTGGCGTCCCGCAGCGCCGCCCTGACCCTCTCCTCCGGCACATCGGTCATGCCGTAGGTGACGTTGTCGCGGACGGTGCCCTCGAACAGGATCGAGTCCTGCGGCACCACCGACAGCCAGGTCCGGTAGTCGCGCAGGTCCAGATCCTCCATGTCGACGCCGTCGAGCAGAATCCGCCCATGCGTCGGCCGCAGGAAGCCGATCACCAGATTGAGCACGGTCGACTTGCCCGCGCCGGAACCGCCCACCAGGGCGACCGTCTCGCCCGGCCGCACGTCCAGATCGAAGTCGACCAGCGAGGGCCGGTCGCTCTCGGGATAGGTGTGGCCGACCCCGCGGAACTCGAAGTGCCCCACCACGCCCTTCACTTCGGCCTTGCCGTCGTTCTGCTCCAGGTCGGGCGCCTGGAGCACCTCGCCGATCGAGCGGACCGACTCCAGGCCCTTGCCGATCTGCGGGGTCAGCGTCAGCAGCGTGGTCACCGACCCGGTGAGGCTGGAGAAGTACGCGCTGAGCATCACCACGGTGCCCGCCGAAACGTTCAGCCAGCCGTAGTAGGCGACCAGCGCCGAGCCCGCCAGGCAGGCCACGCCGATCGCGTTGAGCAGGATCCAGGCCAGCGAACCGAACCAGCCGTTGAGCCGGTCGAGCCGCAGCCCCGCGTGCAGCACCTCGCCCAGCGTGCGGTCCACCCGGTGCAGCGCGGTGTTCTCCAGGCCGTGCGCACGGGTGATGGGGATCAGGGTCGTCATCTCGCTGACCCGCGAGGACAGTTGCTCCACCTGCTGGCGGAAGGACTCGTTGTCGTGCCGCAACCGGCGGCGCAGCCGCACCACCAGCATCGCGGAGGCGGGCACCACGATCAGATAGACCGGCAGGAAGGCGGGCGCCTGGACGCCGATCACCACCAGGCCGCCGCTCAGGGTGGCGATCGCGGCCAGACCGTTGTCGGCGGTCTGCTGCGCCGCCGTCTCGATGGTCTCGACGTCCCTGATCACCTTGGCCTGGAGCACGCCGGCGCTGACACGGGAGTGGTAGCCGATGGAGAGCTGCTGCATCCGCTGGCAGATCGCGGTGCGCAGCCGGGTGCCGGTCCTGCGGATCGAGCCCTGCATGCAGCGCACGTACGCCAGGTGCAGCGGGAGGTTGAGGCTGAGGATCACCAGCAGGACGGCCGAGTTCCACCACAGCACCGATATCGGCCGGTGCTGCACGACGACGTCGACCACGTTGGCCGTGATGAGCGGCAGCAGCCAGACGGGGGTGTGCTTGGCGAAAAAGGCGAGTACGGCGAACCCGACCCGGCGACGGTCGGGTTCGAAGAGGTAGAGGAGGGTACGGACGGGGTGTTCGCCGCGGTAGCGGTGGCTGAGCGTGCCTTGCGGCAGCGCCATTGAAGGCTCCTCGAAATGACGTCTTCGCAGTACAGGTGCGCGCATGCGCCTCATCGCGCATGCGCCCGCCTTCACCTTAGAGCCGCTACAGCACCACGACCGAACGCAATACGTCGCCCTCGGACATCCGCGCGAACGCCGCCTCCACCTCGTCCAGCGCGATGGTCTCCGTGACGAACGCGCCCAGGTCCAGGCGCCCCTGGAGATGCAGGTCGATCAGCATCGGGAAGTCCCGCGACGGCAGGCAGTCGCCGTACCACGACGACTTCAGCGCGCCGCCGCGGCCGAACACGTCCAACAGCGGCAGCTCCAGCGTCATCTCCGGACTCGGCACCCCCACCAGGACCACCGTCCCGGCCAGATCGCGCGCGTAGAACGCCTGCTTGTACGTCTCCGGGCGGCCGACCGCGTCGATCACGACGTCGGCGCCGTTCCCGCCGGTCAGCTCGCGGATCGCCTCCACGGCGTCACGGTCGCGGGAGTTGACGGTGTGCGTGGCGCCCATCGCGGACGCCGTGGCGAGCTTGCGGTCGTCGATGTCGACGGCGATGATCCTGGCCGCACCGGCCAGCCGCGATCCCACCACGGCCGCGTCGCCGACGCCGCCGCAGCCGATGACCGCGACCGAGTCGCCGCGGCCCACGTTCCCGGTGTTGAGCGCCGCGCCGATCCCGGCCATCACCCCGCAGCCGAGCAGCCCGGCCACCGACGCCGACACCGCCGGGTCGACCTTCGTGCACTGCCCGGCCGCGACCAGCGTCTTCTCCGCGAAGGCGCCGATGCCCAGCGCGGGCGACAGCTCGGTGCCGTCCTTGAGCGTCATCTTCTGCTTCGCGTTGTGGGTGTCGAAGCAGTACCAGGGGCGCCCGCGCAGACACGCGCGGCACCGGCCGCACACGGCCCGCCAGTTGAGGATCACGAAGTCGCCCGGCGCGACCTCGGTGACGCCGTCGCCGACGGTCTCGACCACGCCGGCGGCCTCGTGCCCGAGCAGGAACGGGAAGTCGTCGTTGATCGCGCCCTCCCGGTAGTGCAGGTCGGTGTGGCAGACCCCGCACGCCTGGATCCGCACCAGCGCCTCGCCCGGCCCCGGATCCGGCACCACCACCGTGTCCACCCGTACCGGCTCGCCCTTGCCCGGTGCGATCACTGCGCGGACTTCCTGTGCCATGTCCGGTCCTTCCCTTCGTCGTGTGCCCAGCGTTCGGCCACTGTTCGCTGCCGACGATAGGTGCCGCGACCCCGCGGCGGGCAGTACCCGGAAAGGCGCACATGGGTGGACCGGCACCGGGCATACGTCACTGCGGGCCACAGGTCGCCTACCGCTCGACGCTGTGAGGGGCACTTTTGACCACTGAGGACAGCGCGGTCCGCGGCACGCGGCCGGCTGACACAAGACGGCTGCCGAAGACCGTCGCGACCTTCCGCGCCATCCGGGCCCTCGGCCGCGCCATAGGGGCGGCATGGGAGGAGGACGCCACGGAGCGGGCGGCGGCCCTCACGTACTACGCGGTGCTCGCGCTCTTCCCCGCGCTGCTGGTCACCGTGTCGGTGCTGGGCCTGGCGGGCGGTGCCTCGGAGAATCAGCTGGCCTCCGAGGTCACCTCCCTGCTCCCGACCGCGTCCCGGCCGATCGTCGCCTCCGCGCTCCAGGACATGGCCGACGACCGGTCCGCGACCCTCTCCCTGGTGATCATCGGCAGCGCGGGCGCCGTCTGGTCGGCGTGCAGCTACTCCAGCGTCTTCCGGCGCGCCCTGCACTCGATGTACCGGGTGACCGACCACCGCCCCGCCTGGCGCACCGCCCCGCGCATCGTGATCACCTCGGTGGCGCTGCTCGTCCTGCTGGTGTGCAGCGCCAGCAGCCTAGTGGTCAGCGGCGAGGTCGCCCACCGGATAGGGGAGCTGCCGCACATGAACACCCCCGTGATCACCGCCTGGCGGGTGTTGCGCTGGCCCTTGCTGCTGGTGCTGGCCGCCGCGCTGGTCCTGGTGCTCTTCCGCTCAGGTCCCCGCGGCACCCGCGGCCTGCGCGCGATGGCCCCCGGCGGCGCCCTCGCCGTCCTGCTGTGGCTGCTGACCTCGGTCGGATTCGCCGCGTACACCGCCCGCGCGGGCACGTACAACCGGCTCTACGGCCCGCTGGCCGGCACCGTGGTCTTCCTGGTGTGGCTGTGGTTCTCCAACCTGGCCCTGCTGGTCGGCGCCCACTTCAACGCCCAGCGGGCACTGGACGGCAAGGCCGCGCCGCCGCCGGAGGCCCCGGCGGCGTCGAAGACGCCGGAAGCGGCCCCGGACGTCGCACCGCTGCCGGTTCAGCCGCGGCCGGGTCGGAAACGGCGGTAGAGCACGACGCCGCCGAGCAGCAGGGCGGCGCTGCCACCGGCGGTGTACGGCAGGCCGTCCGCACCGGTGTGCGCCAGCGTCGGGGCCGCGGGGTCCTCGACGTTCGGCGGCGCGGGCACCGGAGTGTGGGCCGGGGCGGGCGGGGTGGTCGGCACCGGAGTGGGCTTCACGACCGGCGGGGTCGAGCCGTTCGTCGAGGTGTTGCCCGTGGAGGGGTTGCCGATCCCGACGACATTGACGCTGTTGCCGGTGATGTTGACGGGCACGTCGATCGGCAGCCGGATGCTGTTGCCCGACAGCAGGCCGGGCGAGTTACGGGTGCCGCCCGCCGCGTGTGCGCCGCCGCCCGAGCCCGAGTTCGTCCCGGCGGGGACGGCGCGCTCATCGGCCGGTGCGCCCGCGTGCCGACCCGGCCTGGCACCGGGGGAGGAGTGCGTGGCGGCCGGAGCCGAGGTGTTGGCGCACGCGTTGCCCGTCACCGGATTCAGCAAACCGATCACATTGATCGTATTTCCGCATACATTCACCGGAATGGAGACGGGCACTTCCACCGAATTGCCCGACAGGACACCGGGCGATCCGGTGGTGTCACCCTGGGCGGCCGAATCGGCCTGGGCATACCCGGCGCCCGCCAACAGACCGCCGGCGACCATGGCGGTGACGAGTCCCTTCTGGGCAACCCTGTTCATACGCTTTCCTGCCTTCCGGAAATCCTCACGGGCCGCATGCCCGCACCGGAGACAACGCGCTCAGGGCCAATCAGGTCATGGCCGACGGATAAATCACCCCAACGAGTGACCGTGTCGCGGCCCCGTCCCTGACGGGCCGACAGGACGTGCGGCCAGCACTTTTCCCGGTATTCCGGCTATCGGTTCCGCTATTCCTATGAATTACCCATGAGCGGCCGATGGAACGTGGTAACGGATTGTCCCGACACGACAGCGGCGGGGGGGCCCGGGGGGGGGGGGGGCGCGGGGGGGGGGGGGGGGGGGGGGGGGGGGGGGGGGCCCGCGCCGGGGGGGGGGGGGGGGGTTGGGGGGGGGGGGGGGGGGGGGGGGGGGGGGGGGTAGG
>NZ_JBIVOA010000004.1:174053-746254 GCF_044753885.1 Streptomyces sp. NPDC093221 | reverse complement strand
GCGCCCCCCCCCCGACTGCCCCGACCCCCCCCCCCGCCCCCCCCCCCCCCCGCCGGGGCGGCCGCCCCCCCCCCCCCCCCCCCCGCCCCCCCCGGCCCCCCCGGGGGCGCCCCCCCCGCCGCTGTGACGTCTGTCGTGGGGTCCGGCTTCAGGCCGCCGAAGCGTCCTCGGTCTCGTCGTCCTCGTCCATGAACAGGTGGCGCTCCATGTGCACGCGGGCGGCGGCCAGCGCCGGGGCGATCTCCCGGGTGCCGGTCGACACGCACAGCGTGTACGCCGTGTCCTGGAGCTGCTGCCGCACGCGCGGGTCGACGGACTTCGCCGTCTCGACCTCAGCGGTCAGCGTCTCGTAGCGTTCCACCAGGTTCCGAAGGACGGTCGGGTGGGCCATCAGCATCGTCGTACTCCTCGATGTCGGCGAAGTCGGGACGCGCCTGCCCGGCCCACGCTGTTCCATGCGTGAGAGCGGCGAAAAAAATTGCCTGCCGGGCCGCACCCTCTTCTTCGTCGCGTCTTTGCGCAGGCCCCGGATAGGGGTCGAGGGGTGCGAAGTAGTAGTCCCTTCACGGTACATGACACTCATGTCCACAACGGGGGCCGGTGAACGTGATGTTCGACTCGTCTTCGCCGCCGTGCCGTGGGAATGCCGCTCGCGCGGGCCCCGAGCGGCCGGTTGTCGAACACCGGGTGTCGACGTACCGACCTACCGACGAGTCGACCTGTCGCCACGACATGACGCGGTGACAGGTCGACAGCTGACTGCTTGTCGGACGCGGTGTCGTCCGGGCGGCCTTCTAGTCGATGCCGCGCAGGATGTGGGTCTCCGTCAGATCGTCCTCGTAACCGGCGAGGCGGATCGGCGCGCACCGGGACCAGGTGTCCAGGGGGCGTTCCTCGGCCAGGAGCGAGGCACCGTCGCCGCCTCGTTCGGCCGACTCATTGCGCTTCAGTTGATCAGGTGACACCGCGCACTCCTTTGCGTCGCGTGGACCGGCGACACCCGACGCGGCCGTCCGACCGCGCCCGGCGCCCGGTGGGATGGCTCTTCGGGCGGTACGGACGCGGTGGCGCCTTGGGCCCCCCACGCCCGGGGGCGAAGGGGAGGACCGGAGCGCGGCCGAGGTGGGCGACTCGTTCCGGGACGGGCCCCGGGGTTCGGTACATCCCCTGAGACCGGTTCGTCCCGCACAGCGTAAGCCTGCCCGTCCTCCGTCACCAGCCGGTTTCCGGCGCGCTACGCACAGTGGCGAAGTGCCGTGCGCGCGTGCGAAACCGGCCCTGGCCGCTGCCGTGCGGCGCATGGTTGCTACGGTTCCTCGTGCTCAACAGCGAAGAGGACCGAGACGAGGAGCCTGCGCCAACCGGGTCACGCGCGCCTGAAATATCCGGAAAGCCGGAGATGTCCGCGCCGTCGGCCAAGCCCCGCCGCCGGTTGCTGGCCGATGTGAGCCCGCTGCGCGAGCACCCGGACTTCCGCCGCCTGTGGTTCGGCAACACCGTGTCGTACATCGGCCAGCAGATGACCGCGATGGCCGTCTCGCTCCAGGTCTACGCGATCACCGGCTCCAGCTTCTACGTCGGCCTGGTCGGCCTCTTCTCGCTCGTCCCGCTGATCGTCTTCGGCCTGTACGGCGGCGCCGTCGCCGACGCGGTCGACCGGCGCAAGCTCGGCCTGATCACGGCCGCCGGCTCCACCGTCTGCTCCGGCGTGCTGGCCGCGGCGGCTTTCGGCCATCTCAGGTCCGTGGCACTGCTCTACGCCGTCGTCGCGCTCCAGGCGGTCTGCTTCGCGATGAACTCGCCCGCCCGCTCCTCGATGATCCCGCGCCTGCTGCCGCCCGAGCGGCTGCCCGCCGCCAACGCGCTGGCCTCGCTCGCGGGCGGGGTCGGCCAGATGGCAGGACCCATGCTCGGCGCCGTCCTCGTCGGCGCCTGGGGCTACCAGGCCGCGTACACCGTCGACGTCGCCGCCTTCAGCGCCTCCCTCTACGCGATGTGGCGGCTGCCCGCGATGCTCCCCGGCGAAGGGGACGGCGCGGCCCGCCGCCGCCCGTCGGTCATCGAGGGCCTGCGCTACCTCGCCGCCCGGCCCAACCTGCGCACCACCTTCGTCTCCGACCTCGCCGCCATGGTGCTCGCCCAGCCCCGCGTGCTGTTCCCCGCCGTCGCCGGGCTCTGGTTCGGCGGCGACACCCGCACCGTCGGCCTGCTCGCCGCCGCCCCCGCCGTCGGCGCGCTCCTCGGCAGCGTCTTCTCCGGCTGGCTCGGCCGGGTCCACCGCCAGGGCTTCGCCGTGCTGCTCGCCGTCGGCTCCTGGGGCGCGGCCGTCGCCGTCTTCGGCCTCACCCGCAACCTCTGGCTGGGCCTGCTCTTCCTGGCCTTCGCGGGCTGCGCCGACACCGTCTCGATGGTCTTCCGCAACACCATGCTGCAATCCGCCGCCCCCGACGACATGCGCGGGCGCCTCCAGGGCGTCTTCCTCGTCGTGGTGGTCGGCGGCCCCCGCCTCGGCGACTTCCTCGCGGGTTCCGTCTCCGACCTGTTCACGCCCACCGTCGCCGTCGTCGGCGGCGGCCTGGCGTGCATCTCGGCCATCGCGCTGATCGGCCTCTTCCAGCGCGGCTTCGTCGCCTACGACGCCCGCCGCCCGGTGGCCTAGGAGCGCTTTCAGGGGCGCGGCCGCTCCTCGGCGAGCGCCGACACGGCGGCGGCCAGACCGGCCTGCGACGGGTCGTACGCGACGGCGGCGGCCGTCAGCCGCAGGACGTCGGCGAGGGCGCCGTCGGTGAGGTGGTCGGGCGCGCCGACGCGCGCGAAGCCGCGGGTGAGCAGGCCGCGGGCGACATCGGGACGGCCGCGGCGCAGCATCTTGACGGTGGCCACGGCGTTGGCCAGGGCGCTGGCGGCCGGGGACCAGGCGGTGGCGGGCGCCGCGGGCACGGTGGCCGACCCGGCCGGCTCCGCGCGGACGGACAGGTCCAGGCGCCAGAAGAGCGGAAGACCGCGGAAGGCGGCGAAGAGCAGCCGCTCGCCCATGGCGGCGGCCGACTCCGGGTCGACGCGGAGCGAGGCCAGCGGCCGGACGCGGCCCAACGCCACGGCGGCGGTGTCGACGCAGTGGGCGAAGCGGTCGCCCGGCACGGTCCATTCGAGGTCGATGTCGCTGTAGGCGTCGGCGGTGCCCGAGGCCAGCGAGCCGCGCAGCCGGGTCCGGGAGCCGGGGCAGTACGCCGCCAGCGCGTCCAGCAGCTCGCGCGCCAGGGCCGCGCGTACGGCCGGGTCGAGGGCCGTCATCCGCTGCGCTCGGGCAGCGCGTCGACGTACACCCACGCACCGTCCTCGCGGCCGAAGCGGCTGTTCTCGTACTGGTCACCCGGTTGGCCGTCGGCCAGGAAGCGGGCGCGGAATTCGACGGTGCCCTCGGTGTGGAAGGCGGTGCCGCCGGTCGAACCGAGGATGTCGAGGCCGGTCCACCGCACGTCCCCGTCGAAGCGCAGGCCCGGCGGCCGGGTGCCGGAGTGCCACGTACGCAGCAGATAGGCGGCGTCGCGTACGGCGAAGGCGGCGTACCGCGACCGCATGAGCTGCTCCGCGGTCGTGGCGGCGGACCGTCCCTGGTGGAGGGCGCCGCAGCAGTCGTCGTACGCGGCGGGCCGTCCGCACGGGCAGGGAGCCGTAGGGGAGAGCCGGGTGGCCGCCGGGCGGCGGTTCTGACGTCGGGGCATCCTCTGATTGTGGCGGACGCCGCCATTCGCGGGAGTCGTGGGTTTTGCCCGCCCCGCAGCGGAAAAGTGCTGACCGTGGCGCAAATCGGGTGCGCGCGCCACCATCCTCCTCCGAAAGGAATCCCCGTGAGTACGGCGCAAGACGAGTCAGCCCAGGTAGCGGTCACCTTCGACGGTTGCGCGAAGGAGGACGCGCAGACCGTTCTCGACGCTCTGAACACCAGCTTCGCCTCGGACCGCGAGCCCGACGACATCCCGCAGGACTCCGCGGACGGGCGGCCGATGGTCTGGAGTGCCACCTTCGACGTGTCCCGCACCCTCGGGGTGCCGGGACCCGCGCGGCTCGGCGAGCCGCTGACGGTCACGGCCCAGGGCGGCTACCGCGCGGTGGACCGGCTGCGGGAGAGCCTGGCCGAGGCGTTCACCGTCCGGGTGGTCGGCACCGCGGCGGGCGACCAGGAGCAGGAGGCGCGCTTCCGGCTGGAGAACCACGGCGCCGCGTGACCGCGTGACCGCGTGACCGCGTGACCGACTGCCCGGGACGGGGCGCCGCCTGACCGGGAGGGCGCGCGCCGCCCGGCGGTCCGCGGCAGGTCCGGCCGTACGCCGTCCGTCCGCGTCACGTCCCGCCGTCCGTCCGCGTCACGTCCCGCCGTGCGCCGCCCGTACCGCCTCCAGCGTGTCGGCCTCGGCCGCCGTCTTGTCCTCGCGGTAGCGCACGACGCGGGCGAAGCGCAGGGTGACGCCCGCCGGGTAGCGGGTCGAGGTCTGGAGGCCGTCGTAGGCGATCTCGACGACCAGTTCGGGGCGCACGGTGACCACGTATCCGTCGGTGGGGCCGACCGCCAGGGCGAGCAGCCGCTCGGTCTGCCAGTCGAGCAGCGCGTCCGTCAGGCCCTTGAAGGTCTTGCCGAGCATGGCGAAGCCGTCGCCGTCGCGCGCGCCCAGATGGAGGTTGGAGAGCTTTCCCGTGCGGCGGCCGTGGCCCCACTCGACGGCCAGCACCACCAGGTCGAGGGTGTGCACCGGCTTGACCTTGATCCAGGACGCGCCGCGCCGACCGGCCGCGTAGCCGCTGTCGGCGGCCTTGACCATCACGCCCTCGTGCCCGCGGTCCAGCGTGGCCCGCCAGAAGTCCTCGGCGGCCCGCAGCTCCGCCTCGTCCGCCGCGTCCGACACGACGGTCCGCCGGACCCGCAGCTCCTCGGGGAGGAGCCCGGCCAGCACCGCGTGCCGCTCGTCGTAGCCGCGGTCGAGCAGGTCCTCGGTGGCGTCCCGGTCGCCGACGGCGAGCACGTCGAAGAAGACCGCCGTCAGCGGCAGGGCGCGGGCCGCCGCCGACACGTCGACGCGGGAGCCGACACGGCCCGCGGTCTCCTGGAATGGCCGGGGCCGCCCGTCCGGGCCGAGCGCCAGCACCTCGCCGTCCAGGACCAAACGGTCCGCGCCCAGCGCGCGGACGGCCGCGACGACCTCCGGCAGGCGCTCGGTGATGTCGTCCAGCGTGCGGGTGAAGATCCGGACCGACTCGCCGTCGCGGTGCACCTGGACACGGATGCCGTCGATCTTCTCCTCGATCGCGCAGGGCCCCGCCTTGGCGACCGCCTCGGCGACCGATTTGGCGGAGGACGCCAGCATCGGCAGCAGCGGCCGGCCGACCGCGAGGGCGAATTCGGTGAGCGCGTCGGGGCCCCGCGCCAGCAGGGCCCGCGCGACCGGTTCGAGGGCGCCCGCGAGCATCACCGCGCGGCGTACGTCGGCGGGCGGCGCGCCGGTCGCGGCGGCCAGGCCCTCCGCCGCCGCGGCGTCCAGCGCGCCCTGCCTGACCTCGCCGGTGAGCAGCCCGACCAGGAACTCCTGCTCCCGCTCGGTCGCCGCGCCCAGCAGGCCCTGGAGCAGGTCCCGCCGCCGGCCCTGCGACCCGGCGCCCGCGACCGCGCCGACGGCCGTCAGCGCCTCGTCCACCGCCCGTACGGTCAGCGTCGGCTCCGCGGCGGGCTCGGCGCGGTCCCGCAGAGCCGCCCAGCCGACGCCGAGCCGCCCCTGCGGCAGGCGTCCGGCCAGATACGCGATGGCGACCGGCACGTCCTCGGGCTCCATGGCGCGGAAGAACTCGGCCAGCAGCGCCGTCTTGCGGGTCCGCGCTGATGTGTGCGCGACCTCGTACGAGACACGGGCGACCTCGGCGAACAGCATGTTCTCCATCCTGCGGCGAACCGGGCGGGAACGCCCGGCGTGTGCCGGACGTATGCCCGACGCATGCCCGACGTGTGCCCGGCAGACATCCGGCACACGCGTTCGGCACACGTTCGGCACACGGCACACAATAGAACAGGCGTGCGACAGTCGAGGTAGGCTCGGGGCATGAGCCACCCGTCCCCTCAGCAGGCGTCCATCTTCGGCGGCGGCGCTCCGGGCCTCGGTGACCTGGAGGGAGCCCGCCGCACCCACCTCGGACAGGGCGCCTGGATCGACACGCTCCCCGGATGGCTGAGCGGCGCCGACGACCTCTACGCGGAACTGGCCGCGGAGGTCCCCTGGCGCGAGGAGCGGCGCCGGATGTACGACAACGTGGTGGCCGTACCCCGCCTCCTCGCCCACTACCGCGAGGGCGACCCGCTGCCCGCCGACGTGCTCACCGACGCCCGCGCGGGGCTCAGCGCGCACTACGCGGCCGAACTGGGCGAGCCCTTCGTCAGCGCCGGACTGTGCTTCTACCGCGACGGCCGGGACAGCGTGGCCTGGCACGGCGACCGCTTCGGGCGCGGCGGCACCCACGACACGATGGTCGCCATCGTGTCCCTGGGGGAGCCGCGCCCGCTGCTGCTCAGGCCGCGCGGCGGCAGGGGCGCCGGGAGCACCGTCCGGCAGCCGCTGGGCCACGGCGACCTGATCGTGATGGGCGGCTCCTGTCAGCGGAGCTGGGATCACGCGGTGCCGAAGACGCGGGGAGCGGTGGGCGGGCGGATCAGCGTCCAGTTCCGGCCACGCGGAGTGGCGTAGGACCGGTGCGGAGTTGGTGCGGGACCGGCGCGGAGCGGTGCGGGACCGGTCGGTTCTCCGGGGGAGCGGCCCCCGCTGCGGGCGCGGACGGCGGCCAGGCGGCTCCCGGCGTTGATGATCGTCGGGCGAGGAGCATACTGGCGGTGACAGCACTGTTGTCCGAAACCGCTGTCAAGGGGTGTCCGAAAAAACCGCAGGTGTCCGAAGGGGGCATTCAGGGTGGACATCGCGGTCGGCCGGCGTCAGGGGGCGCCGAGGCCGACGCGAGAGGCGTGGGAAACGCCACCGGGACGCTGCCGTGCGATGTCGCGAACGGTGGCGCCGTGATCAGTCCTGCCCGGAACTTCTCCCATCCCGCTCTGTTCTACCGCGGCGCGCGCGAGTATCTGGAGGGCACCGTCCCCTTCGTACGGGACGGCCTCGCCGCGGGCGAACCGGTCGCCGTCGCGGCCCCGCCCGTCGGACTCGACCTGCTGCGTACCGCCCTCGGGGCCGACGCGGGCGCCGTGCGCTTCATCGACATGACCACGGTCGGGCGCAACCCCGGGCGCATCATTCCGGCCGTGCTCCGCGCCTTCTGCGACGCGCAGCCGCCGGGTCCGGTCCGGATCATCGGCGAGCCGATCTGGCCGGGGCGCACCGCGCTGGAGTACCCGGCCTGCGTCCAGCACGAGGCGCTGATCAACACCGCCTTCGCCGGGCGGCAGGTGACGATCCTGTGTCCGTACGACGCGGCCGGGCTCGCCCCCGACGTCCTGGACGACGCGCACGCCACCCATCCGGTGGTGATCGAGGCGGGCCGCGAGCGGCCCAGCGACCGCTACGCGCCGGACCACGCCGTCGCCTCCGGCAACACCCCGCTGCCCGAGCCGCGGGACGCCGCGTCCTTCGCCTTCGACGACCAACGCCTGCGCGACGCGCGGCGCTTCGCCGTCCGGCTGGCGGGCGGCTTCGGCCTGACCGGCACCCGGCTGGACGACCTGGCCCTCGCGGTCTCCGAACTCATCACCAACAGCGTTCTGCACGGCGGCGGTTCCGGCACGATCCGGCTGTGGACCGAGAACGACCAGGTGGTCTGCGAGGTCCGCGACGGCGGCAGGCTCAGCGACCCGATGGCGGGCCGCCGCCTGCCTCCGAACGGCCGTCCGGGCGGTCGCGGTCTGCTGATGGTCAATCACATCGCGGACCTCGTCCGCGTCCACGCCGCCCCCGACGGCACGGCGATCCGCTGCTACCTCGGCGGCGCTCCCGTCCCGGCCGGAGCCGCGGACTGACCGACCCCGAACCGCCCCGCCCCGCCGACGTCGCGTGAGCGGGGCCTTTCGCTGTGCGCGCACGGTGTGGTCTCGCGGTACGCGGACGGCGGGGACCCTCTGCCAGGCGGACCCCTTGACGGCGGGGACCCTCCGCCACGCCGAGCCCCTTGACGCCGGGGGAGGGGCCTGGCTACATGAACGCGGTGACATGGGAGCGCTCCCATCGTGCCCTGCGCTGCCGAGCCGTCACCCATCCCCCCACGAACTGGTGAAGGGACTTACCAGTGACACGTCATCCCGCCCGTCCTCGCTCCGGGCCGCTCGCACGGCCCTGGCTGCCCCGTCCGCCCCGTCCGCTCCGTCGGAACCGGCCCCATCCGCTCCGGCGGCTCCACCGGCTGCGCCCGGCGGTCGCGGTGCTCGCCGCCGTCGCGGCGCTGCTGCTGCCGCTGACCACCGCGACGACCGCGCACGCCGACCCCGTCTCGACCTGCGCGCCGCAGGGCACCCTCCCGGTGGCCGGCGGCGAGTACACGCTCCAGGCCAACGAGTGGAACTCCACCGCCCAGCAGTGCGTCACGTACTCCAGCGGCACCGCGTGGTCGCTGGCGACGGCCGACTTCAACCTGCCGACGAACGGCGCGCCCGCCACGTATCCCTCGCTCTTCAAGGGCTGCCACTGGGGCGACTGCACGCCGAACAGCGGTATGCCGATCCAGATCAGCAAGCTGGGCAGCGCGGTCTCCTCGTGGAGCACGGTGCAACCGGCGTCCGGCGCCTACGACGTCGCGTACGACCTGTGGATCAACTCGACGCCGACCACGGCCGGTCAGCCTGACGGCACCGAGATCATGATCTGGCTCAACAGCCGCGGCGGGGTGCAGCCGTTCGGCGGGAAGAGCGGCACGTCGGCCGCCGCGGGGCACAACTGGGACGTGTGGACCGGCCGTCAGACCTCGTGGAAGATCATCTCCTACGTGTTGCAGGGCGGCGGGACCTCGGTCTCGAACCTCGACGTCAAGGCGCTGATCGACGACGCGGTCGGCCGCGGTTCGGCCGACCCGGCGCACTACCTCATCGACGCAGAGGCCGGTTTCGAGGTCTGGCAGGGCGGCCAGGGTCTGGCCACCACCGGCTTCTCCTTCAGCGCGAGCGCGGCGGGCTCCGGCGGCACCGGCTCCGACACCCAGGCGCCGACCGCGCCCGGCGGCCTCGGCGTCACCGGGACCACGGCGACCTCGGTCTCCCTGGGCTGGTCGGCGGCGACCGACAACGTCGGGGTGACGGCGTACGACGTCTACCGCGGCGGCGCGTTGGTGGGGACGACCGCCGGCCGGTCGTACACCGACTCGGGGCTGACCGCCGCGACGGCGTACACGTACACCGTCAAGGCCCGCGACGCGGCGGGCAACACCTCCGCCGCCTCGGCGCCGGTCACCGCGACCACCTCCAGCGGGTCCAACGGCGGTGGCGGCAGCGGCTGTTCCGCCAGCTACACGGTGAGCAACGACTGGGGGAGCGGCTTCACCGCCGATGTGACGGTGGCCAACAGCGGTACGTCGGCGACGCGTTCGTGGACGGTGTCGTGGACCTACCCCGGCAGCCAGCGCGTCACCAACTCCTGGAACGCCACCGTCGCCCAGTCGGGCGCGGCGGTGACCGCGGCGAGTCTCGCCTACAACGGCGCCCTCGCGCCGTCCGCCGAGACCCACTTCGGCTTCCAGGGCACGTACAGCGGCGGGAACGCCGTTCCCGTGCTGACCTGCAAGGCGACCTGACGCACCGTCCGGTCGCGCCTCGCGGCGGCCCGGCGAGCGGGGAGACCCGCTCGCCGGGCCGCCGTGCGTAGCGGACACATTGCGCCGCCGCACGGCTGATTCTTGGTGTGGACATGACTAAATCCTGGGACTAGGGTGCGACTTGGTCTAGACCTGGATCGGTGTGGTCTTGTGCCGCACGGGCAGGTCCGGGCCGCGTACGACCGTAGACATCCGCGGAACTCCCCCACGTTCTCAAGGAGTACGCCATGCGCAAGAAGATCAGTGCGGCCGTGATCGGGCTCGGCGTCGCCGGTTCGTTCGTGCTCGCCACCGGAAGCGCCAGCAGTCACGGCTACATCAGCACCCCGCCCAGCCGCCAGGCGCTGTGCGCCGCCGGGACCGTCACGAACTGCGGCGACATCCAGTACGAGCCGCAGAGCGTCGAGGGCCCCAAGGGCTTCCCGGCCGGCGGTCCCGCCGACGGCAAGATCTGCAGCGGCGCCAACAGCCGCTTCGCCCAGCTCGACGACCCGCGCAACGGCGGCTGGCCCGCCACGCACGTGACGGGCGGTCAGAGCTACACCTTCACCTGGAAGTTGACCGCACGGCACTCGACGACCGACTTCTCGTACTACCTGACCAAGGCCGGGTACGACCCGAAGAAGCCGCTCACCCGGGCGATGCTCAACACCACGCCCTTCCTGAAGATCCCCTACAACGGCTCCCAGCCGCCCGCCACCGTCGTCCACCAGGGCACGATCCCCAGCGGGCTGAGCGGCAAGCAGCTCATCGTCGGCGTCTGGACCATCGCGGACACCGCGAACGCCTTCTACTCCTGCGCCGACGTGCAGTTCTGACGCACCGTCCTGGGCCGCCGCCGTCCTGCTCCGCTGACGGTGCGTCACCGTAACGCCTGGCGTGGGCAGCCGCGCCCGCGCCGCCGCGTAGGGCAGTGTCGAAGCCGGAACCGGGCCGTTCGGACGCCCGGACGGCGCGCGACACGACGACGGAGGCGGCAGCGGGATGCGGACACGACGGGGACGGCGACTGACGCGGGGCCTCGGCCCGAGGCGGGCGCGCGGCGGAGTGCTCGCCGTGGCGGCCCTCACGGCTGCGGCGGCGCTCGCCGGAACGGGAGCGGGCGCGGCGACGGCGACGGCGGCGCCCGGCGACGGGGTACGGGACTCGGCCTTCGCCCCGGTGCCGGACGCTTCCGCTGCCGCGCCCGCGCCCGGCGGCCCCGACCTGCCGGGGTGGCGCAGCCGCCGCGCGGCCGGGCCCGAGCGGGACGAGGAACTGCGCGCCGTGGCGGCCCGCGACTCGCTCGACGCGTGGTCGGTCGGCTACCGCGAGGACCCGTCGGGCGTGAACGTCCCCGTCGCCGAGCGCTTCGACGGCGCCCGGTGGAACGCCACCGGCCCGCTCGCCCACCGGCCGTCCGGCGGCGCGGCGGCGAACGGCAAGCTCGACGCCGTACTGCCGCTGTCCGCCCGTGACGTCTGGGCCGTCGGCTCCTGGAACGACGCCGCGGCGTTCCAGGACCGCTCGCTGGCCGAGCACTTCGACGGCCGCCGCTGGCAGGAGGTCCCGCTGCCCGCGGAGGCCGCCGACCGGTCGGCGTACCCGTCGGCGCTGGCGGGCACCGGCCCGGACGACCTCTGGACGGTCGGCGTCACCGCGCAGGACCGGATCGGCGCGCCGCGCCCGCTGGCGTACCACTGGAACGGGCGCGCCTGGTCGTCGGTCGCCACCCCGGAGCCTGGCGGCGACGCGCTGCTGTCGGGTGCGGCGGCCGACGGCGACGGTCGTGTCTGGGCCGTCGGTGTCGTCTACGACGCGCGGGGCGAGGGCCGCCCGCTCGTCGAGCGCTGGGACGGCGCGGCCTGGCGGATCGTGCCGACGCCGCACACCGCCGGCCGCGGCGAGTCGCTGGAGAGCGTCGCCGTGCTCGGCCCCGACGACGTGTGGGCGGTCGGCGGGAGCAGCACGCCGGACGGCACGAACTCCCCGCTGACCCTGCACTGGGACGGGCGTACGTGGACGGAGGTCGCGGGGCCCGCCGTCCACGCGGACCTGCACGGCGTCACCGCGTACGGCGAGCACGGCCTGATCGCCGTCGGCGAGCAACAGGGCGTGGCCACACCGGCGTTCACCATGCGCTGGGACGGCGCGGCCTGGCACGCCGAGCCCGCGGCGACTGACGCGGCGGGCCAGGGTGCCTCGCTCTTCGGCGTGGCCGCCGTGCCGCACCCGCTGCCCGGCACACCCACCGCGTGGGCGGTCGGCTCGACGCTTTCCCAGTTCCAGCCGACCTGGCGGCCGATCGTCCAGGGCTACGGCGGGGTGCCGGTGCGCTGAGCGGCAGGGGCCGCCTCCGGCGCGAGACGGCCCCCCTTGCTGGCCGGCTCCTCAGGTACGGCCCGTGGTCCAGGCGCCGGTTGATCGAGGCCCGGGTGTGACCGAGGCCCGGGTGTGACCGAGGCCCGGGTGTGACCGAGGCCCGGGTGTGATCGAGGTCCGAGGTGGTCGAGGCCCGGGTGTGTTCGAAGCCCGAGCTCGGGCTGGTCGAGGTTCGAGGCGATCGAGGCACGGGTTAATCGAGTGGTCCGGCGGGCGGCCTGCGGCGATGATGCCGGGATGGAACGTGACTTCGACGCGCTGGTGGCGGAGGCCGACTCGGTGTCGGTCGACGGGTGGGACTTCTCCTGGCTGGACGGGCGGGCCACCGAGCAGCGGCCGTCGTGGGGGTATCAGCGGCGGATGGGCGAGCGTCTCGGCCGGGCGTCGGCCGCGCTCGACATCCAGACCGGCGGCGGCGAAGTGCTCGCCGGGGTGCCCGCGCTGCCGCCGCTGATGGCCGCGACCGAGTCGTGGCCGCCGAATGTGGCCAAGGCGACCGCTCTGCTGCACCCGCGCGGCGCGGTCGTCGTCGCGGACACGGACGAGCCCCCGCTGCCCTTCGCCGACGAGGCGTTCGACCTGGTGACCAGCCGCCACCCCGTGACGGTGTGGTGGGACGAGATCGCGCGCGTCCTGCGCCCCGGCGGCACGTACTTCTCCCAGCAGGTCGGCCCGGCCAGCGCGTTCGAACTCGTGGAGTTCTTCCTCGGAGAGCAGCCCGACGCGGTGCGCGGCGCGCGCCACCCCGACCTGGCGCGTGCGGGCGCCGCCGCGGCCGGACTCGAGGTGGTCGACCTGCGCGCCGAGTCGCTGCGAATGGAATTCCACGACATCGGCGCGGTCGTCTACTACCTGCGCAAGGTCATCTGGATGGTCCCCGGCTTCACGGTCGCCGAGCACCGCGACACCCTGCGCGCCCTGCACGAACACATCACGTCCGAGGGGTCGTTCACGGCCACGGTGACCCGCTTCCTCATCGAGGCGCGGAAGGCGGCCTGACGCCGGGACCGCCCCCCGCGACGCCCGTCGCGGTTACGCGCGGGGCCGGTCGGTGTGGAAGGTGCCGAACGCCCCGTCGTGGTGGACCAGCGGCGAGTCCGCGCCGGGACCGCCCGCGTCCTCCACATGGCCGACCACGAGGAAGTGGTCGCCGACATCGTGGACGTGCACGGTACGGGCGGTCAGCCAGGCCGGCACCCCGGACAGCAGCGGCAGCCCGCCCGTGTCCGGTGTCCAGGCCACCCCGGCGAACCGGTCCACGCCACTGCGCGCGAAGCCCCGCGCCAGGTCCTCCTGGTCGGACCCGAGCAGATGCACGGCGAAACGGTCGGCCGACCTGACGGCGCCCGCCGTGGACGCCGTGGTGGACAAGTAGAAGGACACCAGGGCCGGTTCGAGGGACGCCGAGGTGAAGGACGTCGCGGTGAATCCCGCGGGACCCGGCACGGTCACGACGGTCACCGCCGTCGCCTGCCGCCGCAGCGTACGCCGCAGCAGATCGGCCGGACGTACCGCTCCGGCGGCGGAACGGGTGTGATCCACGGGTGAGTTGGTGGCAGCGGCGAGCGACGGGGTCGCGGTCATGACGGGCGGTCCTTCCGGGTCGGATGCCAGGGGAGTGGCCGGACCCCTTACGGGGCCCGGCGCATGGCGGGGCGTCAGGGCGCGGCGACCGGGGTCACCGTGAGGATCGGCGGGAGCGAGGGAGCGATACGCAGCCGCTCCAGCCACTGGACGACGAGGGCGGCGACACTGCGGTGCTGGATGTCGTTGAGCACGTCGTGCCTGCCGTCCGTCACCGTGGCCAGGGTCGCCGCGGGCAGCCGCGCGGCCAGGGAGTGGGCGACGGACGGCGCGGAGACCGGATCGGCCGCGCCGTGCAGCACGAGGGCCGGGAACGGGAGCCCGGCTGTGAGCGCCGCGTCGGCGGCCTCGGCCAGCGCGCCGGGGACGGGGGCGGCGAGGGCGCCGGCGACGAACAGCGGATCGGCGTCCAGCCGCCCCCGGTGCGTCGGGCACGCCGTGCGTACGGCCAGCTCGTCGTCCCACCCGGCCGCCGCGCCCGGTTCCGGCGCCCCGGCGAGCAGCAGCGCGTCCGGTGCGACGCCCGTACGCCCCGCGGCTGCCAGCGCGTGCAGGGCCCCGCTGTCGGAACCGGCCAGCACCAGCGGCCTGGCCGCGCCCGCCGCGATCGCTTCGACGGCGCCCGCGACCGGCTCGGGATCGCCGTCCTCGGGCACGTCGAGGACGTGGACGACATACGCGTCGGCCGCCAGCCGTCGGCCGAACCGCTCGTACACGCCCGGGTGTTCACCGCGCCCGGGGAGCAGGACGACGGTGCCGCGGTGCGCCAGGCCCGCGGCCGGGTACCAGTCCGCGACCGGCGCGGCCTCCTCCGCCGGGCTCGGGACTCGCGGGTGCACCGGGTCTCCGGTGGCCTCGGCGAGGCCGACCGGGGCGCTCATCGGGCACCGCTCACGGCGGCGACCGCGGGAGCGGAGCCGGACACGCCCGTCGCGTCCGCGTCGCGCCGGGCCACCTCGGCCCGGACCAGCGGCAGCAGATCACGGCCGTAGTCGATCACGTCGTCCAGCGGGTCGTAGCCGCGGATCAGCAGCGTGGTGACGCCGATGTCCACGTAGTCCAGCAGCGCCTGGGCGACGGTCTCCGGCGTGCCGACCAGGGCGGTCGAATTGCCCGCCGCCCCGGTCGCCTTGGCGGTGGGGGTCCACAACGCGCGGTCGTGCAGCTCACCCTTGGCCGCGGCGGCGAGCAGCCGCTGCGAGCCGGTGTTCTGCGGCTGGGCGTCCGGGCCGACCGGCAGGGTCGTGCGGCGGCTGCCGACGAACGAGCCCGCCGCGCCACGGGAGTTGATGGTGTCCAGGATGCGGTGCGCGCGGTCCCACGCCTCCTCCTCGGTACGGCCGAGGATCGGCCGGAAGGAGACGCTGATCCGCGGCGGCTCGGTGCGGCCCGCCGCCTCGGCCGCGGCCCGCACGGACGCGATCTGCTCCGCCGTCTCCGCCAGCGGTTCGCCCCACAGCGCGAAGACGTCGGCGTGCTTGCCGCCGACCCGGTAGGCCGCCTCGGACGAGCCGCCGAAGTACAGCGGGATGCGGGGCTCGGTGACCGGGCGCACCTCGGAGAGGTAGTCCTCATAGTGGTAGAAGCGGCCCTCGTGGCTGACCGGTTCCGTGCTGGTCCAGGCGGACTTGAGGATGTCGAGGTACTCGTCGGTCCGCGCGTAGCGGTCGTCCTTGCCGAGGTGGTCGCCGTCCCTGCGCTGCTCGGCGTCATGCCCGCCGGTGATGATGTGCACCGCGGTGCGCCCGCCGGAGAACTGGTCGAGAGTGGCGAAGGTCCTGGCCGCAAGGGTCGGGGCGACGAAGCCGGGGCGGTGCGCCACCAGCAGGCCCAACCGCTCGGTGTGCGCGGCGACATGGGCGGCGACCTGCGTACCGTCGGGGCTGCCGGAGCCGTAGCCGATCAGGACGCGGTCGAAGCCCGCCTCCTCGTGGGCGAGGGCGAACCGCCGCGTGTAGTCGGGGTCGACGACCGGCCCGGACGGAGGACGGACCTCGGAGACGTCGCGGGTGCCGATCATGCCGATGAACTCAACAGGCATGGCTGCTGGGGCCTTTCGTGAGAGGGAGCGGAAGAGAAAGCGAAAAGGGGGTCAGCGGGCGGACCCGCCGAGATCGAGGGCGGCGCGCCCGGTGCCGAGCAGCACCGAGTCGTCCTGCGGGGTGTGGACGCGGGAGCACAGCACGTCCCGCAGATGGCGTTGCAGCGGGTTGTCGTTGGTCAGGCCGTTGTTGCCGATCAGCGCGACGGCCTGCTCGACCGAACCGATCGCGGCCCGGGTGCCGAGCACCTTCGCGCCGCCCGCCTCCGCGGCGGCGAGCGGATCACCGCTGTCGACGGCCTCGGCCAGCGCCGCCACCAGCCTCTCCGCACCGGCCAGTTGGACCTCGATCTCGCCGACCGCGCTCTGGAAGCGCGGCAGCGTGGCCAGCGGAGCGCCGAGCGCGCTGGGCACGCGCTCGTGCAGGAAACCGGTCAGCCACCGCTGGGCGGCGCGCGCCACGCCGAGGTAGAGCGCGGTCAGGCCCAGCGAGTTCCAGGCACCGCCCACGACGTCCCGGCCGCCGTCCTGGCCGGGCTCCGCGAGCCCGGCGGTGCGGCCGAGCGGCACACGGACCGAGTCAAACAGCACGTCGTCGCTGCGGCTGGCGCGCAGCCCCAAGTGGTTCCAGGTGGGCCGCACTTCGATGCCCGGCGAGTCGGTGCGCACCAGGAACGAACCGGTCCGCACCGGCTCCTCGTCGGTGCGCGCCCACACCATCATCCAGCGCAGCGCCACCGCGCCGGTCGAGAAGATCTTGTGCCCGGTCAGCTCCCAGTGGTCCTCGCGCCGCCGCGCGGTGGCCGCCGGAAGCCCGCCGCGTACCGGACTGCCCAGATCGGGCTCCACCCGCAGGGCGTTCACCAGCGCCGGGCGTCGCGCGGACTCGGCCAGCAGCTCGCCGTAGGTGTCCTGCGGCCAGTGCGGGGCGCGGGCCTGCGCCGCGTGCGCGAACAGCGTCATCGACGTGACCAGCGCGACCGCCGGATCGCCGCCGCCGAGCGCCCGCAGGATGCGTACGGTGTCGGCGAGACCGGCCCCCGCGCCGCCGTGGCCGCGGTCGACGGTCGCGGTGAGCAGTCCGGCGGCGTGCACGGCGGCCACGCCCTCGTGCGGGAAGCTCGCGTCCCGGTCGTGCTCACCGGCCCGCGCGGCCAGCGCCGCCGCGACCTCGGGCAGCCGGTCGTAGTCGGGTGCGGGCAGGCCGGTGGCGGTGGCGTCCGCGGGCGCGGCGGAGCCGGTGCCGGACGAGGACGCGAGGTCGGTGGTCACGGTGTGGCCTTCCTGTGGTGGGGCCGTTCGAAGTGGGGATCGCCGGGCTCGGGTGGTCCGAGGCGGCCGTACGGGCCGGGCGCGTACGTGTCAGCGGTGGCCGGTCCCGCGGCGGCCGTCGAGGGTGTCGCGTGCGCCGTACGGCCCGCGCGCGGATCGTCGGCGAAGGCGGGCGGCCGGCGGACGGTCACCTCGGGCGGCGGCCCTCCGGCCCACAACTCGACCTCGACCAGCGCGTGTTGGCCGGTGCAGCCCTGGGAGAGCCGGGAGCTGGGGATGTCGGCGGTCAGCACGTTCGGATTGCCGTGCGCGCACAGCGGCGGCTCGTGACCGGGTACCGGGTCGAACCACGCGCCGGTCGGCAGCCGTACGACACCGGGCCGTACCCGGTCGGTGAGCACCGCGCCCGCCAGGCAGGCGCCCCGGTCGTTGAAGATCCGCACCAGATCGCCGTCGTGGACCGAACGGGCCGCCGCGTCCGCCGGATGGATCCGCAGCGCCTCGCGCCCGGCGACCTTGGCGTCCAGGCTCGCGGCCCCGGTGTCGAGCTGACTGTGCAGCCGGTTGGCGGGCTGGTTCGCGATCAGCAGCAGCGGCAGCCGGTCCGCGGCCGGGGCGCCCGGCCACTCGTCGGGTTCGAGCCAGGCCGGGTGGCCGGGGCAGTCGGGCAGCCCGAGGGCGGCCACCGTCGCGCTGGTCAGCTCGATCCGGCCGCTGGGGGTGGCCAGGGGCGCGCCCAGCGGGTCGGCCCTGAAGTCGGCGAAGAGCGTGCGCTCGGCGGGCTGCGGCGGCAGTTCCCACTCGCCCGCCGACCAGAAGTCCGCGAAGGCGGGCGGCTCGCCGCCCCCGGTCGCCGCCAACTCCTCGGCCCACCGGGTGTACAGGTGCTCCAGCCATCCCGCCGGGTCCCGTCCCTCGGTGAACCGCTCGCCGAATCCGAGGCGTTCGGCCAGACCGGCCAGGATCGCGTGGTCGTCGCGGGCCTCGCCGACCGGCTCGACCGCGCGGTGCATGGCGATCAGATGGGTGTCGCGCCGCCCGCCGCCGATGTCCTCACGCTCCAGGGACGTGGTGGCGGGGAACACCAGATCGGCGTGGCGGGCGGTCGCCGTCCAGTGCGTCTCGTGCACCAGCACGGTGTCCGGCCGCCCGAAGGCGCGCCGCAGCCTGCCCAGGTCCTGATGGTGGTGGAAGGGGTTGCCGCCGGCCCAGTGCACCAGCCGGATGTCCGGGTAGCGGCGGCGTGTGCCGTCGTAGTCGTACTCCTCGCCGGGACGCAGCAGCAGGTCCGCGATCCGGGCGCAGGGGATGAACTCCGCGACGGGATTGGGCCCTTGGGGCAGATACGGCAGCCGGACCTGCGGACCGGTGTCGCCCACGTCGCCCATCGAGCCGTAGCCGTGGCCGAATCCGCCGCCCGGAAGTCCGATCTGGCCAAGCAGCGCGGCCAGCGCGAGCGCCGCCCACACCGGCTGCTCGCCGTGCTGGATGCGCTGCAACGACCAGGTGACGGTGACCAGGGTGCGCTGCCGCGCGGCGCTGCGGGCCAGGTCGCGGATTCGGTCGGCCGGGATGCCGGTGAGCGCCGCGGCCCACCGCGCGTCCTTCACCGTGCCGTCGTCGGCGCCGCGCAGATAGCGCAGGAAGGTGTCGGCCCCGGCGCAGTACCGGTCGACGAACTCCCGGTCGTACAGCCCCTCGTCGACCAGGGTGTGGGCGAGCGCCAGCATCAGCGCGGTGTCGGTCGCCGGGCGGATCGGATACCAGTCGGCGTCCAGGCCGTCCGGCAGGTCGTCGCGCAGCGGGCTGACCAGCGCGACCCGGGCACCGGCCGCGGCCAGCGCCGACAGATGGCCGGGCGTGCCGTGCCGGGTCACCCCGCCGGGGGTGACATGCACGTTCTTCGCGGGGATTCCGCCGAAGGCGATGATCAGTTCGGTGTGCCCGGTGATCGTCGGCCAGGTGGACGAGGACCGCAGCACCGACTCCGCGTCGCCGACCAGATACGGCAGCAGCACCAGCGAGGTGCCCAGGCTGTACGAGTTGCGCGAGCCCGTGTAGCCGCCGAACTGCGCCAGGAACCGGTGGAGTTGGCTCTGCGCGTGGTGGAAGCGCCCCGCGCTCGCCCAGCCGTACGAGCCGCCGAACACCGCTGTGTTGCCGAACTCGTCGCGGACCCGCGCCAGTTCGGCGGCGGCCAGGCCAAGCGCCTCGTCCCAGCCGAGTTCCACGAAGGGCTCGTCGCCGCGCCCGGAGGTGGGACCGGGGCCGTGCTCCAGCCAGCCGCGCCGGGCGGCGGGCCGCCGGATCCGGGTGGCGTGCCGGAGCGAGCCCGGCACACCGCGCAGCAGCGGTGACGGCGAGGGGTCGGCGGGGTGCGGGACGGCGGTGACCGTGCCGTCCGCGTTCCGCCGTACCCCGAACGCCCCCCAGTGGGAGGTCGTCGGGGTGACCGCCCCGGCCCTCCTCCCCACCGAGGGCGCGCTCCCGGTCCCGGCGGTCATACGGCAGCCGCTCCGGTCAGCGCGGCGCCGTCGGTCTGCTCGCGGACCAGCCGCACCAGGGAACCGTAGTCGCGGGCGTCCTCCAGCGGGCTGAAGCCGCGGATCAGGAGGGTGGACACGCCCAGGCCCACGTAGTCCAGCAGCGACTCGGCGACCTGCTCGTAACTGCCCACCAGCGCGGTGGAGTTGCCCGCGGCCCCGGTGACCTTGGCGACCGCCGTCCACAGCCGCTTGTCGTGCACGTCGCCCTTGGCGGCGTATTCGAGCAGCCTGCGCGAGCCCTCCTGCGCGGTGTGGTCGAGGTTGAACGCCTTGCGCACCTCGCCCGCCTTCTCCTTCGTCAGCCGCAGGACGTCCTCGGCGCGGCGCCACGCCTCGGCCTCCGTGGCGGCCGGTATCGGGCGCAGGCTGACGCTGAACCGCGGGTCGCGGCCGTACGGCGACGCCGCCGCGCGGACCTGCCGGATGCGCTCGGCGATCCCCGCGAGCGGCTCGCCCCAGAAGGCGTACACATCCGCGTGCTTGCCGCCGACCCGCACCGCGTCACCGGACGCGCCGCCGAAGTACACCGGGATCGGATCGGCCGGGCGGACCGACGAGTAGCCGCCGCGCACGGTGTAGAACTCGCCCTCGTAGTCGAAGGGTTCGGCCGACTCCCACTCCTTGCGCACCACGTCGAGGAACTCGTCGGTGCGCCGGTAGCGGGTCGGCTTGTCGCTGAGGTCGCCGTCCCGCGCCTGGTCGGCGTCGTCGCCTCCGGTGATGACGTGCAGCGCGACCCGGCCAGGGTGGAAGGCGTCGAGCGTGGCGTACTTGCGGGCCGTGAGCGTCGGGGCGACGAAACCGGGACGGTGGGCGAGCAGCACACCGAGCCGGGTCGTACGGCTCAGGATCTGGTCGGCGACGGTGAAGCCGTCGGGGCTCGCGGAGGAGTGCGCGACCAGCACACGGTCGAAGCCGGACTCCTCGTGCGCCAGGGCCAGTTCGGTCAGGTAGCCGGGGTCGACGACAGGCCCGGACGCGGCGCCGGTCTCACTGAACTGCTGGGTGCTGGCGATGCCGATGAATTCGATGGGCACGAGGTCTCTCCCGAAGATCGTGGGGTTGCTGGTGGTGGGCGCGGGTCAGCGGGCGGCGGCGACCGGGTGGTGACAGGCGGCGGCCCGCTCGCCCGAGTGCGGCGAACTGCCCGGTTGCGTGCGGCAGTCGGCGTCCGCCAGCGGGCAGCGGTGGGCGAAGACGCAGGCGCCGGGGTCGGCCGCCCAGACCGGCACCTCACCGGGCGGCCCCGGCCGCTCGCGCCGCTTCGACGGATCGCGGTCCACGCGGGGCGCGGACGCGGTGAGCAGCGCGGTGTACGGGTGCAGCGGGCGGGCCAGCACATCGGCGGTCGGGCCCTGTTCGACCAGCCGCCCCCGGTACAGCACCGCGATCCGGTCGGCGATCCCGGCCAGCGAGCTGAGGTCGTGCGAGATGACGACGACGGCCACGCCCAGGTCGCGGCGCAACTCGTCCAGCAGCCGCAGCACATGGTTGCGGTTCGAGGCGTCCAGCGCGCTGACCGGCTCGTCCGCCAGCAGCAACGCGGGCCGCGTGACGATCGCCCGCGCCAAGGACACGCGCTGACGCTGGCCGCCGGAGAGCTGGGCCGGAATCCGGCCGCCCAGGGTGTCCGCGTCGAGCCCCACCCGGTGCAGCGCCTCCGCCACCCGGCCGCGCCGCTCGGCGCGCTCCACCCCGGCGACCGCCAACGGCTCGCCCACCAGGTCGTTCACCGTCAGATCCGGGTCCAGCGACCGCAGCGGGTCCTGGAACATGTACTGCACCAGCCCGGACCGCCGGTGGTCGCGCAACTCTCGTCCGCGCAGCGCGCCGACCTCGACGCCCGCGACGCCGATCCGCCCGGCCACCACCGGCGCCAGCCCGACCACGGCCCGCGCCAGCGTCGTCTTACCCGACCCGGTCTCGCCGATCACCCCGAGGATCTGACCGGCCGTCACCTCCAGGTCGACACCGCTCAGCACGGGGGCGCTGTGGCTGTGGCCGGGGCGCCGCTGGTAGGTGACACCGAGCCCTTCGACCTGGAGCGCGGGCGCGGACGCCCGCGTCTCGCGTTCGGCGGCGGGCACCGCGGACGGCGCGACCGGCCGCTCGATGTCCGCCGTGGGCGGGGAGACGTCGGAGACCGGCGCCGTGCGGGCCGCGGGGGTGGTGGTCATGCGGGCACCTCCTGGAGGGGCGGCGGGGACAGGGCGAGTTCCGCGGCGCGCACGCAGCGGACACGGCGGCCGTCGGCGGTCGCGGTGAGCGGCACCGGCCGCGTACGGCAGCGGTCCTCGGCGAAGGCGCAGCGGTCGGCGAACCGGCAGCCGACCGGGGCCTCGCCCGCCTCGGGCGGACGGCCGGGGATGACGGCCAGCTCGCGGCGGTTCCAGTCGCCGAGGGAGGCGACGCGCAGCAGCGCGGCGGTGTAGGGGTGCGCGGGGCGGTGGACGACGTCCTGGGTGGGACCGTCCTCGACGATCTCGCCCGCGTAGAAGACCAGCACCCGGTCGGTGACCTCGGCGACGACGGCCAGGTCGTGGGTGACCAGCAGCAGGGCGAGACCGCGCTCGTCGCGCAACTGGGCCAGCAGATCGAGGACTTCGGCCTGCACGACGGTGTCGAGCGCCGTCGTCGCCTCGTCCGCGACGAGCAGCCGCGGATCGCAGGCGACCGCGATGGCGATCAGGACGCGTTGCAGCATGCCGCCCGACAGCTCGTGCGGGTACCGGTGGTAGACGTCGGCGGGATCGCGCAGGCCGACCGAGGCGAAGAGTTCCACGGCCCGCTCGTGCGCCCGCGCCCGTTTCAGACCGAGGCGTACGCGCAGCGGCTCGGCGAGCTGGCGGCCCACGGTCAGCGCCGGGTTGAGATACGAGGCCGGGTCCTGGAAGACCGCGCCCAGCTCCACCCCGCGCAGCCGCTCCCACTGCCGCTTGTCGAGCGCGGTCAGATCGGTACCGGCCGACGAGGCGGCGCCCGACGACTTCCTGGCCGAGGACTTCGCGGCCGACGCCTTGCCGAACGACCGGCTTGCGGGCGACGAGCTTGCGGGCGACGCCTTTTCGGCCGCCGACGCACCCGCCGCCGACCCACCCGCGGCCGAGGCACCCGCGGCCGAGGCACCGGCCGTCGCCGTACCGACCGCTTCCGTACCGTCGGGATCCGCACCGGCCAGCGCCGCGCTGCCCGCCGACACCTCGCAGCCGGGCGGCAGCACGCCGAGCAGCGAGCGGCAGGTCAGCGTCTTGCCGCTGCCCGACTCGCCGACGACGCCGACGGCCTCGCCCGCGTGGACGGTGAAGGACACGTCGCGGACGGCCTCGGCGCGACCGCCGGAGACGGTGATGTGCAGCCCGTCCACGGTGAGTACGGGTCCGGTCGCACCGACGGTGCGGGCACGGCCCGGCTCAGACAGCGACGACACGGTCATCGGCCTTCCTCCCCTGGGGTTCGCGGGCGGCTCGCGGCTCGGCCCCGACATCGGCGCCGCTGTCCCGTACGGCGTCCGCGAGCAGATTGAGCGCGCCGACGGTGATCATGATCAGGACGCCGGGCAGGGCGGGCGCCCACGGCTGCTGGGCGAGATAGCCCAGGTCGCTGGCGAGCATGCCGCCCCAGGTCGGGGCGGGCGGCTGGACGCCGACGCCGAGGAAGGTCAGCGAGGCGACGGTCAGCAGCGCCGTCGCCAGCGCGTGGGCCGTGGTCACGGCGATCGTCGGCAGCACCTTCGCGGCGATGTGGGTCCGCAGGATCCGGCCGCGCGAGGCGCCCATCAGCTCCGCGGCCTCCACGTACTGGGCCTGCTTCAGGCCCAGCGCGGCGGCGCGGGACACCCGGAAGAACAGCGGGGCCAGCAGCACGCCGAGCGCGAGCATCGCCTGGTTGAGGCCGTTGCCGAAGACGCCGATCGCGGCGATGGCGAAGAGCGTGAACGGCAGCGTCATCAGCGCGTCCACCGCGCGCAGCGCGGCCCACTCGAAGCCGCGGCCGAGCCACAGCGACGCGAGGCCCGGCACGACGCCGAGGACCATCGCCGCGCCGACCGACTCGACCGCGCCGAGCACGGAGCGGCCGGTGCCCGCCAGCAGCCTGCTCAGGACGTCCCTGCCGAGGTAGTCCGTCCCCAACAGGTGTGATCCGCTGGGACCTTGGAGCACCCGCGCGGTGTCCTGCGCGAGCGGGTCCTGCGGGGCGATCACCCCGCCGAGCACCGCGAGCAGGGCGACGACGGCGAGTACGGCCAGTGCGAAACGGGCGGCGGGCACCCGTCCGGTGCGGCGCAGCGTCCTCATGAGACACCGCCACGTGACGCGCCGTCAGCGAGCGCGGCGTCTCCCGATGCCGCGTTCGCCTTGGAACGGCCCCTGCGGGCGGCCGGGTTGAGCGCCAGCAGACCGGCGTTGATCGCGATGTTGGCGAGCAGGACCACCGCCACCGTGACCAGCAGCGTGCCCTGGATGACCGGCACATCGTGCTGCTGTGCGGCCTGGAGGGAGAGCTGCGCGATACCGGGCAGGTTGAAGATCCGCTCGGTGACGACCGCGCCGCCGATCAGCATCGGCACGCTCATGCCGAGGACGGTGAGCGCGGGTCCCGCCGCGTTGCGCAGCACGTGCCCGAAGAGCACCCGCCGGGCCGACAGACCGCGCATCATCGCGCCCGTCACGTAATTCGCCCGCAACTCCCCGACCAGCGAGGCCCGTAGCTGCCGGGCCACGTTCGCGGCGGCGTCCAGGCTGAGCGCGAAGGCGGGCAGCGCCGCGAAGCGCAGCCACTGCGCCGGATCGTCGCCGAAGGCGGTGTAGCCGCCGGACGGCAGCCACCCGAGCTTCACCGACACCACCGCGATCAGACCGATCGCGACGACGAAGGCCGGCAGCGTACCGAGCACCGAGCAGGCCGCCGTGATCGCGCGGTCCAGCCGCCCGCCGTTGCTGTACGCGGCGGCGATCCCGCCCGCCGCGCCGAGCAGCACGGCGATCACCAGGGCGAGACCGGCGATCGACAGGTCCACCGGCAGCGCCCGGAAGACGCTGTCGGAGACCGGGAGCGTGGTGAACCAGGAGCGCCCGAGATCGCCGGTCAGGGCGTGGCCGAGCCAGCTCACGTACTGCACCGGCAGCGGCCGGTCCAGGCCGAAGGCGTGGTTCATCCGGTCGATGTCGGCGGGCGTGGCGGTCTCGCCGAGCACCGCCGCGCCGGGGTTGGCGTTCGACAGCGCGCCGAGCCCGAAGGTCAGCAGCGACGACAGCAGGAACACGGTGGCGGTGGTGAGCACCGCGGAACCGATCGGCCGCGGCGCGATCAGCGCCCGGCGGGCCCGTGCCGACCGCCGCCGGGGCAGCGCGGCGGCGAGCGCCGTCATCCGACGGTCACCCCTTCGAAGCGCTGCACCACCGTGGTCTCGGGCAGCGCCGACACCCCGCGGGCCCTGGCGAGGATGCGCGGCACCGTGAACAGGAAGACGTTCGGCGTGGTGCGCACCGCGGTGGCGCTCGCGGCCTGGAGGACCTTCGGGTATTCGGGGGAGTCGAGCGGAGTGCGGGTCACCTTGTCGATGGCGGCGGCCAGCTCCGGCGGCGTGGTGCGGCCCGGATTCATCAACCCCTGCTCACCGAACAGCACTTGGAACGCCTGCACGGCGGAGTCGCGGCCCGCGAACTGGTCGACGGCCAACTGCCGGTCGTGCTGGATGTAGATGATCTGGGTGAACTGCGCCTCGGGGATGACCTCGATCTTCGCGTTGATCCCGACCTTCTTGAGCTGCGCCTGGATCTGCTCGGGCTCGCCCTGCGCGGCGCCCGTGGTCAGCGTGAGGTCCAGGCCGCCCGCGTGCCCGGCCTCCGCGAGCAACCGCTTGGCCTTCTCCGGGTCGTACGGGAAGAGATTCGCGCTGGCCGGGTCGTACCCCGCGTAACCCTTCGGGAAGGGCTGGTAGCTGACCTCGCCGTGGCCGAACGCCTGGGTCTTCAGCAGCGCCTCACGGTCGATCGCGTACTTCAGCGCCTCGACCACCTTGGGGTCGTCGAACGGCGCCTTGCTGCTGTTCACATCCAGGGTGGCGACCACCATCGAGGGAATGACCTGCACTTCGAGCCCGGCGGCCTTGGCCGCCTCGACCTGGCTGCCCGGGATCTGCGCCACGTTGTACTGCCCCGACTGGAGCGCCGCGACGACCGTGGAGGCGTCGGGCAGCGGGTACAGCTCGAAGTTGTTCAGCTTGATTGACGCCGCGTCCCAGTACGTGGGGTTGCGCCGCAGGACGGCCTTGGCGTTCTGGGTGTACGAGGTCAGCGTGAAGGGTCCCGAGCCGGCCGGTTTGGAGGCGATGCCCGCGGCGTCCGAGGTGAAGGCGGCCGGATTGACGACCATCCCGGTCTTGCCCGCCAGCAGGTTGGGGAGCTGGTAGTCCGCGTGCGTCAGGTCGATCACGACGGTCGTGGCGTTCGGCGCGGACACCGCCTTGACCGAGGTGAGCTGCGGTGCGACCAGCGACTTGGGGTCGGTACGGCCGCGGTCGAGGCTCTTCTTGACGGCGGTGGCGTCCAGCGCGGAGCCGTCGGAGAAGGTCAGTCCGGGACGCAGGGTGAAGGTCACCTGCGTGCCCAGGGCGTTGTACTTCCACGCGCTGGCGAGCGCCGGTACGGCCGCGCCGTGCGGGTCGAGCTTCGTGAGGCCCGCGTAGACCAGGGAGAGCGAGTGCACGTCCCATCCGGCGGAGGAGAAGACCGGGTCCCACGAAGTGGGCAGCGCCCAGCCCCACTTGAGGACGGAGGAGCCCGCGCTGCTCCCCGAGGTACCGCTGCCACTGCCGCAGGCCGCGAGCGCCAGGGCGGCGCCCGCGCCGAGGCCGAGCCCGAGGAAGGAACGTCTGCTCGGGGAGGAGGGAAGGGAACTGGTCACGGCGGCACGATTCATGACGAGGCGTCACCTTTCGAGGGTGCGTTTCGAGGGGGTGCCCTCGACGGTGAGGGCGGCGCGACGGGGGCGGTGTACAGCGTGCCGTTCCGCTCGGCGACGGCCAGGAGACCGGCGCGCCGAGGACGGAGGCGGCACGGATCGCGGTGCGGCGCCATGGCGGCGGCACTGTGCGGTGGGCGTGACAGGGGAGTGCCGCGCCGGGGGCGGGTGCCTCAGGCGGTTACGGCGGGGGTCATGGCGTGGACGTCACGGGACGACGGGGCCACGGAAAGACGAGCGGGAGGACGCGTGGGCGGGGCGCACGGGCCTGGACACAGGCCGGCCGATCGGGGGCCTGGGGCCTGGGGTCTGCGGGGCGGTCAGGCGCCGCGCGAGGGCCACGGGCGTACGGTCAGCGACAGAGAGCGCTGCTGGTACGCAGGAAGTCCACGTAGCGGCACACCACACCGGGGTGCGTCGTAAGCATGTGCCCATCCTGACTGCCGGGGTGAGCCGATGTCAATGGACACCAAAAGGTGTCTCATTCGGTGGAACGGTGACCGCGTGCGAAAGACCCGCTGGTCAACGCGGCAGCGGGGGTACGGATACGGGGGCCGGGTATGCCGCGGCCTCGGCCGGGTGGAGCCACAGCGGGCCGTTCCCGGTGGCCACCGGGACGGCCGACGCGGGCGGCGCGACCCCCGGCGCCAGCAGTTCCCACTCCGGCCCGGTCAGGCTGCGGTGGTACGCCAACAGGGCCTCGGCGGACGGCTGTTCGGCCGACACGGACACCCCGGGGGCGACCGCGAGCGCCGCCTCCAGATAGCTCGCCGCCGGGCGCCTGCCGGGCACCACGCGACGCCCGAGCGGCCCGGTCAGCACGACGGTGGGCAGCGCGTACCGCAGCTCTCCCGACGGGGTCTCCTTGGCGGTGCCCGGATGCGGCCCCGCCGCTGTGACGGTCAGCACATCGGCCAGCGGGGCGCGCGTCTCGCGGTGGTCAGCCGTCACCGCGGCGAGCACCCGGGGGGACGCGGCGTCGGCGGCCAGGCGTACGGGGTCGAGACCGGGCACGCCGTCGGCGGCGGCCAGCGCCAGGTCCAGTGTGTCGGCGGGCTCGCCGGTCACGAACATCGTCTCGCGCAGCCGCCGCAGCACCTGGTCGGCCACCTGCCCGCCCTGCGCCTCGGCCGCCTTGGCGACCAGCGAGGCGGGCCAGCTCGTCGCCGCCACCCGGCTCAGCCGCACCGCGTGCGGAGCCCCGGTGTGCCCGCTGATCTCCCGGACGAAGCCCTCGTACCACCGGGTCTCGGCCGCCGGATCGGGCGCCGGGTCGTCGTCGGTGTCGAAGAGGATGCCGAACACCCGCCGCCATGACGCCTGTTCGCCGAGCGCGGCCCGCAGCGCGCGGAAGACGGGCTCGGAGCCCCACGCCCACGGACAGAGCGGATCGGTGTACTCGGTGACCTGGAGGCGGTCGGTGCCACCGGGCGGCGGGGGACCGGTCATGCCACGCCCGCCAGGCGGTCCTCGCCCGCCGAAGGGGCGGCCGGAGCGGCGATCGGAGCGGTGTCCGGCGCGGCGGCCTGTGCGCCGCCGGCCGCGGCCGACCCGGACGGCAGCAGCGCGGCGATCGTCACCCCGGCCAGCACGGCGGCGGCGCCCTCCTCGATCGTGCGCCACACACTCGGCAGGCCCGTGGCGGGCGTCGGATAGGCCAGCTCGGCCAACGGCTCGCCGCGCAGCGTGATCACCTCGCCGTCCACGGCGCGCACCACGTCGAGCAGCGTGATCTCGGCGGCGGGTCTGGTCAGCCAGTAGCCGCCCTCACAGCCGCGCTGGCTGCGCACCAGCCCCGCCCGCCGCAGCTCGCCGACCACGGACTTCAGGAATCGGAACGGAATCTCCTGCGAGGAGGCGATGGCCTCGCAGGTCAGCGGGCGGTCGATGTCGCAGGCCAGCTCCATGAGGGCCCGCGCGGCGTAGTCCGCCTTCGCGGAGATATGCATGGCTCCAGTATGGCGCGCCGGACGGCGGAAGTCGGCACCGCGGGCGGCTCCACCGGCCACGGAAGGGTGCGTCTGTGCAGGTGAGCCGTAATGGACACCTCTTGACATCTTTTCCGGGCGCCCTCTAGCGTCGTCTGCCATGAGCGACCAGCCGACCATCGCCGGTGAGGGATTCCATCCGCATCTCCCGGCCGGTTCCGACCCTTCGCACGGCTCGCTGCGCAGCCGACTGCACCACATCAAGGCCGACGGCCTCGACGGCGACACCGCGCAGACCGGCGGCATGCGGCGGTTCGCGGCGATCAGCGGCGGGACCGTCGGGTCCGAGCGGCTGTGGATGGGCCAGACCCATGTCGCCCCCGCCACCGCCTCCTCCGACCACCACCACGGCGAGTCGGAGACCGCGATCTATGTCGTCAGCGGACGCCCGGAGTTCGTCTTCGTGGACGACTCCGGCGGCGAGCCCGAGGAGGTACGGCTGCGCGCCGCGCCCGGCGACTACATCTTCGTACCCCCCTTCGTGCCGCACCGCGAGGAGAACCCGGACGACTCCGAGGAGGCCGTGGTCGTCATCGCCCGCAGCACCCAGGAGGCGATCGTGGTGAACCTCCCGAGCCTGTACGCGCTTCCGGGTGACGGCTCCTGACGAGCCGTCACCCGGAAGGTCACGCGAAGCGGTCACCGAGACCGGTCACCGGGGGCCGGTGCCGTCACGTGTGTCCGAGACCGGCGGCCGAGGTCAGTCGTTGACCAGGTCGAACTCCTCCCAGGGGCCGATCGCCGCACGGTTGGCGATCAGGGCGGCGGCGCCCGCGTTCTCCGCCGTCACGTACTGATGGTTGGAGTGGGCGCGCAGCGTCACCGCGCCGTCCGGGTCGTGGATCAGGTCGAAGGTCTCGGCGGCGCCGATGGTACTGCTGCTCGCGATCAGCGCACCGGCCCCGGAGTTGGGGGTGGTCACGTACTTGTTGTTGGCGTGCGCCCGCAGCGCGACCGTCCCTGAACCGAGGTCGATCGCGTCGAAGGTCTCCCAGGGGCCGATCGCCGTACGGTTGGCGATGAGCGCCGCCGCGCCCGCGTTCTCCGCCGTCACGTACTGGCTGTTGGCGTGCGCCTTGAGGCTGATCGTGGTGCTCTGGCCCGGATTCCCCGTCCCGCCGCCCGGGATGGTGGTCTGGCCGGTGAGGCGGATGTCGCGGGAGGAGGAGCCGACGTAGACGGCGTTGGTGCCGGCCGCGTTGGTCCAGGTGGTGGTCCAATACTGGAAGCTGCGGGCGTCCAGGGTGACCGTGACGTGCTGGCTCTGGCCGGGGTTGAGGCTGACCCGCTGGAAGCCGCGCAGGTTCTTGGGCGGTTCGCCGGTGGTGGCGGGCTGTCCGACGTAGACCTGGGCGACCTCGGCGCCCGCTCGTGTGCCGGTGTTGGTGACGTCGAAGCCGACGGCCACGTTGCCGTTCGCGTCGGGCGCGCCGACCGTCAGGCTCGAGTAGCCGAAGGTCGTGTAGGACAGGCCGAAGCCGAACGGGTAGGCCGGGGTCTTGTTCTGCGAGTCGTACCAGCGGTAGCCGACGTTGATGCCCTCGCTGTACTGCACGGTGTTGTTCTGGCCGGGCCATTGGGCCGGGGTGTGGGCGGGGACGTCCGCGAGGGAGGCGGGGAAGGTCACCGGCAGCTTGCCGGAGAAGTTGACGTCGCCGTACAGCAGCCGGGCGATGGCGTTGCCGTCCTCCTGGCCCGGATACCAGTTCTCGATGATGCCCCGGACGGAGTTGGCCCACGGCATGGCGATCGCCGAGCCGCTGTTGACGACCACGATGGTGTTGGGGTTGGCCGCCGCGACATCGGTGACGAGCTGGTTCTGGTCGCCGGACAGCGAGATGTCGTTGATGTCGGCGCCTTCGCCCTCGCCCTTGTTCACGAAGACGATCGCGGTGTCCGCGTTGCGCGCCGCCGTGACGGCCTCGCCGTGCAGGTCCTGGTTGGGGATCTGCCAGCCCAGTTCCAGCTCGCTGCCGCCGCCGTCCTGGAAGTAGTCGATCTCGACGCTGACCGGCTGGCCCGCGGTGAGCGTCACCGTGCCCGTCTTCGTGGTGGTCGGCTGATTCGCCCAGTTGTTGATGATCTGCTGGCCGTTGACGAACAGCCTGCTGCCGTCGTCACTGGTCAGGGCGAAGGTGTACGTACCGGTGGTCGGCGGGGTCAGCGTGCCGGTCCACTTCGCCGACCAGCCGGTCGCCGGGACACCGGACGCCGGAGAGGCGCCGCCCCACAGGAAGTTCAGCGTCGGGTCGACCCGCGAGAGGACCGGCGTGCCGCCCATCGACGTCCCGTTGTAGAACTGCCCGTACAGGCCGTGGCCGCTGCCCGAAGAGGGCGTCAGATACGGGCTGTCGACGATCTCGCCGCTCGGGGAGGCGTACCCCTGGGCGTAGTTGACGCTCGCGCCGCTGCCCGCGCGGGTGACCAGCGCCGAGTACGGGGTCACGACCGAGGACGAGCCGACGTGCGTGCTGCCGCCGCCCGCCGTCATGGCGTTGGGACCCGCGTCGTCGCCGATCACGGCGATCTTCTTGTTCGCCGAGCCCAGCGGCAGCGCGGCGGAGGCGTTCTTCAGCAGGACGCTGCCCTCCTCGGCGACCTGCCGGGCCGTGGTCCGGTGCGCGTCCGTGCTGACCGGCGTGGTGATGGTGCCGGTCTGCGTGGTGTCGAAGAGCCCGGAGGCGAACATCGCGGTGAGGATGCGGCGGACGTGCCCGTCGAGCGTGGCCTGCGAGACCTGGCCGGAGGCCACCGCGTTGGTGAGCGCCGTGCCGTAGAAGTCGCTGCCGTTCATCTCCATGTCCAGGCCGTTGTTGGCCGAGGCGACCGTGGAGTGGGTGCCGCCCCAGTCGGAGGTGACGAAGCCGGTGAAGCCGAGGTCGCCCTCCAGCACCTGCTGGATCAACTGGGCGTTCTCGCAGGCGAAGGTGCCCGCGACCGAGGCGTAGGAACACATCACCGAGTACGCCTGGCCCTGCTTGACGGCGGCCTCGAAGGCGGGCAGGTAGATCTCCCGCTGGGTACGGTCGGACATGATGACGTTGTCCGAGGCGTTGTTGCGGTTGGTCTCCTGGTTGTAGTCCGCGTAGTGCTTGACCTGGGCCATCGGGCCCTGGCTCTGGATGCCCTGGATGTCGGCTGCGCCCAACTGGCCTGTCAGATACGGGTCTTCGCCCAGTGACTCGAAGGCGCGGCCCCAGCGCGGGTCGCGCACGATGTTGATCGTCGGGCCGAGCACCACATTGGCGCCCTTGCCCCACTCCTCGTTGCCGATCACCTGGCCGTAGCTCTTGGCCAGGTCGCGGTCCCAGGAGGCCGCGGCGGCCACCGGGGCCGGGAGCTGTGTGACGCCGCCCGCGCCGTCCGCGACGCCCGCCGGGCCGTCCTGGAGGCGTAACTGGGGTATGCCGAGACGGGTGTTGGCGTCCACGCAGGCGCCCCATGAGCACTGCGCGCCGCCGTGCATCATCGTGATCTTCTCGGCGTTGGTCATCTGCGCCAGCAGAGCGTCGGCGCGCTGCGCGGGGGTGTCGGCCGCGCTCATCCACGGCCGGGCGTCGACCGCCGACGCGGACTGCGCGGGCAGGGGTCCGGCGGTCAGCGCGGCCAGCGCGGCGACCGCGATGGCGAGCACGCTGGAGAGCAGGGGGCGTCGTCTCATCGCCACTCCGTTCGGGTTCGGCGGGCGGTGTGGGGTGCCGCCCGTGCCAGGGGGGATGGAGCCCAAGAGTGCTCACCGAGGATTGTGCTCAACTTGCGCACAGGTCAAGGGTTATTGCAGATTCGACGCCGCCATATTGCGTGAAGTCGGCCGCTACGACCGCCTGTTGCGTCCGCGACTGCCCTGATTAGGTGCGATCCCGAACACCCGGAGTCGGCCCGAGACGGCACGCGCCGAGCGGCCCGGGCCCGCGCGCGCCGAGCGGCCCGGGCCCGCGCGCGCCGGGCGGCCCGGACCCGTACGGCCCGCTCCCGGACATGCGGAAGGGCCGCCGCCCTGAACAGGGCGGCGGCCCTTCGCACTCGGTGGTGCCCGTAGGCGCGCCTGTGGGGCGACGCGCCTACGGGGTCTCAGGCGCCATGACGGCCTTCGTCATGGGGTTACGGGTACGACGTCACCGTGGACGGTACGGTCGAGGTGCCCGACGTGCCCGGCCCGGTGTTGTTGATGACGTGGGCGTATTGGCCCATGCCGCCGAGCGAGACGACCAACAGGTCGTGGAACTTCACGCCCGCCGTGGTCGGTGCCTCGAAGCCGTGGTCCTGGATGATCGACGGATCGGCCGTGTAGTTGCAGTAGCTGCCGAGGCCCCAGCCCTCGTGGGTGGTGACGTTGTCGTCCACCTTGTAGGCCGCGAACCCGCGGATACTGCCGTTCTGGACCGCCGCCTGGTTCGGGGCGTCGTAGGCCTTCTCGTTCTGGAAGAAGATCGTCCTGCCGTTCTGACCGGACCACTCCACGTCGTACTTCTTGAAGTGCTCCACGAACAGGCCGGTCGCCAGCACGTTGTTGCCGTTGACCTTCAGACCGATGTCGGCCGGGTTGACGTTCCAGCCGGTCGGCGCGCTGCCGTGGTCGGCACGCCAGATCCAGGTGTGGTCGATGATGACGTCATTGCTGTTGATCTCGAACGCGGTCTGGGCCTGAGCGGCGCGCGCGCCGCCGACCCGGGCGAACACGTCCTGGACCGTGGTCGGGTTGGCCGAGTGGTTCGCGGACGAACCGGGCGCGCCGACCTGGAGGAGCTGCGGCGAGTTGCCCGCACCGGCGTCGATCAGGAAGCTCGCCAGCCGGACGCCGTCCACGTCGGCGACCTTCACCGCGTCCACGCCGTTGTCCGGGACGACCGTGGCGTAGCCGAGGCCGAGGACGACGGTGTTGGCGCGCGTGACGTTGATCGGCTGGTCCACGTGGTAGATGCCCGGAGTGAGCAGCAGGTTCAGCCCCTGCGCGAGCGCCGCGTTGATGGTCGCCGCGGAGTCGCCGGGGTGCGCCACGTAGAACTGCGTCAGCGGGATCGACGTACCCGGCGTGTTGGGCCAGGAGGTGCCGCTCGCGTTCTGCCGCAGGCTCGGCACGAACACCGAGTAGTTGTTGCCGTCCAGGTACATGTACGGCTTCTCACGCGACTCCGGCGTCGTGGCCAGCGTCGTGTAGACCGGGTTCGGGAAGCCCTGCGCCGGAGCGCCCTTCACACCCGAGAACACCATGTTCCACACGCCGTTGGTCCAGCCGCCGATGGAGCTGTCGCGGGTGTACCACTGCTGCTGCGAGTACGGGCCCACGGTGCCGTCGATCTTGCTGTCGGCGATGTAGCCGCCACTCGCCCAGCCGTAACCGGCCGGTGCCAGGTTCAGACCGCCCTGGACGTGGATCCGGCGGAACGGCGCGGCCTGCGCGACGGCCCAGCGGTCGTCGCCGCTGACCGGCTTGATGGCCAGGTTCTCCACCGAGCGCCAGAAGTTCTGGGTCGCGTTGCCGTTGAACCAGCCCGCGTCGACGGTGATGTCACCGTTGATCTGGACGTCGTCCGGGTTCTTGCCCAGGCCGGAGACCGAGGTGTAGAAGCCGACCTGGTCGTTGATGCCGTTGTACGTACCCGGCTTGAAGAAGACCTGGTAGCGGGCGTCACCGAACTGGTTGGACTCCTGCTGGGCGAAGATCTGGTCGAGCTGGCCCTGGAGGTTGGGCGTGGACGGGTCGAAGACCTTGACGTTGGGGCCGAGGTCGCCGCCGCCCTGGATCGGGCCGGTGCCGCCACCGCCGCTGCCCGCGGTGCCGAACACCTGGAACTCCCACAGGGAGTAGCCGTATCCGGTGGCGCGGACCGTGCCGTACACCCGGACGTAGCGCCCGGTGCCGGTCACGGTGAGCGTCTGGTTGCCGCCCGTGCCGGTGGTGGTGGAGTAGATGTCGGTCCAGTTCGTGCCGTCGGCCGAGGTCTGGATCTTGAAGGACTTGGCGTACGCCGCCTCCCAGTTGAGCGCGACCGAGCTGATGGTCGCGGACGCGCCCAGGTCGACCTGGAGCCACTGCGGGTCGCTGGCCGCGCTGGACCAGCGGGTGCCGGCGTTGCCGTCGACCGCGGCCGAGGCGGGCGTGCCCGCGTTCTCGGTCGAGGACGCGGTGGCGGTCTTGCCCTGCGAGAGCAGCGTCCCGGTGGCCGGCGGGTTGGCCCCGCCGCCCGTGCTGCCGTAGACCTGGAACTCCCAGAGCGAGTAACCGTAACCGGTCGCGCGCGCCGTACCGTACATACGGACATAACGCCCGGAAGCGTTTACGGCGACTGTCTGGACACCACCGGTCGCGGTGGTGGTGGAGTAGGCGTCGGTCCAGTTCGTGCCGTCGGCCGAGGTCTGGATCTTGAACGCCTTGGCGTACGCCGCCTCCCAGTTGAGGGTGACGGAGCTGATGGTCGCCGTGGCGCCGAGGTCGACCTGGAGCCACTGCGGGTCGGAGGCGGCGCTGGACCAGCGGGTGCCGGTGTTGCCGTCGACCGCGGCCGAGGCGGGCGTGCCCGCGTTCTCGGTCGACGACGCCGTCGCGGTCTTGCCCTGGGAGAGCAGTGTGTCCGCCGCGCGGGCGGAGTGCGAGGGTACGAAGAGGAGCAACGAGGCGATCAGGGCCGTGATGATCGCCGCGGCGGTGTTACGCCGATTCGCCGGTGCTGATGGTCTCAGCGCCGTCGAGCCGGAGGGGGGAGCGAGCATGAGCAACTCTCCTGGTTCCACACGTGGGGGGGCAGGGGTCGGTGATCGTCCGGCCGGACTGCGGTGGCCGGACGACAGGATGCTGCTGAAACGGTGAAGTCCGGGCGGGCGCCCACCTGTTGAGGTGAGAGCGCTCTCCCGGGTGCACACCGCGATGGTTCTCCCTGTGTTTCATCCATGTCAAGAGTTGTGCACAGAGTGCGTCCTCCCGAATGGGGAAGCTCCAGAAATCCGGGCAAAGCCGTCGTAGCTGGTGACACAAGTTGAACGCACTGCGGTGACCAGCGGGTATGTCAGGACGTCTCCGCGCGGCGGGCCGCTTGACGCGCCGTCGCACCTCGCCCGCACCCCGGTCCGACCCGGAAACGCTTCCGTATACCTTCAGAGCATGAAGCCGCAGTGGACTGCGGTGGTATGTGCGGCGGATGGCGAAAAGGGCCGTTCCCGGCGCGCGCGAGGCGTACCGGGAACGGCCCTGGGGCAGAGCGTCGGATCAGACCGCGGTGGTCGAACGGCGACGGCCGCGGCGGGCGTAGTAGAGCGCCCCGCCGCCGACGAGCAGTACGCCCGCGGTGATGCCCAGCGGCAGGACCGGGGAGGTGCCGCCGGTCTCCGCGAGGGTCTGCGTGGAGGCGTCGTTGTGACCGCCGGACGAGCCGCCCGAGTGCGAACCGCCGTTGGAGCCGCCGGAGTTCGCCCCGCCGGAGTTCGCGCCGCCCGAGGGGGAGCCGCCGGAGGTGCCATGGCCGCCCCCGCCGTGGGTGTCGATGTCCTTGACCGACTTCACGGAGCCGTCGGCGTTCAGCAGCACCTGCTTGTTGTTCGGGTGCTTGAAGTCGAACGCGCCGGTCAGCGAGTTGGCGCGGCTGTCGAAGGACGCGTCACCGACCCGGCCGGTCTTCCAGTTGTCCTCGATGAACTTGGTGATCGACGCCTGCTCGGTGCGGGTGTGGTCGACCGAATTCACCTTGCTGTACGGGGAGATGACCAGCAGCGGCTGCCGGGTGCCGGGGCCGCAGCGGTCCGCGTAGCCACCGGCCGACGCGGGACCGGCCTGGCACGCCGGGCTGTCGACGGCCTTGCCGTTGGAGCCGACCGTGCTGTCCTTCGAGCCGTTCTGCGGCTTGGCGTACGCGTGGTCGTACCAGCCGTCGGAGTCGTCGTACGCGACGACGACCGCGGTGTCCTTCCAGGAGGACGACGCCTGGACCGCGTTGATCTCCTTGACGAGGAAGTTCTGCTCGTCGGTCGGGTCGGAGTAGGCGGCGTGGCCGTCCTGGTACTCGGCGGCCTTGAGGAAGCTGACGGCGGGCAGGCTGCCCGCCTTGAGCGCGGAGTCGAAGTCGGTCAGGTCGTAGTTGTGGTTCGCCTGGCCGTTGTGCCCGATCTCGGCGGTGTTCTTCGGCGCGAGGTGGTGCGGGTTCGACGTCGACGCGTAGTACTGGAACGGCGAGTGGTGGGGGCTGTAGTCGACCGAGGACGCGCCGGCGATGTTGGCGTGCGTGGAGTTGGCGCAGCTCGCGTAGTCGCCGCTCTTGCCGTCCCACGCGGTGGAGGGACGGAAGCCGCCCTGGAACCAGCCCCAGGTGACCTTCTTGGAGTTCAGCAGGTCGCCGACGTTCTTGCCGCGCATGACCGCCAGCGCGTTGGTGCCGGTGTGGCTGTTGTCCGAGCAGTCGTCGAACGCCGGGTCGGGGTCGTTGATGACCGTGCCGACGCCCTTGGCGTCGGGGGAGACCACCGTGTACGCGTCCGGCGTCGCCGTCTGCTTCGGGTGCTCGGTGCCCGAGGCCGGGTCGACCGAGATGACACCGTGCGTCTGACCGGAGATCAGATTGAGCGCGCCCGGCGTGGACGGACCGTACGTGGAGCTGTACGAGTTGTCGCCCAGCGAGTAGTGCTGCGCGTAGTTCCACAGGCCCGTGACGGTGTTGCCGTCGTAGTAGTCCATCACCAGACCGGGCTCGCCGAACAGGCCGCCAGAACACTTGCTGGTCTCGGTGTTCTGGACGTACGCGTCGGCCTTGCCGCCGTTGGCCGCGTACTGCTCGGGGCCGTAGTTGTGGTTCTGGTCGCAGGTCACGGCCTGGTCGGGGGAGAGCCGCTTGGGCGCGTACTGGTTCGGGTTGGTCTTGAGCAGACCGGCGTGCGCGAGGGTGTCGATGTTCTTCGGCGTGTTCCCGGCCGCCGTGAACTTCGTGCCGTCGGTGTTCGCCGCGGCCGGGTAGCTGCCGAAGTAGTGGTCGAAGGAGACGTTCTCCTGGAAGATCACCACCAGGTGCTTGATCGGCGTCTCGGTGCCGCCACCGCCGTTGTGCGACGGGGAGTCGGCCAGGGCCGGCGCCGCCGTCCCGCCCATCAGCACGAGCGCCGCAGCTCCGGCGAACGCCCCCCACCGGGCGGCCCGTACGCGCGGGCCCGCCCCTCTGCTCGTGCCAGAACCGCTTGTGGTGCTCATACTTTCTCAGCCTCCGCTAAGTGCCGCGTCGCGCGTGCCGCTGTCATTCGTGCACGGTGTCGAACGCGATCGTCATGGCGGTCCGCGACATGACAAAGGCACAGCGGTGGAGGCCGGGTGAACAGCGGGTCAGTAAAATCTTAGGAAGCCTTGACCCCGCTTTTACACTCTGAGCTGCGGTTTCAGGCGAGCAGCCTGCTGCCGAGCCAGTCGGACCGGTCGCGCACTCCCGGCAGGACGAAGAAATAGCCGCCGCCGAACGGGGTGATGTAGTCCACCAGCGGCTCACCCGCGAGGCGCTTTTGCACCGCCGCGAACTGCCGCTCGATGTCCTGCTGATAACAGACGAAGATCAGCCCCATGTCGAGGTTGCCATTGCTGTCCATACCCCGGTCGTAGTTGTAACCACGGCGCAGAATACGGGAGTTGTCGGTGCGCGCGGTGCGCGGATTGGCGACCCGGATATGGCTGTCCAACGGGATCACATCGCCGGTCGGATCCTGCGCGAATCGCGGTGTGTCGAATTCCCTGGTCCCGTCAAGCGGCGCGCCGGTGTCCCGGCTGCGGCCGAACATCCGCTCCTGTTCGGTGATCGAGACCCGGTCCCAGAACTCCACCAGCATCCGGATCGTCCGCACCACCTGGTACGTGCCTCCGGTCGTCCAGGCGGGCTCGCCGCCGCCCCCGGCGCCCCGCACCCAGAGCAGCTCGTTCGCGGTGGCCGGATCGCTGATGTCCGGATTGGAGGTGCCGTCCTTGAAACCCATGTGGTTGCGCGGTGTGCCGCTGGGCCGCGGCGGGCTGGTGAAACCGTCCAGCCGCCAGCGCACCTGCATCCCGCCGCGGGTGTGCCGGGCGATGTCGCGCAGCGCGTGCAGCGCCGTGTCCGGGTGCGGCGCGGAGAGCTGGAGGCTCAGGTCCCCGTGGCACCAGTCGGGTTGGAGGTCGTCGTCCTCGAACGCGGGCATCGTGCTCAGCCGCAGCGGCTTGCGGTCCTTGAGCCCGAACCGCTCGTCGAAGAGCGACGCGCCCACCCCGACGGTGACGGTCAGACCGTCGCCCGGCACCTTCGGGCCCAGCGTGCCGCTGTCCGACGGCGAGTCCGTGATGCCGAGCGCCGCGGGTGTGCCGCCGCCGGTCAGGAACCTCGCCCGGTCGGTGACGATGTGCAGCAGCTCGGTCAGTTCACGCCGGTCGGCGGCGGTGACGTCGAAGGACAGGAAGAGCGAGGACTGCTGCACCGGCCGCGTGACGCCCGCCTGGTGCGGGCCGTGGAAGTCGGCGTTCGCGCGTGCCGCCGGCGCCGGGGCCGGGGCCGGTCCGGCGGCGGAAGCGGTCGCGCCCGTCAGCGCGGCGGCGCCACCGGCCACCGCGCCGACGGCGCCCACACCGAGCGCCGCGCCGCGCAGAAAGCCGCGCCGCCGCAGGTCGCCCGCGCCCGCCACGGGCCCGTGCGTGTCCGTCATGCCGTCCTCCGTACATCGAAGATCGTCGCCACCGGGGCGAGTTGTTCGAGCAGATCGCCGAAGTCGGCGTTGATCCGCTGGCGCTGATCGTGTGTCAGCTTGTCGAGCGGCGTCCACGTCCCACCGTGGTGCGCGGCGTCCAGGTCGCGCTCCGCGCGCTTGAGCGACGCGTCGAGCTCGGCGGTCCGCGGGTCGCGCGGGGCGAGCAGGGCGTGCAGCCGGTCGAGCAGTTCCTTCGTGCCGTCGAGATTCGCGCGGGCCGTGGCCAGATTCGTACCGCTGCCGTAGTCCGTACGGCCGGTCAGCTCGAACTGCTCGGCGTTCTCCACGATCTCGTGCGCGCGCAGTCCCAGGTCGGCCGGGTCCATCCGCTCCTGCGACCAGCCGTCGCGCAGCGTCGCCACGTTCTTGACCAGCGCGGCGGCCGGGCCGCGCAGCGAGTCGGCGGAGGCGCCGTGCCACAGCCCGTACTCGATCCGGTGGAAGCCGGTGAAGTCCGCGGAGGCGACCGAGCCAGGCGTGAGCGAGGCCGTGCCGTTGATCGCGCCGTCCGCGTCGCCGAAGGTGCCGTACGCGGCGCCCATCCGCTCGTAGACCAGGTGCGCGCTCAGCCAGTCGCGGCGGGCCGCGGTCAGATCGCCGCCGCCGATGTCCGACCTGAGGGCGCCGACGCCGCGGGCGAGGTCGTCGATCCGGGCGCCGACCCACCGCTGATACGCCAGCGTCGGCGGGATCAGATCGTGCTGGGTGACCGGCACCGCGGCCGGACCCCGGGGAGCCCTGCCCGGTACGACGACGGTCGGCCCGGTGACCGCGTCGGTGTCCTCCTGGAGGCACTTGAACGCGTACGAGCCGCTGCCCAGGTCCACCGCCATCGGCCGGGTGATGCCCGGCGCCAGGCCCTCCACCTCGCCGTAGACCTTCCCGCTGCGCGGGTCGGTCAGATAGACCTCGGTGGCGCTCGCGCCGGTGTTGCGCAGGTCGAAGACCTGCGTGCCCGGCTTCGGCGTGATCCAGCCCCGGCCGCAGCCGCCCGTGGACGCGTCCACCGCCGTGTGCCGCAGACCGTCCGACGCGGTGGCGGGAGCGGCGTGCTTGTCGGTGTGACCGCCACCGCCGCCGACGGTGAGCACCGCCGCGGTGACCGCTCCGGCGACGGCGAGCCCGGCCGCGGCCACCTGCCACATCGGCACGCGGCGGAGTCGGTTCGGTGGCGGCGGAGCTATGCCGTCTGGTTCGGCGGACACACCGGACCTCCAGATGTCGGTGCAGTGGAACGGGGCGCCGTTCATGCTAAGCACCTCACGACCGCGCACCCACCTGCGCCAAGGTCAGGAATCCACAATTCCCCGGCAGTTCACCCTTGGGTCACATAAGGGCACCCTTACCGGGGTTTTCGGCCGGGTCCCGGCCGGTGAAGTGCCGGTTCGCGCCCGGAGCACCGTAGCGCTTTAGCAGCACCGTCACGCGTGGCGCCTCAGCAGCTCAGCAGGCCCGCGTTGACCTTGGCGGTCAGGATGCGGTGCAGACTGTCGTCGACCGCGGCGCGCAGCGTCGCGTCCTTCGGGAGCCGGTCGATGACGGCGGCGGTCATCGGCGCGATGTCGCTCGGCCGGACCGTCAGCAGCATGTTGCCGCCCGCGGCGAAGAAGTCCAGCGCGCGCTGCGCGGGGGTACGGTCGCTGACGGCGACGGCCGCGCCGATGTCGTCGGAGATGACCGCGCCCTTGAAGCCGAGCTGGGTGCGCAGCAGGTCGTGCAGGACGATGCGCGAGAAGACCGCCTGGTTCTCGGGGTCGATCTTCGTATAGGTCGCCGACGAGACCATGATGAACGGCGTGCCCGCCTGGATGGCGCTGCGGAACGGCTGGAGGTAGGAGTCGTTACGGGTGGTCACCGTGTCCGTGACGCCCGCCGTCAGGTCGGTGTTGCCGCGGACCCGGCCGAGGCCGGGAAAGTGCTTGGCCGTGGGAACGACCCCGGACTGCCGCATGCCGAGCAGAAACGCGTCGCTGTGCGTGGCGACGGTCGCGGGATCGTTTCCGTACTCCCGGTGCAGCTCGCCGATCGGCGCGTTGACGCCCACCAGATCCGCCGGGACCGTGTCCGCGACCGGGGCCAGGTTCATGTTCACCCCGGCCGCCTTGAGCTGGCCCGCCCACGTCGCCGCCTCCTGCCGGAGCCGCGACGCGGACCACTGACCCTGCGTGACCGCGTTCGGCATGCTGGAGAAGCCGGGGCCGTTGAGCACCTGGACCTCGCCGCCCTCCTGGTCGGTGGAGACCAGCAGCCGCAGATTCGAGCCCTTGACGGAGGTGGCGAGCGTCCGCACCCGGTCGGTGACCCCCTTGACCGCCTGCGTGCCCGCCGAGGTGTGGCCCATCAGGATGACCGCGCCCACCTTGCCCTGCGTGATCGCCGACGCCTCGGAGCCGGTCATCCCGGTGGACGTCACGGCCGACATGAAGAGCTGCCCGACGCGCTGGGCGGTCGACATCGCGCCCGCCGTCCGGTCCACGCAGCTCGCCTGCGCCTTGGTCGTGCTCGCCGCGGGCGGCGGTACGGGAGTGGCGCGCGTCGTGCTGGGCGACGGTGACGCCGACGGACGGGCCGACGTGGCCGTGGTCGTCGGGGCCGCGCTGGGCGACGCCGACGTCGTACCGGGCGCCACGGACGTGGCCGACGTGTCACCGCTCCCGCCCCCGTTGGAACAGGCCGCGACAGTGACCATCAGCCCCACCGCGAGCCCCACCCCACGCCGTCGCGAGCGGGACGTTCGGCTGGCGGCACCAGGAGCAGTCGGCAGACGCACGGGAAGACCTCACACCTTTTCGATCACACGGAAACGGAACGTATGCACTCATCCCCTTCCCCCTGAGGCGCCAGTTGTCTCATGTGACGTGGAGAAACCCCCGCGATGGGTGTGACACGCCCGGCAAGGCCCTTACCAGGGGAAGGCGTCGGAGCGGCCGTCAGCCGTCGGCCGGGTCCGGGGCGGTGGGAGGCGTCGAGCCGGACGTTCCGGTGCCGGATTCGACCTCGGCCAGGCGGCGGAGGAGGAAACGGCGTTCCGGCGGGGTGGGGGAGAGGGCGATGGCCTCGCGGTAGGCGTCGGCGGCGGCGTCGGAGCGGCCGAGGCGGCGCAGCAGGTCGGCGCGGGTGGCGGGGAGCAGGTGGTAGCCGTCGAGTCGGCCGCTCGCGGTGAGGGCGTCTACCAGGGCGAGGCCCGCGGCGGGCCCGCGGGCCATGGCGACGGCGACCGCGCGGTTGAGCTCGACCACGGGGCCCGGCGTCATGCGCGCCAGTTCGCCGTAGAGGAGCGCGATCTGCGGCCAGTCGGTGGCGGCGGCCTCGGCGGCGCTCGCGTGACAGGCGGCGATGGCGGCCTGGACCTGGTACGGCCCCGGGCGGCGGGCGAGCAGGGCGTCCTCCACGACGGCGAGCCCCTCGGCGATCTCGTCCCGGTCCCAGGCCGTACGGTCCTGCTCGTCGAGCGGCACCAGGTCACCGGCCGCGTCGGTACGGGCGGCGGCGCGCGCGTCGTGCAGCAGCATCAGCGCGAGCAGGCCGCGCGCCTCCGGTTCGTACGGCAGCAGCGCGGCCAGCAGCCGGGCCAGCCGGATCGCCTCGGCCGTGACGCGCCGCTGGTCGGCGCTGTCCGCCGTGTCGGCCCCGGGCGCGTAACCGGCGTTGAACAGCAGGTACAACACGGCGAGTACGGCGGAGGTCCGCTCCGGGAGCAGGTCGCGCGGCGGCACGCGGAAGGGGATGCCCGCGTGCCGGATCTTGCTCTTGGCGCGGGTGAGCCGCTGTCCCATCGTGCCCTCGGGCACCAGGAAGGCCCGCGCGATCTCCGCCGTGCTCAGCCCGGTCAGGGTGCGCAGGGTCAGCGCGACGCGGGACGGCAGCGGCAGCGCGGGGTGGCAGCAGGTGAAGATCAGCCGCAGCCGGTCGTCCGGTACGGGATCGTCGTCGTTCCCGGGCGGCGGGAGGGCGTCGTCCACCGGGGTCAGCACGGCCGCCTCCCGCAGCTTGCGTTTCTCGTTCGCCGCCCTGCGCAGCCGGTCCAGGGCGCGGTTGCGGGCGGTGGTGGTCAGCCAGGCGCCGGGCCTGCGCGGCACGCCGTCGACCGGCCAGCGCTCCAGCGCCCGCGCGAAGGCGTCCTGCGCGCACTCCTCCGCGAGGTCCCAGTCGCCGGTCATGCCGATCACCGCGGCCACGACCCGGCCCCACTCCTCGGACCAGGCCGCGGCGACGGCTTCCCTGACGGGGTCGGGGCGGCGCGGCCCCGACGGGGGACGCGCCTGTCCGCACCCGGAGTCCCCGTGTGCCCCGGTCACCGCCCAGGACTCCGCGTCCCGACCCGTCATCGCCTCACTCCGCCCCGCCACCTCGTCAGCCCGCGGCTCGCGTCACTCCGTCCAGAACGGCCGCACCTCGACCATCCCGTACCGCGCCACCGGATGCTTCGCGGCGATCGCGATCGCCTCGTCCAGATCGGCGCAGTCGATGATGTCGAAGCCGCAGATCTGCTCCTTCGTCTCGGCGAAGGGCCCGTCCGTGATCAGCGGCGCGCCGTCCTTGAACCGTACGGTGGTCGCGTCCTGCGCCGGACGGATGCGGCTGCCCAGCAGCCGGGTGCCGTTGCGGGTCGTCTCGGCGACCCACGGCATCGCGTCCATCTCCTCCTCGGGCGCGTCGGCCAGCGATCCGTCGTCGCAGATGAGCAGCAGATACTTCATGGTCCTTCTCCTTCTCCGGTCACTCCGGAGGTCGCGATGCCTCCGGCGGCCACGGGCCTCTTCTTCCTCCCGTGCGTCCACCCCTACGACGATCGGGAACCGCCGGAAACTACACCGGGCGGAAAGAACTTCGGCACGAGCCGCGTCCGCGTCACGCCGCCGCCGTCCAGCCGAGCGCCGAGCGCCGGTGCGGGAACAGCGCCACCGCCACCGCGACCAGCGCCGCACCGGCGATGAGCAGCGGCAGCGCCCGGTGCCCGTGCCCGATCAGCGCGGCACCGGCCAGGGCCCCGAGGAACATCGCCGCCGCCGAGAGCAGCCTGCGCCCCGCCTTGCTCGTCTCGCCGCCCGCCAGGCGGCTGTCCGAGGCCACGCCGGTGATGGTCAGGGTCAGCACCGTGGTCGTCAGGTCGGGCACGGCCAGCCGCCGTACCACCGCGTTCTGCCCGCCCATCGCGAAGCCCAGCAGCACGACCAGGCACCAGCGGCTCCACCCGGCGGCCGGCAGGTCGACCAGCTCGCCGACCACGTAACAGACCAGGACGAGCAGAGCCTGTCCGGCCGTCACCGCGAGCAGCAGCCGCGCCCGGTGCCGCACGACACGGTTGGCCAGCCGACCCGCGGCCAGCGCGCCCACGGCGAAGGAGAGCAGCGACAGGACGGAGGCGGTCAGCGAGAAGCCGCTGGAACCGGCGAGCGAGAAGGCCATGAAGACGACGTTGCCCGTCATGTTCGCGACGAAGACCCGGCCCAGTGCCAGATAGCTGAAGGCGTCGACCAGCCCGGTCACGACGGTGAGCCCGAGCAGCAGCGGCGGCAGCGGCCCGTGCCGCCCGCCGAAGTCGGGTACGAGCGTGTCGCGGGCCTCGCGGAGCGTGGAGTTCACGGCGGCCGTCCTCCGATCATGCGTTCCCTGGGCGACCCATGGTCCCGCCCCGCAGCCCGTCAGACCCCCCGCCGCGCGGGACCTTCCGCCGTAAGCGGGCCGTTGCCCGTACGAACGCCGTGGCGCGCCGGTCCGAAAGTCGGCCCGCGCCGGTCTGAAGATCGGTCCGCGCCCGTACCGACACACGGACCGCCCACAGCCGTGCCGGCGCCCGCTCCCGCGCCCGAACGGGCACGTCAGCCGTGCCGCGCGTGGCATACGGGGGACGCGCGGGCTGTCGGCGCCGTACGGGCCCGCGCCGGTGTGAGACTGGCCCGCGACGTGGCGATCCTGGAGCGCGCGAGCAGCGGCGCGGCATGACGGCACGTCAAGGGGGCAGCCGCGCAAGGGTCGGGCCGTCGGCCCGGCTCGGACCGGCTCACGTCGAGCCGTCGGTACGGCTCATGAAGGAGGGACCCATGGCGTCAGCGCCGGAAGCCGCGTCCGGCGGCACGATCACCACCGACGTCCCCGCGCGCCTCGACCGGCTGCCGTGGTCGCGCTGGCACTGGATGATCGTGATCGGCCTGGGCACCGTGTGGATTCTCGACGGCCTCGAGGTGACCACCGTCGGCAACATCGCCGGGCGGATCTCCGAACAGGGCAGCGGGCTGTCGATCACGTCCGCCCAGATCACGGGCATCGCCGCCGCGCTCTACGTGGCGGGCTCCTGCGCGGGCGCGCTGTTCTTCGGCTGGCTGACCGACCGCTTCGGCCGCAAGAAGCTCTTCATGGTCACCCTCGCGGTCTACCTCACCGCGACCGCGATGACCGCGCTGTCCTTCCAGCCCTGGTGGTTCTTCACCTTCCGCTTCCTGACCGGCTTCGGCATCGGCGGCGAGTACGCGGCGATCAACTCGGCCATCGACGAACTGATCCCGTCCCGATTCCGCGGCCGGGTCGACCTGATCATCAACGGCAGTTACTGGCTCGGCGCCATCGGCGGCTCGCTGCTGTCGATCGTCGCGCTGAACACCGACATCTTCCCCAAGGACGTCGGCTGGCGGCTCACCTTCGCCCTCGGCGTCGTCCTCGGTCTGGTGATCCTGGTGGTACGGCGGCACGTGCCGGAGAGCCCGCGCTGGCAGTTCATCCACGGCTACGGCGACGAGGCGGACCAACTGGTCGGCACGGTCGAGCGGGAGATCGAGGAGGAGAAGGGCGAGCGGCTGCCGCGCGCCAAGAACTCGATCACCATCCACCAGCGCAAGAGCATCGGATTCGGGCTGATCGCCAAGACCGTCTTCCACAAGTACCCCAAGCGCGCGGTGCTCGGCCTGTCGCTCTTCATCGGCCAGGCATTCCTCTACAACGCCATCACCTTCGGGTTCGGCTCCATCCTCACCACCTTCTTCGGCGTCTCGACCGGCAAGACCGGCTACTACTTCGCGGTCATCGCGGCGGGCAACTTCCTCGGCCCGCTGCTGCTCGGCAAGCTCTTCGACACCGTCGGCCGCCGGATCATGATCTCCTCGACGTATCTGATCTCCGGCATCCTGCTGTTCGGCACGGCGTGGCTCTTCCACCGCGGCTCGCTGGACGCCACGACGATGACCGCGTGCTGGTGCGTCGTGCTGTTCTTCGCCTCCGCCGGTGCCAGCAGCGCGTATCTGACCGTCTCGGAGATCTTCCCGATGGAGACCCGCGCCATGGCCATCGCCTTCTTCTACGCGATCGGTACGGCCGCCGGCGGCATCAGCGGTCCGCTGGTCTTCGCCGACCTCACCAAGTCCGGTGTCGTGGACGACACTGTGCTGGCCTTCGTGATCGGCGCGTCCCTGATGTGCGCGGCGGGCCTGGTCGCGGCGGTGCTCGCGGTCAAGGCCGAGGGCCGCTCGCTCGAGGACATCGCCACCCCGCTGTCGTCCGCCGAACCGGCGTCCGCCTCCGCCTAGCGGCGGGCCCCGCGGGGCGAATCGAGTGGACGCGGCCGGATTCCGGTCGCGTCCACTGTCTTGTCCGGGGCCCGGAGCCGGTGCTACGTTCACCGCCAATCGAACGAATCGAATCAGTTCGACAGTCGAGGGACTCGGAGTCGGTCATGACGGTGACGATCGCGGATGTGGCGCGGCACGCGGGCGTTTCGCGCAGCACGGTGTCGTACGTCCTGAGCGGCAACCGGACCATCTCGCCCGAGACCATCAGGCGCGTCGAACTGAGCATCGAGACGCTGGGGTTCAGGCCGCACGCCGGGGCGCGGTCCATCCGCACCCGCCGCACCGGTGTGATCGCGATGGCCCTGCCGATGGTCTACGGCCCGCACAACCAGGTGCAGATGCCGTACGTCTGGGCCGCCCTCACCGCGGCCCAGGACAGCGGGCTCAAGGTGCTGATGCTGACCGACGACGACGGTGAGGCGGCCATCAGGGACGCGGTCGCCAGCGCGCTCGTCGACGGCGTGATGCTGATGGAGGTGCAGCGGCAGGACCCCAGGATCCCGCTGCTCACCGAGTTGAAGTGCCCAGCGGTGCTGGTCGGCACGCCGGACGACCCGCACGGACTGCCGCGCGTCGACTTCGACTTCGCGCTGGCCGCGCGGGCCTGCGCGGAGCATCTGCACGAGTCGGGCCACACCCGGGTCGGCTACCTCGGGCAGGCGCCCGAGGCGTTCGGCCGTGACGTGGCCTACGCGGTGCACGCCCGCGAGTCGGTGCTGGCCGCGCTGGAGAGCGGGGGCAGGACCGCGGTCTGGGCCGCGTGCGAGCCCGCTCCCGGCGGGGTGGTCCGCGCGCTGGACGACCTGCTGACCCGCGAGCCCGAACTGACCGCGCTGATCGTCTACAACGAGCGCGTGCTGCCGCTGGTGATGGACCGGCTCGCCGGTATGGGGTGCGCGGTCCCGCGCGACATCTCCGTCATCGCGATCTGTCCCGACGACGAGGCCGAGCGGTGCACCCCGCCGCTGACCTCGGTGTCGCTGCCCGCCGAGGAACTGGCCAGGGCGGCCGTACGCAGCCTGGCCCGGCGGATCAAGGGCGAGGAGCTGCCCGCGAGCACGCTGCTCGCCCCGACGCTGAAGGTGCGCGGCAGTACGGGTCCAGCCCGCTGAGGCGCGTCCACCGGCGCTTACCGCCTCCGCTCTGACCGGGGCGTCACCCCTCTGACCCGGTGTCACCGCACCGACCCGGTGTCACACCGCACCACCCTCTGCGTTTCCTTGCCCACACTCCCTCACGCACGGCGCGGACCGGTGGGCGGTCCCGTGCCCGCGGCGCCACTGTCGAATCAATTCGAAAGGCACGTCGATGAGCCGCTCCCTCCCCTTCCCCCGCCTCTCCCGCACCGCCGCCCGACCCGGCACGCTGGCGGCGCTGGCCGCCGCCGGGGTACTCGTGCTGGCCGCCTGCGGCACCGGCTCCGGCAGTTCGGGCTCCGGCTCCGACACGCTGACGGAGATCGACTACTACGACGCGGCGCCGCAGAACACCCAACTGCCGCGGATACTCGACGAGTGCGCCGCCAAGTCCGGCGTGCACATCAAGCACCAGCAGGTGCCGCGCGCCCAGTTCATGCCGAAACTGCTCCAGCAGGCATCGGCCCGCACCCTCCCCGACCTGGCGCTGATCGACAACCCCGACCTCCAGCAACTGGCCGCCACCGGGGGCCTGGTGTCGCTGTCGAAGGCCGGACTGACCACCGAGGGCCTGTACCCGTCGATCGTCGCCGCGGGGCAGTACGACGGCCAGACGTACGGGATCGCGCCGGGCGTCAACGGCCTGGCGCTCTACTACAACAAGGACCTGTTCACCCGGGCGGGGCTCACGCCGCCGAAGACCTGGGACGAACTGACCGCCGCGGCGAAGAAGTTGACCAAGGGCTCCCGCTACGGCGTCGCGTTCAGCGCGGTCGGCACCGAGGAGGGCAGCTTCCAGTTCGAGCCCTTCTTCTGGACCGCGGGCGCCAGCCTGAAGGCACTGGACTCGCCGCAGGCCGTCAAGGCGCTCACGCTGTGGAAGGACCTGGTCGGTACGGGCTCGGCCTCCAAATCGGTGGTCACCTGGACGCAGGCGGACGTCAACGACCAGTTCCTCGCCGGGAACGCGGCGATGATGGTGAACGGCCCCTGGCAGCTCCCCACGCTCAACGCGGCCAAGGACCTGCGCTTCGGCGTGGTGCCCATACCGGTGCCCGATCCCTCCGCGAAGCCGGTCGTACCGCTGGGCGGCGAGGTCTGGACGGTCGGGCACAGCAACGCGGCGCGCGAGGCCAAGGCCGTATCCGTGGTGAAGTGCCTGCTCGGCCAGGAGGAGAGCCTGAAGTGGTCCAAGGACGCGGGCTACATCCCCAGCAACCAGCAGGCCGCCGCGCGACTGGCGACCAGTCAGCCGCAGTTGGCGGCCTTCGTGGCGGAGGTCGGCACCGCGCGGGCCAGGACCACGGAACTGGGCACCGACTACCCCAAGGTCAGCCAGGCGCTCGCCGACGCGATCCAGGCCGCGCTCGCGGGCGGCACCAGCCCGCAGTCCGCGCTCGCCCAGGCGCAGCGCTCCGCGCGGAACTAGGCGGGGCCGACCGATGTCCACCACTGTCCGCAGCGCCCCGGTGGCACGGGCGAAGCCCGTCGCCGCCCGGCAGGACGGCCACGGCCGCCGCCCCCGGCGCCGCACCGGCCGCTGGGCGGCCTTCGCCTTCATCGCCCCCGCCTGGCTCTACGTCCTCGGCTTCTATCTGTACCCGCTGGCCGGCAACGTCCGGATGGGCTTCCAGAACTACACCGTCTCCTCCTTCTACACCGGCGTCGCGCCGTACGTCGGCTGGGACAACTACACGGCTGTCCTCCACGACAGCCACTTCTCCCGCACCGTCGTCAACACCGTGCTGTTCACGGCCGGTTCGCTGGCCTTCCAGTTCGCCATCGGCCTGGCCCTCGCGGTCTTCTTCAACCGGTCCTTCCCGCTGGGCGGCCCGCTGCGCTCACTGCTGCTGATCCCCTGGCTGCTCCCGCTGGTGGTCTCGGGCACCGCCTGGCGCTGGATCCTCGACACCGACTCGGGCGTGCTCAACCACGCGCTGCTGAGCCTGGGTCTGACGGGCCATCCGATCCCGTGGCTCGCCAGCACCCACGACTCGCTGATCGCCGTGACGCTGGTCAACATCTGGGTCGGCATCCCCTTCAACATGGTGATCCTCTACGGCGGACTCCAGAGCATTCCGGGGGAGCTGTACGAGGCCGCGTCGCTGGACGGCGCGAACGCCTGGCGCCGCTTCCGGCACATCACGCTCCCGCTGCTGCGGCCGGTCACCGCCGTGGTGCTGACGCTGGGGCTGATCTACACCATCAAGGTCTTCGACGTGATCATGATCCTCACCCAGGGCGGCCCCGCCGGGTCCTCGCAGACGCTGACCACCTACGCGTACAACCTCTCCTTCCAGCAACTGCTGTTCGGGCGGGGCGCGGCGGTGGGCAACCTGCTCATCGTGGTCGCGGTGGTCTTCGCCGCGGTCTATCTGCGCAGCACCCGTGAGCAGCGGCAGGCGGGACGGTGAGCGCCCCCGCCACCGGCGCGCGCCGGTTCACCCGCCCGCTGAACACCGTGATCGCGCTGCTGATCCTCGCGGTGATGCTCTTCCCGCTGTACTGGATGCTCAACGCGTCGCTGCTGCCCTCGACCGATCTGGTGAAGAGCTCCCCGACCTGGTTCCCGCTGCACGGCACGCTCCAGGGCTACCGCAGGGCGCTGTCCAGCCAGGGCGGCCACCTCCTGGTCAGCCTCGGGGTGTCGGCCGGGACCGTCCTGGTGGTGCTGCTGATCGCGGTGCCCGCCGCGTACGGTATGGCCCAGCTGCGGGCGCCCGGCGGCCGGATGCTCACCTTCGCCTTCCTGGTGGCGCAGATGATCCCCGGCGTGGTGATGGCCAACTCGCTCTACACGATGGCCAACAAGCTCCAGTTGCTGAATTCGCCGCTGGCGCTGATCCTTGCCGACTCCACGCTGTGCGTGCCCTTCGCGGCACTCATCCTGACCACCGCCATGCGCGGTGTGCCCGCGGAGCTGAGCGAGGCGGCGGAACTCGACGGCGCGTCACGGCTGCGCACCCTGCTGTCGGTGATCCTGCCGGTCAGCAGGAACGCCGTGGTCACCGCGAGCCTGTTCTCCTTCCTCTTCGCGTGGGCCGACTTCCTGTTCGCCGTCACCCTCACCACCCAGGACGACCGGGCGCCCGTCACCGTCGGCATCTACCGCTTCATCGGCGCCCATCTCAGCGACTGGAACAGCGTGATGGCCACCGGGATCATCGCCTCGCTCCCGGCCGCGGTGCTGCTCGTCATCGCCCAGCGCTACGTGGCGGCGGGCGTGACCAGCGGCGCCGTCAAGGACTGACCCCCAACAGCCCCGCCCGGCCCAACAGCCCCGCCCGGCCCCGCGACCACGACCGGACCCTGCGACCCCGCCCGGCCCCGCGACCCCGACCACCGAGGAGAGACCTTGCCGTCCGCGTTCACCCGCTCCCCGAACCGCCTGCGGTGGCGTCACGGCCACCACGTGCTGGAGATCCAGCCGTGGGGACCCGACAGCGTCCGCGTGCGGGCCGGTGTCCACCGCGTCACCGACGGCCTGCCCGGCGCGCTGGAGACCGCGCCCGCACCCTCCGCGTGCGAGATCGACGTCCACGACACGCACGCCACCTTGACCAACGGCCTGCTGCGGATCACCGTCGCCGCCTCCGACGGACTGCTCACGGCCGTACGCGCCGACACCGGCGCGGAGTTGCTGCGCGAGGAGCCGCCGCACTTCTGGTGGCCGGGAGCACGGCACTTCGAGTCGGCGGGCGGCGGCAAGTACCGGATCGAGCAGCGCTTCGCCGCGTACGACGACGAACGGATCCACGGCCTCGGCCAGCACGGCCACGGCCGCTTCGACCAGAAGGGCACGGTCCTCGAACTCCAGCAGCGCAACGGCGAGGTGACCGTCCCCTTCGCCGTGTCCAGCCGAGGCTACGGCTTCCTGTGGAACAGCCCGGCGGTCGGCCGGGTGGAATTCGCCGCCAACGGCACCCGCTGGGTCGCCGACCGCGCCCAGCAGCTCGACTACTGGCTCACCGCGGGCCGCACCCCCGCCGACGTCCTCGGCCACTACGCCGCCGCCACCGGACACGCCCCCGCCTTCCCGCGCTGGGCCTCCGGACTGTGGCAGAGCAAGCTCCGCTACCGCGATCAGGACGAACTCCTCGCCGTCGCCCGCGAATACGCCCGCCGGGGCCTGCCGCTGTCGGTGATCGTCGTCGACTACCTGCACTGGCGCAATCTCGGCGACTGGGACTTCGACCGCCGCGACTGGCCGGACCCGCGCGCCATGGTCGAGGAACTGCGCGCGCTCGGCGTCGAGTTGGCCGTCTCCGTCTGGCCGTCGGTCAGCCCGCTGTCCACCGGCTACGCGGCGCTGCGGGACGCGGGCCAGCTCGTCGCCACGTACAACGGCGTGACCTCGCACGGCGACTGGCCGGACACCGAGGACGCGGCCGAGGGCATCGGCGTCGCCTTCTACGACGCCACCGACCCCGCCGCCCGCGCTGCCCTGTGGGACCGGCTCCAGGAGCACTACTACAAGCTCGGCGTCCGCGCCTTCTGGCTGGACGCCTGCGAACCGGAGATGCGCCCCGGGCACCCGCACAATCTCAGCTACGCGGCGGGCCCCGGCAGCGAGGTCGCCAACCTCTACCCGCGCGAACACGCCCGCGGTGTGTACGAACACCTCGCCGAGCAGGGCGAGACGGAGATCCTGTCGCTGGTCAGATCCGCGTGGGCGGGCTCGCAGCGGTACGGCGTCGCGCTCTGGTCCGGCGACATCCCCGCGACCTTCGACGCGCTCGCCGACTCCATCAGGGCCGGGCTCAACGTCGCCATGAGCGGCATCCCGTGGTGGACCACCGACATCGGCGGCTTCCACGGCGGCGACCCGGACGACGAGGACTACCGCGAGCTGATGGTCCGCTGGTTCCAATTCGCCGTGTTCTGCCCGCTGTTGCGGCTGCACGGTCACCGCGAGCCGCGCGTCTTCCACGGCCCGATCGGCACCGGCGGCGGGCCCAACGAGATCTGGTCCTACGGCGCGGTCGCCGAGCGCGCGATGACCGGCGCGCTGGCCCTGCGCGAGCGGCTGCGCCCCTACCTGCACGCCCAGTTGGACGCGGGGCGCGAGGACGGGCTGCCGCTGCTCCGCCCGCTGCTGCTCGCATTCCCCGACGACGCCACCGCCTGGTCGGTGGACGACCAATTCCTGTGCGGACACGACCTGTTGGTGGCCCCGGTCACACGCCCCGGCGCCCGTGAGCGCCGCGTCTACCTCCCCGCGGGCGCCGACTGGACGCACCTCGAAGGCGCCGGGGCCCCGGACCACCCCACAACGCCGACACCGACGCGGTACGCGGGCGGCCGGTGGGTCACCGTCCCCGCCCCGCTCGACGCCGTACCGCTGTTCGTGCGCGACCGCGCCGAACCGCTCGGCCCACCTGCTGACGTACCCCCCACCCCACCTGTCAAGGAGGACAGATGAACCCGTCCACGGCACGACCCCGGTGGCGCGCCACCGCACTGGCGGCGGCGGCGCTGGCCGCCGCCGTCCTGGCCTGCGCCACCCTCGGCCCGTCCCCGGCCGCCGCGGCCGACACCACCGTCTCCGTCGACCTCGGCAACCAGGGCGCGGTGCCCAACCAGGCCGGCTCCGGCTTCCTCTACGGCCTCAGCCAGGACGGCTCGGGGCCCGTCGACAGCCTGCTCCAACCCCTCAAGCCCACCCTCTTCCGCGGCGGCGGCGCCCGGATCGCGGGCGGCGGCTGGCTGGGCGACGGCTACACCGCGGGCTCCGGCTACCGGATACGCGTCGACTCCGCGCTGTCCCAGGCCCGCCGCGTCACCGCCGCGCCCTACCGCGCCACCTACCACCTGCTGGTCTCCGACGTCTGGGGCGCCGACACCACCCAGCCGTCGAACACCGTCTACCCCTGCGACAACGGCGACTGCTCCAACTGGGCGGCCTTCATCGACCGGCTCGTCGCCGACGTCCAGGCGTCCGGGGTGCCCGTCAGCTACGACATCTGGAACGAGCCGGACGGCACCGGCTTCTGGCAGCGCGGTGTCAACAGCGCGCAGTATTACCAGATGTGGGACACGGCGGTGCGCGAGATCCGCCGCCTGGTGCCCTCCGCGCAGATCGTCGGCCCCTCCTACAGCGGCTACAACCACGGCTGGCTCGACGACTTCCTCGGCCGTACCAAGACTGACAACACCCTGCCGACCGTCGTCAACTGGCATTTCGGCAACGACCCCGCGGCCGACGCCGCCGACGCCCGCGCCCTGCTGTCCGCGCACGCCATCGCCCCGCTCCCGCTGACCATCAACGAGTACCTGTTCTCGCAGCAGCAGAACGCCGCCTACACCGCCTGGTTCCTCGACCGGCTCTCCGCCTCGGGCGTCGCGTCCGCCGCGCACGCGATCTGGACCGACTGCTGCGGGGCCGGGACGCTCGACTCCCTGCTCGTCGGCGGCCAGCCGACCGGCCAGTGGTGGGTCTACCAGGCGTACGCGCGGATCGGCGGCCACCTGCTGGGCACCACGGGCAGCGGCGGTATCGCCGTCGCCGCGGGCGCGGACACCACCGCCCACCAGGTCCTCGCGCTGATCGGCAACAACTCGGGCCAGGGCGGCACCACCACGGTCACCTTCCAGAATCTGTCCGCCGCCTCCTGGCTGCGCGGCGGCAACGGCAAGGTGCACGCCAAGATCCAGCGCATCCCCGACCAGTCCCCGCTCGGCGCGCCCGCCACCGTCCTGGACTCCGACCTCACCCCCGACGGCAACACCCTGCGCGTCCCCGTCACCCTCACCAGCGGCACCGACGCCTACACGGTCACCCTGACCGCGGGCAACGGCTCCACCGGACCCGTCGACCCGGTGACGACCGTCGTGGACGGCACCGCCACCAACTCCGGCGACGCCAACTACTTCCAGTACGGCGCCAACTGGGGCGTCGCCAACGGCATCACCGACATGTACCAGCAGACCGCCAACTGGACGTTCACCGCGGGCGCCTCGGCGACCTTCCACTTCCACGGGAGCACCGTCGCCCTGCACGCCGTCCGCGACACCGACCAGGGCATCATGTCGCTCTCGGTCGACGGCGGTTCACCCGTCACCGTCGACAACTACGCGGCCGCCCGCAACGCCTCGGGCACCGTGTGGACCAGCCCCGCGCTCCCGTCCGGCAGCCACACCCTGACCATCACCAACACCGGCGCGCGCAACGCGCACAGCACCGGGAACAACATCGCCGTCGACCGCGCGGACGTCTCGTAGTCCCGACCGTCTCCGCCACGCACACGGGCCCGTCCGCGACCTCCGGCCTTCCGGCCACGGGGCCGCGGACGGGCACCGGTCACGCGGCCTCGCCGCCCACCGGCTGCCGAAGGACCAGTCGCAACGCGTAAGCGGGCTCCGTCTCCTGGCGCGCCCAGCCGACCGAGGCGACCGTGTAGGCGGGCCCCTCGCGCAGCCAGTCCGTGGCGGCCTGGAAGAGCTCGGCGGCGTCGCCACCGGCGAGGATCAGCACCCCGTCGTCCTCCACCGTCACCCACATGTCGACATGGCTGTTCACGAACGCGCCCGCCCGGTCGCGCAGTTCGTCCGACACCGACTGGCTGTCACTGGCAATGGTCATGGACCGCACCCCTTCGTCATCCGTCATCCGGATCCCTCATCCCGCAATCGTCAACTACCCCTCGCATTCCCCGTTCACTGTCCGTCACACACTTCACGTGTCGCGCAATCGACGGGGGAGCGGTACGGGCAGGCGTGAACGGCTGAGGGGCCTCCCGGTCCGGGAGGCCCCTCAGCCGTTCGTCGTGCTCGCTGCCTGCTTCCGGCTGCCTACTTCTGCGTCATCAGGCCCGCGCGCAGGCCGGCGATGGTGCGGCTCAGCAGCCGCGACACGTGCATCTGCGAGTAGCCCAGCTCCTCGCCGATCTGCGCCTGCGTCATCTCCTCGCCGAAGCGCATCTGGAGGATCTGCCGGTCGCGCTCGGGGAGCTTGGCGATCAGCGGGGCCAGGCTCTGGAAGTTCTCGATGAGGTCCATCGCGTAGTCGCACTCGCCGAAGGTGTCGGCCAGCGTGCGGCCCTCGCCGTCACCGCCGCTCTCACCGTCGTTGTACGGCGTGTCCAGCGAGCCCGCGGTGTAGCCGTTGGCGGCGACCAGGCCCTCGATGACCTCTTCCTCGGTCAGGTCGAGGTGCGCGGCCAGCTCGGCCACCGTCGGGTCGCGGTCCAGCACCAGCGCGAGCGCTTCCTTGGCCTTGCTCAGCTCGACGCGCAGCTCCTGGAGGCGGCGCGGCACGTGCACGGCCCAGGAGGTGTCGCGGAAGAACCGCTTCATCTCGCCGACGATGTACGGGATGGCGAAGGTGGTGAACTCGTTCTCCCGCGACAGGTCGAACCGGTCGATGGCCTTGATCAGGCCGATCGTGCCGACCTGGACGATCTCCTCCATGTCGGTGGCCGGCCGGTTGCGGTAGCGCCCGGCGGCGAAGTGCACCAACGAGAGGTTCATCTCGATCAGCGTGTTGCGGGCGTACTGGTATTCACGGGTGCCCTCTTCGACGGCCTGGAGCCGGTCGAAGAAGAGCTTCGACAGCGCCCGCGCGTCCTTGGGGGCTACCGCCGTGGCGTCGTCGATCCGCGGAAGTTCACCAATCAAGCCGCCCTCGGATCGCGGTGATGCCTCAAGCGTCGCCGTTTCGTACGCGCTGTCCGACTGCTGAACCTGTGTGGTCACGTCATCGCCTCGCCTCGGTAAGACTGTCCACAAGCCGCTTGCCCGCTGTCGAACGTCCTATGCCAACTTTTTTTCGAGCAATTTTTCCGGGCCCCGAACGGGTCCGAGCGGCGGCCTGTTTCGCGTCCTTGTCCGTGTTCTGCCGGGTCCCGTCGCGCGTCCCGTCTCCGGCCGCGCGCCGCGACTACTGCCCCGCACGGTAGCGCAATCCGTCCATGAGCAGGTCCAGCAGACGTCCCGCCTGCGCCCTGCGCTCCGGACCGGCCGCCGACAGCGCCACCCCGCCGAGCCCGACGAGCACGTCTTCGGGGTCGGCGTCCGCCCGCAGCGTCCCGGCCTCCGCGCCCGCCCGCAGCAGGGTGCCGACCGCGCCGAGCAGCGCCTCACGGCTGTGCGCGAAGGGGTCGCCGCCGGACGCGATCACGGCGCGCAGCGCGTCGGCCATGCCGCGCTTGGTCGTCATGTAGTCGATGAAGTGGTCCATCCAGGCGCGCGCCGCCACGTCGGGGGGAGCGGCGGTGAGCAGCCGGGGCGCGGCGTCGCACAGCCGGGTCAGCTCGTTGCGGTACGCGGCCTCGACCAGCGCCTCTCGGGTCGGGAAGTTCCGGTAGAGCGTGCCGATGCCGACCCCCGCGTCCTTGGCGATGGCCTCGAGCGTCACCTCGGGGCCGTCGTGGGCGAACGCGCGCACGGCGGCGGCCAGCAGCCGGTCGCGATTGCGCTGCGCGTCGGCGCGCAGGGGGCGGGGTGAGGTGCCCGGCACGGTGTCTCTCCTCGGTGGGACGCGGATCGTCGGGGCACGGCGGCCCGGCGAATTTGCAAGCGGAGGTTCCTCCACTTACGGTGGATCTGAGCGGAGGTTCCTCCGGTTTTTATCGTACCGGCAGTGCCATGCCCTCCGCGCTACCGAGGAGACGCACGGATCATGACGTCAAACCCCCTCATCACCACCCCCTTCACCAGGGAGTCCACCGCCGCCGACGTGCTGGCGGGCATCGATCTGACCGGCCGCCGCGCCGTCGTGACCGGTGGCGCGTCCGGCATCGGTGTCGAGACCGCCCGCGCCCTGGCCGCCGCCGGGGCCGAGGTGACGCTGGCCGTACGGGACGCGGAGGCAGGCCGGCGGACCGCCGAGGACATCACGAGGACCACCGGGAACGAGCAGGTGCGGGTCGCTCCGCTCGACCTGGCCGACCAGGCGTCCGTCGCCGCCTTCGTCGCGGACTGGCAGGGCCCGCTGCACATGCTGGTCAACAACGCCGGAATCATGGCCTCGCCCGAGATGCGCACCCCGCAGGGCTGGGAGATGCAGTTCGCCACCAACCACCTGGGCCACTTCGCCCTGGCCACCGGCCTGCGCCCGGCGCTCGCCGCGGCGGGCGGCGCCCGCGTGGTCGCGGTCAGCTCCAGCGCCCATCTGCGCTCGCCCGTCGTCTTCGACGACATCCACTTCCGCGAGCGGCCGTACGAGCCCTGGTCCGCGTACGGCCAGTCCAAGACCGCCAACGTGCTGTTCGCCGTCGAGGCCACCAAGCGCTGGGCGAGTGACGGCATCACCGTCAACGCGCTGATGCCGGGCGGGATCAGGACCAAGCTCCAGCGCTACGTGTCCGACGAGGAGCTGAACCGGCTGCGCGCCGAGCGCGGCCCCGACCTCCCGCGGTGGAAGACCCCGGAGCAGGGCGCGGCGACCTCGGTGCTGGTCGCGGCCTCTCCGCTGCTCGACGGCGTCGGCGGCCGGTACTTCGAGGACTGCGACGAGGCGGCGGAGAACCGGCCCGGCGCCCCCGACGGCGTCGCGGCCTACGCCCTCGACCCGGAGGCGGCGCGGCGGCTGTGGGAGGTGTCCGTGGCGACCCTGGCCGCCGGATAGCGCGGCGGGGACATCTCCGGGGACAACGGCGGGGACATCTCCGGTGGCATCGGTGGGGACGTCTCCGGGAACGCACGGAGACTTCCGTATATACGGTGGCGCCGCGGTACGTCACGCACCGCGGCGCCCGGCCGATGGCCGCTCACCCGCGCTTCTGACCGCCTTCGCGCCCGGTGCGGTCGGGGTCGGTGGTGCACCCGCCTTTACGGCAGTTCACGTCGGAGCATGACATCGTGGATCACCTCCTCTCGTCCGGCTCGGTCCCCGGCAGGTCGCCGGGGACGCAGTCCAGCAGGAGTTTGTCGACGCGCCTGCCCTGCCACAGCGCGGCGCTGCGCAGCCGCCCGGCGTCACGGAAACCGGCCTTGAGGTAGGCGTGCACCGCGGCGGTGTGCGGAGCGAGTACCTCCAGCCACACCGCGCTCAGCGACGCGATGGTGAAAGCCCAGTCGAGGGTGAGTGCGGTGGCCTCGGCGGCGTAGCCCAGGCCGCGGTGCTCCGGGGCGATGACAAGGGTGTACTCGGCGCTGTTGGCCGACTGGTCGACGCTCAGCGCGGTGGTCCCGACCGGAATGCCACTGTCCGTGGTGATCACTTCGAAGAGTTGGTAGTGGGTGGAGGTATGGCCACTGTGGAAACGAGCCTGGAAGACTTCCCAGGACACCGGCCAGCGGGCCCCGAATCCGACGACGGTCGCCGGATCGGTCTCCCACCGGTGGTAGTCCTGCATCATCTCTTCCCTCGCCAGTGCCAGCGCCAACCGTGCCCCGCTGCGCAGCGGAACGGGTGCGGCGGAGCGGCTGTTGGTCATCACGCGCGGTCTCTCCTCCGTGTGCCCTGTCCGGCTCCGGACAGCCGTCCGTAAAGCGTCATTCCACTTTCCGCGTCACCTGGGCAGATCCGCTGTATTGGCCATCGCCCGGTGGGCCGTGTGCTTGCGCCCCCGGCACGCGGGCGGCCCGGCCGGCCCCGGCGCACGTCGGCCGGGCGGCTCGCCGGATCTGGCGGGAAAACGATGCACCTGTTCCGCGCACGCCCGCCTGCGCGTGCCCCTGCGTCGTACGCGGTGCGGGTGACCGGTGTGACGCGTGGTCCAGTGCGATCCGGACGATTTCCCGCAGAACGGCCGCACCGCCGTCCGAGGCCCGCGCGACGCACGCCCGTTCGGGGGAATGCCGGGCCAGGGGCTCGCGTTCGCGGATACGGAGAACGGGCCGGCCGCTTGGTTAAGGTGACCGGTGGGACCCGTATTGACCACATCTGTCAGGAGCGGTGAATGAGCGACGGCGACGACTTCAATGCCCGGATCACGGCCGAGTTCCGGGCCAGCCACGGGAAGGTCGGCGGCCCCTTCGAGGGCGCGCCGATGGTGCTGCTGCACACCCGCGGCGCCCGTACCGGCATCGAGCGCGTCAACCCGCTGATGTACATGGCCGACGGGGACCGCTATCTGGTCTTCGCCTCGAAGGGCGGCGCCGACACCCACCCCGCCTGGTACCTCAACCTCCTCGCGCACCCCGACATCGACATCGAGATCGGCGACGAGACCATCCCCGTGCACGCCGAGGAGCTCAAGGGCGCCGAGCGCGACGAGAAGTACGCCGAGCAGGCGTCCCGCTTCCCCGGCTTCGCCGACTACCAGAAGAAGACCAGCCGGGTCATCCCGGTGATCGCGCTCAGCCGCCGCTAGGACCGCGCGCGGCGGGTGCGACCTGCCGTCGGACCGCGCGGGCGGCGGAATTACGTCAGGCTCCCGCGCGGTAGGCCGCGTCCAACCGGGGAAGGCAACAGGGGCACACGGTTGTCGACGGCAGGAGGTCTCGGTGAAGGTGGGTCTGTTGACCCGGGAATATCCGCCGGATGTATACGGCGGAGCCGGGGTCCACGTGGAGTTCCTGGCCCGTGAACTGCGCTCATTGGTGGATGTCGCCGTGCACTGCTGGGGCGACGGGGCGGACAGCCCCGACACGGGGGTGACCCGGCACCACGCCCCGTCCACGCTCGACGGCGCCAACGACGCGCTGCGCACCTTCTCCGTCGACCTGGCCATGGCCGCCGGTCTTCAGGGCCGCGACCTCGTCCACTCGCACACCTGGTACGCCAACCTCGCGGGCCATCTGAGCAAGCTGCTCTACGGCATACCGCACGTGCTCACCGCCCACTCGCTGGAGCCGCTGCGGCCCTGGAAGGCGGAGCAGCTCGGCGGCGGCTACGCCCTGTCGAGCTGGGCCGAGCGCACGGCGATGGAGTCGGCCGACGCGGTGGTCGCGGTCTCCGACGGCATGCGCGGCGACATCCTGGGCTGCTATCCGGCGCTCGACCCCGACCGGGTGCACGTCATCCGCAACGGGATCGACACCGCCACCTACCGGCCCGACCCGCGCACCGACGTGCTCAGCCGGATCGGCATCGATCCGCAGCGCCCCTACGTGCTCTTCGTCGGCCGGATCACCCGGCAGAAGGGCGTGCCCCATCTCCTGCGGGCCGCCCGCGAACTCGACCCGTCCGCGCAGCTCGTGCTGTGCGCGGGAGCGCCGGACACCCCCGCGCTCGACCGCGAATTCCGCGCGCTCTTCGACGAGCTGAACGCGGTACGCGACGGCGTGCACTGGATCCCGGCGATGCTGCCACGCCCCGCCGTGGTCCAACTCCTCACCCACGCGGCGGTGTTCGCGTGTCCTTCGGTGTACGAGCCGCTGGGCATCGTGAATCTGGAGGCGATGGGCTGCGGCACACCCGTGGTCGCCTCCGCGGTCGGCGGCATCCCCGAGGTCGTCGAGGACGGCGTCACCGGGCTGCTCGTGCCCTACCGCGAGGAGGACCCCGCCGCGTTCGAGGCGGGACTCGCGCGGGCGCTCAACCGGGTGATCGGCGACCGCGCCGAGGCGGAGCGGATGGGGGCGGCGGGCCGGGACCGCGCGGTGCGCGAATTCGGCTGGGACACCGTGGCACGGCGTACGGCGGAGCTGTACGCGTCGGTGCTGGCGCAGGGCCGGTAGGCGGAGTGAGCCGGTGAACGCCGGAACACGGGACCGGGATCAGGCACGAGAACGGCACGAGGAGCAGATATGAGCGGCAGAGACGACAAGGGGGGGTCTCGATGCGTGGAGGACCTTCGGTACTGGGCATAGTGCTGGCCGGTGGCGCGGGAAAGCGGCTGATGCCGCTGACCGCCGACCGGGCCAAACCAGCGGTGACCTTCGGCGGCACGTACCGCCTGGTCGATTTCGTCCTGTCGAACCTGGTGAACGCGGACATCCTGCGGATCTGCGTGCTGACGCAGTACAAGTCCCACTCGCTCGACCGCCATGTGACCACCACCTGGCGGATGTCCAGCCTGCTGGGCAACTACGTGACGCCGGTACCGGCACAGCAGCGGCTCGGCCCGCGCTGGTACCTCGGCAGCGCGGACGCGATCCTTCAGTCCCTCAATCTCGTGCACGACGAACAGCCGGACTACATCGCGGTGTTCGGCGCCGACCATGTGTACCGGATGGACCCCCGGCAGATGCTGGCGCAGCACATCGAGCACGGCGCGGGCGTCACCGTCGCGGGAATCAAGGTGCCCAGAGCCGACGCGGCGGGCTTCGGCGTGATCTCGCCCGCCGCCGACGGCATACAAGTGGAACGCTTCCTGGAGAAACCCCTCGACCCGCCGGGGCTGCCCGGCGACCCCCAGCATGTCTTCGCCTCGATGGGCAACTACCTGTTCAGTACGAAGACCCTGATCGACGCCCTGCACGAGGACGCGGAGGACCCGCAGTCCGTGCACGACATGGGCGGCAGCATCCTGCCCCGGCTCACCGACCAGGGCGTCGCCCAGGTCTACGACTTCGACGACAACCACGTGCCGGGCGAGACCGCCCGCGACCACGGCTACTGGCGCGACGTCGGCACGCTGGACGCGTACTACGACGCGCACATGGACCTGATCTCCGACCAGCCCGCCTTCAGCCTGCACAACCGGCGCTGGCCCATCTACACCCACTCCGGGCAGCTCCCGCCCGCCAAGATCGCCGCGGGCGGCATCGTGGGCGAGTCGGTGGTGAGCCCCGGCTGTGAGATCCGCGGGCAGGTCACCCGCTCGGTGCTGTCGCCCGGCGTGGTCGTGGACACCGGCGCCGTCGTCCAGGGCTCGGTACTGCACGACAACGTACGGGTCGGGCGCGGCGCCATCGTCAGGGGCGCGGTGCTCGACAAGAACGTCGACGTGCCGCCGGGCGCCACCATCGGCGTCAACCCGGACCGCGACCGCGAGCTGTACACGGTCTCCGCGGCGGGGGTGATCGCGCTGGGCAAGGCCCAGTTGGTGCTCTGACACGCACCGCCCGTACGCGGAACGGCGGCCACCCCTCGGTGTGAGGGATGGCCGCCGGTTCTCGTACGGCCGGGGGAGCGCCGCCTAGCTGCCGTACACCTCCAACTCGTAGATCCGCGCCGCCGGATCGGTGTTCTGGGTCGGCGTGATCACGCTGAGCCGCACATAACGGGCCGTGGCGCTCACCGCGTTGGTCGTGGAATCAGCGGTGTTGCCGCGGACCTGGGCGACGGTGGTCCAGGTGCTGCCGTCGGCGGAGACGGCGAGGTCGAAGTCCTTGGTGTTCCAGCTCGGGTCCTCACCGCCCGCCCCGGCGTGCCGGACGGTCAGCGAGGACAGGGCGTGCGAGGCGCCGAGGTCGACCTGGAGGGTCTTGGTGCCCGACACCTTCGAGCACCACTTGTCGCTGTTGCCGCCGGTGTAACTGCCGTTGACCGCCTTGTCGGGCGTCTCGGTGGTGCCGCACGCGTCGGAGCCGGTCGCGGTGCGGCCGAGCGCGAGATCGGCCTGGCCGCCGCCGTACACCTCCAGTTCGTAGAGCCTGGCGGCCACGGTCGAGCCTGCCGCGTCGTTGACCGGCGAGGAGATGGCGACCTTCACATAGCGGGCCTGGCGCGCCGAGACCGGGTGGTAGGTACGGCTGGAGCGCGAGCCCGTGACGGTGGCCGCGGTGGTCCAGTTGGCGCCGTCGGTACTGGTCTGGATGGTGAACGCGGCCGTGTTCCAGCCGGTGTTCTCCCCGCCGAGCCCGGCGTGCTTGAGCACGAACGACGACACGGTCTGCACCGAGCCGAGGTCCACCTGGATCGACGGATTGGCCACTGTGGAGCACCACTTGCTGTTGTCCTTCAGCGTGCCGTCCACGGCCTTGTCGCCGGACTCCGCGGTCGCGCACGGCGTCGAGGCCGTCACCGGCTTGCCCTTGGCCAGGTCCGTGCCCAGTTCGGGCGCGGCCGGCACCGGGGTCGCTCCGTCGGTGAAGGACGGCGGGACGTCGCCCGCGCCCGTTCCCCAACTCGCGCTCGGCGTACCGCCCATGGTGAAGTTCAGCGTCCCGCCGCCCGCCACGTCCGGGTAGCGCAGGTAATTGTGGCTGGTGGCCGTCCCGTTGACGCTGACGCCCTGCACATAGCCGCCGCTGCCCGAGGAGTTGATGGTGATGTTGCCGCCGGGCCGCTGGAGCAGCACGGACGGGAACTGCGGGCCGTGGATCGCCAGTGTGTCCGCGCCGGGCGTCGCCGGGTACACCCCGAGCGCGGCCCACACGTACCAGGCCGAGGTCGCGCCCAGGTCGTCGTTGCCCGGCAGGCCGCCGGGACCGGTGGTGTACGACTCGGTCATCACCTTGCGCACCGCGTCCGAGGCGCCCGCGGGGTCACGCGCGTAGTTGTACGCCCACGGCACACCGTGCTCCGGTTCGTTGCCGATGTAGTAGTACGGCAGGCTCTGGCCCGCGTTGACCTGCGTGAAGTGGTGGTCGAGGCGCTGCACCGCGGTCTGCCGGCCGCCCATGTCGTTGATCAGGTCGGAGAAGTCGTACGGCACCATCCAGGTGTACTGCGACGCGTTGCCCTCGGTGAAGTTGTTCTGGCTGGCCGGATTCAGCGGCCACGCCCAGCTCCCGTCGGAGTTGCGCGGCTGCGTGTAGCCGGACTCGGTGCTGTACGTGTTGCGCCACCACTGCGCGCGCGTCATGTGCGTGGAGTAACTGGACGTGTTCCCCAGCGCCTTGGCGAACTGCGCGACCGCGAAGTCCGACGCGGAGTATTCGAGGGAGTCCGAGGGCGCGCCGGGCAGATAGTGCAGGTTGGTGTACGTGCCCTGATTGCCGCGGATCGGCGAGCCCTGCATCGTGCCGCCGTTGGACGCCTTCTCCATCAGCGACAGCGCGCTCGCGGTGTCGAAGTCCCTGGCCCCGAAGGCGTAGAGACTGCTCACGATGATCGGACCCGGATCGCCCGTCATCACGAAGTCCTCGTTGGTCTGCTGCGACCACTTCGGCAGCAGACCGCCCTGCTGCCCGTCCAGGACCATCGACTTGGCGATGTCGCTCGCCTCGGTCGGCGCGATCAGCGCGACCAGCGCCGCCCAGGACCGGTAGATGTCCCAGCCCGAGTAGTTCTGGTAGACCGGCCGGGTCGAATTGTGCACCGCACCGTCGAAGCCCCGGTAATCGCCGTTGACGTCACTGGAGACGTTGGGGCTCTGGAATACGTGGTAGAGCGAGGTGTAGAACTTCTTCAGGTCGGCGGTCGCGCCGCCGGTGACCTGCGCCCGGTTGAGGATCTGGTTCCACGAGGTGTCGGCGGCCGTGCGCACCGCGCCGAAGTCCCAGCCGTTGTTCTCCGCCACCACGTTGGCCTGCGCGTTCGCCACGCTCACGTAGCTCAGCCCGACCTTGAACTGCACGGCCGCGTTGCCGGTCGTGTCGAAGGTGACGTACGCGCCGGTGTTGGTGCCGCTCGCGCTGGACGAGCCGTCGGTGACCGTGCCGCCCGACCAGGTGCCGTGCCCGGTCGGGGCGCGGTCGAAGCGGATGTCGAAGTAGATCTGGAAGGTCTTCGTGGAGCCGCAGAAGCCGCCCGCGGTGACGCTGCCGGTCACTTCGGAACCGTTGACGTTCACCGTGCCGCTGCGGTTTCCCGTCGCGCTGCGACTGGTGTTGATCAGCAGCCGGGAAGCCGTGGACGAGGGGTAGGTCAGCTTCCCCATGCCGGTACGGGTGGTGGCCGTCAGCTCGACATTGGTCGCGTACTTGTCCAGCCGGTTCTTGTAGTAGCCGGGAGCGGCCGACTCGTTCGCCTTGGTGTAACCGGACGCGTAACTCGTCCAGTTGGTGCCCGGTGAGCTGCTGACCGCGCCGGTGACCGGCATCAGCGGCAGGTCCTCGTTGTTCGGGCAGCCCGCACCGTCGAAGTGCGTGAGGCTGAAGTCCTCGATCGAGGTGTCGGAGTAGCGGTAGCCGGAGGGCGAGGCCGTCGGGGTGTCGGGGCTGAACTGCACACCGCCGAAGGGCACCACCGCGCCCGGATACGTACTGCCGCCCGCGCCGCCCGGCACGGGGTTGGGGGCCGAGCTGTCGTCGGTGCCGACGAACGGGTCGGCGTACTGCGTCAGCGGCAGCGTCGCGGCGTGCGCGGGGGCCGCGGCCAGGCCGCCGACGCCGAAGGCGGCCAGTAACAGGGCGCTCGCGGCGCCGACGGTTCTGATGCGGAACGGAGTGGGGGGCACGGAGGAGACCACCTTCTCGCGGAGGCGGCGCGCCGTCGTCCTTGCGGGCCGCCTCGGGGCACGGGGGGCTGCGCGAAGTGCATGTGAACGTTACCAAGCAGAACCGAATTGTTGAGGTGTACCTGACTGGATGTCAAGGGTGCGGACCAGGCCGGGACATCGGGTGTTTCCGGCCGTACGAGGCCCGTGCGGAGCCGCCGACGAGGTCCGGGCGAAAGCGGCGTGACGATGCGTCGGGTCGAACGCGCGAGGGCCTGACATTTTGTGAACGTTACCAAGCGCTCCACCACGGACGATGGTTGTCCGCGCCGTGGCCTGACATCATCGACACCAGCCCGTACGGCGGTCGGCCCGAAGCACGCCGAGGAGGAGGCCCGTGAAGCGCCCGACGATGAAGGACGTGGCCCGGACCGCGGGGGTGAGCCCCATGACGGTCTCCCGCGTCGTCTCGGGCGAGCCGGGCGTCTCGCCGGACACCGCCGCCAGGGTCGAGCGGGCGGTCAGGAAGCTCGGTTACCAGCGCAACGACAACGCGCGCAATCTGCGCCAGAAGAACCTCGGCACCTCCACCATCGCGCTCGTCGTCGACGACCTCGCCAACCCCTTCTACGCGCTGATGGCCCGCTCGGTCGAGGACGAGGCGCACCGCCGCGGCTACGTCGTGCTCGTCGGCAGCACCAACGACGAACCGCGGCGCGAACGCGAGGTCATCGCCGCCTTCACCGCCCGTCAGGTGGACGGCCTGATCATCGTGCCGACCAGCGGCGGCCACGGTTTCCTCAAGCAGCCCATGGAGGGCGGCACCCAGGTGGTCTGCGTGGACCGGCCCGCCAAGGGCCTCGCCGTGGACACCGTCACCGTCGACAACCGCGCGGGCGCCGAACGCGCGGTCAGCCACCTGCTCGGCCACGGCCACACCCGTATCGCCTACCTGGGCGACCGCTACGGCATCTGGACCCAGCGGGAGCGCCACCTCGGCTACCTCGACGCGCTGGCCGCGCACGGCATACCCGAGGACCCCGACCTCGTCCGGCACGAACTGCGCTCGCACCGCGAGGCGCGCGGCGCGCTCGCCGGGCTGCGCGCCCTGCCGGACCCGCCGACCGCGCTGTTCGCCAGCAACGACCTGATCACCATGGGCGTGCTCGACGGCCTCGACCACCCGGCCCCGGTGGCCATCGTCGGCTTCGACGACCTGCCGCTCGCCGAACGGCTCAGCCCGCCGCTGACCGTGGTCAGCCAGGACCCGGTGGCCATCGGCGGCACGGCGGCCAATCTGCTCTTCACCCGGATCGGCGGCGACCGCTCCGCACCCCGCTCCGTGGTGCTGCTGACCCGTCTCGTGATCCGCGGCTCCGGCGAATTCCGCGGCCTCCGGCCTCCCCAACCCGCCCCGGATCAGCGGTGATTACCGTCAGCAGCGGAAGTCCACTGTCGCGTCATTGACATGCACACCATTCCCCATCAGGGTGAGAGCGCTCTCAGAACCGCTGCGGAGGAACGGATTCCGCGATGTCCGGCGACGTCTGTCCTCCGCGGTGCCCCAACTGATGAGGAGTACAGAGCGTGTACATCACCAAACGGAAGCTGTTCGTACCGCTGGCCGCGGCCACGCTGATCGGCGGCGGACTGACCGCCGCGGGGCTCGCGTCGACCGCCTCGGCCTCGGTGCCGGACACCATTCCGCTCACCTTCACCAACAACTCCGGCCGCGGCGACCAGGTCTACGTCTACGACATCGGTACCAACCTCGCCACCGGAGAACAGGGCTGGGCCGACGCGGACGGCGCCTTCCACGCGTGGCCGGCCGGCGGCAATCCCCCCACCGAGGCGCCCGACGCGTCCATCGCGGGCCCCGCCGACGGCCAGTCGCTCACCCTGAAGCTCCCCAAGTTCTCCGGCCGGGTGTACTTCTCCTACGGCCAGAAGCTGGTCTTCAAGCTGACCACCGGCGGCCTCGTCCAGCCCGCCGTGCAGAATCCGGACGACCCGAACCACGACATCCTGTTCAACTGGACCGAGTACACGCTCAACGACTCGGGCCTGTGGATCAACAGCACGCAGGTCGACATGTTCTCCGCCCCCTACGCGGTCGGCGTGAAGACCGCGGACGGGACGACGAAGACCACGGGACACCTCAAGCCCGGCGGCTACAACGGGTTCTTCGACGGCCTCAAGGCGCGGCCCGGCGGCTGGGCGGGCCTGGTCGAGACCGCGCCCGACGGCAGCGTCCTGCGCGCGCTCGCGCCCGGCCACGGCATCGAGTCCGGCGCGCTGCCCGCCTCGGTGATGGACGACTACATCAACCGGGTCTGGGACAAGTACAGTTCCTCGACCCTGACGGTCACGCCCTTCGGCGACCAGCCGGACACCAAGTACTTCGGCCGGGTCTCCGGTGACGTCATGAACTTCACCGACTCCTCGGGCGCGGTCGTCACCAGCTTCCAGAAGCCGGACTCCGACAGCGTCTTCGGCTGCTACAAGCTGCTGGACGCGCCGAACGACCAGGTGCGCGGCCCCATCTCCCGTACGCTGTGCGCCGGTTACAACCGCACGACGCTGCTGACCAACTCCGAGCAGCCCGACGCGGACGCGTCCGGCTTCTACCAGGACGCGGACACCAACCAGTACGCGCGCGAGATCCACGAGCAGATGGCCGACGGGAGCGCGTACGCCTTCGCCTTCGACGACGTCGGCAACCACGAGTCGCTGGTCCACGACGGCGACCCGCAGGAGGCGTCGATCACGCTCGACCCGTTCGACTGAGCCGCGTCAGCGGCCCGGTGGGGTGACGACGACGGCCGCGGCGGCGGGTGCTGTCGCCGCGGCGTTGTCGTCGTTGTTCCCGTTCCAGTCGGTCACGGTGTCGCCGACGATGTGGCCCGCGAGACCGACCGCCAGGAAGACCCCGACGAGGACCTTCGCCGCGGTGCTCATCAGCAGCGGCCGGGTGGCGGAGGCGAGGGCGCCGGGAACGGCTCCGGGCACCGCCCCGTAGGTGTCGCCCGGCACGGCGCCCGGCATGCCCGGCCGCACCGCGCCCGGTACGGCCCCAGGCGCGTCGCCGTCGCCGAAGAGCCGCTTGGGGTAGGCGGAGGTCAGCAGGAGCACGTAGGCGCTGAACCGCATGCTGTAGCGCAGCGTCGCGGCGCTCGCCTCGAACAGCGGCCGGGGCATGCGGCCGAGCACCAGCGTGATCAGCCAGATGATGAAGGCGAGCGCGTACCAGCCGGAGGTCACCAGGCCCTGCACGATGCCGGCCGGGATCATCAAGATGATGCGGAAGAACACCGCGAGCCGGTTCAGCGGCCCCGGCCGCAGCTCGATCCGCACCGGATAGTGCTCGGCGGGCCGCAGCGCGAACGGCGGATACCGGTCGACCAGCAGCATCGCGCTGGCGTGCACACGCGTCTCGTACGCCAGGAACGCGCCGAGGTAGCGGGCCACGCCCTCGGGCAGGTGCCCGGTGAACAGCGCGGCGAACCAGCCGACGATGACGGTGAAGAACGCGCCGACGCCGAGCACGAACACCACGATGAACTGCGGGATCAGCAGCAGCCAGCGCAGCAGCACCGTCAGCCGCCGCTGGCGGCCCGGGTCCGGCATGTCCAGTTCCGGCAGCCACTCCACCGGCTCGGCCCCCTCGGGCCTCGCCCACATCGGTTGCGTCATGCCCGGCGCTCCGTCCCGGGGCGTCCACGAAGACGCCCTCGTGGACGAACCTCGCAGTACGGAGCACCCCTCGCATGTCCAGCAGGGCGGCCGGGTGACGCCCGGACGGGCCGCACCGCCGTGCGGGCGCTCCCGCGGGCGGTGACCATGGAGCGCGAAGGGGGGCTTCCGTGTAGGCCCGCACGTGCCGGGCAGGCGCGGGAACAGGGGCGCCGCGCGTGACCCGCGGGCGCCGCCGCAGCGATGACGACGACCGAGAGGTGCGAGCCATGCCCAGGGGATCGAGTGCCAAGCGCGAGCGCCAGTACGAGCACATCAAGGAGAGCGTCGAGGACCGCGGCGGGTCCGAGAAGCGGGCGAAGGAGATCGCGGCGCGCACCGTCAACAAGGAGCGCGCACGCTCCGGCGAGGCGCGCACCGCGAGCCGCAGCTCCACCCACGACATGTCGTCGGGCCGCCGCGGCGGCCTGCGCTCGCACTCCGGCGCACAGGGCCCGACGAAGGAGCAGCTCTACAACGAGGCCAGGCAGCGGAACATCAAGGGCCGCTCGTCGATGACGAAGGCGGAGCTGTCCAAGGCGCTCGGCCGCTGACGCCCGTCCGCTGACGGCCGCCGGACGTCGGACGACTCGGGTTGAGGTCCAGGTCTAGGTCTAGGTCCCGGTCCAGGTCCGGGCTCAGGCTCGGGCTCAGTTGAAGGTGTCCGGGTCGGGGCCCGTGCGCTCACCGCGGTCGAGTGCGGTGATGGCGGCCATGTCGGCCTCGGGCAGCTCGAAGTCGAAGAGCCGGAAGTTCTCCTCGACGCGGGCGCGGGTCACCGACTTCGGGAAGACGATGTCGCCGCGCTGGATGTGCCAGCGGAGCGTGACCTGGGCGGGTGTGCGGCCCAGCCGTTCCGCGGCGGCCACCAGCACCGGGTCCTTGAGCACGTTGCCCTTGGCGATCGGGGACCACGCCTCGGTCGCGATCTCGTGCTCGGCGTTGAAGGCCCGTACGTCGTCCTGCACCAGGTACGGGTGCACCTCGATCTGGTTGACCGCGGGGACGACCGTGCACTTCTGGAGCAGGCGGCTGATGTGCGGCGGCTGGAAGTTGGACACCCCGATGGCCTTGGCGCGGCCCGAGGCGTAGATCTCCTCCAGCGCCCGCCAGGTCTCGGTGAAGTCGCCCACCGCGGGCCTCGGCCAGTGGATCAGGAAGAGGTCCAGATACGGCGTGTCCAGGTCGTCGAGCGAGCGGGCGAAGGCCGTGAGGGCGTCGCCGTACGCGTGGTAGGAGTTGTCGAGCTTGCTGGTGACGAAGACCTCCTCGCGCGGCAGGCCCGATGCGCCGACGGCCTGGCCGACTTCCTTCTCGTTGCCGTACATCTCGGCGGTGTCGATGTGGCGGTAGCCGATCTCCAGGGCGGTGGTGACCGCCTCCCGGGTGTCCTTCGGCGGGATCTGGAACGTCCCGAAGCCGAGTTGGGGGATGGCGACGCCGTTGTTGAGCGTGAGAGCGGGCACAGCAGACATGTGCGCGACTTCCTTGCGTGTCTCGGCGGATGATTCCCGGTGGAGCCGCCTGACCTGCGGCGACGAGCCCGGAGTGACAGGGCGGCCTTCACCCACCGTAACTTCTGCCGACGTATCCGGCCTGCCGACGGCAGACCCCGGCGCGCGGACCCTGAACGGGTCATGAGGGGCGCCCAGCCGATACGACCGGACGACGGGGGGGATGCCGCCGGCCGTATCGGCTTGTGAGGCGGGGGGGTGCCTCAAAGGTTCGGGTGCCCGGGTCCCGCACCGCCAAACACCCCGAATCCGGGAGCGTGCCTAATTCGCTTCGGAGAGCGCTCTCTCGGTAGGGGTGTAACCCGTTACGCTGTGCCTGTTCCGTGCCACGCCGCCCCGCGTGAAGGAGACGTCCCTTGTCCGACCCGAGCTTCGCGCCGCGTCCTACGCTGGAGGCCGTCGCCGCGCGGGCCGGGGTGTCGCGTGCCACCGCCTCACGGGTGGTCAACGGGGGAGCGGGAGTACGGGGACCGCTGGTGGAGCGGGTCCGCAAGGCCGTGGACGAGCTGGGGTATGTGCCCAATCAGGCGGCCCGCACGCTGGTGACGCGGCGCAATGACGCCATCGCGGTGGTGGTGGCCGAGCCGGAGACGCGGTTCTTCACCGACCCGTTCTTCGCGCAGCAGGTGCGCGGGATCAGCAAGGAACTCACCGCGCGGGACAATCAGTTGGTGCTGCTGCTGACCGAGGGGGCCGCGGATTACGAGCGGGTCGGCCGCTATCTGGCGGGCGGTCACGTGGACGGCGCGCTGATCTTCTCGCTGCACACCGACGGTTCGCTGCCCGTGCTCTCCAGCAGGGGAGACGTGCCGATCGTCATCGGCGGCCGTCCCACCTGGTCCGATCAGGAGTCCGGCCGCCGCGCCCTGTACGTGGACTGCGACAACCGGGGCGGTGCGAGAGACGCGGTACGGCACCTGCTGGGCATCGGCCGCCGCCGGATCGCCCACATCGCGGGACCGCTCGACCAACTGGCGTCGGTGGACCGGCTGGACGGGTTCCGTGACGTGCTGCCGGAGACCGACCCGCGGATGATCGCCGAGGGCGACTTCACCCCGGAAGGCGGCGCCCGCGCCATGGCCGAACTCCTCCAGCGCTGCCCCGACCTGGACGCCGTCTTCGCCGCCTCCGACGTCATGGCCTCCGGCGCCCTGCGCGTCCTGCGCACCTCAGGACACCGCGTCCCCGACGACATCGCCGTCGTCGGCTTCGACGACATGGTCTCCGTCGCCGAATGGACCGACCCGCCCCTGACCACCGTCCGCCAGGACATCGAGGAAATGGGCCGCCTCATGGCCCGCCTCCTCCTGCGCGCCCTGGAGCCCGCGCTGGCCGCCGAGGCCGTTCCGGCGCTGTCGTCCATCGTCACCCCGACCCGGCTGATCGTCCGCGCCTCCGCCTGAGGCCGCCGGACCGGACCGGCCGGACCGGATCGGACGGGCCGGACCAGTCGGGCCCGCACGGCCGGGCCGGACCCGACGGACCGGATCGGCCGGATCAGACGCGTCGGACGGACTGGTCCCGCTCGGCCGGGCCGGATCCGACGGACCGTCACCACTCCACCGCGCGGGCCGAATTGCGGCACTCCTCCCGTATTCGTCGTGCGACGGCTCTTGACGAGGGGTCGCCGGAGCGGGCACGCTCCTTCTGGTGGCCTGAGAGCGCTCTCAGACGGAGCGGCCCCCCGACTCTCGGCGCACCGAACCCACCCGTTCCGCCCGACCGTCGCGTATCCGCGACCCACCCGCTATGGGAGCGCTTCCAGATGACCGCTGTCGACGACCACGCCACTGCCGAGGAGCTGCGGTTCCCGGCCGGATTCCGGTGGGGGACGGCCACGGCCGCGTATCAGATCGAAGGAGGCGCGACGGAGGACGGGCGGACACCGTCGATCTGGGACACCTTCAGCAGCACGCCGGGGCGGGTGCGCAACGGGGACACCGGCGACATCGCCGCCGACCACCGGCACCGGATGCCCGAGGACGTCGAGCTGATGCGCGAACTCGGCGTCACGGACTACCGGTTCTCGGTGTCCTGGCCCCGCGTCCAGCCGACCGGCCGGGGCCCCGCGGTGCAGCGCGGCCTGGACTTCTACCGGCAGCTCACCGACCGGCTGCTGGAGGCGGGAATCCGGCCGGTGGTCACGCTCTACCACTGGGATCTGCCGCAGGAGCTGGAGGACGCGGGCGGCTGGCCCGAGCGCGACACGGCGGCGCGGTTCGCGGACTACGCGGAGCTCGTCGGCGAGGCGCTGGGGGACCGCATCCCGCTGTGGACGACCCTCAACGAGCCCTGGTGCAGCGCCTTTCTGGGCTACGGCTCCGGCGCGCACGCGCCCGGCAGGACCGACCCGGCCGCCGCACTGCGCGCCGCGCACCACCTCAACCTCGGGCACGGCATGGCCGTCGGCGCCCTGCGCGCACTGCTCCCCGACACGGCCGCGGTCTCGCTGGTGCTCAACCTGGCGGCGGTGCGCGGCCGTTCCGACTCCGCGGCCGACCGCGACGCGGTGCGCAGGATCGAGGCGCTGGCCAACCGGATCTTCCTCGACCCGGTCTTCCACGCGCGCTACCCGCGCGACCTGATGGAGGACACGGCGGCGCTCACCGACTGGTCGTTCGTACGGGACGGCGACCTCGCCGAGATCTCCCGGCCGATCGACGTACTCGGCCTCAACTACTACAGCCCCACCGTGGTCGCCGCCGCGGCGGCCTCGCCCTCCGCCGTACCCGGCCGCCCCTCCCCGGCGGAGCCCTCGCCGTGGCCGGGCACCGACGGCGTCGTCCGCTTCCTGCCCGCGGAGGGCCCGCGCACCGCGATGGGCTGGCCGGTCGACGCCGAGGGCCTGACCGGACTGCTGCGCCGCCTGGGCAGGGAACTGCCCCGCGTGCCGCTGATGATCACCGAGAACGGCGCCGCGTACCACGACTACGCCGACCCGTCGGGCGCCGTCCACGACCCCGAGCGGATCGCCTACCTGGCCGGCCATCTGGCCGCCGTGCTGGAGGCGGTGCGCTCGGGCGTGGACGTCCGCGGCTACTTCCTCTGGTCGCTGCTCGACAACTTCGAGTGGTCCTACGGCTACAGCAAGCGCTTCGGCATCGTGCACGTCGACTTCGCCAGCCAGCGCCGCACCCTCAAGGACAGCGCCCGGTGGTACGCCGACCTGATCGCGACCAACCGCGCCGCGCCCGGCGCGCCGGGACCGCGCCACCCGCACCGCCGCCGTGCCGGAGTCCGCGCGGTGTGAGGCGGGCGGGGCGTGTCGCGGTCCGGCCGTGCGCGCCGGGCCCGGTCAGCGCGCGGCGGGCCCGGCTGGGTCGACGCGGTGCCGCTGTACGTGCTCGTACGCCATCGTCGTCTGCACATCGGCGATCTCGCGGCGCTCGGTGAGCCGGTCGATGACGAAGGCGTAGACGCCGTTCACGTCGGGGACCGCGATGTGGATCAGGAAGTCGTGCGGGCCCGAGGTGACGAACAGGCCGATCACCTCGGGCAGCGTGGCGGCCCACTCGCGGAAGCCCTCGATGACCGGCCGGGCGGGCGGCCTGACCCGTACCGCGATCAGCGCCTGCACCGGGCGGCCGATCGCTTCGAGGTCCAGGGTCGCGTGGTAGCCGGTGATCACCCCGCGGTCGCGCAGCTGTTTGACGCGTTCGAGCGAGGTGGAGGGGGAGACGCCGGTCTTGGCGGCGAGATCGCGGTTGGTCTGCCGTGCGTCGTGCTGCAATTCCCCCAGCAGAGCCTGGTCCAGCGCATCAAATTCCACGAGAGTCCCTATCTGCCTGATGAAGTTCGGTAGCTCTGAGAGAAGACGGCACGTGTGCCTAGTCTAGGCGGCGGATTCCCGATCGGATGGAGGGCGCCGCATGGACGTGCGCACGGACCTGTCGACCCGGCAGGCGAAACTCAAATGGGTCATCGTCGTGGACGAGGAGCTGCCCGCCGGGCGGCTGGTGAACGCCGCCGCCTGCATGGCCGCCTCGGTCGGCAAGGAACTGCCCGACCTGGTGGGGCGCGGCGGCGAGGACGCCTCGGGCGCCGTGCACCCCGGCCTGCCCTGGGCGGGCTGCTCCGTCCTCGCCGCGGACGCCGGCACGCTGCGTGAGCTGCGCGGCAAGGCGGCGGCCAAGGACGGTGTCCTGGTGGTCGACATGCCCGAGGCGGCCCAGACCTCACGGGTATACGACCAGTATCTGGACCAGCTCGCGGGCACCAAGGGCGAGGACGTGGCGTACAGCGCGATCAGCCTGGTGGGCCCGCGCAACGCGGTGGACCGGCTGGTCGGCAGGCTCCCGCTGCTGCGCTGAGCGCGAGTACGGGCCGCGGGCGCGTACGCACGGGCCGCCGCGTATCCGCCGGTAGGTGTCCGCGCGTGCGCCCCGTACCCGCGGTGTGTGTCCCGTACCCGCCGCGTGCGTCCCGTACCCGCCGGTACGTACTCGTCCCGGCGCTCCCGACGCGCCCGTCGGCGCCAGTCGAGCGATGATCGAGGGATGAGGCGTACCGGTCGCGAGATGGGCGTCCCCGAGCTGGAGCCCGAGGTGTTCGACCGTGCCATCGTGTCCGTGGCCCTGACGTCGGGGCCCGAGCACCGGCTGGTGTACTACAACGACGCCTTCCACGACCTGTTCGGACCGCGCCCGCTCGGCGTCCCGGCGGGCGAGGTGTTCGACGAGCCGCACGAGTCGCCGTACCTCGACCTGCTCGATGTCGTCTACACCGAAAAGGCGCCGCGCCAGGTGACCACCCCGCGCACCACGCGCGGCAGCACGCCCGGTGCGCCTGGGCGGCGGCATTTCGTGTACAGCCTCTCGCCCGTGGTGTCCCGGCACGGCCCCGGCGTGCTGACCGTCGCGATCGACACCACCGCGCACATCGAGGCCGCCGAGCGGGCCGAGGAGCTGTCGGAGGAGCGCCACCAGGCGTTGCAGCGCTACGAGGCGCTGATGTCGGCCGTCTCGCAGATCGTCTGGCTGATGCGGCCCGACGGCGCGATCACCGAGCTGGTCGGCGGCTTCGAGGAGTTCACGGGGCTGCCGTGGCGGTCCAGGATCGACGAGGTGTGGCTGGAGTCGGTGCACCCGCACGACCGCGCCGGGCTCCTCCAGACCTTCCAGGAGGCGGCGACCGGGCCGGCCACGATGTTCGTGTGCACCTTCCGGATGCGTACGGCGACCGGCGCGTACCGGCGCGTGCAGTCGCGGGCGGTGCCGGTCGTGCGCGACGGCGAGACCGTCGAGTGGATCGGCACCACCTCCGACGTCGAGGACCAGTGGCGCAACCGGCTGCGCGAGCGGCTGCTGGCCCGGGTCGCCACCGTCACCGCCGCGCAGGACGTGGCCCAGGCGTTCGCCGCGACGGCCTCGGCGGTCGTACCGGAGCTGACCGACGCCTGCGTGGTGTTCCTGCTGCCCGCCGTGGGGCTGCCTCCCGGTCCCGGCGGGGCGGCCACCGCCACCCGGATCGCCGAGACGGCCAGGGCGGGACTGCCCGACCTGCCGCCGCTGAACGACCAGCCGTACCAGGTCGGCCCGGTCGTCCAGCAGGTGATCGAGAGCCGCAGGCCCCGGCTGGTGACCTTCCCCAGCGGCGAACCGCCGCCCGGCATCGTCCCCGACGCGTCCACCGCCTGGCTGCGCAAGGTCAGGGCCACCAGCCTCACCATCGTGCCGATCGTCATCGACGCGGCCGTGGTCGCCTTCGCCGTCGCGGCGGCCTGCGCCGACAGCCCGCCGCCGGGCCCCGCCGACCTCGCGCTGCTCGGCGAGATCCTGCACGAGGTGCGCGACCCGCTGCGCCAGGCGCTGGAGCTCCAGCGCACCCGGCACACCGCCCTCACCCTCCAGCGGGCCCTGCTCACCCCCACCCCGCGCGTGCCGGGCGCCGAACTGGCCGCGCACTACCAGCCCGCCAGCAAGACCGCCGAGATCGGCGGCGACTGGTACGACGCGCTGCTGCTCCCCGACGGCTCCGTCGCCCTCACCATCGGCGACATCGCGGGCCACGACCTGGAGGCGGCCACGTCGATGAGCCAGCTGCGCAGCATGCTCCGCGTCATCGCCTACGACCAGGTCCACCCCGGCACGCCCGCCGACAGCCTCGCCCGGCTCGACCGCGTCGCCGACGGCCTGGGCATCGCGCCGCTGGTCACCGCCGTCCACGCACAGCTCACGCCGGGGCCGGGCGGCGGCTGGCACGCGGCCTGGTCCAACGCGGGCCACCCGCCGCCGCTGCTGCTCCCGGTCTCAGGGGCGCCGCGCTTCCTCCAGGGCGAAGGGCCCGACCTGCCTCTGTGCGTCGACCCGGCGCTGCCGCGCGCCACCTGGCACCACGAACTGCGCCTGGGCGACACGCTGTTGCTCTACACCGACGGGCTGATCGAGGTGCCGGGCACCGACCTCACCGAGGGCATGGCGCATCTGGCCGCGCACGCGGAGGAGGCGCAGTCCGACGGGGTGCCGCTGGCCGCGCTCTGCGCCAGGCTGCTGGCCGCCGCCGACTCGCGGCGCGACGACGCGGCCGTGATCGGCTTCCGGCCCACCGCGCAGGGGCGGGTGTGGGAGGGGATGTGGGGCTGAGGACGGGCCGGGGCATCGGCCGCGGTCACCGGCGGTTCCTCAGAGCCGCACCACCATCACCACGCCCAGCGTCACCATCGTGACGGCGATGACCCCGTCGAGGACCCGCCAGGAGCCGGGCCGGGAGAACGGCCGCCGCAGCAGCCGGGCGCCGAAGCCGAGCGCGCCGAACCACAGGACGCTGCCCGAAGCGGCGCCGACGGCGAACGGCCAGCGGCCACCGCCGTACCCGTTGGCCACCGACCCCAGCAGGAGCACGGTGTCGAGGTACACATGCGGATTGAGCCAGGTCATGGCGAGGCAGGTGAGGACGGCCGCGCGCAGGGTGCCGCCGCTCGCGCCCCCCGGGTCGAGGTGTTCCGGGCGCAGCGCGCGCCGGGCGGCGAGCACGCCGTAGCCGACCAGGAAGGCGCCGCCGACCCAGGCCGCGACCGTGACGGCCGAGGGCCAGGCGTGCACCACCGCGCCGATCCCGCTCACGCCGAGGGTGATCAGTGCCGCGTCCGACAGCGCGCAGATCGCGACGACCGCGGCGACGTGCTCCCGGCGGATGCCCTGCCGGAGGACGAAGGCGTTCTGGGCGCCGATGGCGACGATGAGCGACAGGCCGGTACCGAGACCCGCCAGAGCCGCGAGAAGGGCTGCGTGCATGGTGACGAGGCTAGGAGAGCCCCTGTCATCAATCCAGCTAATGATTCTTAGGTAGCATAAGGGATCGTGATGATCGACCTCCCGCTGGACCAGGTCCGCACGCTGCTCGCCGCCGTCGACGAGGGCACCTTCGAGGCCGCGGCGCAGACCCTGCACGTCACGCCGTCCGCGGTCAGCCAGCGCGTCAAGGCGCTGGAACAGCGCACCGGACGCGTCCTGCTGCTGCGCACCAAGCCGGTACGGCTGACCGAGTCCGGCGAGATCGTCGTCCGATTCGCACGCCAGCTGACCCGGCTGGAGCGGGACGCCAGCGCCGAACTGGGGCTGTCCGACGAGACCGCCGGTACGACGGCGCTGCCGATCGCGGTCAACGCCGACTCGCTCGCCACCTGGTTCCTGCCCGCCCTCGCCGAGGTCCCGGCGGGGCTGCCGGTCTGCTTCGACCTGCGCTGCGACGACCAGGACCACACCGCCGGGTGGCTGCGGCAGGGGCTGGTGATGGCGGCGGTCACCTCTTCGCCGGAGCCCGTGCAGGGCTGTACGGTCCGCGCGCTCGGCCGCATGCGGTACCGCGCCATGGCCGCGCCCGCCTTCCACACGCGGTGGCTGTCGGGGGCGCCGCTGCGGGAGGCGCTGCCGGAAGCGCCGCTGGTGGACTTCGACCGCAAGGACGACCTCCAGGACCGCTTCCTGCGCGCCCTCGCGCCGCGCCGCGCCGCGAACACCCCGGTCACCCGGCGCGCCCGGCACTACGTCCCCTCCTCCGACTCCTTCGTGACGGCCGTCGCGGCGGGGCTCGGCTGGGGCATGATCCCCGAGGTGCAGGCCGTGGGGCACCGCAGGGACGGGACGCTGGTCGACCTCGCCTTCGAACGGCCCGTCGACGTCCCCCTCTACTGGCAGCAGTGGAAGCTCGACTCCCCGGCGCTGGCCGCCGTCGCCGAGGCCGTGGTGCGGACGGCGGCGGTCGCGCTCAAGGACACCGACGGCGCGCGGGCGGCGGGCTGACGCGGACCGGCCGGGGCGTGTGTGCGCACGCCCCGGCCGGTCACCGCCGGATGCCCACCGGCGAGTCACTCGTACGCGTCGGCTACCCGTACGCGTTGAACTCCGCGATCGACCACCAGGACGTGGCGCTGCCGGTCTGGGTCACCCGAATGTAGCGGGCGGCCTGCGCGGGGAACGCCGCCGTGACCAGCGCGGCGGAACCCGTGCCGGTGGCCACCGGGGCGCTCCAGGTGGTGCCGTTGGCCGACAGCGCGACCTGATAGCCGCGGGCGTAGTCGCTCGCGCTGCCCGCCGAGTCCATCGTGATCTGGTCGACGGTGTGCGACGCGCCCATGTCGACGGTCACCGTCTGGCCGTTGGCCATCGGCGTGCCGGTGCTCCAGCGCGTCGACGAGTCCCCGTCCAGCATCCGCGCGGCCACGTCACCGCCGCCGGTCGCCGAGGCGGACGCCGTCCACCCCGTACGCGACAGCAGGGAGTGACCGCCGCCGCCGTTGCCCGCGGGGATGGTGGTCTGGCCGGTGAGGCGGATGTCGCGGGACGACGAACCGACGTAGACGGCGTTGGTGCCGGCCGCGTTGGTCCAGGCGTTCGTCCAGTACTGGAAGCTGCGCGCGTCCAGGGTGACCGAGACGTGCTGGCTCTGGCCGGGGTTGAGGCTGACCCGCTGGAAGCCCCGCAGACTCTTGGGCGGTTCACCCGTCGTGGCGGGCTGTCCGACGTAGACCTGCGCGACCTCGGCGCCCGCTCGCGTACCGGTGTTGGTGACGTCGAAGCCGACCGCGACGTTGCCGTTCGCGTCAGGAGCGCCGACCGTCAGACCCGAGTAGCCGAAGGTCGTGTAGGACAGGCCGAAGCCGAACGGGTACGCGGGCGTTTTGTTCTGCGAGTCGTACCAGCGGTAGCCGACGTTCACGCCCTCGCTGTACTGCACCGTGTTGTTCTGGCCGGGCCACTGCGCGGTGGTGTGCGCCGGGACGTCGGCGATCGAGGCGGGGAAGGTCACCGGCAGCTTGCCGGAGAAATTCGTGTCGCCGTACAGCAGCCGGGCGATGGCCGTGCCGTCCTCCTGGCCCGGATACCAGTTCTCGACGATGCCCCGCACCGCGTTGGCCCACGGCATCGTCACCGCCGACCCGCTGTTGACGACCACGACCGTGTTGGGGTTGGCCGCCGCCACATCGGTGACGAGCTGATTCTGCGCGGAGGACAGGTCGATGGACGACAGGTCGCCGCCCTCGGACTCGAAGTTGCTCACGAAGACCACCGCGAGGTCCGAGGAGCGCGCCGTCGCGACCGCCTGGTCGTGCAGCGACAGGCCCGGAATCTGCCAGCCGAGCGTGGCGTTGCTGCCGCCGCCCGCCTGGTAGTAGTCCACCTCGATGCTCACCGGCTGATTGGCCGTCAGACTGATCGTGCCCGTCCGGGTGGTCGGACCCTGGTCGAACCAGTTGTTGATGATCTGCTGGCCGTTGACGAACAGCCTGCTGCCGTCGTCGCTGTTGAGCGAGAAGGTGTACGTGCCGGTGGTCGGCGGGGTCAGCGTGCCGGTCCACTTCGCCGACCAGTTGGTGGTGTTGACCCCGGGGGCCGGGGACTGGCCGCCCCACACGTTGTCGACGGTCGAGTCCACCCGGCTCGCCACCACCGCGCCCGACAGGTCCTTGCTGTTGTGGTACTCGCCGTACAGGCCGCTGCCGGTGCCCTGCGACGGCTTGAGATACGTACTGCCGACAGGCGACAGCGAACCGTTCGCCGACGCGACGCCCTGCGCGTACGTCACCGTGGTGCCGCTGCCCGCACGGGACTTGAGGCCCTGGTACGGCGTGATCACATGCGGCGCGTTCACGCCCGCGCTGCCGCCGCCCTGCGTCATCGCGCCGGTGCCCGCGTCGTCACCGATCACGGCCATGGACTTGACCGACGAGGCGACCGGCAGCACCGAGGAGCCGTTCTTCAGCAGGACGCTGCCCTCCTCGGCGACCTGCTGCGAGATCGCCGCGTGCGCGGGGGAGGTCACGACCGCGTTCGTGGAGCCGTTGTTGGGGTTGTCGAACAGGCCCTGGTGGAACATCGACAGCAGGATGCGGCGCACATGGTCGTCGATGGTGGCCTGCGAGACCTGTCCGTTGTTCACCGCGTTGGTCAGCGCGGTGCCGTAGTAGTCCTTGCCCGGCATCTCCATGTCCAGGCCGTTGTTGGCCGAGGCGACCGTGGAGTGGGTGCCGCCCCAGTCGGAGGTGATGAAGCCGGTGAAGCCGAGGTCGCCCTTGAGCAGGCCGTTCTGCAACGGGCCGTTCTCGCAGGCGAAGGGGCCGTTGATCGCCGAGTAGGAGCACATCACCGAGTCGGCCTGGCCCTGCTTGACCGACGTCTCGAACGCCGGGGTGTAGATCTCGCGGATGGCGCGGTCGGAGACGATCGCGTTGTCCGAGGCGTTGTTGCGGTTGGTCTCCTGGTTGTAGACCACATAGTGCTTGACCTGGGCCATCGGGCCCTGGCTCTGGATGCCCTGGATGTCGGCGGCGCCCAACTGGCCCGCCAGATACGGGTCTTCGCCCATCGACTCGAAGGCGCGGCCCCAGCGCGGGTCGCGCACGATGTTGATCGTCGGCGCCAGCACCACGTTGGTGCCCTTGCCCCACTGCTCCGAACCCAGCACCTTGCCGTAGTTCTGCATCAGCGCGGGGTCCCAGCTCGCCGCGCCCGCGACCGGGGCGGCCATCTGCGTCACGTCGTTGAAGCCGTCACCCGCACCGACCGGTCCGTCCTGAAGGTGCAGCGGCGGAATGCCCAGGCGCGTGTTCCCGTCCACGCACCCGACGTACCCGCACGACGCCCCGCCGTGCAGCATCGTCAGCTTCTCCGCCTGCGTCATCGCCGCCAGCAGTTCGTCGGCCCGCTGCGCGGGCGTCTGCGCCGTGTTCATCCACGGCTGCGTGGCGGCCTGCGCGGGACTTCGGCTCGCGGAGACAGCGCTTGCTCCGGTCACAAGTAAGAGCGCTGCCGCTATGGGCAGCGCCGTTCGTATCCAAGGACGTGTTCGACGCATGGGGGGACTCCTGTGTGCGGCTCGACAGCGCGTGGGAGAGCGACGGAACGCACAGCCCGCACGACGCGTGGGGGCGCCGACAGCGGACTGCGCAAGCGACGATCGTCCCCCGCAGACCCCGTGTCAAGACTGACAGAGAGCGCTCTCCCGCCGCCGGCGGGGGGTTGCGTGACGAGCCGTGCGGGAAAGCGCGCCCGGCGGCCTGGCGAGGTCAGGGAGCGGCGCCCTCGGACGGCTCGCAGGCCAGGCCGTCGTGATCGCGGTCGAGCTTCGGCCGATAGCGCGGATCGCTGCTCGGAATGTCGCTCGCGCCGTGGTCGTGCGCGTCCGTGCAGTCCTTGTACGTGGTCGCGGGCGGACCGGTCGTCTCTGCTCCCGAGCCCGGCACCGCGTGGACACTGGCCCCGGTGATCCGCCCGCCGTCGACGGAGTACGTGCCCTCGAAGGACTTGACGGTGCCGTCGGTCTGGGTGGCGTCCAAGTGGACGGTGACAGTGGTGGGGGTGCTGGCGAGGACGGTCACGACGTCTTCGGAGGTGGACGAGAAGCCGTTGACGAAGGCCGAGTAGGAGGAGCTGACGTTCTTGCCGCCGAGAGCCCACGCCCGGCCGAAGTCGCGGGCGTTGATCGCGGCGAAGTAGTCGCTGACGACCGTCGTCGGGTCCGTGGCGGTGGCGGTGGCCGTCGCTGTCGTGGTCGTGGTCGTCGTGGGAGCGGTCGGGGTGGGCGTGGGTGTCGCAGGCGGCGGATTCGGCGTCGTCACGGTGGTCGTCACCGTCGCTCCGGGCGCGCTCGGAGCGACGGTGACGCCCGCCGACGAGTTGCCGTCCGTGCTGCCGCAGGCCGCGGCCGTGGCCGCCGTGACGGCGACCAGCAGCGTGGCGGGCAGGAGTCGTACACGGGCCATGGGACTCACCTCGCGGGTGGCTGTCCCCTTGTCCCAGAGTGCGCCGCCCCGGCCGGTACCGCTCGCCGATCAAGGACGGACGCGCGCCTCAGCGGGTGCGGTCCTCGTCGGGGGCCGGTGGGGTGTCGGGGGTGTCCTCGGCCATGGAGCCGGGGCTGGAGAAGTCGGGGCTGGAGAAGCCGTGGGGGGAGATGCCGACCTCCTGGGGGACGAGGTCGTCGGCGGAGTCGGCCTCGTAGTCGGGGCCCTCGAAGGGCGGGACGACGTAGTCGGGCGGGGTGTAGTCGTGGATCTCGGGCGCGTCGGGGCCCGTGAAGTCGGGACTGGAGAAGTCCGGACTGGAGAAACCGGGGCTGGAGAAGTCCGGCGCGTCCGCGTCCTTACCGCCCGCGTCGCCGCTTCCGCCGCCGTGCTGTTCGTCGCTCATCTCGGTCCCCTCACGGCGGTCCGCACCGCCTGTCCGCGGAACGGAATGAACCCGGCCGCATCACCGTTGCCATGCACACAACGAACAGTACGAGACTGTACGAGCAGGAAGGTGTCCCATGAAGGTCCGTAATTCGCTGCGCTCGCTCAAGAGCCGTCCGGGCGCCCAGATCGTCCGCCGCCGCGGCAAGGTCTATGTGATCAACCGCAAGGACCCCCGCTTCAAGGCCCGTCAGGGCTGACCCCCGCGACCGGGGCGGAATGCCGGGATCCGCCCCAACTCCCCTGTATCGGGCATGAGCCGGTTGAGCGTGTCGTGCACCGAACAGGGTGTGCGACAGTATCCCTTGCCCGGGATCGGGCGGCAGTACAGGGCGCGCCGAACAGGCCCGGTGAGAACCGGACGGCGCGTTCGGAAACCGGCGTGGGGTGCGGGGCGTCCGTGCTGGTGGGGGTACCGGCGGGTCAGGGGGCCCGACCGGAGGTGCGCGCGGTGGAGGCGTGGGAATGAGTTCCGAGATCTACTTCAGCAACAACTACCGGGATCTGTGCCAGGAGCACGGCACGGGAGCGGGCTTCCAGTTCGAGTTCTCGTGCCGGCGCTGCCAGGACACCTGGCGCTCGGCCTTCGAGCCGTACACCAGCGGCCGGGTCGCGGGCTGGCTCGGCAAGGGCGTCAGCGCGGCCTACGGCGTGCTCGGCCGTGGCGGCTACGGCATGTCCAGCGCCGCCGACGGCCTGGCGGGCGCGGGCTTCGGCAGCGCCCGCGACAAGTCCTTCCAGCGGGCGATCACCAACGCCGAGGGCCACTTCAACCGCTGCCCGCGCTGCACCGACTACGTCTGCAACCGCTGCTGGAACGCCGCTCAGGGCATCTGCCTGACCTGCGCCCCGGACACCGCCGCCGAGGCCCTCGCCGCCCAGCAGCGCGGCCTCAACGACATGGTCTCCGAGCGCGCCTACACCGTGGGCCAGCAGAGCGGCCAGGCGTTCGACGTGACCGCCGCGCGCCAGCTCGTCTGCCCGCAGTGCGGTACGGAGACGCGGGGCGCCGCCTTCTGCTCCGGCTGCGGCCACCGGCTCGCCCAGCCCGACAACTGCGCCTCGTGCAGCGCCCCGATCCCCGAGGGCGCCGCCTTCTGCCCGGGGTGCGGCACCCGCCGCTGACGACGCGCGCCGCCACCCCCTCGCGTCGGCCGACGCGTGAGGGGGAGCGGCGCCATCAGGTGAGGGCCGCGCCAGGGGCGCTTACGCGTCCCGCGCGCAGCTCGCGCGCCCCGCACCACTGCTGATGAGCGTCAACTGCTCGCGCGTGGCCGGGGCGTGGATCGCGGGCGTGCCGTGGGCGCGCAGCCCCGCGAGGTGGATGTCCAGATGCCGCTGCCACGCCTCCGGCGCGACCGGGCCCGCGGTCTCCACGATGCCGCGCAGCGCCCACGAGATCGCCATGATGTCGCCGAGCACGATGTCGGGACCGATCCGCCCGAACTCCTGCGCCTGGGCCAGGAGTTCGGTGATCAGGTCGCGCAACTGCTCGACGCAGGCCGCCTTGGAGTGGCCGACCGCCTTGACCGCGTAGCCCCGGTGGGTGCTCAGCGACTGGCCCATGGCCCGCAGATAGACCTCGAGCCCGGTGCCGTCGCCGAGCGCGAGCGCACGGCGCGCCTCGGCGACCAGCTCGCTGAGCATCTGCCCGACGATCTCCTCGACCAGCGCCTCCTTGTTGGGGAAGCGCCGGTAGACCGTACCGACGCCCACCCCCGCGCGCGAGGCGATCAGCTCCACGCTCGCCTCCGTGCCGAATTCGGAGACGACCTCACGCGCGGCCTCGATGACCAACTGCTGGTTGCGTACGGCATCGCGCCGCATCGGCCGGTCCTGCGTGTCGCGCGCTGTCATCCGTCACTCCCGGTGGGTGCGGCCGTTCGTACGCCGGAGCTCACTCCGGCTTGTCACCCACGACCGTACCGCCGGGTACCACCGCCAACTCCGGATGCGCGGGCTCGTCCGCGAAATCCACCAGCCTGGTCTGCTGCCGGGTGACCGGGATCAGCATCGCGGCGAAGGCCGCGATCAGCAGCGCGACACCGAGCATCGCGAAGCCGTTGGTGTACCCCGACTCGCGCGGCAGGCCGTCGGCGGCCGGGTTCGAGGTGACGATGCTGGCCATCAGCGCCGCGCCGATCGAGCCGCCGATGGTGCGGATGTTGGCGTTCATGCCGCTGGCCACGCCGGTCTGCTCCGGCGGCACCGCGGCGACGATCAGGCTCGACATGGCCGAGAAGGCCAGGCCGAAGCCGACGCCCATCACGCCGGTGGCGATGTACAGCTCCCAGGTCGCGCCGTGCGCGAAGGCGATCATCGCCAGCGAGACGGTGCCGATCAGCGAGCCGAGTAGGACGACGATCTTGCCGCCGATCCGCTGGGCGAGACGGCTCGCGCCCAGGCCGACGGCGAACATGGTCACCGACATCGGCAGCAGGATCAGGCCGGACTCGGTGATGCTCGATCCGAAGCCGTAGCCGGTGGACTTCGGGGTCTGCACGAATTCGGTGAGGAAGGCGAAGGTCGCGTACATACCGACACCGAAGAGCAGCGCGACCAGGTTGTTGGTCCACACCGCGGGCAGCCGCATCATCTTCATGTCGATCAGCGGTACGGCGGAGCGCAGTTCGACCTGCACCCAGGCGACGGCCAGGACGACGGCGGCGATCAGCAGGCCGATCACCTTGCCGGAGGCCCAGCCCCACACCGACGCCTGGCTCAGCGCGACCAGCAGGGCGACCAGCCAGCCGGAGAGCAGCACGGCGGGCAGCCAACTGATGCGTCCCGGTGTGCGGATCGGGGACTCGGGGACGAAGAAGTGCGCGGCCACGGCGGCGAGGATCGTCATGATCATCGGCAGCCAGAACAGCCAGTGGTAGTCCAGCACGCTGACGATGGGTCCCGCGAGGACGATGCCGAGGCCGGAGCCGACCGCGATCAGCGAGGCGATGGCGCCGACCGCGCCGTTCAGCTTCTCGCGCGGGAATTCGTCGCGGATGATGCCGAAGGCCAGTGGCAGCACACCGCCGCCGATGCCCTGGATCACGCGGGCGATGATCATCACCTGCACGTTGGACGCGAGCGCGGCCAGTAGCGAGCCGACCGCGAGGGCGGACATCGTCGCCACGAAGACGCGTTCCTTGCCGATCATGTCGCCGATGCGGCCCATGATCGGGGTGAATATCGACGCCGACAGAAGGTAGGCGGTCAGCACCCAGGTGACGGTGTTCTGGTTGGTGTGCAGGCTCTCCTGGATCGTCGGCAGGACGGGGGTGACCAGGGACTGCAACAGCGCGTAGGCGGCGACACCCGCCGCCAGGACCGCGAACGTGACCTGGTGGTGCGGTCGCCGGGTCTCGGACGCCATGGAACTCCTCAAGCTTGAACCGGAACGAACATTCCGTTAAGCCAGCAGAATATCGCATCAGGAATGACGCTTCCGTTTCGTGGAGGTCAGGTGTAATGCACACCTCACTTCGTCCCCGCCGGGAATAAACGGCGGGAACGCTGCCCCGAGGGCCCGTCCGCGCCGGCCTGCCGTCGCCTCCCCGATCCACCCGGGCGGCGGGCCGGGCGTTCGCCGCGACACGGCGTCGCACGGCTTCGCACGGCCTAAGGTGGCCGGATGTTCTCCGATCAGGGGCCGAGCTTCCGCGAGTTGGCGGTGCAGGCGCTCTCCTCCGTCGACCGCGGCTACGACCTGCTCGCGCCGAAGTTCGACCACACACCGTTCCGCACGCCCGATGCCTTCCTCGACGCGGTGGCGGGCGCTCTCGCGCCGCTCGGGCCCTTCGACGCGGGACTCGACGTCTGCTGCGGTACGGGCGCGGGCGTCGGGACGCTGCGGTCGCTGTGCGGGAAACGCGTCACCGGCGTGGACTTCAGCGCGGGGATGCTGGCCGCCGCGCGCGCCGCGTACACCGGCCGGGACACCGCCGAAGGACCGGAGCCGGAGTGGGTACGCGCCGACGTCCGCGCGCTGCCCTTCGACGCGGAGTTCGACCTCGCCGTCAGCTTCGGCGCCTTCGGGCACTTCCTGCCCGCCGAACGCCCCCGGCTGTTCGCCGAGGTGCGCCGCGCGCTGCGCCCCGGCGGGCTCTTCGCCTTCCCGGTCACCGCGCCGCCGCCCGTCGACTCGGCCCTGTACTGGGCACTGTGGGGCTTCGACGCCGGGATGCGGGTGCGCAATCTGGTCTGGCGCCCGCAATTCGTCATGTACTACCGGACGTTCCCGCTGCGCGGGGTGCTCGACGACCTCGCGGGGGCCGGATTCACCGTGACCCACACGGCACTTGAGGAGTTCGGCCGCCGCCCGGACGGCAGCCCGCGCTGTCGGCTGGTGCTGGCCCGCAGCACCTGACCGGTACGGGGTCCGTACCCGGTCGGTGCCGCGGGCCGGGGCGCGGCCGGGGTCAGGCCGAGCAGCCGCTGTCGGCGATCACGTAGTAACCGGCCGCGGTCTCCTTCAAGGTGTGCGTGACGAAGACATTCCACAGCCCCATGTTCTGGTTGGAGCCGTTGGCGTACGCGTATCCGCCGCTCTGATGCGCGCGGCCCGCCGCCACCTGGGCGTAGTTGGTGGCGGTGAAGCACTGCCCGGAACCGCCGCCGCCCGACCCGGTGGTGGTCGCCGTGACCGCGCCGGACGCGGCGCCGACCGTCCCGGCAGAGTCGACCGCGGCGACGGTGTAGGCGTACGAAGTCCCCGCCGTCAGACCGCTGTCGGTGTACGCGGCCGAGGTGCTGGTGCCGACCTTGGTCCCGCCGCGGTAGACGGTGTACGAGGCGGCCCCGGTCACCGCCGCCCAACTCAGGCTCGCCGTCGTGTCGGTGGTGCCGGTGACCTTCAGCCCGGTGGGCGCGGGCAGCGCGCCCGTGCCGCCGCCGGAACCGGAGTCCAGGCCCCAGAAGCGGGCGGTGTAGTAGCTGGAGCAGATCGTGTCGAGGTAGTACGCGCCGGTAGCGCCGCACTGCTCGGTGCCCGAGCCGGGGTCGACGGCCAGACCGTGTCCCATGCCGGCGATCGAGTACATCTGTACGGCGGGCTTGCCGGAAGCGTCGTTGACGTGGTCAGCGTGGTGTTGCCGGGCAGGCTCTGGGTGCTCGACGGGGTCTGGCCGATGCCCCACACATTGGTCCACTGGTCGCGCAGCTCGGTGGCGTTGACCGGGTAGACCGTGTACTCGGAGGCGCCCTGCCAGATCGCCACCCGCGGCCATGGCCCGGTGTAACCGGGGTAGGAGGCGCGGACCTTGTCGCCCCACTGCGCCGGGGTGAGGTTGAGGCTGCCGTACTGGCAACCGGAGGCCGCCGTCTGACTGGTGGCGCACTGCGCGGGCAGCCCCGAGTCCACCGCGCCGCCCGCGAAGACGTCCGGGTAGTCCGCCAGCAGGTCGGCGGTCATGCCGCCGCCCGCCGACAGGCCGGTGACGTACACGCGACGGCTGTCCGAGCCGTACTGCGTGACGGCGTGGCCGACCATCGACACGACGGACGCCGCCTCGCCCTTGCCGCGGGTGTCCTTCGCGGGGTCGAACCAACTGAAGCAGGACAGCGAGTTGTTGGCCGAGCTGGTCTGCGGCAGCACGAGCGCGAAGCCCCACAGGTCGGCGTACTTCTGCCAGCCGGAGTTGGCGAAGTAGTCGCTCGCGCTCTGCCCGCAGCCGTGCAGCGCGACCACGACGGGCGCGTTCGCGGGCAGACCGGCGGGTGCGTACTCGTACATCGCCAGATTGCCGGGGTTGGAGCCGAAGGACGAGACCTGGGTGAGACCGGCCGCGGCGGCCGGACCGGCGGTGACGACCGCGCCGAGGCAGGCGGTGAGCAGGGCGAGGACACCGAGGAGCGCGGTGGTCACGGCGCGGGCGGTACGGGGGAGGGGCGAACGGGCGCTGCCGGGCGGCGGGTTGGGGGGCATGCGGACTCCTCGGGACGGGGGGCGGCTCACGGTCGGCGGACACCGGCACGTCGGACGACAGCGGTAGGGGGCGTTCCTGATGTGACGGGGACCACGTGTCGGCTGGACGGTAGAACCGCCGCGGCGGCCCCAGACACGTGAAGGACCGCCACCCCTGCGCGGCGGAAGTGGGGGCCGCCGCCATTGCGTCCGCCGCGCCGCGGTGCGCCCGGCGGCGCGGCCGGCCGGCCGCCGCCTGCGCCGCGCGGCCGTACCGGCATGGGCCCTGGAGGGCCCGCGCGACATGGCTGCGGACGCCACCTCGGGACGGGGAAGTATGGTCACCGGCCACGTGTGCGGGCCCCCGCATCGTTTCTAGCGTGGCGGCCATGGAGAGCACTCAGAGCCCCGGCGCCGAGGGGCCGCCCGCTGCGCCGCCCGCCGCAGTCACCCCCGACGACCCGCCCGGCGCGCGGTTCCTGGCCGGGCGGACCGCCCTGGTCACCGGAGCCGCCAGCGGTATCGGACGGGCCTGCGCGGTGGCCCTCGCCGAGGCGGGCGCCGCCGTCTACGTGGTGGACATCGCGGCGGACGCGGCCAAGGAAGTGGCGGCGGAGATCGGCGGCACCTGCTGCGTCACCGACCTCGCCGACCCCGCCGCCGTGGACGCGCTGCCCGACGACGCCGACATCGTCGTCAACAACGCGGGCCTTCAGCACATCGCGCCCGTCCACGAATTCCCCCCGGAGCGCTTCGCGTTGATCCAGCGGGTGATGGTCGAGGCGCCGTTCCGGATCCTGCGCCGCACCCTGCCGCACATGTACGCGGGCGGCTGGGGCCGGGTGGTCAACATCTCGTCGGTGCACGGCCTGCGCGCCAGCCCGTACAAGTCCGCGTACGTCGTCGCCAAGCACGCGCTCGAAGGGCTCAGCAAGACCGTCGCGCTCGAAGCCGCGCCGCACGGCGTGACCAGCAACTGCATCAACCCCGGCTATGTCCGCACCCCGCTCGTCGAGGACCAGATCGCCACCCAGGCCGTCGCGCACGGCATACCCGAGGCGGAGGTGGTGACCCGGGTGATGCTGGAGCGCACCGCGATCAAGCGGCTGATCGAGCCGGTGGAGGTCGCGGCGGCGGCCCTGTGGTTCTGCTCCCCGCACACCGGCTACATCACCGGGGCCTCGCTGCCGCTGGACGGCGGGTGGACCGCCCACTGACCCGCGCGCACCGAGCCGACCGTCGGGCCAGCCACGAGCCGACCGTCGAGCCGGCCACCGGGCGGCCCACTGATCCGGCCGTCGATCCGGCTACTGATCCGGCCACTGACCTCGCCTTTTACGGCGGCCGGTCGATAGGGTCGGCGTCTGCGGCGGCCGTCGTCCCGTCCCGGCGGGGCGGCGAGCCCCACCGCGCGTCCGTCGCACCAGCCGTGCGGCGCGACGGTCCCGACCGCCGCGCCGCACGGACCGTTCTTCGTCCCTCCGGCACGGTGACCCCTGATGTCCGCAGAATCCGCAGATCCCGCAGCCGTACCGGCGCCCGAGTCCGTAGCGGCACCGGCATCGGCACCCGCCCTCGGGCCCGCGGCCGAGCCCGCGCCCATCGCCCGCCATATGCGTCGGCTGCTCGAAATGGTCGCGGCCGACGCGCCCGCGGAGGACTTCGGGGCGGTCGCCGCGCAGGCGAGGATCAACGGGGCGGGCGCGTCCGACCTGTCGGAGCTGGAACAGGCCACCGGGATCGCGCTGCGGGTCCGCCGGGTGCTGCGGCAGCACCGCCGCCGCGAGACCGAACTCGCCGCGCTCTTCGACACCGCGAGCGACCTGGCCGCGCTCCGCGACCTCGACGCCGTCCTCCAGTCCATCGTGCGGAGGGCCAGGATGCTGCTCGGCACGGACACCGCGTATCTGACGCTGCGTGACGAGGAGGCGGGCGACACGTACATGCGGGTCACCGACGGCTCGGTCTCACCGCTCTTCCAGAACCTCCGGCTGTCGTACGGCGACGGTCTCGGCGGTCTGGTCGCGCTGACCGCCCGCCCGTACGCGACCCCCGACTACCGCACCGACGAGCGCTTCCGGCACACCGGCTCCATCGACGAGGGTGTGCTGGACGAGGGCCTGGTCGGCATCCTGGGGGTGCCGCTGCTGCTCGGATCGCGCGGCGCGGGCGGTCACGCGGGCGGCGCCGTCGGCAGCGACGTGATCGGGGTGCTCTTCGCCGCCGACCGCACCCCGCGCCCCTTCTCGCCCGACGAGGTCGCGCTGCTGTGCTCGCTGGCCGCGCACGCCGCCATCGCCATCGACACCGCCAAGGCCATCACCGACCTCGCCGAGGCGGGCGCCGTGATCCGCGAGCACGCCGCCGCGATGCAGCGCGCCGAGGAGGCGCACGACCGGCTCACCGACCTGGTGCTGCGCGGCGGCGACCTGTCGGAAGTGGCCGCCGCCGTCGCGGGACTGCTGGACGGCGCCCTCACCATCCACGACCCGGAGGGCCGACGGCTGGCCGCCGTCGGGCGCGGCGGCGGCGACTTCGACGGTCTGCCCCCGCAGCCGGCGGCCCTGGTCAGGCACGCCGCCGACTCGCACGCCGCCGCCCGCGCGGTGTTCCGCGACGGCCGCTGGACCTGCGCCGTGCTCGCGGGACAGGAACTCCTCGGCAGCCTCGTGCTGTACGGGCGCGAACGGCTCGACGACTCCGACCGGCGGCTGTTCGAGCGCGCCGGGGTCGTCACCGCGCTCCTGCTGCTGCTCAGCCGCTCCGTCGCGGAGACCGAGAACCGGGTGCGCGGCGAGCTGATCACCGACCTGCTGACCGCGGCGGGGCGCGACCCGGCCGGTCTCGTCGTGCGCGGTCGCAGGCTCGGTGTCGACCTCGACCGGCCGTGCCTGCTGCTCGTCGCCGAGACCGTCACCGCCTGCCACGACAAACTGCCGGGCGCCGCCGTCCAGTACCTCTTCGGCGGCGACGGCATCAGCGCCGAGCAGTCCGGCACCGTCGTCCTGCTCCTCCCGTACGACGGCGCACCGCCCGGCGAGGCCGCCAGGGCCGCCGTCGCCCAGCTCGGCCACCTGGTGGGCGCGCCCGTCACGGTCGCCGCGGGCGGACCGGCCGCGGGACCGCGGGCCTTGGCCGACGCCCACGCCGAGGCGCTGCGCTGCCTGCGCGCCCTCCAGTCGCTCGGCCGCGTCGGCGACGGCGCGAGCGCCGACGAACTCGGCTTCCTCGGCGTGCTGTTGGGCAACGAACGGGACGTCGACTCCTACGTCACCGCGACGCTCGGCCCGCTCCTCGACTACGACGCGCGACGCGGCACGGAGCTGGTCCGTACCCTCGGCGCCTACTTCGCCTGCGGCGGCACCCTCACCCGTACCAAGGACGAACTCCACCTGCACGTCAACACCGTCGTCCAGCGCCTCGACCGCGTCCAGGCCCTCCTCGGCCCCGACTGGAACGCCCCCGACCGGGCGCTGGAACTCCAACTCGCCCTCCGTCTGCACCTGTTGTCCACACCTCGCGGCTAGGAGCGGCGCCCGACCGGGACCGCCTCCCGGCCGGGACCGCCTCCCGGTCAGCTCCTCTTCCGCGCCGCCGCGCGCAGCCGTTGCGGCAGACGGGCCACGCCGCCGGGCAGCACGTAGACGACCACGACGAACAACGTGCCGAGCAGGAACAGAGGCTGGGAGAGCGGGACCCGCAGGACCGAGGGCAGACCGGCGACCGAGCCGGAGCCCGCGAGGTCGCCGAGCCGGTGGTCGGCCCAGGTGTAGAGGACCCCGCCGATCAGCGGGCCCCAGCGCGAGCCGGAGCCGCCGAGGACGACCATCACCAGCAGCGACAAGGTGAAGTCGGAGGTGGTGGTCTGCGGGGTGGCGCCGCCGGTCAGCAGCAGATGGACGATGCCGCCGACCGCGGCCAGCGCGCCCGCCAGCACGAAGGCCGTCAGCTTGAAACCGTACGGCCGCAGGCCCAGCACCTCCACCCGGCGCTCGTTCTCCTTGATGCCCTCCCAGACCCGCCCGGTGGGGGAGCGGACCGCCCAGTGCACGACGGCGACGGTCACCACGAGGTAGGCGAGCGCGATCCAGTAGAGATTGACGGTGTGCTCGATGCCGACGAGTGACGCGGGCAGCCTGTCCGCGGGCACCGCCCGGCCCTCCTCGCCGCCGGTCACCCCGCCCGGGTCGCGCTCCACCAGGATCGAACCGGCCTGCGCGAAGGCGAGCGTGACCATCGAGAAGGCGATCCCGCTCACCCGCAGCGACACCGAGCCCAGCAGCGCGGCCAGCGCGATCCCGAAGAGCAGCCCCAGCACGGCGGCGGCGGCGAACGGCAGCCCGGCCTCGATCATGATGACGTCGGTGGCGTACGAGCCCGCGGCGAAGTACAGCGCGTGGCCGAACGAGAGCAGGCCCGTACGGCCGAGCAGCAGGTCGTATCCGGTCGCGAGCGCGCCGAACACCAGGCACAGCGCGAGGAGTTGAAGGCTGCCCGCGCTGCCGATCGGCCCGTCGAGCAGGCCCGGCAGCGGCAGCGAGCTGTACGGGGCCGCGAGCAGCGCGGCCAGGGCGGCGGCGGGCCACCAGCGGGTGACCCGGCGCAGTTGTCCGGCCGGCGCGGGCGCCGCCTGGACGCGCGGCTCCTCGCGGGTCGGGGTGGCGGTGGTCATGCGAGCCTCCCGGTGGCGCCGTGCGGCCGGAGCAGCAGCAGCGCCGCGAGCAGGACGACGACCGCGAGATCGCCGAGCCCCGACGCGGTGTAGTAGTTGGCGAACTGCTGGACGAGGCCCACGCCGACGGCCGCGAGCGCGGCGCCCGACACCGACCCCATGCCGCCCATGACGACCACGACGAAGGCGAAGATCAGCAGCGAGGTGCCCTGGCCCGGGTCGACCGAGCCGTAGTACAGGCCGCCCAGCGCGCCGCCGAGCGCCGCCGCGGCCCCGCCGATCGCGAAGACCAGGGTGAAGGCGCGCCGGACGTCGATGCCGAGCGCGGTGACCATCGCCCGGTCCTCGACCCCGGCCCTGACGACGAGGCCGTGCCGGGTGCGGCCGAGGAACAGCCGCAGCGCCAGCAGGACGAGCACCGCGGCGCCGATCAGCACCAGCCGGTTGACGGGGACGCGCGCGCCGAACAGTCCGAAGGTGCCGGACAGGGCCGCGGGTCCGGGGAAGGTGCGCGCGTCGGCGCCCCAGATCGCCGACAGCAGCGCGGGCACCGCGAGCCCCACCCCGACGGTGGCGAGGACCTGCTCGCGCGGCCGTTCGTACAACGGGCGGATCAGGGCGAGTTCGAGCACCATCGCGGCGACGGTGCCCACAGCGGTGCCGAAGGCGACGGCGAGGACGAAGCCGAATCCGCCGGAGCCCGCGCCCGGCAGATGCCCGGAGGCGGCCCACCAGGTGCCGTACGCGCCGATGGACAGCAGCGCGCCGTGCGCGAAGTTCAGCACGTCCATCAGGCCGAAGATCAGGGAGAGGCCGGAGGCCACCAGGAAGTACAGGGCGCCGAGGCCGAGGCCGGTGGCCGTGAGCAGCACGACGGTCGACATCAGGCGCCCGCCTCCCGTGCCGCGGACGGCGGTGGGTACGACCCGGCCGCGGCCTGGACGTGCGTCCCGGCGGCGTCGGTGGCGGATTCCCTGGCGGGATCGGATGACACGGCCTCTGCCTCTCTCACGTGCGCGTCCGCGCCCTTGCGTCCGACGCCCAGCAGCCTGCGGGTCGCCTCGGGATCGGCGAGCAGGTCGGCGGCGGGGCCGCGGTGCGCGGTCCTGCCGTCCGCCAGCACCACGCAGTGCTCGGCGAGCCGCCGTACCATCGCCAGATTCTGCTCGACCAGCAGCACCGGCACCGCCTGCGCGGCCCGCTCCAGCACCCGCGCCACTTCGGTGACGACCTTCGGCGCCAGGCCCTTGGTGGGCTCGTCGGCGATGATCAGCCGGTTGCCGTTGAGCAGGGTGCGGCCGATCGCGACCATCTGCTGCTGCCCGCCGGACAGCGTTCCCGCGCGCTGCGCCGCCCGCTGCCGCAGCTCGGGGAACAGTTCGTGCACCAGCGCGTAGGCGGGCTCGCCCGCGCCGCGCCGCTCGGCCAGCCGCAGATTCTCCGCGACGGTCAGTGCCGCGAAGACCCCGCGGTCCTCCGGCGCGTAGCCGATCCCTCGCCGCACCAGGGCGTGCGTGGCGAGCCGTACCGTCTCCTGACCGGCGAAGCGCACGCTGCCGGTGCGCGGCACCAGGCCGAGCACGCCGCGCACCGTCGTGGTCTTGCCCGCGCCGTTGCGGCCGAGCAGCGCGGTCACCCCGCTCGCGGCGACGTCGAGGTCCACGCCGTGCAGGATGTGACGGCCGCCGATGACGACTTTCAAGTCCCGTACGGCCAACAGGGGTTCGACGGTCACAGCGCCTCCCCGAGATAGGCCCGCTGCACGGTGGCGTCGGCCGTGACGGCCTGCGGGGTGTCGAGCGCGAGCAGGGTGCCGTGGTGCATCACCGCGAGCCGGTCGGCCAGGCCGAGCAGCACGTCCATGTGGTGCTCGACCATCAGGACCGTGCAGCCCTCGTCGCGGTGCAGCGAGCGGATCAGCGCGGTCAGGGCCGGCACCTCCTCGGCGCTGACCCCGGCCATCGGCTCGTCGAGCAGCATCACGCGCGGCTCGCCGACCAGCAGCACCGCCAGCTCCAGCTTCCGTTTCTCGCCGTGCGACAGCGCGCTCGACAGCGCCTCGGCGCGGTGCCCGAGCCCCGTGCGCTCCAGCACCTGCCCGACCTGCCGCGCGTATCCCGCGGCGCGCCGCCAGATCCGGTACGAGCCGCCGCCCGCCGCCTGGGCGGCCAGCCGCACATGGTCGGCGACCGTCATTCCGGGCCACAGACTGGACGTCTGGAACGTCCGCCCCAGCCCGCGCCCCGCCCTGGCCGGGACGCTCTCGGCGGTGATGTCCGCGCCGTCGAGCCCGATGGACCCGCGACTGGCCGGTACGAGACCGCTGATCAGGTTGAACAGGGACGTCTTTCCCGCGCCGTTGGGACCGATGAAGGCCAGGAACTCGCCCTCGCGCACCTCGAAGGACACCTCGTCCACGATGGTCGCGCCGCCGACCGACCAGCCCACGTCACGCAGCCGGAGTACCGGGGCCGTGCTCGTCACCGGTCAGCCCGCCATCTGCTTCGAGGGCGGGTTCACCGCGTCCTTGGGCAGCCTGCTGATCAGCTCCGGCTTCGCGGCGGCGCCCGTGCCGTTCAGCTTCGCCGTGAACATCGGCTGGAGCAGCGCGTGGTCCACCGCCCTGATCTGCTCGTCGCCCTTGGGGCCCTCGAACGACCAGCCCTCCAGCGCCTTCGCCATCGCGGTCGGGCTGTCCGCGCCGCCCGCCTCCACCGCGTGCACGATCATCTGCGCGGCGGTGAATCCGTCCGGGCTGAACAGGTCGGGCGTGCCGCCCGCCTTGGCGATGCCGTCGAGCATCGCCGTCTCCACCGCGTTGTGCGCGGCGCCGGGGAAGTAGTGCGCGAGGAAGGAGATCTTGGACCCGGCCGCGCCGAACAGCGGGTACGAGGCGGTGCCCGCCAGGCCCGTCACGACCTTGGTCGAGGTCACCACGCCCTGCTGGTCGAGCGCCGTCCACAGCGCGGGCGCGCTGGCCCCGGCCCAGGCGACGAAGACCAGATCCGGCTTCTTCGACTTGACCTGCTGCGCGAACGGCGTCAGATCGCCCGCGCTCGGCGGCGCCAGCACCGAGTCCACGGTCGCGCCCTGCCCGCCCAGCACCTCCTTCACGGCGGTGACATTCGCCTGCCCGAAGGCGGAGTTCTGGGTCAGCACGGTGACCCTCTTGCCCTTGGAGTCGCCCAGCAGCGACCCGGCGGTGAGGATGTCCTGGTACGACTGCCTGCCGGAGCGGAAGGTGTACGCGTTCACGCCGGTCAACGCGTCGGTGGCGGCGGGTCCCGCGATGTACAGCACCTTGTTCTGGGCGGCCAGCGGGGCCAGTTGGAGCGCCACGCCCGAGTCGGTGGTGCCCGCGATGATGTGCGTGCCCTTGCCGATCAGGGTCTTGGCCGCGGCGACGGCCTTCGCGGGGTCGCCCGCGTCGTCCTGCTCGACCACCTCGATCCGGTGGCCGCCCGCCGTGCCCTTGCCGTGAGTGGCGTACGCCAGACCGGCGTTGAAGCCGTCCAGATACTGCTTGCCGTAGGCGGCCAGCGGCCCGCTGCGCGAGTAGACCAGGCCCACCTTGACCGCCGAGTCGCTCGTGCCGTCGGAGGACTTGGCGCTGCCCGCCGTCCCCGCGGCGCTGCATCCGGCGAGCAGCACACCCGCGGTCAGCACGGCCAGCGCCGGTACGGTCCGCGTACGGAAGGCGCCCGGCCCGTTCGTCGGGCGCGGCCGACGGGACGCGGCCGGTTCGCTCGAACGGCTCGCTCGGCTCGATCTGTTGGTGCTCGATGTGCTGCGACGCATGGCGACCGGCTCCCGGGGAGGTGGATTGTTGCGCAAACCGTAGAAGCGCCCCGCCGAACCGGACATGTGGGCGGCACACGCTCCTTCCCCGCGAGCCATGTCGACAGGGACCATGGCGGCGCCGCGGCGCCGTCGCAAAGGTGACAGGGCGGGCGCCAGGGGCCGGATCACGCCCGGCACGGCGGCCCGGCGCACCCTCAACTGACGCTCGACACACCCTCGATGACCCCTGCGGGGAAGGCGGACGCATGGACAAGGTGGTGGCCTCGGCCGCCCGCGCGGTGGCGGACATCCCGGACGGCGCGACACTCGCCGTCGGCGGATTCGGCCTGTGCGGCATTCCGTCGGCGCTGATCGCGGCGCTCGCCGCGGCGGGCCCGACGGATCTGCGGGTCGTCTCCAACAACTGCGGAGTGGACGACTGGGGACTCGGCCTGCTGCTCGGACTCGGCCGGATCTCGCGGGCGACCTCCTCGTACGTCGGCGAGAACAAGGAGTTCGCCCGGCGCTATCTGACGGGCGAGCTGGAGGTGGAACTCACCCCGCAGGGCACCCTCGCGGAACGGCTGCGCGCGGGCGGCTGCGGCATCCCGGCCTTCTACACCCCGGCGGGCGCCGGCACCCAGGTCGAGGAGGGCGGCCTGCCCTGGCGGTACGCGGCGGACGGCACGGTCGCGGTCGCCTCGCCGCCCAAGGAGGTACGGGACTTCGGCGGCGTACGCCATCTGCTGGAGGAGGCCATCACCGCCGACTTCGCGCTGGTCCGGGCGGCCGTCGCCGACCGGCACGGCAACTGCGCCTTCCACGCCGCCGCCCGCAACTTCAACCCGCTGTGCGCGATGGCCGGCCGGATCACCCTGGTGGAGGCCGAACGCATCGTGGAACCGGGCGAGTTGCCGCCGGACGCCATCCATCTGCCCGGTGTGTACGTGGACCGCGTCGTGGCCGCCGATCCGACCGACAAACGCGTCGAGCGACGCACCGTCCGTACCGCCCACGCCACCTCCGACCGGGAGAACTGACCGTGCCACTCGACCGCGACCAACTCGCCGCCCGCGCCGCCCGCGAACTGCGCGACGGCCAGTACGTGAACCTCGGCATCGGCCTGCCCACGCTCGTCCCCGCCCACCTGCCCGCCGGGACCCAGGTGGTGCTGCACTCGGAGAACGGCGTCCTGGGCGTCGGCCCCTACCCGTACGACGGCGACGAGCACCCCGACCTGATCAACGCGGGCAAGGAGACGGTCACCGTGGCACCCGGCGCCGCGTACTTCGACTCCGCCGCCTCCTTCGGCATGGTGCGCTCCGGCCGGATCGACGTGTCGGTGCTCGGCGCCATGCAGGTCTCCGCCCGCGGTGACCTGGCGAACTGGATGATCCCCGGCAAGATGGTCAAGGGCATGGGCGGGGCCATGGACCTCGTGCACGGCGCCCGCCGGATCGTGGTGGTCATGGAACACACCGCCAAGGACGGCTCCCCGAAGATCGTCGGGGAACTGACCCTGCCCGCCACCGGCCGCCGCGTCGTGCACCGCGTGATCACCGACCTTGCGGTCCTCGACGTCACCCCCGAGGGACTGCGGCTGGCCGAACTGGCCCCCGGCGTCGGCGTGGAGGAGGTACGGGCGGCGACCGGGGCGGACCTGCTGGTGCCGGACGCGGTGGCGCGGGGCTGACCGCCCCGCGCCGTACGGGCCGCGGCCCGGAGGATCAGCTCCGGGCCGCTGCCGCCGTGCGCCGTACCGCGTCCGTCAGGTGCCCGGCCACCAGGCGGGCGCCGGGCTCGCCGAGCAGCACCGAGTAGTGGTTGACGCCCGGGACGAAGTGCAGGGCGATCCCCTCCGCCACCAGGCCGCTCGCCGCGATCACCTCGGGCGTGTACAGCCCGGTCGGCTCGTCCGACAGCCCCCGCTCGGCCCACAACAGCCGCGTGGGGACGGTGATTTCGTGGATCGCGGCGAAGACGTCCGGGTTGCGCAACTCGTCCGCCGCGTCCTCGCGGATCGCGTCCGCCCGGCACGCCGACCTCAAGTGCGGTGCCTCGCCGGTGAGATCGCGGTCGAGATACGCGGCGAGCAGCGGCCCGCCGAGCGTGCTGAACGCCGGGTGCTCCGCCCAGAAGGCGTGGTAAGCGGCGCGGTCGGCGAACTCCATCTCCAGCTTGCGCATCGCGGGTCCGACCACGGCGTGCAGCACCGCGTCGATGTCCACGCCCGCGGGTACGGGGAAGCCCAAGCCGCCGTCGACCAGCACGAGTTCGCAGTAGCGCCCCGGATCGCGGCGCGCTGCGACGCACGCCGCGTAGCCGCCCATGGAGTGCCCGGCCAGCACCGCCCGTTCGACGCCGAAGCGGTCGAGCACCGCGAGCATGTCGTCGGCGTGCCGGGCCATCGAACAGGCGCCCGCCACCTCCCGGCTGAGCCCGCGCCCGCGCAGGTCGGGCGCCAGGATCTCGACCCCGTCGAGCGCTTCGGCGACCTGCGCCCAGGCCAGGCCGTTGCTGGCGATCCCGTGCAGCGCCAGCACCACAGGGCCGCCCGCCGGGCCCGGCCAGCGCCGTACCGCCAGCCGTCCGCCCGGCACCTCGACGCCGACATCCTCGAATTCCCGCATGCGCGCTCCCGCGATCCGCTCGCGCCGTCCCGTACGGCCCGAGCAGGATAGGGGCCGATCCGGCGGCCGGGCATGGGCGCGGCCCACACAGCGGGGGTTCAGGGTGTGTGGGCGGCGGTCGTCACGCCGTAACCGGCGGTCTGCCATGTGGCGCCGTCCGCCGCGACCGCGAAGCCCTCGGTGTCGGGGAGGGATTCGAGCCAGCGGCGGGCGCGGGCGGGACCCATCGCGTAGCCGGCGGTGGCGCGGGCGTCCGCGTCGGTCAGGCCGCGGCAGACCACGGTGAGGGAGGCGAGCACGGGGGCGGGCGGCTGATGGGTGAAGGGGTCCAGGATGTGGCAGCCGCGCTCGGCGGGACCCGAGGTGGCGACGGCCAGTTCGCCGTCGGTGTGCACCACGCGGACCAGCGCGCCCGGCCGCAGCGGGTCGGCGACACCGATCCGCCAGGGGCCGCCGTACACCTGTACGTCGCCCCCGCCGTTGAGGCACACCGCGTCGGCGCCCGCGGAGGCCAGCATGGCGACGGCCCGCTCCACCGCCCACCCCTTCACCAGCCCGGTCGGGTCGAAGCCGCCCGCGTACCCCGTACTGAACCAGCCGTGACTGAGCCGTCCGGCCGTCTCGCACAGCGCCAGCACCTCCCGCACGTCGGGGGAGCAGGCCGACAGCGTGAGCGTGCCGGCGGCGAGCCGGCTGATCTGGCTGTCGGGGCGGTAGGTGGAGAAGACCTCGTCGACATGGTGCAGCCAGGCCGCCGCCGCGTGCAGCGCCGCCGCCACGCGGTCGCCGCCGCCCCGCACGTCGAAGGAGAAGACCGTGCCCATCGTGTGTTCCACCCGGCGCGGCCGGGCCCGCGTGTCGGACACGGTCAGACCCCCGCCTTGTCCAACGCGCTCTGGAGCGACCGCACATACCCCTCGCTGGTGTACGTCGCCCCGGACACGGTGTCGATCTTCGCGCTCTGCGCGGCCAGCGTCTCCTGGGTGAGCTGCGGGATCGCGAAGCCGGAGATCTCACCGTCCCTGGGGTTGTCGTTCGGCAACTGGACGGCCTTCACCGCGGTGATCCTGCCGCCGGTGAGGGTGAGCCGGAGCTGGACGGGACCGTAGCGGGTCTGCGCGGTGTCGCCGTCGACCGTCCTGGTGCCCGAAGTCCCCTTGGAGGACGAGCCGTTGGACGAGCCATTGGAGGAACCGCTGGACGGGCCGTTGGAGGAGCCGGACGTCCCCGACGTCGCGGACGGCGCCGGTGCGGGGGCCGCGGAGCCCGCGGCCACGTCACCCGCGCTCGCCGTCGTGTGCGGCTTGAGGGTCAGCAGCAGCACCACGCCGGCGACGGTGGCCAGGGTGCTCAACAGGACGCGCCGCAAAGGGCGGGCGGGAAAGGCGCTCATGGACGGCTCTCACCTCGGTTCACCATCTGGCTCACGACATGGCTCACGACATGGCTCACGACATGGCTCACGACATGGCTCACGGCAGGGTTCACGGCATGGTTCACGGCACGGCTCACAGTTCGAAGGACTCGTGATGGATGTGGCGGGCCGGGACACCCGCCGCGCGCAGCGCCTCGTACGACGCCCGCGCCATTCCGGGCGGCCCGCACAGGAACACGTCGTGCCGCGCGATGTCCGGCAGCGTGGCGCGCAGGGTGTCCGCGCTGAGGACGGGCCGCCGGCCGTCGGGCGCGTTGACCGCGAAGTGCAGACGGGCGCCGCGCACGGCGGCGATCCGCTCCAGTTCGCCGCGCAGCGCCAGATCGGCCTCGGTGCGCGCCCGGTAGACCAGCGTCAGGTCGCCGGGCCCCGCGGGCAGCGACTCGAACAGCGCCCGCAGCGGGGTCACCCCGACCCCGCCCGCGAGCAGCAGCACCTTCTGCCGGGTCCTGCGCTCCGCGGTCAGCGCGCCGTACGGTCCCTCGGCCCAGATCCGGGTGCCGGGCCGCAGTCCGGCCAGCGCCGTACTGTGCTCGCCCACCGCCTTCACGGTGATCCGCAGCAGGTCGGGACGCGGCGCGGCGGACAGCGAGTACGGGCTGGCCGTCCACCACAGGCCGGGCGTCAGGAACCGCCAGCGCAGGAACTGCCCCGGCCGCGCCGCCAGTTCGGGCAGCCGTCGGCCGCGTATGAGCACCGACACCACCCCCGGCGCCTCCCGTACCACCGACGCCACCCGCAGCCGGTGCCGCAGATTCAGCCGCTGCGGCACCAGCACCCGGTACCAGAGCGCCGCCGCCGCGACACCGAGGTACAGCGCGTACCAGAGCCCGCGCGCGACCGTGCCGCCCGCGAAGTCCGCGCCGAGCGCGAGCTGGTGCCAGAAGGCCAGGAAGATCGCCAGATACGTCAGCAGGTGCAGGTAGTACCAGGTCTCGTAGCGGACCTTGCGGCGTACCGCGCGTACCGACACCGCGCCGACGACCAGCAGGAGCAGACCGCCGATCGTGCCCTTGAGCATGTCCGGATAGGTGAACACCACCGTCCATGTCTCGCCGAGCACCGAGGCGTGCGCCTGCGCCGCGTAACCCCACAGGATCAGCGTGATGTGCGCGATCAGCAGGCAGACGGTGTAGCGCCCGGCCATCGCGTGCCAGCGCGCCACCCGGTCGCTGCCCACCCCCTGCTCCAGCGCGGGAATCCGGGCCATCAGGCCGACCAGCAGCGCGCAGCAGTAACCGGTCAGCAGCCCGGCGATCCGGCCCGCGCCGATCAGCCAGCCCGCGGGGCCGACGACCGACGACGTGTCCTGCCACCACAGCGCGATCACCGCCGCCGCGCCCGCCCAGCCCAGGGCCAGCACCACGACGGCCGGTGACCGCCTGCCGGGATACGTCACCGCGTGCCGCGCGGTGGTGCGGGGGCTGTGGGTGCCGCTCATGTTGTGCCGCTCACGGTGGTTCCCTTCCTGGTCGTACGCTTGCCACTGTGCGGGCGGAACCTCTGAGCCAGCTCTGAATCGGCGCCCCGGCCGCGGACTCACAGGTGATCCAGAGGCTCACGGCGGCCCGCGGGACCCGTGGTGACGGCGCCGCGCGGGCGGCTCGCTCACCGATCGGCGACAGGACTCATACGACCCCCACGACCCACAGGACTCACAGGGAACGCAGAGGCGCCCGCCCTCGCCGCGCGACCGCCCGCCGGGCGATGCTGGAAGGACCATGGACATCACAGACAGCGCGGCACCGCACCCCCTCGCCCACCCGGACGGCTCCCCGGTCCGGGTCCTCGTCGTGGACGACGAACCCGACCTCGCCGAAGTGCTGTCCGGTGTCCTCGCCTACGAGGGCTGGCAGGTGCGCACCGCCGGTGACGTCGCCTCCGCGGTCGCCGAGGCGCGGGCCTTCCGTCCCGACGCGGTCGTGCTCGACGTGATGCTTCCCGACGGCGACGGCCTGTCCGTACTGCGCCAACTCCGCGCGAGCCAGCCCGAGGTGTGCGTGCTGTTCCTCACCGCGCGCGACTCCGTCGAGGACCGCATCGCGGGCATCACGGCGGGCGGCGACGACTACGTCACCAAGCCGTTCAGCCTGGAGGAACTGCTGGCCAGGCTGCGCGGACTGCTGCGCCGGGCGGGCATGACCAGGGCGCGCGGCGACGCGGCCGTCCTCACCGTCGGCGATCTCGTCATGGACGAGGACGCGCGGGAGGTGACGCGCGGCGGGGCGGTCGTCGAGCTGTCCCCGACCGAGTTCGAGCTGCTGCGGTACCTGATGCGCAATCCGCGCCGGGTGCTGAGCAAGGCGCAGATCCTCGACCGCGTGTGGTCGTACGACTTCGGCGGCCAGGCGCATGTGGTCGAGCTGTACATCAGCTACCTGCGCCGCAAGATCGACAGCGGGCGCGAGCCGATGATCCACACGGTGCGCGGCGCGGGCTACCTGCTGAAGGCGCCGCCGTGGTGAGGCGGCCGTCGCCGCGCACCGGCCGTCGCTCCACGTCGCTCGCTTTCGCGTCGCGGTTCCTCGTACCGCGCACGCTGCGCGCCCGGCTCACCTGCGGCCTCGTGGTGCTGCTCGCGCTGAGCTGCGCCGCCGTGGGCATCGCGGCGGTCGTCGCACTGCGGTCCTTCCTCGGCGAACGGCTCGACCAGCAGCTCTCGGAGGCCGGGGGCGCGTTCCCCGCCAGCCTGGAACACGCGCACGGCGCGGGGGAGCCGGACGCGGACAACGTCCATGTGGACACCCGCCGCCAGGCGCGCGGCACCTTCGGTGCGCGGCTGCTCAAAGGCCGGGTCACGGCCGCCGCCGTGGTCCGCGCGGGCACGGACACCACGGTACGGCTGACCCCGGACGACCGGACCGCCCTCGCGGCGGTCCCCGTCGACGGCCACTGCCACCGGGTCGATCTGTCCTCGCTCGGCGACTACCAGGTCAAAGCGGTGGCGGGCGACGACGGGGACGTCCTGATCACCGGGCTGCCCCGGCAGGGCATCGAGGACGCCGAAACGCGGCTGATCGCGGTGGAGGCGGCCGTCTTCGGCGGCGCGCTGGTCGTGGCGGGGGCCGCGGGCGCCTTCTGGGTGCGCTGGTCGCTGCGACCGCTGCGCCGGGTGGCCGCGACCGCCGCCTCGGTGACCGCGCTGCCGCTGGACAGCGGAGAGGTGGCGCTGCCCGACCGGGTGCCCGACACCGACCCCGGGACCGAGGTCGGGCAGGTCGGCGCGGCCTTCAACCGCATGCTCGGACATGTCGAGGGCGCGCTGACCACCCGGCACGCCAGCGAGGAACGGCTGCGGCGCTTCGCCGCCGACGCCAGCCACGAACTGCGCACCCCGGTCGCCGCGATCCGCGGCCACGCGGAGCTGGCGCAGCGGCACCCCGGCCCGGTGCCGCCCGGTGTGACGCGGGCACTGGACCGGATCGCGGCGGAGTCCGCGCGGATGGGCGGCATGGTCGACGACCTGCTGCTGCTCGCCCGGCTCGACGCGGGCCGCCCGCTGGCCCGTGAGCCGGTCGACCTGACGCGCCTCGTCCTCGACGCGGTCGACGACGCCAGGGCCGCGGGCCCCGGCCACCGCTGGCTGCTGGACCTGCCCGCCGAACCGGTCACCGTCACCGGCGACGCCGCCCGGCTCCAGCAGATCACCGGGAATCTGCTGACCAACGCCCGTGTGCACACCCGCGAGGGGACCCGCGTCACCGTACGGCTGCGCCACGACGGCGCCGCGACCGTCCTCGCCGTCGCGGACAACGGCGGCGGTGTCCCGCCCGCCATCCAGCGCACCGTCTTCGAACGCTTCGCCCGCGCCGACCACCACCGCGCCGACGACCGGCGCGCCGACCCCGCCGCCGGCCACGGCGCCGGTCTGGGCCTGGCCATCGTCACGGCGGTCGCCGCGGCCCACGGCGGCACGGTCACCCTCACCAGCGAGCCGGGCGACACCTCTTTCACGGTGACGCTCCCGGACGCGCCGCCCGAGCGGCCGGGAGCGTCGGCGGTCTGACGCGGGGTTCCGCGAGGCTTCCCGCGAGGCCGCCGCGCCGGTCCGGACACCGCCGCCCCGGCCGTTTCCTCAGCGGGCCGACGCCACCGCCAGCAGGAACCAGCCGGTGTGCGGGATCCACTGCTCGGCCCAGCGCCAGACCTCGGCCTCGGGGGCGTCGGCGGGAAGGAAGGCGATGTCGTCCTCGTCGGTCCAGCCGGAGGTGATGCCGTTGACGATGCCGCCGGGAATGTTGGGGAAGTCCGACTCGTAGTCGACATTGTGACGGCCGCGGCCGTGCAGCATCGAGACGTCGAAGGGGTTGCGGCCGGTGATCCAGGCGAGCTGGTCGTCGGCGAAGCCGAGCAGCAGGTCGCGGTCGGCCTCCGCCGTGCCGGGCAGGTCGGCGCAGGTGTTCGCGGCGGCGGCCAGTGAGGCGATGGTGGCGTTCTCGCCCTGCCACCAGTAGCCGGTCTCGTTGTCGTGCGGGAAGAAGAAGGCGTCGCGCGGTGTGCCCCCCGCGGGCTGCACGCGCTGCCGGGGATAGCCGAAGGGATTCGGCACCGAACGGGTCCTGGCCACGGTGTCGAGCACGGCCTCCAGGGCGAGCGCGCTCGCGGCCCCGGCCTCGGGCGCGTCCGGCAGCACGGCGGCGAAGCGGGCGAGGGCGAGCGCGGGCAGCCCGGCCTCGGCGGCGTGGAAGAACGGCCGCCCCTCGGCGTCCGCTCCGAACCAGCCGGGGCCGTGCGCGGGCCGTACGTACCGCGCCAGCAGGGACCGTACGCGCAGCCGGGCCGCGTCCCGCGCCGCGGCCGGGACCGTACCGCCGCCCGCCGCGACCAGCTCGCAGGCGGCCAGCAGCGCCGTGTAGTCGTCGAGCACCGTCTCGGCCCCGCCGACGACGTATTCGGTGTTGTGCGCCTCGAGGTGCGTGAAGCCCTCGACGGCCGCCGCCAGGTACTCGGGTCCGGTGAAGTCGCCGTGGTCGTCCAGGGTCGAGGCGCGGGCGAGGGCCGCGATGGCCAGGCCGCCGCCGTGCCGGTACGCGGCCTGGTAGCGGTCGGTGCGCACGCACTCCGGGAGCGGCGCCGTCACGACGCGTTCTTCGAGCCGCTTGGTGAGCGCGTCGAAGATTCCGGTGTAGAAGTAGCCCTCGGGGGAGCGGAAGCGGACCAGGAAGTCGGCGCCCCACAGCGCCTCGTCGCGCAGCCGCGCGCTCAACGAGCGGACCAGCAGTGGGTGTCGCTCGGCGACCGCGTCCCGCGCGGCCATCATGGCCCACGCGCACAGCGGGATCTGCTGCGGACTCATGGTGCGGGTGTACGTGAGGTGGCTGAGGAATTTGCTGGTGTCGCCGCTCGCGTCGAGCCAGCCGCCGCGCGCGTCGACCTCCCGGCCGCTGTCGTCGCCCCACAGCGCGGCGCGCCGGTCCTTGCGGTCGATCTCGCCGCTGGAGCGCATCGCCTTGAAGTACGCCAGCACGTCGGACATCGTCTGCCGCTGGAGCCGGTCGGCGGCCACCTCGAAGTCGTCCGAGACACAGGTGCGGCCGCGGCCGTCGACCAGGCGGACCGCGTACCGGCCGGGCGCGAGGCCGGTGGGCAGCGGCACCCGGGCGAAGGGACCGCCGTGCCAGCCGGGCACGGACTCCAGCGGGCCGGGTTCCAGCTCGTGCAGCGAGCCGCCGTCGGCGCCGAGCAACTGCACGCGCCGCGGGGCCCTTCCGTCGGGCAGGACCGCCACGACCGCGGGTGCGCCGCCGAGTCCGTAACCGAGGTGCGCTACGCGTACCGCCGAGGTCTCCAAGCCGGTTTCGATGGGCACCTGCGGGCACCGTCCCTTCTGTCGTGCCCGCAAAGGTATGCAGTGGACTGCTATTGGTCAACAGTGATCGTGGGGGCGGCCGGGCACGCGCCCGGCCGCCCGGGAACAGCGCGCGACCTCAGTGCCGGCCGCCGTCCGACCGCTTGCGGTGCAGCGTGAACGTCTCGAAGACCGACAGCTCGCCGTTCGGCTTGTTCACGTTGTAGTACGTGACGTGCATCCGCGTGGTGTCGCCCGCGTGACGGCCCGGATCGACGGTGAACGCCGCGAAGCCGTAGGGGTGGTCGACATCGCGCACGCCCGCCCAGACCGCCTGCTCCCGCACGTACGTGGCCGTCCGCTTGCCGTTGGAGCCGGGCGTCGAGGAGACCGCGGTGATGACCTTGCCGGTGCCGTCCTTGAAGAACGACTGGTTGGTCGTGCCCGAGACCCCGCCGCCGCCGAGCACCATGTGCACGGTGCCGAGACCGGTGTCGATGTCGTCGGTGGCGTGCGACACCGGGTTCGGCGTCAGCGTCTCGCTGCCGCCGACCACACCGCGGACGGCCAGCGACCGCTCGTAGTTGTGCTCGTGGCCGCAGACCACCAGGTCGACGCCGTAGCGGTCGAACAGCGGCCCGTACTTCTCGCGCAGGCCCAGGTCGGCGCCGTTGGCGTCCGTCGAGCTGACCATCACCTGGTGCATGGCGACGACCACCCAGTCGATCTCGCGGTCGGCGCGCGCCGTCCGCAACTCCTTCTCCAGGAAGGCGAGTTGACGGCCGCCGGAGTAGCCGTTGATGTAGACGTCGCCGCCGTCCTGGAGGCAGTTGTCGTCGTTCTGGAGCACGATCACCCGCACCGAGCCGGCGGTGAACGCGTACCAGAGGTTGGCCAGTTCGCGGTCGCTCTCGGTCGACGGGAGCTGGAAGTACGTCTGGTACGCGCCGAGGCCGAGCGGGCCGTTCGCGGACTCGATCTCGTGGTTGCCCGCGGCGGGCATCCACGGCCGGAAGCGCGCCGAACGGCTGTTGTTGGTGAAGAAGTTGTTCCAGGTGCGGACCCGGTCGACGTCCAGATTCGCGTAGCACAGGTCGCCGTTGAGCAGGTGGAACAGCGGCGCGACCTGCTCGATGCCGGTGACGATGTCCTTGGTGGCGGGCGTGGAGTTGGCGTCGAGGCCCACCGCGCCGGTGCTGGTCCAGGTGACCTGCGGCGCCGACTGGTCGCCGAAGCTGGTGAAGGTCAGCGGCTGACGGCCGCGCGGCGCGGTCCTGAAGGTGCCGCTGTCCGGCGCGGCGCCGTCGTGCGACACCAGGTACAGGTACTCGGTGCCGGGCGAGAGCCGGTCGATCGCGGCGTGGTGCACGTACACGACCCGGCCGGACTTGCCGTCGCTGTAGGAGCGGGTCCGCGCCGAGGCGACCGACCCCAGACCGTGGCCGATCGTGCCGTACCGCACCCGCGGGCGCTTGACCGGGCCGTCGGTCAGCCAGGACACCACCATCTGGCTGCCGGGGTCCTTGCCGAAGGTCAGGTGCAGCCCCTGCACCGGGGACGCGCCGCTCGCGTCGGGCGTGGGGTGGAAGGCGGGGGCGGCGCTCGCGGGTGTGCCGGACGGCGACGGCGCGGCGGCGGACGCGGGGCCCGCGGTCAGCAGCGGCGCCGCGACCGCGCCGACACCCGCGGTGCCGAGCAGGCCGACGGCCGTACGGCGGCTGAGGCGGTCTCCTGACGGACCCGGTGTCTCCATCTGTGCGACCATCGTTGCTCCTTGGTGCGGTGCGGGGTCTCGCGACACGAACCTCCGAAGGCTCCCGCCCGTCGGCGACGGCCAGTTGAACGCCGCCTGTCGCACACGCGGCGGAATCCTGTGACCCGCCGGGCGCGGCGAGAACCCGACCCCCGTCGGGCGAACGGCCGTGTGCGCCGGGCCTGTTCGTGACGCGTACCGCCCGCTGTCACGCGCCGGACACCGGCAGGTCGCCTGTGGTCGCTGCTGTGGGAGGACCCTGCACTGCGCGCATCCCCCTACCGCGAAGAGGTCCTCGGATCCATGTCTGAACTCAACCGGCGGCGGTTCCTCCAGATAGCCGGTGCCACCGCGGGCTTCACCGCCCTGTCCAGCAGCATCGCCCGCGCCGCCGCGATCCCGGCCAGCCGCAGGACCGGCACCCTCAAGGACATCGACCACATCGTCGTCCTGATGCAGGAGAACCGGTCCTTCGACCACTACTTCGGCGCGATGAAGGGGGTCCGCGGCTTCGGCGACCCGCGCCCGGTGTCCCTGCCCAACGGCAAGTCGGTGTTCCACCAGCCGGACGGCGACAAGGAGGTGCTGCCCTTCCACCCGGACGTGGACGACCTCGGACTCCAGTTCATCGAGGGCCTCAACCACGAGTGGATCGGCAGCCACGCGGCCGTCAACGACGGTAAGTACGACCAGTGGATCCCCGCCAAGGGCACCGGCACGATGGCGCACCTGACGCGCGGCGACATCCCGTTCCACTACGCGCTCGCCGACGCCTTCACCGTCTGCGACGCGTACCACTGCTCGTTCACCGGCGGCACCGACCCCAACCGCTACTACATGTGGTCGGGATACACGGGCAACGACGGCAGGGGCAACGGCCCGGTGCTCGACAACTCCGAGGCCGGGTACGACTGGACGACGTACCCGGAGCGGCTGGAGAAGGCGAAGATCTCCTGGAAGGTCTACCAGGACATCGGCGACGGCCTGGACGGTGACCACTCCTGGGGCTGGATCCCGGACGCCTACCGCGGCAACTATGGGGACAACTCCCTGCTCTACTTCGACAATTACCGCAACGCCAAGCCCGGCGACGCGCTCTACGAGAAGGCCCGCACCGGAACCGACGCCAAGGCGGGCGACGGCTTCTTCGACGTGCTCAAGGCCGACGTCACGGCGGGCAGGCTGCCGCAGATCTCCTGGATCGCCGCGCCCGAGGCGTTCTCGGAGCACCCCAACTGGCCCGCGAACTACGGCGCCTGGTACATCTCGCAGGTCCTGGACGCGCTCACCTCCAACCCCGAGGTGTGGAGCAGGACCGCGCTGTTCATCACCTACGACGAGAACGACGGGTACTTCGACCACGTCGTCCCGCCCTTCGCCCCGCTCACCGCGGACGGCGGCGCCTCCACCGTCAGCACGCGGGGTGAGATCTTCCCGGGCAACGGCACCTACGCGGCCGGCGCGTACGGGCTCGGCCAGCGCGTTCCGATGCTGGTGGTCTCGCCCTGGAGCACCGGCGGCTACGTCTGCTCCGAGGTCTTCGACCACACCTCGATCATCCGCTTCATGGAGCGCCGCTTCGGCGTGCACGAGCCCAACATCTCGCCCTGGCGGCGTACCGTCTGCGGCGATCTGACCTCCGCCTTCGACTTCAAGCTCACGCGGGACCGGCCCCCGCACCTGCCCGGCACCGACGGCTACCGGCCGCCGGACGGCGACCGGCACGACAGCTACGTCCCGGTGCCGCCCGCCCGCCAGGCCGTGCCCACGCAGGAGCGCGGCGCCCGGCCGACCCGCCCGCTGCCGTACGCGCCGCTGGTCGACGCGGCCGTCACGCCGTCCACCGGCCTGGTCACCCTCACCTTCGGCGGCGGTGTCGCCGCGGGCGTCTGCTTCCACGTCACCGCCGCGGACCGCGCCGACGGCCCGTGGACGTACACCACCGAGGCGGGCAAGAAGCTCTCCGGCGCCTGGGAGACGGCCGCGACCGGCGGCGGCTACGACCTCACCGTGCACGGCCCCAACGGCTTCCTGCGCGCCTTCCGCGGCGCGGTCGCCACACCCGGCGCGGAGGTGACGGCCCGTCACGACGCCGCGAGTGAAAGGGTGGAGCTGACCATGAGCAACTCCGGCCGCCGCGACGTCCGGCTCACGGTCACCAACTCCTACGACGGCCGCCACCACACGTACGTGGTCCGCGCCGGGCGCCGCGAGACGCACTCGGTCGACGTCCGCGCGGGCAAGCGCTGGTACGACCTCACGGTGGTCGCCGACCACGACGCCGCGTTCCTGCGGCGCTTCGCGGGACACGTCGAGACGGGCCGCCCCGGCGTGAGCGACCCGGCGATCAGGACGCACTGACCGCGACCTGGGCAGCGGGCCTGGGCAGCCGTTCCGACGGCCGTCCCCGAGGACACCGACGAGCTGTTCCTGGTCGTCGGCGGCCGTCTCACCCTCCAGCTCCGCGACGGCGACGTCGTCCTCGGCCCCGGTGAGCTGTACGTCGTCCCCGAGGGCGTCGAGCACTGCCCCCGCGCCGACGAGGAGACCGCCATCCTCCTGCTGGAGCCCGCGGGCATGCTGGAGCCCGCGGGCACCCTCAACACCGGCAGCGGGGGCGGCCCGCTGACCCTGGCGGCCGTCCCGCTGGACTGAGGTCTCCCGTGCGGCTTCAGGTCTCCCGGTGGGCCGCGGTCAGAAGGACTTCCTGGAGGACCCGGGCGGCCCGTGGCGGAGCCACGTCACTGCGGTGGGCCAGGGCGATGGTGCGGCGCAGCCCCGGCCGGGCCAGCGGTGTGACCCGCAGGTCGTGACCCGCGCGGGCGGCGACCATGCTGGGGACGACGCCCAGACCGAGCCCGGCCCGCACGAAGCCGAGCACGGCGTCCATCTCGCCGCCCTCGACGGTGAGGTAGGGCTCGAAGCCCGCGGAGCGGCAGGCGGCGAGGGTCAGGTCGCGCAGGTCGTAGCCGTGCCGGAACATCACCATCGGGCGGCCTTCGAGGTCGGCGATCCTGACCGGTGAGCGCGGCGGCTCGGCCGCGGCCGAGGAGATGACGACCAGATCCTCCTGGAAGAGCTCGACGGTGGTCAGGGCGGGCGACGGGTTCGGCAGCGGCAGCACCACCAGCGCCAGGTCGAGGCCGCCGCGCGCCAGCTCCCGTACGAGATCGTGCGACCCGCTCTCCTCGATCAGCAGCCGCACCCCGGGGTGCCGGTCGTGGAAGACGCGCAGCACGTCGGGGAGCAGGCCGGTGCACAGGCTCGGGGTGGCGCCGAGCCGGACCCGGCCGCGCCGCAGCTGAGCCAGTTCCAGCACCTCGTGGCGGGCGGTGTCTGCGTCGGCGAGGATCCGCCGGGCCAGCGGCAGCAGCGCCTCCCCGGCGTCGGTGAGCGCGATGTTGCCGCGCGCCCGGCTGAACAGGGGCGCGCCCAGCTCCGTCTCCAGCGCGCGGATCTGCTGGGACAGCGACGGCTGCGAGACATGCACCCGCTCGGCGGCGCGGGTGAAGTGCCGGGCGTCGGCGACGGCCACGAAGTACGCGAGCTGCTGGAACTGCATGGGTCCCACGATAGCCCGGCGATAGGCTCAGGCTATGGACACGAGCCGGATCATGTCTTGGACCACTCGACTCCGGTGACCGTAACGTCTGTGGACATGGCACTGGCAACGCGGACGGACCGACGTCCGTCGATGGCGCGCACGGTCTGGGGCTCGACCGTCGGCAAGAAGACGATCATGGCGGTGAGCGGCCTGATCATGCTGCTGTACCTGGTCGTCCACATGTTCGGCAACCTCAAGATCTTCTTCGGGTCCGGCAGCTTCAACGAGTACGCGCACTGGCTGCGCACCATCGGCGAGCCGTTCCTGCACTACGAGTGGGCGCTGTGGATCATCCGCGTCGTGCTGGTCGCCGCCGTCGTGCTGCACGGCGTGTGCGCGTACCAGCTCAGCCGCCTCGACCGGCGCGCCCGGCCGGTCGCCTACGCCCATCCGCGACCGCGCGCCAGCTACGCCACCCGCACCATGCGCTGGGGCGGCGTGATCCTGCTGCTGTTCATCGTCTGGCACATCCTCGACCTGACCACCGGCACCGTGCAGCGCGGCTTCGTGCCCGGCCACCCGTACCAGAACGTCGTGGCCGCCTTCCACGACTGGTGGAACAACGTCATCTACATCGTGGCGATGCTCGCCCTCGGCCTGCACATCAGGCACGGCTTCTGGAGCGCCGCCCAGACCCTCGGCGCGGGCAGTGCCACCCGTGACCGGGTGCTCAAGGCCACCGCGAACGCACTCGCACTGGTGCTGACGGCCGGCTTCATCGCCGTACCCGTCGGCGTCATGACCGGAATCGTGAGCTGACTGACATGCCCGAGACGCCCGAGACCTCCGAGACTCCCGACAGCCCCGAGCTTTCCGCGACGACCGCCGCGACCGACGCCGCGCCCGCGCCGTCCGACTACGCGCCGTCCGACTACGCGCCGTCCGACTACGCGCGGTACGCGACCGGCGAGCCCCTCGCCGACACCAAGGCACCCGAAGGCCCGATCGAGGACCGCTGGGACACCCGCCGCTTCACCGCGAAGCTGGTCAACCCCGCCAACCGCCGCAAGCACACCGTGATCGTCGTCGGCACCGGGCTCGCGGGCGGCTCCGCGGGCGCCACGCTCGCCGAACAGGGCTACCACGTCGTGCAGTTCTGCTACCAGGACTCCCCGCGCCGCGCCCACTCGATCGCCGCGCAGGGCGGCATCAACGCCGCGAAGAACTACCGCAACGACGGCGACTCCGTCCACCGGCTCTTCTACGACACCGTCAAGGGCGGCGACTTCAGGGCCCGCGAGTCCAACGTCCGCCGCCTCGCCCAGATCTCGGTGGAGATCATCGACCAGTGCGTCGCGCAGGGCGTGCCCTTCGCCCGTGAGTACGGCGGCCTGCTCGACACCCGCTCCTTCGGCGGCGTCCAGGTCTCCCGCACCTTCTACGCCCGCGGCCAGACCGGCCAGCAACTGCTGCTCGGCGCCTACCAGGCGCTGTCCCGGCAGATCGCCGCGGGCAACGTCGAGATGCACCCGCGGACCGAAATGCTCGACCTGATCGTCATCGACGGCAGGGCCCGCGGCATCGTCGCCCGCGACCTGATCACCGGCGAGATCCGCAGCCACTTCGCGGACGCCGTGGTGCTGGCCTCCGGCGGCTACGGCAACGTCTTCTACCTGTCGACCAACGCCATGAACTCCAACGCGACCGCCGTCTGGCGGGCGCACCGGCGCGGCGCGTACTTCGCCAACCCCTGCTTCACCCAGATCCACCCCACCTGCATCCCGCGCACCGGCGACCACCAGTCCAAGCTCACGCTGATGAGTGAGTCGCTGCGCAACGACGGCCGGATCTGGGTGCCGCGCACCAAGGGCGACACCCGCCCGCCCGGCGAGATCCCCGAGGACGAGCGCGACTACTACCTGGAGCGGATCTACCCCTCCTTCGGCAACCTCGTACCGCGCGACATCGCCTCCCGCGCCGCGAAGAACGTCTGCGACGACGGCCGCGGCGTCGGCCCCGGCGGCCAGGGCGTCTACCTGGACTTCGCCGACGCCATCGCGCGGATGGGCCGCAGGGCGGTCGAGGAGAAGTACGGCAACCTCTTCGAGATGTACGCGCGGATCACCGCCGAGGACCCGTACGAGGTCCCGATGCGGATCTACCCGGCCGTGCACTACACGATGGGCGGCCTGTGGGTGGACTACGACCTCCAGACCACAGTGCCCGGCCTCTTCGCGATCGGCGAGGCCAACTTCTCCGACCACGGCGCCAACCGGCTCGGCGCCTCCGCGCTGATGCAGGGCCTGGCCGACGGCTACTTCGTGCTGCCGGCCACCATCAACGACTACCTGGCCCGCCACCCGGGGCGCGAGGAGATCGGCGCCGAACACCCCGTCGTCCAGGAAGTCCTCGCGGAGACCGAGGACCGGCTCAATCTGCTCCTCGCCGTCGACGGCGACCGCACCGCCGACTCCTTCCACCGCGAGATCGGCGAGCTGATGTGGGAGTTCTGCGGGATGGCCAGGACGGAGGAGGGGCTGCGCAAGGCGCTGGACCGGATTCCGCAGATCCGGGACGAATTCTGGCGCCGGATCAAAGTGCCGGGCAGCGGCGCGGAGTTCAACCAGTCGCTGGAGCGCGCCAACCGCGTCGTGGACTACCTGGAGCTGGCCGAGCTGATGTGCCTCGACGCGCTGCACCGCGCCGAGTCCTGCGGCGGCCACTTCCGCGAGGAGTCCCAGACCCCGGACGGCGAGGCCGCCCGCCGGGACGAGGAGTTCTCCTACGCCGCCGCGTGGGAGTTCACCCGGACCGGCGGCGCGCCCGTCCTGCACAAGGAAGACCTCGTCTTCGACTACGTACACCCCACCCAGCGGAGCTACGCATGAAGCTCACCCTGCGCGTCTGGCGCCAGAAGAACACCGAAGCGCCCGGCGCCATGGCCACCTACCAGGTCGACGACGTCTCACCCGACATGTCGTTCCTGGAAATGCTCGACACGCTCAACGAACGGCTCACCGTCGAGGGCGAGGACCCGGTCGCCTTCGACCACGACTGCCGTGAGGGCATCTGCGGCGCGTGCAGCCTGGTGATCAACGGCGACGCGCACGGCCCGGAGCGCACCACGAGCTGCCAGCTCCACATGCGGTCCTTCCGGGACGGCGACACCATCGACGTCGAGCCGTGGCGGGCCGCCGCCTTCCCCGTCGTCCGCGACCTGGTCGTGGACCGCTCGTCGTTCGACCGGATCATCCAGTCCGGCGGTTACGTCAGCGTGCCCACCGGCGCGGCGCCCGAAGCACACGCCACGCCCGTACCCAAGGCCGCCGCCGACTCCGCGTTCGAACACGCCGAGTGCATCGGCTGCGGCGCCTGCGTCGCCGCCTGCCCCAACGGCTCCGCGATGCTCTTCACCTCCGCGAAGGTCAACCACCTCAACGTGCTGCCGCAGGGCGCGCCGGAGCGCGAGACCCGTGTCCTCGACATGGTCGCGCGGATGGACGAGGAGGGATTCGGCGGCTGCACGCTCACGGGGGAGTGCGCCACCGCCTGCCCCAAGGGCATCCCGCTGACCTCGATCACCGCGATGAACAAGGAGTGGCTGCGGGCGGCCCGCAAGGTCCCACGCCGTTAGGAACCTTCGGGGTCCCCACGCCGTTGGAACCTCAGAGGTTGGTGAGCTTGGTGTACGGGCTCATGATGCGCTTCTGGAGCGAGCCGAAGTCGACGATCACCGCGACGCCTTCCTCGACTCCGGTGACCCGGCCGAGGCCGTACACATCGTGGGTGACCCGATTGCCCACGGCGAACTCCTTCGGTGGCGGCGCCACCGGGGCTTTGAAGGGACTGGTGGGCAAAAAGCGCTTCGCTGCATCAGGCTTTGTCATTGTCACCAGTATGCGCCAGTCGGCGGTCCGATTGTCCCGTCGGACGACGCATCTGCGACTACCCGCCAGCCGTCCTTGACCCGTATAGACCTGTCTGTCTACCCTCGGTGGGTATCGCCCAGGACAGGCGGACCGCGGCAGATCCCCCCAGGTCACCTCGGGTCCATCCAGGTTCTACTCATGGAGCCCCCCATGGCACGCACGGTCAAGACACCCGGTCCCGACCACCCCATCACGGTCGAGCCGAATCCGGAGCGCATCGTGGTCAGGGCCGCGGGCAAGGTCATCGCCGACACCACCCACGCCCTGACCCTGCGCGAGGCCGACTACCCGCCGGTGCAGTACATCCCGCTCGCCGACGTCGAGGCCGACGCCCTGCGCCCCACCGAGTCCCAGACGTACTGCCCCTACAAGGGCGACGCCTCCTACTACTCCCTCGTGACCGCGGACGGCGAGATCACCGACGCGGTGTGGACGTACGAGAAGCCGTACGACGCGGTCGGCACGATCGCCGGACACGTCGCCTTCTACCCGCAGCACGTCGAGGTCGCCGCGCGGTAGCGCTCGCGTGGCAGTGGCCGCGTCGCAGCCGTCGCACGCGAGAAAGGAGGGCCCGTCCGGTCGGACGGGCCCTCCTCGCGTGCCGTGCCTCAGTCCCGGTATCCCACGGGCTCGCGGGGCCGCTCAGGGGTGCGCGGGTCCCGCCGAGACCGGATCGGACCCCGGGCGAGTCGGTGCGCGCCCAGACCGGCCAGAGCGGCCAGCAGACCGCCGCCGCCGGTCCACAGCCAGCGCGGCGACCACCAGGTGCCCGCCCAGCCGTCGCCCGGCGCCACATGCGGCGCGTACGCCGACACCACGGGCGTCACCGAGCCGTCGACCGCCTGCTGCCCCGCCGTGCCCTCCGACGTGGCCTTCACGGCCGCCTTGACCGGCTGGCCGAGGTCGGCCGCGGGCAGGTCGAGCACGGTCAGCCGCAGGAAGTAGCCGCCGCGCAGCGGATCGTTGGACCAGGTGTCGGCCCACGAGCGGATCGCCCGCAGGTGGCAGACCAGCTCGACCGAGCCCGCGTCGGCCGCCACGGACCTGCTCTGCGCGCCGTATCTGCACGGCTGGCGGCGCCGCAGCCCGTCGTACACATCGAGCTGCCAGGTGGACGCGCCGTGCCGGGCCGCGGTCTCGGGGAAGGTGACGGTGGCCTTCACCGTCACGTTCTGCCCGCTGTCGGCGGGGAACGTCCAGTACAGGTAGTCGCCCGCCGACGCGTCCGCGGTCGCCTCCTGCCCCTGCCGGACGACGGCGGCGGTACGGAAACTCGTCCCCGCCTCCGTCGGCGCGGTGTCGCCGTCGCCGGGAGCGGCCGTACCCGTGCTCGCGCTCGGGTCGGCCGACGGGTCGTCGGCGACCGCGCCGCCCGCGCTCAGGGCCAGCGCCGCGGCGGCCAGCAGCCCCGCCGCGGTGACCGTCAGCAGCCGTACGGCCTTACGTGGTGACGTACGCATCAGACGGTCCTCCCCGTGTTCAGACGCCAGCGGGACACCCAGCCCGACAGCAGGCCGAGGACCGCGCCGGCCACGGCCAGCGTGCCCAGCAGCCACCAGCCGCGCCCGAGGCCGAAGAAGGCCACGTCGGAGGGCTGGTCGGGGGAGTCCACCAGGTCGATGGAGAGCTCCACCGGCAGACCGGGGGTGGTCTTGACCGACGGCGCGGCAGAGAAGGAGTTGCCGACCTGGAGGCAGACCGTCTCCGGCGGGGTGTCGGAGTCCGCGTGCGGCTTGGGGTAGCGGATACCGGCGGACACGACGTCGGTACGGCCGGTGCCGCCCTCGTCGTCCCTGACGATCTCCCGGCCGTGCGTGGTCACGCCACGCAGCAGGACGCCGTAGTTCGCGTTCACCGCGCGGTCGGCGGAGACGCTCACCGAGGCGCGCAGCTCCTGCCCCGGCGGCACGTCCACCCGGTACCAGCGGTTCTCCGAGAACAGCTCGCGGTCGGTGTAAATCCCCGCCTTGAGCTGCGGCGCGTCCGCGCACCGCGCGGCGCCCCGGGCGGCCACCGGGGCCACCACGGCGTCGGTGCTGCGGCCCACCAACTGCTTCACCTTGGTGGTGAGCTGCTGCCGGTGCTGGACGGCGGTGTACGTGCCGCCGGTCGCCTCCGCGATGCACGTCAACTGGTTACGGGTCGAGGAGTCCGGGATCAGGCCCAGCGTGTCGATGACCAGATGGATGCCCTTGGCGGCGATGTCCCGCGCGACGTCGCACGGATTGAGCGGCGCGCAGGTGTCCTCGCCGTCGGTGATCAGCACCAGGCGGCGGGTGCCGTCGCCGCCCTGGAGATCGTCGGCCGCCTTGAGCAGCGCGGGGCCGATCGGCGTCCAGCCGGTGGGCGCCAGCGTCGCCACCGCGGCCTTGGCCTCGGTGCGGTTCAGCGGGCCGACCGGGTAGAGCTGCCGGGTGTCCTTGCACCCGGTCTTGCGGTCGTTGCCCGGATAGTCGGCGCCGAGCGTCCTGATGCCCAGCTCCACGTTCTCCGGCACCGAGTCCAGCACGTCGTCGAACGCCTGCTTCGCGGCGGCCATCCGCGACTGCCCGTCGATGTCCTTCGCCCGCATGGAGCCGCTGACATCGAGCAGCAGTTCCACCTTCGGGGCGGCTTGCGCCGTCGGCGTCGCCGGTGTCGTGGGTTCGTCGGCGACCGCGCTCGCGGGCAGCAGACCGCAAGCCAGGACGACCAGCAGGCCGCAGCCAACTCCGGCCGTCAGTAACCTTCTTATGATCATCGCCGGATCGTAGTGAAGGTAGTGTCGAAACCTGAAGTCGGCCGGTCAGTGGCCGGTGCGGGACCGTGCCAAAGCGGACGGACGGGGACGGACCACGGGCGGGGACGACGAGCGCGCGCCGGGCCGGGGAGCCGCCGGGGCCGCGCGCCGGCAGGTGGTGCGCCGGGGGTGGACGTGCGCGGCGATCTCAGTAAAGTGGCGGATATGACGCTACTGGCCGGTAGGAAATGTTTCCGGGTGCTCGAACCGCTGCACTCGATGGTGTACTTCGCGCCCGAGACGCAGGCGGCGCTGGTCGCGGCCGGGCTGGAGAACAACCGCATGTGCTACTTCGCGGGCCGCGCCGCCGCCCTCGGCCCGGTCGGCCCCGCCGTCGTGACGAGCACCTTCTACAACTTCAGCCCGTCCCTGGTGGCCCGGCACATCCCGCTCGCCTGGACCCTGGCCGCCCCCGAGGACATCACCGCGGCGCGGCTGCGCGCGGTCGACGCCGTACAGCGCCGTCTGCTCGGCGACGCCGTCGACTCCCCGGAGATGGCCGAGGCCGCCGAACTCGCCCAGCGGGCCGCCGAGGCGTGCACCGGCGGCGACCGTATCCTCTACGCCGCCCACGCGGCCCTGCCGTCGCCGAAGGAGCCGCACCTGGCCTTCTGGCACGCCACCACGCTGCTGCGCGAGTACCGCGGCGACGGACACCTCGCCGTCCTGCTCTGCGCCGAACTCGACGGCCTGGAAGCCCTCGTCACCCACACCGCGACCGGCAAGGGCTTCCTGCCGGGCTTCGCCAGGACCCACCGCGGCTGGAGCGAGCAGGAGTGGGACGCGGCCGTCGCCCGGCTGCGCGACCGCGGCCTTCTCGACGCCGAAGGCTCGCTCACCGACCAGGGTGTCGAACTGCGCCGCCACATCGAGTCCGAGACCGACCGTCTCGGCCGCGCCCCCTACGAGCACCTCGGCGAGGCCGGCACCGCCCGTCTGACCGAGATCGCCCAGGGCCTCACCATGCGCGCGCTGGCCGCGGGCGCCTTCCCCGAGGGCGTCTTCGCGACCGGCCCCAAGCGCTGACGCACCTGTCGCCGACTCCGAGCGGGCCACCGGCCCCGGACGCCCGCTCCCCGCGTCAGCGGGGAGGCGTCGGCGCCGGGCCCGTCGAGCCGCGGACCACCAGGTGGGTGGCCAGTTCGACGTGGAGGGTGTCGACCGTGTGGCGGTCCAGGAGCCGCATCAGCAGGGAGACCGCCATCCGGCCCATCTCTTCGAGCGGCTGGCGGACGGTGGTGAGGCGGGGCACGGTGCTGCGGCTGAGGTCGATGTCGTCGAAGCCGGTGATGGAGAGGTCCTCGGGGACGCGCAGGCCGCGTTCGTAGGCGGCGCGCAGCGCGCCGACGGCGGCCTTGTCGTTGAACGCGACGAGCGCGGTGGGGGGTTGGGGGAGGTCGAGGAGTTCGCAGGCGGCCCCGTAGCCCCAGTCGGCGGTCGGCTCGATGCTGCGCAGGAGTTCGGGGGAGGGCAGCACCCCGGCGTCGGCGAGGGCCGAAGTGTGGCCCGCGAGACGGGACTTGCTGGCGAGCCAGTCGCCCGGTCCGCCGATGACGCCGATCCGGCGGTGGCCGAACTCCACCAGGTGCGCGGTGACACTGCGGGCCGCGGCGAGGTTGGCGGCCGAGACCGAGGCGATGTCGCGGGGGAGCGGGGTGCGCGGGTCGACGACCACGAAGGGGAAGTCCTGGGCCCGCAGGACCTCCAACTCCCTTTCCGGCTCGGGCGGGACGATGAGGATCGCGCCCGCGATGCCCGGGTCGCCCGGCAGCCCCGGCAGCACCTGGACCTCGCGCGCCGCGTCGCCCGCGCTGAGCACCACGCGCCTGCCGTGCAGGTCCAGCGTCTCGGCGATCGAGGAGACGATCACACCGAAGTAGTCGGTGAGGACATACGGGCAGCGCACGTAGATCGCGCCGTCCGCCGCGCCGCGCCGGACGGGGGCCGGCGCCCCCAGCCGTTCGACCGCCCGGCGGACCAGCGCCTGGGTGTCGGGGGCCACGTTGGCCTGTCCTGTCATGACCCGCGACACGGTGGCGATGGAGACGCCCGCCTCCGCCGCGATGGCGCGGACCGTCACGCGGGTGCCCGGTGACCTAGCCAACTGTTACACCCGTTCGTTTCATGTGCGCAGCTTAGCGCCCCGACCCATCAGGGTCACGGCAGGATCGGTACAAGGCATTGACAGCGCACGCCGCCGACCGCTTACCTGATTTTCGCCACGGTTCCAGAAAATGTTTCATTCCGTTTCAGAATGAGTGCTGCCCGAGGAGAACGATGAGGAGACGCGCCGTAGGTGCCGCCGCTGCCACAGCCGCCGCACTCTGCCTGGCCTGCGTACCGGCCGCCCAGACGGCCGCCGTCACCCCGACGGCCGCCACTGCGGCCTCCCCCTCCCGCCCGGCGCCGCCACCCCGCGCCCAGGTGTGGCTGACCACGGCCGACGGCGAGCAGGAACTACGGCAGCAGGCGCCGGTCGACTTCGGCCGGGGACCGTCCGACCTCACCACCATCACCGTCGACCCGAACCAGAGCTACCAGAGCGTGGACGGCTTCGGCGGCGCGCTCACCGACTCCTCGGCCGCGGTCCTGAGCCGACTGCCGCGCACGACGCGGGACTCCGCGATGCGGCAGCTCTTCGACCCCGCCCGCGGCATCGGCGTCAGCTTCCTGCGCCAGCCCATCGGCTCCTCCGACTTCACGGCCGCCGCCGCCCACTACACCTACGACGACATGCCCGCGGGGCAGACCGACTTCGCGCTGCGCCACTTCAGCATCGCGCACGACCAGCGGCAGATCCTGCCGCTGCTGCGCCAGGCGAAGCGGCTCAACCCCCGGCTCACCGTCATGGCCACGCCCTGGAGCCCGCCCGCGTGGATGAAGGACGGCGACTCGCTGGTCGGCGGCCACCTCAAGGACGACCCGAAGGTCTACGACGCCTACGCCCGCTACCTGGTGAAATTCGTCCAGGCGTACGCGGCGGCGGGCGTGCCCGTCGACTACCTGACGGTGCAGAACGAGCCGCAGAACCGTAAGCCCTCCGCGTACCCCGGCACCGACCTGCCCGTGCAGGCGCAGGTCAAGGTGATCGAGGCGCTGGGACCGCTGCTGCACCGGGCCAGCCCGCGCACCAAGATCCTCGCGTACGACCACAACTGGACCACGCACCCCGACGACATCAAGACCGCCGAGCAGATGGGCGAGGACCCGCAGACCGACTACCCGTACGAGGTGCTGGACAGCCCGGCCGCCCGGTGGATCGCGGGCACCGCCTACCACTGCTACTCGGGCGACCCCAGCGCGCAGAGCGCGCTGCACGACGCGCACCCCGACAAGGGCATCTGGTTCACGGAGTGCTCCGGCTCGCACGGCGCGACCGACACGCCCGCGCAGATCTTCCGCGGCACGCTGACCTGGCACGCGCGCACGATCACCGTCGGCACCACGCGCAACTGGGCGAAGTCCGTCGCCGACTGGAACCTCGCGCTGGACGCCGACGGCGGCCCGCACAACGGCGGCTGCGACACCTGCACCGCCCTGCTGACCGTCCAGCCGGACGGCACGGTCACCCGCAGCGCCGAGTTCTTCACCATCGGCCACCTGTCGAAGTTCGTCCGGCCGGGCGCGGTACGGATCGGCAGCACCAACTACGGCACGACCGGCTGGAACGGCCAGCTCACCGATGTCGCCTTCCGCAACCCCGACGGCTCCACCGCGCTCGTCGTGCACAACGAGAACGACGACCCGCGCTCCTTCGCCGTCGCCGTCGGCGACCGGACCTTCGCATACTCCCTGCCCGGCGGTGCGCTGGCGACCTTCACATGGCCCAGGTCGGCTGATCTGACCAGCCGGTCGCACGCGGTGCCGCTGAACGGCGCGAGCGCCACCTCCCAGCCCGCCGGGCAGGGCGCCCCCGACCTCGCGATCGACGCCGACGGCTCGACCCGCTGGTCCAGCGGCGCGGCCCAGACCCCCGGTCAGTACGTGCAGATCGACCTCAAGAAGCGCACCGCGTTCTCCCGCGTCGCCGTCGACAGCGGCGACAACCTCGGCGACTACGCCCGCGGCTGGCAGATCTCGACCAGCGACGACGGCGTCACCTGGCGGACGGCCGCCGCCGGTACGGGAACCGGGCAGCTCACCGTCGCCGACCTGCCCCGTACGACCACGGCACGCTATGTGCGCGTCACATCGACGGGCACGGCGGCCAACTGGTGGAGCCTGGCCGATCTGCGGCTCTACCGCTGAGCCGAGGCGTTCCGACCCGACGCGTCACCCCGGGGCAGCCGCGACCTCCAGGAGGTCGCGGCTGCCGCCGCGTGTCACGCGTCCGCCTCCGGTACGGGACGCGCCGCCGCTTCCGGCCCGGCGTCCGCCGCTGCCGCCCGCTCCGCCCGGCGCGCCTGCCACTGCCGCGTCGCGTACAGCGCGCCGCCCGCGCCCAGGCCCCAGAAGGCGCCGCTGACGCCGAAGAAGGTCACGCCCGAGACGGTGACGACGAGCGTGACGACCGCCGACTCGCGGTGGTCGGCGTCGGCCATCGCGCCGGTCAGGGAATTGCCGAGGGCGCCGAGCAGCGCGAGTCCCGCGACGGCCTCGATGACATTGGGCGGTGAGGCGTTGACGAAGGCGACCGCCGCCGCCGCGCCCAGGCCCAACAGGATGTACGCGCCGCCGGCGACGACCGCGGCCCGGTACCGCTTGCGCGGGTCGGGCCCCGCCTCCTCGCCCGCGCACAGCGCGGCGGTGATCGCCGCCAGGTTGACCGCGTGGCCGCCGAAGGGCGCCGACAGCAGGCTGAAGACGCCGGTCCAGCCGAACAGCGGCCCCGGCTCCGGGTGGTAGCCGTTGACATTGAGCACCGCGATGCCGGGGATGTTCTGCGACGCCATCGTCACCACGTACAGCGGCAGCGCGATGCCGATCACCGCGGAGGCGGTGAAGTGCGGGGTGACCAGCACCGGGTGCGGCCACAGCGGGCCGAGCGCGGCCGTGTCGATGTGCGTGGTGGCGGCGATCAGGACGACGGCCACGACCACCGCGGCGGGCACCGCGTACAGCTTCCGGACACTGCCGACGACCGCCCAGGCGAGGATCACACCGAGGCCCACCGCCGGGTCGGACTTGACCGCGTGCGCCGGAGCCAGGCACAGCGGCAGCAGGATGCCCGCGAGCATCGCGTTCGCCAGCGGCTTCGGGATCGCCGAGACCCACCGGCCCAGGGGCTTCCACAGCCCGGAGATCACGACGAGCACCCCCGTGAGCAGGAACGCGCCCACAGCCGCCGCGAATCCGCCGTGCGTACCCGCGGAGCCCGCCAGCAGCGCCGCGCCCGGCGTCGACCAGGCGATGCTGATCGGCAGCCGGGAGCGCAGGCTCAGGTAGATCGCGCACAGGCCCATCGCCACGCACAGCGCCATCAGGCCCGACGCGGCCTCGGCGTGCGACGCGCCGACCTTGCTGAGCCCTTCGAGCACCACCGCGAAGGAGCTGGAGAAGCCGACGAAGGCGGCGATCAGGCCCGCAGTCGAGGCCCGGAAGAGGCCGGAGCGCGCGGAGTCACCGCTGGGCTCGTCCCGGACGGGCTCCGGGGCGGTGGTGCGGACGGGCATCAGGTCTCCTCCGGGGCCGGCCGGCGCGCGTGGGCGGCGAGCAGGGCCGTGCGGTCGATCTTGCCGCTGGCGGTCAACGGCAGGGTGTCACAGAGCTGGATGCGGGCCGGGACCATGAAGCCGGGCAGCAGCGCGCGCAGATGGGCGCGGAGCGCCTGCGGGGTGCAGGCCGGGTCGTCGGTGACGACGAACGCCCACACCGGCTTCTCGCCGCGGGCGCTCGCGGTGACGAAGCTGCGCCGGACGGCCGGGTGCCGGTCCAGATGGTGGGCGATCTCGCCCAGTTCGATGCGGTAGCCGTTCACCTTCACCTGGTCGTCCCTGCGGCCGTGGAACACCGCCGCGCCGTCCGCCCGCAGATGCCCGTAGTCGCCCGTCCGGTACAGCCGTTCGCGTACGCCGTCGACCTCGCGCTCCACGAACAGCCGGGCGGTCAGCTCCGGCATCCCCAGATATCCGGGCGACAGACCGTCCCCCGCCAGCCAGATCTCGCCCGCGCGCCCCGGCTCGCACAGCTCACCGCCGTCGTCGCCGTCCGTGTCGATCACGTACAGCCGGGTGTTCTGGATCGGCCGGCCGATCGGCAGTTCCGCCGCGTCGGCGGGGAGCGCGTCGACCCGGTGGTACGTGGCGAAGGTGGTCGACTCGGTCGGTCCGTAGACGTGCACCAGGCGGCCGGGGCCGTAGCGGCGTACGGCCTGCGCCAGCCGCGGCACCGAGGCGCGCTCGCCGCCGGTCAGCACGGTGGCCACCGTGTCGAGGGCTTCGGGCGCCTCGTCCAGCACGGAGTTGAACAGCGCCGTGGTCAGGAACAGCACATTGACCCGGCTCTCGCGCAGCACCCGCCCCAGCTTCGACAGGCTCAGCCGCGCGTCGGGGTAGAGCACGCAGGTGCCGCCGGTCAGCAGCGCGCCCCAGATCTCGAAGGTCGCCGCGTCGAAGGTCACCGGCGCCAGCTGCAGCAGCCTGCCGCCCTCGCCGAGCCGGGCGTAGCGGGCGCCGGACACCAGCCGGACCACACCGCGGTGCCGGACCGGCACCCCCTTGGGGCGGCCGGTCGAACCCGAGGTGAAGTTGACGTACGCGACGGCGTCGCCCGCGACCTCGACCTCCGGGCCGCGCTCGCTCTCCGCGACACCGCCCCGCGTCACCGGGACGGTCCGGCAGCCGTCGAGCCGGTCGGCCAGCTCCGCCGGCCGGTCGGTGAGCACCCACCGGCAGTCGGCGTCCGACAGCAGCGCGCGCAGCCGCTCGTCCGGCCAGGACGCGTCGAACGGCAGGTAGCAGCCGCCGCATTTGAGGACGGCGAGCAGCGCGACGACCAGTTCGGGAGAGCGGTCGAGGCACACGCCGACGGTCGCGCCCGGCGGGAGTCCGCGCGCCAGCAGGTCACGGGCGAGGCCGTTGGCGAGGCGGTCGAGCTGCCCGTAGCCGACCGTGCGCGCGCCCTGTTCGACCGCGGGCGCTTCGGGCCGCAGCCGCGCGCGCTCCTCGAACAGGGCGGGCACACCGCTGTCGCGCGGATAGCCGACCGCCGTGGCGTTGATCTGCCGGTGCGCGGCCAGGGCCGCCTCGGACGCGGTCACCCGGCGCAGCGCCGACACCTCCGGACGGATACGGCGTGCCGTCGGCGGTGTGCTCGACGAACCATCACGTCCCGCGCTTTCCCAGGCTCGGCGTTTGCTTGACCACCGGGCCCGCGCGCCGTGGCAGGTGACAACGGCGAAGGGGACGGCTCGGGCATCGTAATCCGCGGCCCCGAAGGAGCGCGCGCCAATTCCGATACCCGGACCGTCCCCGGCGCCGACCGGCCCGCCGCGCGGGCGGGCCGGTCGATCCGCTACCGGAGCAGGCTCTTGTACTTCGGGCAGAGATACGTGATCGCGTCCTTCGCGTCCGCGATCTCGCCGTCCGCGATGGCCTCCTTCGCCAGCTTCGGACTCGCGTCCGCGGTGTTGGCGATCCGGTCGCAGGACTCCTGGCCGGTCTGGAGAACGGCGGCCGGGTCCATGCCCTTGGGCACCTTTCCGACCAGATAGCTCTTCTGCTGGTCGGTGAACGTGCCGGTGGCCGGGGTGAGCTGGGATTCGGGCAGGGTCGACTCCTTGGCGTCGGCGCCGTTCGCACCGCCGTCGCCGCCCGGACCGGCCGAGGCCGAGGCGGACGGCTCCGCGGTGCCGTCGGGGCCGATGGCGGGCGCGGAGGAGGCCGGGCGCTCGCTGGTGGGGGCGGCGCGGTCCCGCGCCGCGTCCGCGTGTCCGCCGCCGCATCCGGCCAGGACGGCCGCGGCCGTCGTCACGATGACGACGGCCGCGGCGAACCGGCCTCTGGTCGCGGTCACGGCTTCGCGAAGGTCAGGACGAGCTGCGGATGTCCCGACGTGCCGGGCGCGTCCTTCGACCAGAACCAGGCCGAGTCCGTGCCGGTGGACGTCACCGCGAGATCGTACGGACCGCCGAGCCCCGGCGTCAGCGCCGCCACGGTGAGCGTCGCGGTGTAGTCGGTCTGGAGCGCGGTCGGCGCGGGCACCGTGCCGAGCACCGTCGGGTCGAGCGTGGGACGGGTGTTCCAGGTCACCCCGGTCTCCGTCCAGCTCCCCGTCACACGCTGCACATTGAGCGTGTCGACCGAGTTCGCGATGGCGTCGGAGCTGGTGCGCAGGGTCAGCCGCGCGCTCGTGAGCACCATGCCGCCGGGCGCGGCGGGCAGGTCGAACCGCAGGTACGTGTGGTACGCGGACGTGCCGCGCACCGCGAGCTGCTGGTCCGGGCCGTAATTCGCCGAGGGCGCGCCCGCGTTGACGTAACTGTCCGCTATCGCGTTGAGCGTCACCGTCGAGGACGTCGGCGCGCCCGGCGTCGTGACGGCCGCCGCGGCCGACTTGGCACTGGTGTTGCCGGGCGCGTCACCCGCCGTGACCTGGTACGCGTACGTGGTGCCGGGTGAGGCGGCGGTGTCGGTGAAGGTCAGCGTCGGGCGGATCCAGAACTTGGAGTCACCGGTGACCGTGCCGACCTGCGTGCCGTCGCGGTAGATCCGGTACGTCAGCGTCGAGTCGTCGAGGTCGAGGCTGGCCTGCCAGCTCACCCGTACCCCGCCGGACACGTTCGCCGCGGTCACCTGGAGCGGTACGGACGGCGCGCGCGTGTCGGGGCCGCTCGGGAAGCGGACCAGGCCCTGCTGGAGCCGGTTGCCGTTGCTGGCGATCCGGGTGAACTCGCCGCCCACCCACAGGTAGTCCGTGCCGCCGCTGGAGGCGGTGGTGAGGGCGCGCGGACCGATCTTCTCGGTGCCCGCCGGGCCGTCGTCGGTGTCGGGGAACCAGCCCAGCAGCGGCCTCGGGTTGTCGACGGACTCCGCGAGCAGGTGCTGCCGGTCGTTGTTGAGCTGCGGGAACTGCTGCATGCTGGAGCAGTCGTGCGCGTGCGAGCCGCTGTACAGCACGCCCTTGTAGACGGTGACGGCCTGGGTCGCGCCCAGGCAGGTGTCGCGCCAGCGCTGGTTGAGGTCGCTGAAGTTGAGCGCGATGCGGCCGTCGAAGACACCGCCGCCCGTGCCCTCGTTGGCGGTGAAGAAGCCGCTGGCGTCCCTCGTGAGGTCCTGCACGGTGGAGGTCGCCGAGATGAAGCCCGGATAGGTCTTCACATTGGCGCCGGTCGTGGCGTTGACCACGGCCAGCGCGTGCGAATTGACCCCGTTGACGGTGTTGAAGTCGCCGCCGATGACGAGCCTGGTGCCGTCCGGGCTGAGCACCATGGCCTTGCCCGCCTTGTCGGCGTTGGCCGTGAACGGCTTGAGCGCGCCCGTGGTCGTCAGCGCGGCGAAGCGCTGCCGGGGCTGCCCGGCGACGGTGAGGAAATTGCCGCCGATGTACACCGTGTCGTTCGTCGCCACGATGCTGCGGACCTGCGCCGAGACCGACACCTTGAACGTGGTCCTCACGGTGCAGGTGGCGATGTCGATCGCCGCCAGGCTGCTCGACGGAACGCCGTTCACCGAACCGAAGGTGCCCCCCGCGTACAGCGTCGACTCGTCCGGTGAGACGGCCAGCGCCCGAATCGTCGCCGTGCCCGAGCCGACCGTGAAGGACAGCTTGCAGGACGTCGGCGCGCCCGTGGCGGCGTCGAACGCCTGGAAGTTGAGCGCCTGCTGCTCGCCGGTGCCCGCGGCGGCGCCCGGCGGCCGGACGGTGGAGAAGGTGCCGCCCGCGAAGACCACACCGTGCGCCTGGGCCAGCGCCCACACGACGCCGTTGGTCTGCCAGGTCGGCAGGTCGTCCGCGGTCATCGCGACCGGCGCGGTGAGCGCGGACGCGGACTGCGCGGCGGTGAATCCGATCATCGAAGCCGCCGCCAGTGAGAAGGCAGCGGTTATTGCCCCAGCTCTTCGCATGAGCCCCCCTGAGCTCTGTGCTGTTCCCCCAGCGGTCCCAAACGGCCGCAAGATGCGACAAGGTTAACGTTTGGTCCGCTTTGGGGTCAGCCTCCCCGTAACGACTGTTGCACTCCTGTAGCCCAGCGGCCGGGGAGGGGGACACGGCGGGCACGCAGCGGCGCCGCGCCGATTCCGCTTCGGCCGGATCCGGTCCCCGCCGGGCGGTCCCGAAATGTTTCGGTGCGGTGCCAAGAACGACTATGACCCGGCATGACCTGCGGGCACAAGGCCGAGCGGCCCGCGCGGTCCCGGTCGCGACGGTGATGCGCGACACTCCCGCTGGACTCCGGATGTGGCCTGAATGTCACCTCGACGTTCCTCGGGGGCGACTGTGGGCCGCCGTGGGAGAATCCTCCGATGACTTCTGAGACGACGATCACCGCGGACGCCGCGGGCACGTGGACGCTCGGAGATCTGACCGTCAACCGGATGGGCTTCGGGGCGATGCGGCTGCCGCAGGACGGCAGGGCGTTCGCTCCCGACAGCGGCTCCAGCGACCGCGAGCGCGCGATCGGCGTGCTGCGGCGCGCGGTCGAACTCGGTGTGAACCACATCGACACCGCCGCCTTCTACTTCTCCGCCCTGCGCTCGGCCAACGAGCTGATCAACCGGGCGCTGGCGCCGTACCCCGACGACCTCGTCATCACCACCAAGGTCGGCCCGGGGCGCGACCCTTCGGGCGCCTGGCTGCCCGCCGCGACGCCCGCGCAGTTGCGCGGACAGGTCGAGGAGAATCTGCGGCAGCTCGGCCGGGACCACCTCGACGTGGTCAACTACCGCAATCAGGGCGCGGACTCCATCGCCGAGCACTTCGGCGCGCTCGCCGAACTGCGCGAGCGCGGGCTGATCCGCCACCTCGGGATCTCCAACGTCGGGCCGCGCCACCTCGCCGAGGCCCGCGCCATCGCGCCGGTGGTGTGCGTACAGAACAAGTACGCGCTCGGACTGCCCGGCGAGGACGACGACTTCCTGGACCTGTGCGGTGAACAGGGCGTCGCCTTCGTGCCGTTCTTCGCCATCGCGGGCGCGGGCCGCGAGTCGGGGGCGGGCGCAGCGGAGAGCGAGCAGGTGCTGGCCGCGGCCCGCGCCCACGGTGTGACCGCCGCCCAGATCAGGACGGCCTGGACCCTCCAGCGCGGCCCGCACGTCCTGGCCATCCCCGGCACCGGCAACCCCGACCACCTGGTGGAGAACGTGGCCGCGGGCGCGCTGCGGTTCACCGCCGACGAACTGGCCGCCCTGGACGCGCTGCACCACGGGGGCGCCTGAGGAGCCGAGGTACCCCGGCCGGGGCCGGAGTTGACGCGTGTGCACCGTGGGTCGTCTGTGGAATCGTGTGCCCGCGGTGCCAATTCGCGACGGCTTGCCGAGATCGGATGCCGGGCCGCGCGCGGCTGGCTACCGTCGGTGGAGACGAGTGAGCGCATGGGGGTACGGGGTGACGGGTGTCGAGGCCGCGGTCGGCCATGTCTGCGTGTGGCTCACGTGGCGAGCGAGCGGTGCCGAGCAGCGGCGGCACGACCTGGACGAGGTCCAGGTCGGCGAACTCGACCGGCTGTACTCGCTGGTCCGCGTGCTGCTCGGCGAGGACCCCGCGCTGCGGCTGGCCACCGAGGAGTGCGCCGCCCCTGAGGGCGCGGTCACCGAGCGGACCAGGCGCCGCCTGACCGACGCGCTCGACGAGGCCGTCGAGCGGGACGCGGCGCTGGCCACGGCGCTGCGGCAGGCGGTGGACCGGCTGCGGGACCGTCCCTACGGCGGCGGACCGCCGGGCGGCCCGCCCGCCGGGACGACGGCGGCCACCGGTGACGGTATCGCGGTCGGCGGCGACGTCGACGTACGAGCCCGGGACGGGTCCGCGGCGTCGTTACGGATGGGGGACGTACGGATGGGGGACGTACGGATGGAAAACCCTCCTCTGCCGGGTCCGCCCCAGGGCTGAGCGCACCCGGAGCCGTCCCCGCCCCTTTGTCCGCGCCGCCGTACGCACCGCCCGCGCCGCCGTACGCACCCGCGCCGGTGGCGCCGCCGCGCGCGCCGGAGCCTTCGGACACCGTCCCGACGCTGCCGATGCTGCCCGCGGCCACCCCGTGGCGGGTCCGCGCCGAGGGCCGGAGCCGCACGGAGGCCGAGGCCCGGCCCCGTACCGACGCCGAGGCCCGGTCCCAGGCGGCCCCGGTCCCTGCCCCGGTCCCTTCCGCCGTCACCGCGGCCGGCGGCGGTGTCGCGGCGGGCGTCGCGGGCGACATCCACCAGCACCACCACTGGCATGTCGTGCCGCGCTCGCCGGTCAACTGGCCGGTCAGGGTCGGCGTGGTGCCCCGGTCGGCCGACTGGTTCCAGCACCGGGACGTGATCCACGCCCTGGACACCGCGCTGACCGGCCCCGGCACCGCCGTGGTCTGCCAGGTGCTCACCGGCATGGGCGGCGTCGGCAAGACGCAGCTCGCCGCCCGGCGCGCCCACCACGCCTGGCGGGCGGGCGAGGTCGACCTGCTGATGTGGGTCACGGCCTCGACCCGGCAGGCCGTCATCGACGCGTACGCCGACGCCGCCGCGCGGGTGCTGCACATCGAGCGGGACGAACCGGCGCGCGCCGCGCAGGAGTTCCTGGCCTGGCTGGAGCCCGGCCCCGGCGCGGCGGCCGGACACTGCCGCTGGCTGCTGGTCCTCGACAATGTGACGGACCCCGCCGACCTCACCGGCCTGTGGCCGCCGGACCACCCCCTCGGCCGTACGGTCGTCACCACCCGCAGCCGGGACGCCGCCCTGACCGGCGCGGGCCGCCGCATGGTGACCGTCGGCCTGTTCACCCCGCGGGAGGCGACCGGCTATCTGACGGAGGCGCTCGCCGCGCGCGGCCGGGTGGAGGCGCCCGAGGAGGTCGCGCTGCTCGCCGAGGACCTGGGCAGACTGCCGCTGGCCCTGTCCCAGGCCGCCGCGTATCTCATCGACGCCGACATCGGCTGCCACGACTACCGCGCGCTGCTGGCGAACCGGGCCCGGCTGGCCGACCTCAGGCCGCCGACCCTGCCCGACGACCAGACCGCGGGCGTGGCCGCCGTCTGGTCGCTGTCGGTGGACCGCGCCGACGCCCGCGGTCCCCGGGGTCTGGCCAGGTCCCTGCTGGAGCTGGCCGCGCTGCTCGACCCGAACGGCATCCCGCAGCCGGTGCTCACCAGCGGGCCGGTCCGCGACCACCTCACCCGCGTCGTGCGCCGGGCCGCCCCCGAGCAGTGCCCGGCGCGCGGGATCACCGAGCAGCAGACCGTACGGGCCCTGCGCGATCTGCACGGGCTCAATCTGATCGACCACACCCCGAAGACCGGGCACCGGGCGGTCCGTGTCCACCAGCTCATCCAGCGGGCCGTCCGGGACACGCTCCGCGAGGCGGACCACGACGCGCTGGCCCGTACCGCGGCCGACGCACTGACCGCGGTCTGGCCGGAGGTCGAGCGCGACACCGACCTCGCGCAGGCGCTGCGCGCCAACACCACGGCGCTGACCGGCAAGGCGGAGAGCGCCCTGCACCGCCCGCACGCGCACGCGCTGCTCTACCGGGTCGGCGAGAGCCTGGGCGTCGCGGGCCAGGTGGCCGCCGCGGCCGGGCACTTCAGGCTGCTGGCCAGGACCACCCACCAGCACCTGGGCCCCGACCACCCCGACACCCTCGCCGCCCGCCACGACCTGGCGTACTGGCGGGGCGCGGCGGGCGACGCGCAGGGCGCGATCAGTGCCTTCCGCGAACTGTTCGCGGACCGGCTGCGGGTGCTCGGCCCCGACCACCCGCACACGCTCACCACCCGCGGCAACATCGCCTACTGGAGCGGCGAGGCGGAGTACGCGCAGGACGCGGAGGACGCCGCCACCGCGCTGGAGGAGCTGCTGGCGGACCGGCTGCGGGTGCTGGGCCCCGACCATCCGGACACGCTCAGCACGCGGCACAACATGGCCCGGCTGCGCGGTCGCGCGGGGGAGACGGCCGAAGCGGCCGAGGGGCTACGGGAGTTGCTGGTCGACATGGTGCGGGTGCTGGGCCAGGACCACCCCGACACCCTGACCACCCGGCACGACCTGGCCTACTGGCAGGGGCGCGCGGGGGACGCCGAGGGCGCGGCGCGCGCCTTCGAGGAGCTGCTGGCCGACGCGGCGCGGGTGCTGGGCCCCGACCATCCGGACACGCTCACCACCCGGCACAACATCGCGCGGCTGCGCGGCCGGGCCGGGGACGTCAGCGGCGCGGCGCGCGCCTTCGAGGAACTGCTGGCAGACCGGCTCCGCGTGCTCGGCCCGGACCATCCGCACACGCTCACCACCCGGCACAATGTCGCGCGGTTGCGGGGGCGGGCGGGGGACGCGGCAGGCGCGGCGCGCGCCTTCGAGGAGCTGCTGGCCGACATGGAGCGGGTGCTCGGTCCCGAGCACGGCGACACGGTCATCACCCGGCACAACATCGCCTACTGGCGTGAGGAGTCGGAGGTGCTGACCCTGCGCGTCAGGCGCGCCCCGGCGCCGTGAACGACGGTCGGCGCTTCCCGGCTCTCTGAACAGCGGTCGGCGCTTCCCGGCGCCGTGCACAGCGGTCGGCGCGCCCCCGCACAGCACGCGGCCGACCGTGGTGAGGGAAAGCGCTCAGCCGACCGTCACCCGTACGCCCGCGCCCGCGATACGGGCCAGCTCGGCGTCCGGCGCCGCCCCGTCGGTCACCAGGTCGTGGATCTCGGCGAGCGGGCAGATCTTGGCGAGCGTGGCCCGGCCGATCTTCGTGTGGTCGGCGACCACGACCGTACGGTCGCTGTTGTCGGCGAAGGCGCGGTCGGTGCCGCCCTCCAACTGGTCGTGCGTGGTGCAGCCGTGGGCCGCGCTGATGCCGTCGACGCCGAGGAAGGCGATGTCGGTGTGGTAGCTGGCCAGGGTCTTCTCGGCGATCGGGCCCACCAGCTCATAGCTGGCGTTCCTGGCGTTGCCGCCGATCACGACGAGCGTCACGTGCTTGTGCAGAACCAACTCGGCCGCGATGTTCACGGCGTTGGTGACGACGGTGAGCGGTCCTCGGGCGGCCAGCAGCCGGGCCACCTCCGTCACCGTACTGCCGCCGTTCATGCCGACCACCGCGCCGTCCGGCACCAGGGCCGCCGCCGCCCTCGCGATGGCCTGCTTCTCCGGTCGGCTGCGGCCCGCGCGGTGCTGGAGCGGGACCTCCAGGTCGACCGGGCCGACCGCCGCCCCGCCGTGGGTGCGGCGCAGCAGGTGGAGTTCGCTCAGGTGCTGGAGGTCGCGCCGGACGGTGGCCGTGGAGACGCCGAGCAGCCGGGACAGCTCGTGGACGTCGATGCCGCCCCTGGCGGAGACATGCTCAAGTATGCGCGCATGACGCTCAGTTCTCAGCATGCGTGCAGCATAATGCGCACTCCGATGCGTAAGTGAGCATGATTTGCGCAGAAGAGGGCGGTTGACATGACGAATTCTGCGCGGTTAACTCCTGGCGAACGTCGGAGTTGAGCACCGACGTCAGAGGTACGCCTAGCCGGTGGGCGGCCGTGCGCCGCAAGCCCGGACAAAGTCGCCAGGATCGCTGTCAGCGTCCGAGGCGGGGACGTACCCCCCATCATCAGGAGCTCGATGATGCGCATGAATCGTGTCCGGTCCCGTCGGAGTCTGGCCGCCCTCGCGGCCGTCGCCGCAGTCGTGGCTGTCCCCTCACTCGCTCCCGATTCCGCAGGGGCCGCGCCCCAGTCCGTCTCCCCGCCTCCGGCGCACGCCGGATTCGACTACCAGATCGGGGGCCCCTACACCCCGCCCGCCGGTGTCTCCGTGGTCAGCCGCGACTACACCGCTCCGGCCGCCGCCGGGGTCTACAACATCTGTTACGTCAACGCCTTCCAGGCCCAGGAGGGCGCCGAGGGCCAGTGGGACGCCGACCTGCTGCTGCGGGACTCCAAGGGCGCCGTCGTCAAGGACAAGGACTGGAACGAGGCGATCCTCGACATCCGCACCGCCGACAAGCGGCAGCGGATCGCCGCCAAGGTCAACGGCTGGGTCGACCAGTGCGCGGCCAAGGGCTTCCAGGGTGTCGAACCCGACAACTTCGACACCTACGACCGCTTCTCCGGCTACCTGACCAAGGCCGAGGCCGAGTCGTACATCAAGCTCCTCTCCGCCCACGCGCACTCCAAGAACATGGCGATCGCGCAGAAGAACACCCCGCAACTGTCCGGCGACCGGGTCGCCAACGGCCTGGACTTCGCCGTCGCCGAGGAATGCGCCACGTACAACGAGTGCGGCGACTACACCTCCGGCTTCGGCAACAACGTGATCGTCATCGAGTACACCGCCAAGGGCCTCCAGAAGGCGTGCTCGGGTTACGGCACGAAGCTCAGCGTCGTCCGCCGCGACGTGGACGTCGTACCGCTGGGCACCAGCGGATACGTCCGCCAGACCTGCTGACCCGCTGAACCCGCCGACCGGCTGTTCCGCCCGCCCGGCCGACCACGCCGGCCGTCGGGACCGCCGGCCGGCCGCGGCCGGCCCGGTGCGCCGCCCCCGTCGGCGCACCGGGCCCCCGCCGCCCGGCACGGGCAACGGCCCCGCCCCCCAGCCGCCGCCCGGCACCCGCACTCGCACTTCCGCCTTCTGGAGGCACCGATGACCGCAGGCCCCGTCCTGCCCCGCAGCCCGCTCCCCGGCGACCCGCCGCCCGCCGGGCACCCGCGCCGGGACACCGGACTCTCCCGCCGTGACGTCCTGCGCCGCGGCACAGGACTGCTCTCCGGCGCCGCCGCGGGCGCGCTGCTCGCGGGCTGCGGCACCGGCGAGAGCGACGGCGTGGGCGCGGACGGCCGGGTCACCGTCGAGCTGTGGCACGGCCAGACCGACACCGGCCGCGCCGCGATCCAGCAACTGGTGGCCGAGTTCAACCGCACCCATCCGAAGATCAGGGTCGACCCCGGCGGCGGCGTCCTGTCCGACGCCATGCTCCAGAAGGTCACCGCCGCGCTCGCCTCCGGCTCGTACCCCGACATCGCCTACATCTTCGGCTCGGACCTGGCCAGCATCGCCCGCAGCCCCAAGGTCGTGGACCTCACGGCGACGATGGCCCACGGCCCCACCCCCTGGAACGACTTCTGGACCCCGGCCCGCGAGGCCGTCACCGTCAACAAGCGGGTACGTGCCGCGCCCGCGCTCATCGACTCGCTCGCCGTCGTCTGCAACAAGAAGCTCTTCGCCCGCGCCGGAGTGCCGCTGCCCGAGCCCGGCTGGACCTGGGACGAGTTCACGGCCACCGCGAAGAAGCTCACCAGCCACGCCGACGGCACCTTCGGCACCGGCTGGCCGGGCGTCGGCGACGAGGACACCGTCTGGCGGATCTGGCCGATGATCTGGGACCTCGGCGGCGAGGTCATCTCCGCCGACGGCCACGGCATCGGCTTCGAGGACACCGGCGTCCGCGCCCTGGAGACCATCGCCACCCTCGCCTCCGACAAGAGCGTCTACATCGACCCCAAGCCCGGCAGCGAGCAGATGTACCAGGTCTTCCTCTCCGGCCGGATGGGCATGGTCCCCACCGGCCCCTGGCAACTGCCCGACGTCATCCAGGCCAAGATCGACTACCACGTCGTCCCGCTGCCCAGCTACAGCGGGAAAGAGGTCACCATCTCCGGGCCCGACACCTGGACGGTCTTCGACAACGGCTCGGCGCGCGTCGCCGCCGCCCGCACCTTCGTCGAGTGGCTGATCCAGCCGCCGCAGGACGTGCGGTGGGACATCCAGGCCGGCAGCCTCCCGCTCAGCCGCAGCACCCAGGCGCTGCCCGCGTGGCAGGACCGCAGCTCCCGCACGGAGGGTCTGTCGGTCTTCACCAAGGCCCTGGAGACCGCGCGGGTACGCCCCGCCCACCCCGCCTACCCGCAGATCTCCGAGGCGCTCGGCCAGGCGATCACCGCGGTGCTGCTCGGCCGCAGCACCCCCGCCAAGGCACTGCGCGACTGTGCGCACGAAGCCAACGCCGCACTGCTCATCCCGCGTTGAGGAGACCCATGTCGAGAACCACGCCGCGGCTGCTGCCCCGGCACAGGCCGGGCCCCGCGCAGCGCCGCCCCGCCCCGCTCACCCTGTCCGACCAGGACCGCGACCGCGAGCACGCACAGCAACTGCGCGCCCGCCGCCGCAGGCTGCGCGGCGAGTCCGCGACCGCGTGGACCTTCATCGCGCCCTCGATCGTGGTCATCCTCGGCCTCAGCGTCGTCCCCGTGGTCTGGTCGCTGCTGCTGTCCTTCCGCGCGGACGACCTGGTCACCCCCAGCCGCTGGGTGGGCCTGGCCAACTACCGGGCCCTGTCCAAGGACCCGCACTTCAGCCAGGCGGTGCGCAACACCCTGGAGTACACCGCGCTGTACGTCCCGCTGAGCATGCTGCTGGGCCTGGCGCTCGCCCTCGCGCTCAACCGGCGCATCCGGCTCGTCGGCGTCTACCGCACCCTGATCTTCGTACCGTTCGTCATCTCGGCCACCGCGCAGGGCGTGCTGTTCTCCTTCATCCTCGACCCGCAGTTCGGCGCCGCCAACTCCGTACTGCACTCCATCGGCGTCTCCCCGCAGGGGTTCCTCACCGATCCCTCGCAGGCCCTCCTCGTCCTCGTCGCGATCTCCCTGTGGAGCGGCACCGGCTTCTGCGTCGTGGTCTACCTCGCCGCGCTCCAGGACGTGCCGCAGTCCCTCATCGAGGCCGCCAGACTCGACGGGGCGGGACGCCGCCAACTGCTGCGCCACGTCGTGCTGCCGACGCTCACCCCGGTCAACGTCTTCCTGCTGCTGTGGCAGACCATCAACTCCCTCCAAGTCTTCGACCTCGTCTACGTCACCACCAAGGGCGGACCGCTCGGCTCCACCACCGTGATCGTCTACTTCATCTGGGAGCAGGCGTTCAAGAACTTCACCGCCGGTTACGGGGCAGCCGCCGCCTACGTGCTCGCGCTCGCCCTGCTGGTGATCGCGGTCGGCACGCGGGCCCTGCGCCGCCGCGAGCCCGTACGCCTCGAAGGAGCCCCGCGATGACCGTCACCTCAGCCCTGCCCGACGCGGCGCCGCCCGGCGCCGGGAACGCCGACGCCCCGCGGCCGAGCGCGCCCCGCCCCCGGCGGTCGCGGCTGCCCTTCAGCGGCTGGCACCTGCTGCTCGCCCCGCTCGCCCTGCTCTTCGCGGTCCCGCTGATCTGGCTGCTGGTCAGCTCGGTGATGAGCAACGCCGAGATCAACCGCTTCCCGCCCGCGCTGTGGCCCTCCCACATCGACCTCGGCGGCTACCGCTACGTGCTCGGCAACGCGCTGTTCCCGCGCTGGTTCGCCAACTCGCTGATCGTCTCCGTCGTCGCGGTCGTCTCCAACCTCGTCTTCGGCGCGCTCGGCGGATACGCCTTCGCCCGGATGCGGTTCGCCGGCTCGCGCACCCTGCTGGTGCTGATGCTGGCCACCATGGCGATCCCGTTCCAGCTCACCATGATCCCGACCTTCCTGGTGATGAAGCGGCTCGGCCTGATCGACACCCTCGGCGCGCTCATCGTGCCGTCGCTGGTCACGCCCTTCGCGGTCTTCCTGCTGCGGCAGTTCTTCCTCTCGCTGCCCAGGGAGCTGGAGGAGGCCGCGTGGATCGACGGCTGCTCACGGCTGCGCGTGCTGCTGCTCATCGTGCTGCCGCTGTCGCGGCCCGCGCTGAGCACGGTCGCGGTGCTGACCTTCCTCAGCACCTGGAACGACCTGACCTGGCCGCTGATCGCCATCAACCACGACACGCAGTACACGCTGCAACTCGGCCTGACCACCTTCCAGGGCCTGCACCACACGCGCTGGTCCGCGGTGATGGCGGGCAACGTCCTGACCGTCCTGCCGGTGCTGCTCGCCTTCCTCGCGGCGCAGAAGCAGTTCATCCAGTCGATCACCTCCAGCGGCCTGAAGGGCTGACGGGACACCGCCCCGTCGCCCGAGGACGGACGGACCCGCTCCGTCGCCCGAAGGGATGACGGGACACCGCCCGGACTCCCGCCGCCGGACTTCCGCCCCACCACCACAGAAAGCCAGCTCATGCCGGACACGTTCGACCTGCTCGTCATCGGGGACGCCAATCCCGACATCGTCCTGGGGCCGCTGGACGCCCCGCTCGCCTTCGGCCAGCGCGAACAGCTCGTCCCCACCGGCCTGCTGACCCTCGGCGGCTCCGCCGCGATCATGGCGTGCGGCGCCGCCCGGCTCGGCCTGAAGGTCGCCATCGCCGGCCGGATCGGCGACGACGACACCGGCAGGTACGTCCGTACCGCCCTGGCCGAGCGCGGCGTCGACACCGCGGCGCTGCGGGTGGACCCGGACCTGCCGACGCCGCTGACCACCGTGCTCACCCGCGGCGACGACCGGGCCATCCTCACCGCGCCCGGCACCCTCACGGCCACCGTCGGCGCCGACGTGCCCCAGGCGCTGCTCGCGCACAGCCGCCATGTGCACGCCGCCTCGTACTTCCTGCTGCCGGGACTCGCGACCGCGCTGCCCGACCTCTTCCGCACCGCCCGCGCGCACGGCGCCACCACCTCGCTCGACACCAACGACGACCCGGCGGGCGGCTGGGACCCGGCCGGAATCGCCGCGCTGCTCCCCGTCACCGACATCCTGCTGCCGAACGCCAGGGAGGCGTGCGCCCTGGCGGCCGGCGGGGAGGCCGCGTCCGGTGACCCCGAGGCGCGCGGGAAGATCCCGGCGGGGGACCCCGAGCCCGCCGACGTCGAGCGGGCCGCGGCCCTGCTCGCCGCGCGCGGTCCGCTGGTGGTGGTGAAGAACGGCGCGGACGGCGCCCTGGCCCACGACGGCCGCGGCCCGCTGCGCGCCCCCGCCGTCCCCGTACGGCCGCTCGACACCGTCGGCGCGGGCGACAGCTTCGACGCCGGCTTCGTCGCCGCCACCCTGGCGGGCCTGCCCCTGGCAGCCGCCCTCGCCCTGGCCGCCGCCTGCGGCGCCCTGTCCACCCGAGCGCACGGCGGCACCACCGCCCAACCCACCTGGGACGAGGCGCTCGGCGCCTCCCGCGCCGCCACCACCCGCAACGGAAAGAACCCGTCATGAGCACAGCCAGCACCACACCCCGCACGACGACCAGCGGCGCCGCCCGTACGACCAAGATCGCCTTCATCGGTGCCGGAAGCGTCGTCTTCACCCAGGGCCTGCTCGCCGACCTCTTCGCCTTCCCCGAGCTCAAGGACGTGCACATCGCGCTGCACGACATCGACGCCGAGCGGCTGGCCACCGCCGACGGGGCCGCACGGCACATCGCGGCCGAGCGCGGCGCGGCGCCGCTGATCACCGCGCACGCCGAGCGCCGCGCGGCCCTGGAAGGCGCCGACTTCGTCATCAACATCATCCAGGTCGGCATGGGCGAGGCGACCCGTACCGACTTCGACGTCCCCGCCCGCCACGGCCTGCGCCAGACCATCGGCGACACCCTCGGCGTCGGCGGCATCTTCCGCGCGCTGCGCACCTTCCCCGTCCTGCGGGAACTCGGCCGGGACATCGCGGAGGTCTGCCCCGACGCCTGGCTGCTCAACTACACCAACCCGATGGCGATGAACGTGCAGTACCTCGCCGAGGCGACCGGGCTGACCCGGGTCGTCGGCCTGTGCCACTCGGTGTACTGGACGATGCACGACCTCGCGGAGCTGCTGCGCATCCCGCTGGAAGAGGTCACCTACCACGCGGCGGGCGTCAACCACCAGGCGTGGGTGCTGCGCTTCGAGTACCAGGGCGAGGACGTCTACCCGCGGCTCGACGCGCTCATCGCGCAGGACCCGCAACTGCGCCGCAGGGTCCGCGTCGACATGTACCGGCGGCTCGGCTACTACCCGACCGAGACCAGCGAGCACTCCTCCGAGTACGTGCCCTGGTACCTGCACCACGACAGCGAGATCGAGCGGCTGCGGCTGCCCGTCGGCGCGTACCTCGGCATCGTGGACGAGAACGTGGCCGCGTACGAGAAGACCCGCGCCGCGCTCGCCGCCGGACTCCCGCTGCCGGTCGAGGGCACGATGGAGTACGCGCCGCAGGTGATCCACAGCATCACCACCGGCACCCCGCGCACCATCTACGGCAATGTGCCCAACCACGGCCTCATCGACGACCTCCCGGCCGCCGGTACGGTCGAAGTGCCGTGCCTGGTCGACGCGTTGGGCGTCCAGCCCACCCGGATCGGCGCGCTGCCGCCGCAGTGCGCCGCGCTGAACCGCACCTACCTCAGCACCACCGACCTCGTCGTCCGCGCCGCGATCGAGGGCGACCCCCGCCACATCCGGCACGCCGCCATGACCGACCCGGCGACGGCCGCCTCGCTCCCCGTCGAACGGATCTGGGAGCTGTGCGACGACATGGTGCGCGCCCACGGTGACGCGCTCCAGCCGGAGTTGCGGGCCGTCCTGGGCACGTGAGGCGGCGGGCCGCGCGCCGGGCCGGTGGGCTGAGTCGGCCCGGCTCGGCCCGGCTCCACTCGGCTCGGCCCGGCTCGGCACTCGGTTCGGTTCGACGGGGCTCGGCTCAGTGCGCGAGGGCGCTCATCAGGTGGCGCATGGCCCGGATGAGCGCCGGGCGCAGCGCGATGGTGTCGGCGGGGGTCGCCTCGATGGGGGAGCCGTCGGCGTTCAGCGGGCGGGCGGCCACGCCGTTCCACTGCTTGATGCCGTCCACGCTGAGCGAGAAGACGGCGCCGCCGTGCCGGACGGTGACGGCCTGCCGCGCGGTGCCGTAGATCGTGAACGCCTGGTCGCCGAGGCCGCGCAACGCCTTGGTGACCTCGGGCGAGTCGGTCATGAACAGGAAGTCGCCGGAACCCGCGGTCGTGGGGTCGGGAACGATCACATGCGAGAGGTCCGCGAATTCGGCGTGCACGTCGGACTTCTTGTGCAGGTCGACGGTGACGGTGACCGTGTACGTCGTCTCCCAGTCGCCGCTCCCGGTCACCGACGTGGTCAGGGTGCAGGCGGCGTGATCGAGGGCGGGACCCTTGGTGATCACGGGGATGCCCTGGAGGAATTCGGTGCCGAAGGCGTCGGACAGCGGCTGGAGATTGTCGCTGGTGCACGGGTTGTCCGCGAGGTGATAGCCGTGCAGGTCCGGCCGCGGGCCGCCGTACCCGGTGAACTGGAGGACCGCGAGCCAGACCGCCGACGCCGTGACGACGCCGCCGAGCGCCCACAGCACGCGGCCCCGGCGTCCCTCGGGCCGTGGCCGCCAGGGCTTGAGGGTCGGGCCCCTGTCCTCGCCGCCGTGACCGCCGCCCGTGTCGCGGACGCGGTACGGGTCCGCGGGGGAGCGCGGCGGCGGGAGGCGGGCGCGCAGCCGGGAGAGCGCGGAGCGCAGCGACGGCGGCGCGTGACCCGCGCCGCTCAGGATGTCGGGGGCGGGGCGGTCGGGCTCCGGCTCCTCGACCATCTCCGGCTCGGTGATCATGCCGAATCCCCTCGTCGCGGTGTGCCGGACACTGTACGGCGGGGCGGACGCCGCATCGGGACCCCTGCTCCCAGGCTGCCCATGGGCGGCGGCGGATAACAGGCGGGTTCGCGCCAGGGGGATCGGGGCCGGACGGGTGCGGTGCCGGGGGAGTGCGGGCCGGGCGTCCGGCCGCGGTCAGCCGCCGGTCTCCGCGCCGCCGTTGTCCCCGTCCTCCGGGAGGTCCGCGTCGACCCCGTTCGCGCGGGCGATCCGGAGCGCGTCGTCCAACTCGTCGCAGGCCACGGCCAACGCGTACGCGTCCCCCGCCCGCCCCGCGGCGGCCACCGCCTCCCGAGCCACGCGCACCCGCTCCAGCATCGCCTCGGCGAAACCGTCCACCCGGACCTCCATCCGACGTCATCGGCCGCCCTCCGCCCTGGCCCCGATCGCACGGAGAGCCAAGGGAGATCGCGGATCTCCGGACATGCTAACGACGCCGCCGCGGCCCGGCGCCACCCGAACCCCCGTATGGCGTAGGGCGGTTCGGCCCGCTTCACCTGCTGTCCAAGGTCCGTCCACCGCCCGTCCGCGCTCAGGTCGGACGGTGGACGGACGGCGTGCGAACCGGGGCGGCGGCGGACCTCCGGGCACGGCGGAAATCGGTGTCGCGCGCGCCGGTCGGTGGACATGATCGGATCAGCGGACGGCATGACAATCGCACCGACGCGCCGGTGCCCACGGCCGTCAACCGGCGCCGCGCCGGGGCGAATTGACAGAGTTAGGCATGCCTAACCTAGGCTCGTCGCGCCCCTGGTCACCGGTCGTCCCACGACCGTCGGCCCGAACGACTGCGCGCCCGGAAGTGGACCCCCATGCGGCTCTATGTGCTGGCTCTGAACCCGACCGACTCGGTCACCGAGGGATTCCTCCCGGCCGCCCGCCGCCTCGGCCTGGACGTCACGGTCCTCACCGACCAGCCCGCCGCGCACCGGGCCGCGTACGGAGACGATCCGGCGGTCGGCGTCCTGGAGTGCGACGTACGCGACTTCCGCGCCGTCATCACCCGCGTCTCCACCTATCGGCCGCCGGACGCCGTCTTCACCAACAGCGACCACCTCCAGGTCCAAGCCGCCCTGGCCGCCGACTACTTCGGCCTGCCCGCCAAGAGCTGGCAGGCCGCGCTGCGCACCAAGGACAAGGCCGAGACGCGCCGGGTCCTGGCCGCCTCGGGCGTCGACACGGTGTGGTCGGCGCAGGTGCCCGCGGGCCAGGACCCGGCGGCCTGCCTCGCCGGACTCGACGTGCCGTACCCCTGCGTCGTCAAACCGCGCGAGGGCGTGGCGAGCGAGGACGTCGTACGCGCCGAGGACCCGGCGGACCTGGAGCGCCGCGTCCGGCGGATCCAGGCCGACCGGCCGGGCGCCGCACTGGTCGTGGAGGAGTTCCTGCCCGGCGAACTGCTCACCCTGGAAACCCTCGGCGACGGTACGACCCGCCATGTGCTGGGCGGCTTCCGCACCACGCTGTCCCCGCCGCCGTACTTCATCGAGGAGCGGCTGACCTTCGTCCCCGCGCACCCCGCGCCCGTCGTCGACCAGGTCCTCGCCCAACTCGACGCCCTCGGCGTCGGATTCGGCGCCTGCCACACCGAATTCGTGCTGCACGAAGGGCGCGCGCGCCTGATCGAGGTCAATTACCGCGCCATCGGCGACCAGTGCGACCTGCTGCTGGCCGAACTGCTCGACCTGCCGCTCTTCGAACACATCCTCCGCACCCATCTGGGCGAATCCCTCCCGGCCGACCTGCGTACCGCGACCGGCCGCGCCGCCCGGCTCGACTACCCCTACGCGCGGCAGGCGGGCACCCTCACCGCCGCCCCCGGCCCGGCCGACCTGACGGCCGACGGCGTGCGCCTGACCTACCGGCCGTTGCGGGCGGTCGGCGAACGGCATCCGCTGCACCGCACCAACCGCGACCTGCTGGGCGTCGTCCGGGCCATCGGACCCGACGAGGACGCCGTGGAGCGGGCCGTCACCGGCTTCCTCGCCGAGCACCGCTGGGAGATCACGCCGTGACGGTGACCGGCCGGGCCGCCGGAGACGAAGAACGCGCCCTGCTGCTCGACGTGTTGAGCACGCTGCTGCGCGAGGACGTCGTGCGCCTGCGCACCGGCAGCGCCCTCGTACGCCGCCCCGACGGCGACTGGCTGCGACTGCCGGTCCCCGAGGCCGATGCGGACGCGCTGCCGCTGCCGCTGCCCGTGACCGACCCGGCAGGGGAGGAGTCGGCGCTCCTGCTGCCGGTCACGGCGGACGGCTTCCAGAGCGAGTACGCCGCCCGGCTTCCGCTGCTGCTCCAGGAGCCCGGCGGGCGGGAGTTGACGACCGGCGAGGACGTCCTGGCGGCGCTGCGCACTCTCGCGGCGCCCGAGGACCGCGCGGGCTTCACCGCCTTCGCGGACGAGTACCGGGACGCGCTGACCGCCCTGCGGCTGCGGACCGCGACCCGCGCCGACACCGTTGCCCGGCTCACCGCACGCCACGGCGGCGACCCCGCCGGGTGGACCGGACTCACCGGCGCCCTCGCGTACGACACCCTGGCCGCCCGGTACGGCCACCCGGTGCACCCGACCTCCGCCGCCCGCAGCGGACTGACGGAACGTCAACTCCTCGCCCACGCGCCCGAATTCGCGCCACGCTTCGCCCTGCGCTGGCTCGCCCTGCCCAGGGAGGCCGTCACCGTGCAGGGCGCGGACGGCGATCGGGCACCCGACGGCCTCGGCCTCGGCGTTCTGCGGCCGTCCGCCCTCACCCTCGGCCTGCCGCAGGAGCTGGACGGCACCCATGTCGCCTTCCCCGTCCACCCCCTCACGGCGGACGGCCCGCTGCGGGACGCGCTGCGCGCCACCGGCCTCGACGGCAGGTCCGTACTGGCCGACCGCACCTACCTGGACGTGGCGCCCACACTGTCGACCCGCACCGTCGCGGTCCTCGCCGACCCCGGCACCCACCTCAAACTGCCCCTGGCCACCTCGACGTTGGGGCTGCTCAACCGGCGCACGATCAAACCGGGCAGCCTGATCGACGGCGCGGCCGGGCAGCGGCTGCTGGAGGCGGTGACCGCGCGCGAACCGCGTTTCCGCGACAGCGTGCTGCACGCCGACGAGACCCGGTTCGCGCACGCGGGCCACGAACTCCTCGCCGTGCTCGTCCGCCGCCACCCGCCCGGCCTCGACGGCTGCGCCGTCCTGCCCATGGCCGCGCTGCTCGCCGAGGCCCCCGACGGCCGGCCGGTCATCGACCACATCGCCGACCGCTACTACGGCGGTGACCCGCTCGCCCTGCTCGACGCGGTCCTCACCCTGCTCCTCGACTGGCAGACCACGCTCTTCGGATACGGCATCGCCCTGGAGTCCCACCAGCAGAACATCTCGCTGCTGCTGGACGACCCCGAAGGCCGCACCCGGCTGCGCCTGCTCCTCAAGGACGACGACGGCCTGCGCGTCAACCGCGTGCGGCTGCGCGCGGCCCTCGGCCCCGACGCACCGGAGCGCGCCGCCTTCGACGACCCGCGCATCCTGGTGGACGACGACGGCCCGGTGGCCGATCTGTTCACCACCATCACCGTCCATCTGTGCGCGGGCGCCTACGCGTTCGCTCTCGCGCGGCTCGGCCGCGCCCCGCTGGAAGACCTGCTCGGCCGCGTACGCGACCTGCTCGACCGGGCCGCGCGGCGGCTCGGCACCGGGCCGGGCGAAGCGGGCGAGACCCTGCGCGCGCGTGTGCTCGACGCACCGCGCCTGCCCGTCAAAGCGATGGTGAGCGCGGGCACGCTGCTCACCAAGGACCGCTCAGGAGCCACCGACATCAACAAGCACTACACCACCGGACCCAACTACCTTCTGCGGAGCCGTTGATGACGCTGCCCACCATCACCGGACCCGCCGACTGCGCCCGGCACGCGGGACTGCCCGACGCGGACCGGGCCGTGGCCCACACCCTGCTGAACTGCCTGCTCCGCGAGGTGTCGGGGCCCGAGCACCAGACCGCCGTCATCGACGGCCGCCTGCTGGTACGGCTGCCCCGCACCGGAGTACGGCTGCGGGTCGCGCTGCGCCGCACCTCACTGCTCGGCGCGCACCGCTTCGCGGGACCGGTCGCGGAACAGACCGGCCACGACGACTGGACCGAGATCGACTGGCGACGGCTGGCCGAACACACCCACGCCGAGCTGACCTCGCTCACCGGCGTGCCCAACGACGAATTCCTCGACCAGGTGGAGTCCAGCCACCACGGAGTCGCCACCGCGCTGCGCGCCCCGCGCCCGGTCGCGGCCGGGCTCCCGCTCGCCGGATACCTCGCCTCCGAACAGTCGCTCGTCTACGGCCACCGCTTCCACCCGGCCCCCAAGTCCCGTGGCGGCGAACCCGGTTCATGGGCCGCCTACGCACCGGAGACCTCGGCGTCCTTCCCGCTGCGGCTGCTCGCCGTGCGCGAGGATCTGACCGTTCAGGAGTGCGCCGAGCCCGGCGCCACCGACCCGCTGGACCGGCTCGCGGCCGTGCCCACGGGCTACCGGCTGCTGCCCGCCCATCCCTGGCAGTACGACCTGCTGCGCCGCCACCCCGCGCTGCGCGCCGCCCTGGACCGCCGCGACGTGCTGGACCTGGGCCCCGGCAGGACCCGTTTCGCCGCCACCGCCTCCGTCCGCACCCTCTACGACGGCGACACGTTCCTCAAATTCAGCCTCAATGTGCGGATCACCAACTGCCTGCGCAAGAACGCCAGTTACGAACTGGCCGGGGCCGTCGCCCTGACCCGGATGCTGCGGCCCGCCTTCGCCGACCTCGCCGCCCGCTTCCCCGGCGCCGACGTCCTGCGCGAGCCCGCCTACCGCAGCCTGGCCCTGCCCGGCCGCGACGGCCGCCCCGACCAGTCGCTGCTCGAAGGCTTCGGCGTGATCGTCAGGGAAGGGCTCGACCGGCGGCTCGGGCCCGGCGGCACCGCGCTGCTGGCCGCCGCCGTCGCCGACGAGTACCCGACAGGACCGGGGCACATCTCCCGGCTGGTCGCGGACGGCGGCCCGGCGGCGGCCCTGCGCTGGTGGCGCGCCTACCTGCGGCTGCTCGTACCCCCGGTGCTTGCCGCCTACTTCGACCACGGCGTGGTGCTCGAACCCCACCTCCAGAACGTGCTGGTCTGCGTCGACACCGACGGCGACCCCGTCCAGGTGCTCTTCCGCGACCTGGAGGGCACCAAACTGGTCCCCGAACTGCTCTCGGGCCCCTGCGCCGACGCCCTCGCCGCGCTGCCGCCCGAGGTCGCGGAGCCCCTGCGCTACGACGCCGACCGGGGCTGGGACCGGGTGGTCTACTGCCTGCTGGTCAACCACGTCGCCGAGATGCTGGCCGCCCTCGCCGACCTCCACCCGGACACCGAACCCGCCCTGTGGGCCGAGGTCCGCCGCGCCATCCGCGACCACGCGGACGAGCACGGCCATCACCCCCGGCTCGACGCCCTGCTCGCCGGAGCGCCGCTGCCCGCCAAGGCCAATCTCCTCACCCGCTGGGAACGCGCGGCCGACCGGTTCGCGGGATACGTACGCCTGCCGTCGCCCCTCGCCGAGGACGTCCTGCCGGCACCGGACGGCGGACCCGGACACCCCGTGCGCGGCGCCGACCGCGATCCCGACGACGCGAGGACGCAGTCATGACCGCACCCGCACCCGCACCCGCACCCGCACCTGTCGCCGTCCCCGACTCCGTACGGACCACGGCTCTCGCCCTTCCGACCGCCCAACTGCCCGCCTACCTCTACGACCTGGCGGCGCTGCGCGCGCACGCGGCGGCCGTGCGGGCGGCGCTGCCCGAGCGGGCGGAGCTGTACTACGCGGCGAAGGCCAACCCGGAGCCGGAGATCCTGGCGGCGCTCGGCCCGTACGTGACCGGCTACGAGGTCTCGTCCGGCGGCGAGGCCGCCCATGTGGCGGCGGCGGTGCCGGGCCGCCCGCTGGCCTTCGGCGGACCGGGGAAGACCCCCGCCGAGATCACGGCCGCGCTCGACCTCGGCGTGGACCGCTTCCACGTGGAGAGCGCGTACGAACTGCGCGTGCTCGCGCATCTCGTGGCCGCGCGCGGGAGCCGCGTCGGCGTGCTGCTGCGCTTCAACCTCGCTGTCGCACCGGGGGAGTTGGCGACGGGTGTGCTGGCCATGGGCGGCGGACCCTCGCCCTTCGGCCTCGATCCGGCGCAGGCCGACGCGGCCGTCCGCGCGCTCACCGACGGCAGCCACCCGCACCTCGAACTGCGCGGTGTGCACGCCCATTTGGCCAGCGGCCTCCCGGCGCCGCGATTGCTCGCCGTCGCCGAGGCCGTGGTCGCCTGGGCGAGTGACCTCACGGCGCGGCACGGCGTCCCGCTCCGGGAGGTCAACGTCGGCGGCGGCATGGCCGTCGACTACACCCGCCCGGCGGACCGCTTCGACTGGGCCGCGTACGGCGAGGGGCTCGCCCGGCTGCTCGACGCCCACCCCGGACCGCTGCTGCGCATCGAACCGGGCCGCGCCCTGACCGCGTACTGCGGCTGGTACGCCACCGACGTGCTGGACGTGAAGCCCAGCCACGGCGAGGAGTTCGCGGTGCTGCGCGGCGGCACCCACCATCTGCGGACCCCGGCGGCCAAGGGCCACGACCAGCCCTGCGCGCTGCTGCCGGTCGACGACTGGCCGCACCCGTGGCCGCGCTCGGCGGCCGACGGTGAACTGGTCACGCTGGCGGGCCAGTTGTGCACACCCAAGGACGTGCTCGCCCGGCGGGTCCCGGCGGCGGGACTCCGCGCGGGCGACCGGGTGCTGTTCGCGCTCGCCGGGGCGTACGCCTGGAACATCTCGCACCACGACTTCCTGATGCACCCCCGGCCGACCGTCCACTACGTCGATTCCACGGATGTCCCGGATTCCACGGCTCTCCCGGAACCCACGGCTCTCCCGGAATCCACGGCCCGTTCCTGAGACCGGCCTCTCCCGGCCCGCTCCTGAGACCGGCCGCTCCCGGCCCGGCCGAGGCGCCGGTCCGGGAGAGGGCGTGTGCGGCGGACGGTTCAGGACGCTTTGCCGGTCACCGTGATCGTGTGGCTGCCCGCCGGGATGCCGCGCAGTGTCACCCGGCCGTCCTTGAGCATGGCCTGGAAGGCGTGCGCCCCCGAGCCGTCCCAGGCGACCCGGCCGTCGACCTTGACGGTGACGCGCGTGCCCGCCGCGGGCAGGTCGACGACACCGGACGTCCCCTTGGGCGCCGTCAGGTCGAGCGTGAACTGCCGGTCACCGCCGCCGCGCTTCCAGCCGACGGTCAACGGACCGTGCAGCGTGGGAAGTTGACCGCGCGCCCAGGTGACGGAGCCCGGGTGCGGTGCGACGCTCCAAGTGGCGAAGCCGGGAGTGACGGGCGTCGCGCCGAGCAGGTCGTTGGTCAGTGCCGGGACCACCCCGGTCGACCAGCCGTGCGCCGCCGAGGTGAAGCCGCCCTCGTACATCGAACCGCCCGGGCCGATGCCCTCCCAGTCGGTGATGCCGGGCCCGTGACCTGCCATCCAGCCGTACAGCCGCTTGATCTCGTCGATGGCGGAGTCGGCCTTGCCCGCCAGGAAACGGGCCTGGATCTCGGGGTACGAGGTGAAGGCGTAGACCCGCTGGGAGCCGTCCGGGACCAGGGTGTTGTTGTCCATGAAGGCGTTGCCGTACGGCTGGGCGGTGGTCCGGGACAGGTGGTCGAGCGCCGAGGCGGCGCGCGTCGGGTCGGCGACCCCGGCGACCACGGCCAGGCCGTTGCCGTCCTGCCCGTGCCGTACCGCGCCGGTCGCCGAGTCGAGGTAGGCGCCCGCGGCGCTGTCCCACAGACGGGTGTTGATCGCCGTGCTCACGGTGGCGGCGCGCTTCTGCCAGCGGTCGGCGTCCGCGCCGTGGCCCAGTGACGTCGCCAGCGCCGCCGCGTCCTTGAGCGCCTGGACGTAGAGGGTGTTGTAGTAGGTGACCTCGCCGCTGCGGGGCAGGAAGGCGTAGTCGCCGTAACCGCCGGTGCCGTTCAGGCCCTTGGACAGCAGGCCGTTGGCGTCTGTGACGCTCGGGTACCAACTGTCCAGCGTCTTGACGAGGTTGGCGTAGTAGTCGCGGGCGTAGGCCGTGTCGCCGGTGTACAGCACGTAGTCCCAGCTACTGGTCACCCACCACAGCGGGTAGTCGAACAGCGGGAGCGTGTAGGTGTTGATCGAGGCGGGCGGTATCCAGCCGTCGCCGCGCTGGTGGTCGGCGAGGTCGGCCAGCACGTTCTTGGCGGCGACCGCCGCGTCATGGGTCAGATACGTGGTGCGGCCGGAGACCGCGACATCGCCCACATACGGGTCGCGGTCGCGCTTGGCGCCGTCGTGCAGCACGAGCTTGCCGTCCAGCGTCGGGCTGTCGGCGTTGCGCGGGTCGACGTCGTCCGACCGGAAGGTGTCGGTGACCAGTTCGTTGGTGTACGAGGCGTCGTACCAGTACTGGTTCAGCTCGGCGTCCGAGGACTCGAACCAGCCGGTGTAGGAGTCCGGGGTGCCGAGGAACGGGGTGAAGTCGAGCGAGACACCGTCGATCCGCACGGTGCCCGACGGCTGCGCGAGCGGCGCGTCGGAGGGGAGCGCGTCCAGGCTGATCCTCATGTAGCGGAAGCCGTGCAGACCGTCGGCGCACACCTTCGTACCGCTCAGGCAGCTCTTGTGGTCGGTCCAGATCCCGCCCTGCCGGGGGACCGCGTACTGATCGGTGCCGGGGCCGCCGGAGACGTCGGAGCGCGTGTAGTCGGAGCGGTCGGTGAGGTAGTCGAGCGTCTCGGAGAAGGCCACCCGCACGCCGGGGCTGTTGTCCGAGGCGCCCGCGAAGCTGATCCGGGGGTAGCCGGAGACGACCTTGCCGAAGTCGAGCGTGACGCTGGGCACCGGCTCGGCGGCGACCAGCCCCGGCCACACCTCGTTGATCCTGGTGTACTCGCCCTTGCCCGAGGACTGGTCCTTGGTCACGGTGATCCGCACCCGCGCGGTGGTCACGGACGAGGAGAAGGCGACTGCGCGCCGCACGTCGGAGTTGCCGGTGACGGTGGCGCGGGTGGTCCAGGCCGAGCCGTCCCAGGTCTCGACGGTGAAGTCCTGCGGGACGCCGTCGCTGTTGGACAGCACCGTGATGCCGGGGAGCGTGACCGGGGTCGGGCTGGTGATCTCCAGCCAGGCGGGATACGTGGCCGCGTTCGCGTCGTTCCAGAACGTGTCGGTGTCGCCGTCGACCGCGTTGCCTGGCACGTAGGTACGGGGCTTGCCGTCGTTGCCGTTGTTGCCGTCGTGGTACGAGGAGGCGGCGGCCGTGGTGTCGGCCGGCCACGTCGGCTTGGGCTTGGGGGCGGGCCTGTTGAGGGTGGCGGTGCCCTTGCCGAGGACGCCCTGAGGGTGGGCGACGTCGCCGGTGGTGGCCGTCACGGCGACCGGCCGCACCTCGCGGCTCGACGGTGCCCGTACGTACTTCCGCCAGGAGGCGGAGTGGGGGGAGTTGGCGGAGGCCGGCCCCGACAGGGCCGTGGTCGCGGTGAGCGCGCCGACGACGGCGACGGCCTGCGCGATGCGGACCGACCGTCGGGAGAGCGTGCCACGGAGGGGATGCGCAGAGGACAAGAGGGCTCCAGGTGTTCCACGAGCCGCGTCCCGCAGCCCGCACCACTAAGAACGATTCAATTCGGCGCCGCTGAACCTATGGCGCGATTGAGCTGGGGGTCAATACGTCCTTCGGCCAAGGCTTCGCATTGTCGCGGCGCTGAATTGAAACGTCATTGAAACGGTGCGGCAGAGCCGCCCCCGCGTCCGGCCCGCCGTCGGCCCCGCTCGCCGGTCTCGTCTCGTGTTCCGACATCTTTCTCGAAACTGTCGAAGCCGACACCGCGTCAGTTCGGTGGTCCGATCGGGTGTTGGGTCACGCTTTGGTAACCCGTGACGCGAGCCTTGACCCCCTCTCCGGGTGCACTTTACCGTCACAGCGCGCAGCAAATTTCGGCGATGATGTCGAATCTTTCGAAAGGCTGGACCGATGAAGAAGCGCGCATTGCTCTCCCGCGCCGCGACCGCCAGAGCCCTGGCCGGCGGCGTGGCGCTCGTGCTCGGAATGTCCCTGGCCGCCTGTGGCGGCAGCAGCGGCGGCGACTCGGGCGGCGCCGGCTCGTTCCACGTGCTGGTCTACGGGGACGCGACCAACAAGGTCGAGAAGCAGATCGTCGCGACGTTCAACAAGACGTCCAAGGTCAAGGCGGTCCTCGACACCATCCCCGGCGCGGACTACCAGCAGAAGCTGCAGACGCTCATCAGCACCAAGCAGGCGCCCGACGTCTTCTTCAACTGGGGCGGCGGCAGCATCGCCCCCTTCGTCAAGAAGGGGCTTCTGCTGCCGCTGGACGAGATGATCGCCAAGGACCCGGGGCTCAAGAACAACTTCCTGACGTCGGTGTTCGACAGCGCCAAGGTGGACGGCAAGCCCTACGGCATCCCGATGCGCGGCACCCAGCCCGTCCTGCTCTTCAACAACAAGAAGGTGCTGGCCGACGCGGGCCTGACCGAGCCCAAGACGTGGGACGACCTGCTCAACGCGGTCAAGGTCCTGAAGTCCAAGCACATCACCCCGATCGCGCTCGGCGGCGGCGACCAGTGGCCGACCCTGATGTGGTACGAGTACGTCTACGACCGCGTCGCGGGCCCCGGCCTGTTCGAGAAGGCGCTCGCGGGCGACAAGAGCGCCTGGGCCAGCGCCGACAGCAAGAAGGCGCTGTCGATGCTCAAGGAGCTGGTCGACGCCGGTGCCTTCGGCACCAACTACGACTCGGTGAAGTTCACCGACAACGGCTCCGCGGCCCTGGTCGCCACCGGCAAGGCCGGGTTCGAGCTGATGGGCTCCTGGTACTACTCCACCCAGCAGGACGCCAACGCCGACTTCGCCAAGAACGACCTCGGCTTCAGCACCTTCCCGACCGTGACCGGCGGCGTCGGCGACCCGACCGACGTGGTGGGCAACACCAACAACTTCTACTCGGTGCTGAAGAAGACCAAGTATCCGGACGCGATAGCCGAATTCCTCAAGCTCCAGTACAGCGACGAATTCGTGCAGGCACAGCTCGGCATCGGCAATCTGCCGACGACGAGGAACACCGAGAAGTTCCTCGACACCTCGGCCGATCCCGCCTACTCCAAGTACCAGTACAACCTGGTCAAGGACGCGAAGTCCTTCCAGCTCTCCTGGGACCAGGCGTACCCGCAGTCGGCGAGCACCGCGATGCACACGGCGGTCCAGCAGTTCTTCGACGGCAAGCTCGACGCCGACGGGTTCATCAAGGCCATGCAGGCCCTGCCGTCGTCCTGACCAGGGAACCCTCCACATGATCACCACATCGCCCCCTGCGGCACGGAGCGGCACGGCCCACCGGGCCGGGATGGGCCGCCGCTCCGGCTCCGCGGTGACCCGCCCAGGTCTGGCCTGGGCGGTTCCCGCCACCTTGTTCTTCGTCTGCTTCGCCGTCGTTCCGCTGCTGCTGGTCGCCGTGCTGTCCTTCACGAGCTGGGACGGACTCGGCTCACCCCGGTGGGCGGGCGTGGCCAACTGGAAGGCGCTGATCCACGACCACACCATGATCCAGAGCCTGTGGCTCAGCGCGCTGATAACGGTGCTCGGCGTCGTGATCCAGACACCGCTGAGCCTGCTGCTCGGCGTCTGGGCCGCGGGCCACCAGCGCAACCGCGCGATCCTCTCGGCGGTCTACTTCATCCCGCTGCTGCTGTCGGCCACCGCGATCTCGGTCCTGTGGCGGGCGATGCTCGACCCCAACTTCGGTGTGCCCGCACAGGCCAGATGGCTCTTCGGGGACGGAAATCTGCTCGGCATGCGGTCCGGCGCCATCGGCGTGCTCGTCTTCGTCGGCGCCTGGCAGTACACCCCGTTCCACACCCTGATCTACCAGGGCGCCGCGCGCGCCGTCCCGCCCGTGCTCTACCAGGCGGCGGCCATCGACGGCGCGGGAACCATCCGGCAGTTCTGGCACATCACCCTGCCGCAACTGCGCAACACCATGATCACCTCGATGATCCTGATGGTGGTCGGCGGCCTCACCACCTTCGACACCGTGCTGATCCTCACCCAGGGCGGCCCCGGCACCGACACCACCATCAGCGCCTACTACATGTACCAAAAGGCGTTCAAGAGCTTCGACTTCGGCGGCGGTTCCGCCATCGCCCTGGTCCTCGTCGTGATCGCCACGATCGTCTCGCTGATCGTCGTCAAGGTCTCCGGATACGACAAGATGCGCAGCTCGGCGGAGGGCCTGTGATGACACGCCGAACCAACCGCCACCGCCCCAACTACCTGGCCGGGCTCGGCTCCCTGGTCTGGCTCTTCCTCGTGGGCCTGCCACTGTACGTGATGCTCGCCGCGACCCTCCAGAGCCGCAGCGACTACTTCAAGAGCGGCCCGCTGGGCTTCCCCCGGCACTTCACGCTGAAGAACTACACGCAGGACTTCCACAACGGCTTCGGCCAGTACTTCCTCAACACGGTGCTGGTCACCCTCGCCGTCGTCGCCATCGTGCTGCTGCTCGTGCCGCCGCTGGCGTACGCGATCGTCCGCGGCCGAGGGCGCCTCACCACCGGCGTCTTCCGGGTCTTCCTGCTGGGCCTGGCCATCCCCGCGCAGGCCGTGATCGTGCCGATGTTCTACGTCATCACCAAGGCCGGTCTCTACGACAACCTCATCGGCGTCATCCTGCCGACCGCCGCGTTCTCCATGCCGGTGTGCGCGCTGATCCTGTCCGGCGTCATGCGCGACATCACCCCCGACCTCTACGAGGCCATGGCGATGGACGGCGCCGCGCCCTGGCGGGTCTTCTTCCAGCTCGTGCTGCCGCTGTCCAAGGGCGGCCTGTCCACCATCGTGGTCTTCTCCGCGCTCCAGTCCTGGAACGGCTTCCTGTTCCCGCTGGTCCTGACGCAGTCCGACTCATCCAAGGTCATCACGCTCGGCCTCTACAACTTCCAGACAGAGCACGGCATCGACGTCCCCGGCCTGCTGGCCGCGGTGGTGCTGTCGATGCTGCCCATCTTCATCGTCTACCTGTTCGCCCGGCGCGCCCTGGTCCAGGGCCTCATGGGCGTCGGAGGAAAGTGACCGACACCGTGGTCGAAGAGACAGAACCCGTCACCGAACCCTGGCGCGACCCCGACCTGGCCCCCGAACTGCGGGCCGACGCGCTGATCTCCGCGATGACCTTGCGGGAGAAGGCCGCGCAACTCGTCGGCGTCTGGGTCGGAGCGTCCGACGACGGCGGCGAAGTCGCCCCGTTCCAGCACGAGATGGAAGCGCCGGTCGACCTGGAGGCGCTGCTGCCGCAAGGACTCGGGCAGCTCACCCGGTCGTTCGGGACCGCGCCGGTCGACCCCGCGCTCGGCGCGCTGTCGCTGCTGCGCACCCAGCGCGCCATCGCCGGGGCCAACCGCTTCGGCATCCCCGCGCTCGCCCACGAGGAGTGCCTGGCCGGTTTCGCCGCCTGGGGCGCCACCGCCTACCCCGTACCGCTGGCCTGGGGCGCCACCTTCGACCGCGCGCTGATCCGCCGCATGGCCCGCGCCATCGGCGACGACATGCGCTCGGTCGGCGTGCACCAGGGCCTGGCCCCGGTCCTCGACGTAGTGCGCGACGCCCGCTGGGGCCGCGTCGAGGAGACGATCGGAGAGGACCCGTACCTCGTCGGAACCCTCGGCACCGCCTACGTCCAGGGCCTGGAGTCCGCCGGAGTCGTCGCCACCCTCAAGCACTTCGCTGGCTACTCCGCCTCCACCGCGGGCCGCAATCTCGCCCCGGTCGGCATGGGCGTACGGGAGCGCGCCGACGTGATCCTGCCGCCGTTCGAGATGGCGATCCGGGAGAGCGGGGTGCGCTCGGTCATGCACGCCTACACCGACACCGACGGCGTCCCCTCCGCCGCCGACGAACACCTGCTGACCGGACTCCTGCGGGACACCTGGGGGTTCACCGGCACCGTGGTCGCCGACTACTTCGGCATCGCCTTCCTCCAGACCCTGCACGGCGTGGCGGGCACCCTCGGCGAAGCGGCGGGCGCCGCCCTCGCGGCCGGCGTGGACGTCGAACTGCCCACCGTGAAGGCGTACGGCGAACCCCTGCTCAAGGCCGTCGCCGACGGGAAGGTACCCGAAGCCCTCGTCGACCGCGCGGTACGCCGGGTGCTGATCCAGAAGGCACAGCTCGGACTCCTCGACGCCGACTGGGACCCGACTCCCGCCGCCCTCAAGGGCCTTGGCACGGCCTCCGCCGACGGCCCGGCCGACCTCACCGACGCCGGGATCGACACCGAGGCGCTGCGCGGCCGGGTCGACCTCGACCCGCCGGCCAACCGCGCCATCGCCCGGCAGGTCGCCGAGCAGAGCGTCGTCCTGCTGCGCAACGACGGCGACACCCTGCCGCTGGACCGCCCCGCGACCATCGCCGTCATCGGCCCCAACGCCCACACCCCCACCGCCGTGCTGGGCTGCTACGCCTTCCCCGTACACGTCGGCGGACAGCACCCCGACACCCCGCTCGGCATCGAACTGCCCACCCTGCGCGAGGCGTTGGTCGCCGAATTCCCCGGCGCGCGGATCGTCTCGGCGCTCGGCGCAAGCATCGACGGCGCCGACACCGACGGCTTCGCCGAGGCGGTCCGGGTGGCACGCGGCGCGGACGCCGTCGTCCTCGCCCTCGGCGACCGGGCGGGCCTGTTCGGACGCGGCACCAGCGGCGAGGGCTGCGACGCGGAGTCGCTGACGCTGCCCGGCGTGCAGCAGCAGCTCCTCGACACCCTGCTGGACACGCTCGCGGGCACCGGCACCCCGCTGATCGTCACCCTGCTGGCCGGGCGGCCCTACGCGCTCGGCCGCGCCGCCACCGAGGCCGCCGCCGTCGTGCAGTCCTTCTTCCCCGGCGAGGAGGGCACCGCCGCCGTCGCCGGAATCCTCAGCGGCCGGGTCGAGCCCTCCGGCCGACTGCCCGTCAGCGTCCCGCGCCGCCCCGGCGGCCAGCCGTCCACGTATCTGGCGGCGCGCCTCGGCAAGGCCAGCGAGGTCTCCAGCATCGACCCCACCGCGGCCTTCGCCTTCGGCCACGGGCTGACGTACACCCGATTCCAGTGGACGGACCTGGACGTGCCGCGCCTGCACACCGGGACGGACGGGGAGATCGCCCTCGCCTTCACCGTGCGCAACACCGGTCGTCGGGACGGCACCGAGGTCGTCCAGCTCTACCTCCACGACCCGGTCGCCTCGGTCGTGCAGCCCGTGCAGCGACTGGTCGGCTACCACCGGGTCGCCCTCGCGCCCGGCGAGTCGGCCCGCGTCGAGGTCACCGTGCCCGCCGACCTGGCCGCGTTCACCGGCCGCGACGGCCGACGCGTCGTGGAACCGGGGGAGTTGGAGCTGCGGCTCGGCGCCTCCTCCACCGATCTGCGGCTCACCGTCGTCTGCGCCCTGACCGGCCCGGCCCGCACGGTGGACCACACCCGCAGGCTGCACGCCGACTTCAGGACGGATCGCGAGCGGGACTCCGTGTCCTGAACATCCTGAACGCCCCTTCTGTAGCGGTGACTTGACGGACCGACAGCCGTGCCCCGCCCTGCGCGGAGGCGCGGCTGTCGGCGTTGCGGAACCGACGCCGACGGGGGAGCGGCGGGTCCCTCCCGTAGCGCCCGCGCCTCCAGATGCCGCCACATCGCCGACACGTTGAACCCCGCTCCCCGGCCGGCGGCTGGACGCCCTGCACGCGCTGAGCGACGTGCTGGACCTTGGCCACGCCTTCTTCGCCCCCGCCGGGCTGCCGCGGGACCGCCTCGCGGCCCTGCGCGACGCCTTCCTCGCCTCGACGCCCGCCGCCTTGGTGAGCGTGACGCCGAGGTCGTCGGAGGAGAAGACGCCGCCGTAGCCGCCGCGCCGGATCCGGCCGCGCCGGTTCCGATCGGCCACGACGGCGCGGTAGACGTCGTCCTTGCGCAGCCCCTTCCAGTGCCCGCCGCCGTCGGCGGTGGTCCAGCCGCCGACGGAGTCCAGCCGCTGGCAGCCGATTACTGGCGGCTGTGCTGGCAGCAGGCCGCCCCGCTGAACGCCCCGGCGGAGGACCCGCTGGCCGGGGAGGACCGGCTGATGCTGTCGCTGCTGGTCGGCGGCCTGAAGGACGAGGCCATCGCCCGTCAGCTCGGCTGGTCCATCCGTACGATGCGCCGCCGGATGAGCGGCCTGCGCGAACGTCTCGGGGTCACCAACCGCTTCCAGGCCGGGGTGGTCGCGACCCGGCGCGGCTGGATCTGACCGGCGGTCGCATGCGCCGGGAGCGGAGGCCGGGCTCACGGCCGGGTACGGGGTCGGGTACGGGGGCGGATGCCGCCTGGATACGAGGCCCGAAGCGTGCCCGCGGGGACTCACCCATTCGGCGATCCGAGTGACGGAGCGTCGGGCGGAGCCGCGATACCACGCTGACCTGTGGAATTGCCGCACGTCGAGCGCGACACGCTGCCGGATGCCGCCAGAAGTGACGGGTTGTCAGCAGGCGCGGTGCCCGGCCGCCGGGTTGCCTCGGAAGCGCGAGCACGGATTTCCCCCGTTGCGGTGCACCGGCATCCGCGTCCGGACTCGCTGGAGGATCACTCATGCGTTCGATCAACACGCTTCTGGGCACCGCCGTTCTCGGTGCGAGCATCGCGCTGGCCGCTCCGGCCGCTCACGCCGCCGCCGCGCTGCCGCAGACCACGGCCGAGTGCACCAAGGCGGTGGCCGCCGCCGACAAGGCGCAGGCCGACTACGACGCCGCGCTGGCGGACTACAAGAAGCAGGTCGCGGCGGGCGGCCACCCCGGCACCGCCGAGCAGGACAACCTCTCCGCGCTGGAGAACCAGGTCAACGTCACGGCCTCCGACGCCTCGCGCGTCTGCCCGGACGCCAAGGTCCCGTCCGGCACCGTGCACACCGGCATCGGCAGCACGAGCGAGGGCGGCAACACCACCGAGATCGCGCTCGGCGCCGGTCTGCTCGGTGTCGTCGGCGCGGGCACCCTCGTGCTGCGCCGCCGCCGCGCCGGTGGCCAGGTCTGACGAAGGTCCGACGCGAGGTCGCCGACGCGGGCCGCGCAGCCCTGACGCAGCCCTGACGCGGTCCTGGTCACCGGCCGTCACGGCCTCGCCGGCCCGCCGCGGTCGCACCCGTGCCCCGTACCCCGTGGTCGTACCGCGCGGTGCGGGGCCGCGCCCCGGCGCCTGCTCGCCGCGTCATCCGATTGGCCGCGTCCCCCGGCAGGCCGCGTCTTTCGGCAGCCCGAGCCGCCTCCCCCCTACGTGACGTCAGACAGGCAGACCCCGTGGACCACAACGCCCCCGCAGGCAGCGGCCTGCTCCGCCGTATCGCGCTGACCGTGCTGACGACGGTCGCGGTGTCCGTTGGGATCACCCTGATCAGCAACGGTGCCCAGTCGCAGACGCCCCCGCCGCAGCCGGGCGCAGCCCAGGCGTTCGCGGCGCAGGACGACACGCCGAGCCCCGCGCCGACGCGGCCCGGCGTCCCGGCGATCACGGTGCTGCCGCCCTCGGTGCCGACCGAGGTCCGGATTCCCTCCATCCGCCTCGACGCCCCGGTGACCGGCCTCGACCTGCGACAGGACGGCCACCTCGACGCGCCGCCGGACGACGAGCGGAATCTGGCGGGCTGGTACCGGGGCGGCACGGCGCCCGGAGCCGTCGGCACCGCGATCCTCGCCGGTCACGTCGACACCCGGCAGGGCTCCGCCGTCTTCTACAACCTCGGCGCGCTCAAGAAGGGCGCCGCCGTCGAGGTGGACCGCCAGGACGGCCGTACCGCCCTGTTCACGATCGACGCCATCGAGGTCTACGCGGCCAAGGACTTCCCGAACAACAAGGTCTACGGCCCCGCCTCCCGGCCGGAGCTGCGCCTGATCACCTGCGGCGGCGGATTCGACAAGAAGCGGCAGCAGTACCTGGGCAATGTCGTCGTCTACGCCCACCTGACCGGGGCCCGTCTCTGAGGCCGTGACGTGCCCGGCGTACCTGCTCCGACGTACCGGCCGACACCGACGTACCTGCTCCGACGTACCTGCGCGACGCACCGACTGACACCGACGCACCGAACGTTCCGACGTACCGAACGACACCGATCGAGGAGTGGCTGTGGCCAAGGCATATCTGGTGGGAAGCGGAATCGCGTCGCTCTCGGCGGCGGCGTTCCTGATCCGCGAGGGCAAATTCACGGGCTCCGACATCGTGATCCTGGAGGAGCAGGACCGCGAGGGCGGCAGCCTGGACGCGGCGGGCACGCCCGAGAGCGGCTACACCATGCGCGGCGGCCGGATGTTCGAGGTGCACTTCGACTGCACCTACGACCTGCTGTCCTCCGTCCCCTCCCTCGACGACCCCACCAAGTCCGTCACCGAGGACACCTTCGCCTTCCACGAGGACTTCGCCTGGAACGACCACGCCCGGCTGGTGGACGCGGAAGGGAAGGTGATCGACGCGCACTCGATGACCTTCTCCGAGCGCGACCGGCTGGAGTTGGTGGCGTGCGTGGCGACCCCGGAGAAGCTGCTGGACGGCAAGCGCATCGCGGACTGCTTCCACGAGGAGTTCTTCCACACCAACTTCTGGGCGATGTGGTGCACCACCTTCGCCTTCGAGCCCTGGCACAGCGCGATCGAGTTCCGCCGCTATCTGAACCGCTTCGTGCACCTGTTCAAGACCTTCGACAGCATGTCGGGGATCTACCGCACGCGGTTCAACCAGTTCGACTCGATCGTGCGTCCGTTGATGAAGTGGCTCGCCGACCAGGGCGTCGTCGTGCAGTTGGGCACCCGCGTCACCGATCTGCGGCTCGCGCCGGGCGACGAGCTCACCGTGGAGGCCATCACCTGGGTGCGCGGCGGCGCGACCGAGGAGACGGCGGTCGGCCCCGACGACCTGGTGATGGTCACCAACGGTTCGATGACCGCGAACTCCACCCTCGGCGACACCGACACCGTGCCCGTCCTGGACACCACGAGCACCGCCGGGTCCTGGGCGCTGTGGGAGACGCTGGCCGCCAAGCGCCGCGGGCTCGGCGACCCGAAGGTGTTCGACTCCTCCGTCAAGGACTCCACCTGGGAGTCGTTCACGGTCACGACCAAGGACCCGCTCTTCTTCGAGCTGATGGAGGAGTTCAGCGGCAGCGAGGCGGGCAAGGGCGGCCTGATCACGTTCAAGGACTCCACGTGGCTGCTGACCATCGTCCTCAACCACCAGCCGCACTTCCGTGAGCAGCCCGAGGACACGTACGTCTGGTGGGGTTACGCGCTCTTCCCCGACCGGGAGGGCGACTTCGTCGGCAAGCCGATGGCGCGGTGCACGGGCCGCGAGATCCTGGACGAGGTCCTTCAGCACCTGCGGTTCGCCGAGCGCCCGCGCATCCTGGACGACTCGATCGTGATCCCGGCGATGATGCCGTACATCACCAGCCAGTTCCTGGTCCGCTCCGCGGGCGACCGCCCCCAGGTCGTCCCCGAGGGCTCCACCAACCTGGCCTTCATCGGGCAGTACGCGGAAGTGCCCGACGACGTCGTCTTCACCGTGGAGTACTCGGTGCGCACCGCGTGGACCGCCGTGGCGGGACTGCTCGGTCTCGAGCGGCAGCCCCCGCCCGTCCACAAGGGCGGCCACGACCCGAAGGTGCTGATCGAGGCGGTGCAGACGCTCCACCGCCGCTGACGCCGCTGACGCCGCTGACGCCGCTGACGCCGCTGACGCCGCTGACGCCGCTGACGCCGCTGACGCCGCTGACGCCGGTCAGGCGGGGCCGGGCTCGCGCTGCGCGTCGTCCAGGGCGCGGAGGTGTTCGAGCGCGGGGACGGCGGCGGCCAGCGCCGCCGCCTCGTCGGGGGGCAGCCGGTCGATGAGCCGGGCGAAGACCTCGACACTCGACCGGCGGCGCTCGGCCAGAATCGGCGTGCCGTACCGAGAACGAGCGCTCAGTAGACCGCGGCGACCAGTAGGAGAGCGACCCCGGTCACCGACGCGCCTATGCGTACGAGGTGGAAGCGGCCCCAGCGGTCCCGGAGCCCCTGCCAGTCGTCGGGAAGGGTGTCGACCGTCCAGGTCCCGATGCGCGTGACGATCGGGACCTCGACGGCTGCCGTCACCACCAGGGCGACGACGAACAGCGCGAGTGCCGCCAATGTGAGGAAGAACGTGCGGCGGTGCCCGTCGTAGGACAGCACCAGGACGGGAACCGCGGACAGCAGCGCCGCGGGCATGAGCACGGTCATCACCTGGGCCATGTTCCGGCTCAGCCTCCGCACGAGCGGCAGCATGAAGTCCGGCTCGAAGCGCGGCATGGACCGGGTGAGGGCGAGCCAGGGACCCCAGAACATCCCCGAGACCGCGGCCGACAGAAGGATGTTGACCAGCTGCCAGGTCTTCATGGTGATGCGCCTCCCCGTAGTTACTGTCACTGTAAATTTACAGTAGCAGAATAAATTATGCTCCCGCACTATGCTGTGCGCATGAGCAGGGGCACGGTGAACTGGACGGTGCTGCGCGCGCCCGCCGCGGGGGAGCCCGAGGGTGAGGGGCTGCGCGAGCGCAAGAAGCGCCTGATGCGGCAGCAGCTCTCCGACGCGGCGACGCGGATGTTCGTGGAGCGCGGCTTCGACGCCGTACGGGTCGCCGAGATCGCCGAGGCGTGCGGGGTGTCGGAGAAGACGGTCTTCAACTACTTCCCGACCAAGGAATCGCTGATCCTGGACCTGCCGCAGGCGACCGCGGCCTCGTTGGAAGTGGCGCTCTCCGACCCCGCTCCCGGCTTCTCACCGGTCGCGGCGGCGCTGGGGGTCCTGGCCGACGAGTTGGCGAGCGTCACCTCCTGGCTCGCCGCCCAGGACGACCGGGCCGGCGCCGCCGCGGACTTCCGTCGCTTCGGCGCGCTCATCCACTCGACCCCCTCGCTGCGCGCCCAGCAACGGGAGATCCGCGACGAACTCGTCGCCGTCACCGCAGGACTGCTCGCCCGCAGGACCGGCGCGGAGCCCGGCGACCCGGAGCCGCAGATCACGGCCACCGCACTGCTCGGGCTGTGGCCCGTGCAGTTCCGCAGCCTCGGCCGCCACCTCGACGGGACCCGGACGCCCGGCCAGGTGCGGGACGCGGTCACCGTCGACGTTCACCGTGCCGCGAACCTCATCGACGCCGGACTGCGGACGTTCGGGGCGCCGGACGCCGGATAACGCCGGGTCGGCCGTACGGGACGGCGCTTCATGCGTGTCCCGCGTGCGATCTCCGTCACTCGCGCGGGCATTGTCCCCACGGCACGGGCCGGTTACCGTGATTGCTGTTTTCCGGCAGGACCGACGCGAGAGAGGGGACGGGCATGCGCGGCGCACACGACAGCGGCGGCACACCCCGCCCCGGCGGGTCCTTCCAGCTCCACGTGGCCAGGCGCCACGTCGACCTGCTGCGCGTGAGCAGCGCCCTGTGTCCGGAAACCCTCCCGGCCCGCTGACCGTCCAGGAGCCCGCAGGTCCGCACGTCCCGTCGGGACGTCGACCCCGCTTCCCGCACGGCGGCGCGTAGCCGTTCGCCGACGCGCGCCCGCACACCCCCGCGCGCTCGCCCCCCCCGCCGCCGTTTCCCGACGTCAACCCGCCCGCCGCACGCGGCCGTTGACGCCGTACGCGCGCTGCCGCGACCGCACATCCAGACGGGAAGCACCGACCATGGAGCACCAGGACACCTTCCAGCGCCTACGCGCTGTGCCCGAAGACCCCCCACCACCGGCCGAAGCGGGGAAGACCCGCGCGCCGCGCGCCCTCGACCGCCGCCCCACGGACGACGAACTGCTCGCCGCCAGGCTCGTACCACTGCGCAGGCCGGGCCAATGGGTCTCCGCGCTGGTCCTGTTGGTGCTGTTCGCCATGCTGGTGCACACCCTGCTGACCAACAAGCGGTTCCAATGGGGCACCGTCGGCGACTACTTCCTGCGCGGATCGATCCTGCACGGCCTGGAACTCACGCTGTGGCTCACGGGCGCCGTCATGGCCAGCGGCTACCTCCTCGGCATCGGCATCGCCGCGATGCGCCTGTCCCGCAACCCCGTCCTGCGCGCCCTGAGCTTCGGCTACGTCTGGCTGCTGCGCTCCGTGCCGCCGCTGGTGCAACTCCTCTTCTGGTACGAACTCGCCTCGCTGTACCCGCGGATATCGCTCGGCATCCCCTTCGGCCACGAATTCGTCACCGTCAAGACCGCCCACCTGTTCAGCGGCATCCTCGCCGCCTACGTCGGCCTCACCCTCGACGTGGCCGCCTTCTCCTCCGAGATCGTCAGGGGCGGCATCCTGTCCGTCGACCCGGGACAGAGCGAGGCCGCGCAGGCGCTCGGCCTCGGCAACGGCCGGATCTTCCGCAAGATCGTGCTCCCGCAGGCCATGCCCGCGATCATCCCCGCCTCCGGCAACCTGCTGATCGGCATGCTGAAGGCGACCTCCATCGTGAGCGTCATCGCCGTCCAGGACCTGCTGTATTCGGCCCAGTTGATCTACAACCAGAACTTCCTCATCATGCCGCTGCTGCTGGTGGCCACCGTCTGGTACGTCATCCTCACCACGCTGCTGTCGATCGGCCAGTTCTACGTCGAGCGGTACTACGCGCGCGGCAGCGGTCGCGGTGGCGGCGGTGGTCCCAAGCGCGGCTTCTGGGAGGTCACCCGCGCCAACATCCCGGTGTTCGGCCGGACCAGGACCGACCTGGCGGGTCTGTCATGACCGACGACGGACGCCCGCTGGTCAGGATCCGCGGCCTGCGCAAGAGCTTCGGCACGCAACTCGTCCTCGACAGCGTCGACATGGATGTCCACGAGGGCGAGGTGACCGTCCTGCTCGGCCCCTCCGGCTCCGGGAAATCCACGCTGCTGCGCTGCGTCAACCACCTGGAGCGGCCCGACGCGGGCTTCGTCGAGGTCGGCGGCGACATCGTCGGCTACCGGCCGGGCCGCGGCCGACTGCACGAACTGCGCGCCCGCTCGATCACCCGGCAGCGCGCCCATGTCGGCATGGTCTTCCAGCAGTTCAACCTCTTTCCGCACATGACGGTGCTGGAGAACATCACCGAGGCGCCGGTCGCGGTGCGCGGCGTGCCGCGCAAACAGGCGGCGGTCCGGGCGCGCGCCCTGCTGGAACAGGTGGGGCTCGGCGGACGCGAGGACTCCTACCCCCGGCAGATGTCCGGCGGTCAGCAGCAACGCGTCGCCATCGCCCGCGCGCTCGCGATGGAGCCGAGGCTGCTGCTCTTCGACGAGCCCACCAGCGCCCTCGACCCCGAACTCGTCGGCGACGTCCTCGCCGTGATGAAGGACCTCGCGGTCAGCGGGATGACGATGATCGTCGTCACCCACGAAATCGGCTTCGCCCGCGAGGTCGCCGACACCGTCGCCTTCCTCGACGGCGGCCGGATCATCGAGTCGGGGCCGCCCGCCGACGTCCTCGCCGACCCCCGCCACCCCCGGGCGCGGTCCTTCCTCGCGGCCGTCCTGTAGCGCCGGTCCCGCATCGCCCCCGCACTCCTCCAATTGACGCTCGCCGTCGAGCGGTTCACGCCAGGCCGCGCACACACCTGCCCGCACTCGTCTCGACCCCGCTGCGAAAGGCACCCCCGTGACCACCGAAAGACGCCCCGCCCGCCGTCTCCCGCGGCCGGCCGCCGCCACGCTCACCGCCGTCATCGGCCTCGCCCTGCTGACCGCCTGCGGTGACTCGTCCGACGACTCGGGCACGCCGAAGTCCCGGGCAGCCGGCGCCACCTCGTCGTCGTCCGCGTCGGCCGGATCGACCGCCATCCCGACCGAGGACGTCGTGTCGGGCATCGCGGCCGACCCCGCGCTGACGGCGGAGCTGCCCGCCGCGGCGAAGAGCAGCGGCACGCTCACCCTGGGCACCACCCGCGCGCCGGGCGTCACCGGCCTCCCGCACGGCGGCGAGAGCGAGGACGGCACGCCCATCGGCCTCGACGTCGACCTGCGCAACGCCGTCGGCAAGGTCCTCGGCATCACGTGGAAGGTGCAGTACGGCACCTTCCCGACCGTCATCCCCGGTGTGCAGAACGGCCGGTACGACGTCGGCCAGGACAACTTCGGTGTCACCAAGGCCCGCGTGGAGGTCGTGGACTTCGCGACCTACCTCAACGACGGCCAGTCCTTCCTCGGCGCCGAGGACGTGCCCGTCGACTCGGTCACCCAGCTCACCGACCTCTGCGGGCTGACCGTGGCGACCAGCCCCGGCTCCACCTTCCAGCAGATCCTCACCGACGGCGCCTCGAAGTGCTCGGGCGCCGGGAAGAAGCCGTACAAGGTGCAGTACTTCACCGACTCCGCCCCCATCTTCCTGGGGCTGGCGAACGGCAAGGTGGACATCTACTTCGGCCCGACGCTGGCCCTGAAGTACGACGCCACGCATGTGCCCCACACGAAGTACCTCGGCCAGATCAGCACCACGCCGGTCGGATTCGTGACGGCGAAGGGCTCACCGATCGGCAAGGCGCTCAGCGACGCCGTGAACAAGCTGATCGCCGACGGCGCCTACGCGAAGATCTTCGCGAAGTGGGACGTGCCCGGCACGGGCATCACCAAGTCCGAGGTCAACCCGGCGGCCACTTTCTGAGACCCGCCGCCCTCCGACCGCGCACGCCTCCGGCGGCGCCCGGACCCCGTGCCGCTCGGGCACGGGGTCCGGGCCGCGCGGCCCCGCACGACGATCACACCGGCCGACCTCCGCGTGCTACGGTCCCGCGAAGTCCCTTCGCCCCATGAGGATTTCCATGCCGTATCAGCCGCCTGTGTGGCCGGTGTCCGTCAAGGCCGTGGTGCTCGACGCGCGTGGCCGTGTCCTGCTGTCGAGGAACGACCGCGAGGAGTGGGAACTCCCCGGCGGGCACCTGGAGTCGGGCGCCGAGCAGACCGGACGACGGGCCGACGACAGCCCCGAATCCGCCGTCGAACGCCAGGTGCTGGAGAGGACCGGCTGGCTGGTCGAGGCCGACGGCCTCATCGACGACGGGGTGTGGATCCACGAGACCGCGCCCGGCCGTCGCGTCCTGGTCGTCACGTACGGCTGTTCGCTGCTGCCGCCCGACCAGCCGCCGCCGACGGCCGAGGAGCACAAGGAATCCTCGCTCTTCCCGCTCGACAGCATCCCCGAGCTGAACATGCCCAGCTCCTACAAGCGCGCCATCTACGCCTGGACACACCGAAGTTGAACTGAGGCGCGGGGGAGAGACAGCTACCAGCTCGATTTGCGCACGCCCGGCAGGAACCCCGCGTGCGCCTGCTCGCGCAGCCGGACCCGTGAGATGCCGAAGGTGCGGAAGTAGCCGCGCGGGCGGCCGTCCACCGCGTCCCGGTTGCGGACCCGGGTGGCGCTCGCGTCGCGCGGCTGTCGGCCCAACTCGGCCTGCGCGGAGGCCCGTTCGCCGGGCGTGGTGGCGGGGGAGGCGATGATCCGCTTCAACTCGGCCCGGCGTGCCGCGTATCGGGCGACCACCGCCTGACGCTGCTCGTTCTTCGCGATCTTGCTCTTCTTGGCCATCAGACCTTCTCCCCGCGGGCGCGCAGCCGGGCGACGGCCGCCTCGACGCCGATCCGGTCGACGGTCTTGATGCCCTTCGCGCTGAGCGTCAGCCGGACGAAGCGGCCCTCGGAGGCCAGCCAGTAGCGCTTGCGCTGGATATTGGGGTCGAAGCGGCGCGGTGTGCGCCGATGGGAGTGGGAGATGGCGTTGCCGAAGCCGGGCTTGCGCCCGGTGAGCTGGCAGTGGGCGGACATGGTGCCTCCAGGGCGGTTGCGGACTCGCGAGGGCCCGCGACGGCCCGGACGACCGCCGCCGATGCCCGGCGACCGGCCCCACCGTACCTTAATGGAAACGAATGTCATTACGCCGGGCTACCGGCTACCGGCTACCGGCGGCCGGACTGCCGCACTCCCGGACTGCCGCACTGCCCCCTGTCCGGGACGCGGCAGTGCCCCCCTGAAACGCGTCGCGGCCCGGCCTCCGGCGTCACCGGAGACCAGGCCACAGGGGAACGGGAGGCGATCAGGGCTTACGGGCGACCGCTCCGTACATCGCGATCTGCTCGTCCCGCACCGCGGGGTCGACGGAGTCGTCCGGCCGCCAGCGGTGCACCTGCGTGATGCCCGGCTCCACCAGCTCCAGGCCCTCGAAGTACGCCTGCGCCTCGCTGAGATTCCGCAGCCGCATCGGCATGCTGCGCGCGGTGTACTCGGCGTTCACGCGCCCGACCTCCTCCGGCGCGAAGTCGTCCGTGCCGATCGACATCGCGAGGTAGCTGCCGGACGGCAGCGGGTCCAGCAGGCGGTGGACGATGCCGAGCGGGTCGTCCTCGTCCATGATCAGGTGGACGATCGCGATGAACGTCAGGCCCACCGGCTTGCCGAGGTCGATGGTCTCGCGGAACTGCGGCGAGCCGAGGATCGCGGCGGGTTCCCGCATGTCCGCCTCGATGTACTCGGTCCGCCCCTCGGGGGTGCTGGAGGACAGGCCCGCCGAGAGCGTGAGCACGATCGGGTCGTTGTCCACGTACACCACCCGCGACTCGGGGGCGATGGACTGCGCGACCTCGTGCACATTCGGCCGGGTCGGTATGCCGGTGCCGATGTCGACGAACTGCCGGATGCCCGCCTCCTGCGCCAGGTAGCGCGTGGCGCGGTGCATGAACTTCCGGTTCTCCAGCATGTGCGGCACGATCGACGGCCACACCTCCACCATGGCGTCGCCCGCCTCGCGGTCGGGAGGGTAGTAGTCCTTGCCGCCGAGGATGTAGTCGTACACCCGTGCCGGGTGCGGGTTCTTGGTGTCGATACGGTCGGCCGGCCAGCCGTTCTCGGGCACGCGGTCCTCCGGATTTCCTTGTCGATGTGCGGTGGTGCCGCTCGCGCGGCCTGGCGTCACTGCTGGAGCAGGAAGTCGGCGTCGCCCGCCTTGGTGCCCCGGATGAAACTCTCGATCTCCCGGCGGTTGTAGATCAGCGCGGGCCCGCCCGGATCGGTGGACTGGCGCAGCGCCACCCGGCCGTCGGGCAGCTTCATCGCCTCGACGCACGCTCCGCCGGCATCGTCGCTCCACGGCTTGTGCCAGCCGTGGGGCCCGAGGTCGGCGGCACTCATGCCGTTGCGAATGTGATCCACGTCAGAGCTCCTTGCGTAGGGCACCCAGCAGTGCCTTGGTCTTCTTCTCCTGCGCCGCCTGGGCGGCGAGCCGGTCCATGGCCTCGCGGTACGCGGCGACCTCGTCCTGCTTGTCGAGGTAGGTCGACCCGATCAGGCCGCCGAGATAGACGACATCGGGCAGTTCCGCGGCCTCGAACCGGAAGAGCTGGAAGGCCCCCGCGCGGGTCGCCGGGTGCGGCCCGTTGGTGAAGGGCATCATCTGAAGGCGTACGTTCGGCAGTTCGCCGATCTCCAGCAGATGGTCGATCTGAGCGCGCATCACCTTCGGTCCGCCGACCGGCCAGTGCAGCACCGTCTCGTCCATCACCGCCCACAGCAGCGGGGGTTGGGCACGGGTCAGGATCTGCTGCCGGGTCAGCCGCAGGGCGACCCTGCGGTCGATGTCCTCGGCCGACGCCTGCGGGTCGCCCGCGGTGAGCAGCGCGTGCGCGTACTCCTCGGTCTGGAGCAGGCCGGGGATGAACTGCGCCTCGTACGCGCGGATGTGGACCGCCGCCTGCTCCAGGCTGAGATAGGCGCCGAACCAGTCGGGCATCACGTCGCGGTAGGTGTGCCACCAGCCGTGCTTGTTGGCCTCGCGGGCGAGTTCGAGGAAGGTCTCGATTTCGGCCGTTTCCGTGATGCCGTAGGTGCGCAGCAGCTTCTCGACGTCGGACAGCCGCAGCCGTGCCACCTTGGCCTGTTCCATCCGGCGGATCGTCGAATGGCTCACCCCGATGACCTCGCCGGCCTGCTCGAATGAGACGCCGGCGCGGGATCTGAGCTCCTCCAACTGGCGTCCCAGTATCATCCGCAGCACCGTAGGAGGGCCGCCGCCCCACCCATTGTCGGTGGCCGCCATTGCTACCTCCCCGTGCGAATGTTCAGTGCTCGCCGCAGTGTGCCATGTTGCCCCGCAGTCTCCCGCCGCCCTGGCTCATTCTGCGAATTGCACTTTGTGGCTTGCGAGTTGAGGGTAGCAGCACCATAGTTGGAGTCGACGGCGTAGCCGATCACCATGATGACTACGTTGTCAGGAACCGCCACGCGCCCGGTCGTCCTCAGCCGTCGTCATCGCGGAAGCACCGACACAGGCAGTGACGCCGATGGTCGAGCCCGGCAGTGATGCCGCCGAGCGCGCAACCGCGACCCCACATACGCGGCCCCCACGAGAGGTGACGGCCATGGCAGCATTAACGGGTCTCCGAACCCCACCGATCACGTCATCGCGCCCGAGCGGCGATGTGTACGCCGTCTTCCGTCTCGCCGCCCGCCGGACCTCCGTGAGCGCCGCCCGCCACGAGGCCCGCGCGGAACTCGACCGCTGGGGCCTGCCCGAGGGCGTCCGCGACGACATCGTGCTGGTCGTCTCCGAGCTGGTCACCAACGCGATCGTGCACAGCCTCAGCGACAGCGTGACCTGCCATCTGCGCGGCGGCGGCCCCGAGGTCTACGTCGAGGTCGGCTCCGAGGGGCGCAGCGCGTCGCGGCACGACGCCCGGCCGCCGGACGAGGGGGGCCGCGGGCTGGTCGTCGTGGAGGCCCTGAGTACGACCTGGGGGATCAACGTCCCCTCGCCCGGAGCCGGTTGGACGGCCTGGGCCACCTTCACCGTGCGCGCCGCCCCGGCCGACGACGCGTCGGCCACGTACTCGGAGGACCCCCGATGAAGCGTGTCCCCCCGGCCGGCCGTCGCTCCGCCCTGCCGCCCCGGGGCACCCGCCTCGACTGGCTCGCCCCCCGCGTGGACGGGCCTCCGGCCGCCAGGGAACGGATCCATGTCCCGACCACCGCAGACTTCCCGCCGGGACTGGCCTGCGACGTGGTCGAGACGTCCGCGGAGCACGGCATGCGGATCCTCGGCTGTCTGCCCAGCTCCGGCTGCGTCCTCACCAACGGACGGCAGTGGTCGTGGATCGTGCCGACCGGCTCCGACATCGACGTGGAGTGGCCGTCCTCCACCCGCTACCTGGTCGACGCGGCCGTGCTGGTGCCCGCGTACGAGACGCTGCCCGACGTGTCCGGCGGCCACGACGTCATCCACCCGCCGGACCAGGCCGTGCCGTACACGCACCCGATCCTGCTGTACTTCGCGGCCTGCTGCATCGCCGGGGTGCAGCCCGCCATGACCGTCGAGTAGCGGCCCCGACTGGCGGCCCGGGACGGCACGGGGCCTGCCCGGAGCCGCCGCGCGGGCGGTCCGGGCAGGCCGTGGGTGACAACTCAGCGGACCGTGAAGGGGAGTTGGACGGTCTTGCCGTTCACCAGCACTTCGGCGGCCATGATGCCGACGGTCTTCGGGTCGCGCACGGTGAAGTCGAGCGCGAAGGTACCGTCGAGACCGATGACGCGCAGCACCGAGGAGTCGGAGCTCTGGGAGCCGTTGGCGCGGCGCCCGGACACGACGACCGTGGCGACGGGGGCGAAGTTCCGCCCGCTGACAAGTACGGAGGTGCCGACCGGTCCCGCGGCCGGACTGAGCGAGTAGGCGGGAGCGGGCGGGGCCGTGCTGCCGTTGACGGCGAAGGCGGCGGTCGCGGTGTGCCCGTTGATCAGCCACTCGTGCGCGTAGAGCGCCACCGTGGCCGGGTCGTTGACCGTGAAGGTCTGCGACCAGGTGCCGTCCAGGCCGATGATCTTGGTGGCGTAGCTGTCGGAGGTGCGGGAACCGTCCGCCTTGAGCCCGTCGATCTCCACCGTGGCGACCGGCGCCCAGCCCTGGCCGACGACCGTGACCTTGGTGTGCGCGGGACCGGAGGCGGGGCTGAGCGTGATGAACGTCGTGGCGACGGACAGCGGCGCGAGGACGTGGATCGAGCCCGCGGTGACCTGCACCTGGTAGGAGCCCTTGGCGACGGATTTCGCCACGGTGACCGAGCCGGAGAGCTTCCCGTCGGAGGCGATGCTCAGGCTGCTCGACGAGACGGACGCGGCCGAGCACGCGGTGCCGTCCGCGGCGCAGAGCGCGGCGGTCGGGGTGGTGCCCGCGGGCCAGCCCGATCCGGTGAGCGTCGCCGCGTGGCCGGGAAGGACGGTCGGGGTGGTGGCGCTGAGCGTCACGGCGGTGGTGGTGACGGTGAACGGTACGGTGACGCTGGTCCCGGCCGTGCCGCTCTCGTCGGCGTAGACGGCCACCAGGTCGGCGCTGTCGATGGTGAAGTCGGTGCTGAACGTGCCGTCGGGCAGGCTCTGTACGTAGACCGCGTCGTCGAGGGCGTTCCCGGCGGCGTCGAGTCCCCAGATGTTGATCCACTGGTCCTGGCGGAAGTTGTGACCCACGACGGTGATCACCGTGCCGACCACGCCGTTGTTCTGGGACAGCGTCATCGTTCTCGGACCGGTGGGCGCGAACGCCTTGACCGTCAGTGGCGCGTTCGCGTGGGTCGTGCCGTCGTTGACCTGGATCTGATACGAGCCGTCGGCCACGGTGTTGGCGTCGGCGAGCGTCGCGGTGCCGGTGAGGATGCCCGAACTGTCGATGGCGAGGGTGTTGGACGTGAAGTCGGCCGGGTTGCAGCCCGCGCCGTTGGCGTCGCACAGCGACACCGTCGGAGTGCCGCCGGCCGTCCAGCCGCCGCCCGCGAGGTCGATCGCGGTGTGCGGCCGGACCGCTCCGGTGGGCCCGGACAGCGAGGCGCCGCTGCCCGCTCCCTGCGCGGTGACCGTGCCGACCGGTCCGCCGCCCGCGGTGACCACGCAGGGCGTCTGGTACGTACCCCCGAGGACCACGGTGCTGGTGAGGGTACGGGTCGGCGTGAAGGTGATGGCCCCCGAGGCGTTGGCGGGCAGGTAGATGTCACCCTCGTACGGGGGAACGACGACGGGCTGCCCCGAGGGGTAGTTCATGTTCACCGTGGGGCCGGTGACCGTCACGGTGCCGGTGGCGCCGCCGGACATCGCCAGGTCCATGGAGGGCGTGGTGGGCACATTGGACAGCGAGGTGCCGGGGATGGCGGGGCTGGCGCCGAGGGTGACGGTGACGTGCACCTTACCGCCGGGGGTGACGACGGCCGGGGTGAGGGTCACCGTCATCGACTGCGGCCCGGTGGCGTCGCCCTGACCCGCCGGGAGCGTGCAGTGCACGGTCGGGTTGATGGTCGCGGCCTGGGCCGTCGTCGCGGAGGTCAGACCCGCGCCGACGAGGGCGAGCACCGCGACGGCGCCCGTGGCGATTCTTGCCCGCCAGCCCCGTCCGGGCCTGCGGTGGAAGGGTGGGAACATCTGCTGCGCCGCCTTTCGGGCATGGCAGACCCCTCCCTGAGCCTGGGCACGGGAGGGGTCCGGGAAGAGGGAGAAGGTCCGCGGGGTGGGGTCCCGGGGAATGAGTCCGCGGGGGATGAGCCCCGGGGGAGAAGGAGCGGGGGTCGGGTCCGGGCCGTTCCTCCCCCGGGAGATGGGCCCGGGAGATGGGCCCGGGGGAGGAACGGATCAGGAGGAGGGACGTCGGAGTCGGTTGGTGCGGAACGGGGACGTGGCGCTCAGGTGAGGGTGAGTGTGAGGATCGCGCTGTAGTCGCCGGGCGCCGTCACCGCGGGGAGCCGCAGGTCCATGTCGGCATTGACCTTCACGGTGCCGCCGACGACCTTCTCGCCGCCGGCCGCGGTGAGTTGGCACAGCGTCGCCGCGGTGCTGCCCAGCGGGCCCGGCGTGCCCGGTGCGGGCGTGCCGACGCTCTGCGAGCTTCGGACGCAGTCGGGTGTCCAACGGACGGCCGAGGCGGGGATGGTGTTCTGACCCGAGGTCAGGTCGGTGAGCGTGCCGGTCAGGGACCAGCCGAGGTCGACGCCGCGGGAGTCCACGACGGTGACGGTGTTGAGCGCGCTGGTGGCGGTCTGGGACCGTCCGGTCAGGGGGATGGTGCCGAAGTCGATGGTGTCCCCGGACTGGGTCATCTGGAGATTGCCCGCGGTGACGGTGGCGCTGATCTTCTGGGTGGCCGTCGCGCCGCCGCTGTCGCCCACGGTGAACTTCGCGTTCACGTCGGAGCCTTCCGCACCGCTCTCGTCGGTGTGGATCGCGGTGGTGGCGGGGTCGTTGACGGTGAACTCGGCGCTGAAGGTGCCGTCGGGTGTGCTGACCGGGTACACGGCGTCGTCGGCGGTCTGGTTGCCGTCGGCGTCCACCCCCCAGACGTTGATGTACTGGTCCTGGTGGAAGTTGCGGCCGCTGACGGTCACCACGGTGCCGAGCGGGCCGTGGTCGGGCGAGAGCGTGACGCTGCGGGCGCCCGTGGGCACGAACGCCTTGACGGTGAGGTCGGCGGTGGCGTGCTTGGCGCCGTCGCTGACCTGGACCTGGTAGGTGCCGTCGGCGATCACGGACGACGCGGCCAGCGTCGCGCTCCCCGAGAGGGCGCCGGACGAGTCGATCGCGAGGGTATCGGAGGTGAAGCGGGACGGGTCGCAGCCCAGTCCCTGCGCGTCGCACAGCGAGACCACGGGGGTGCCCCCCGCGGTGAATCCGCTGCCGCTCAGCGCGACCGAGGTGCTGGGACGTACGGCCGAGGCCGGCGCGGTGAGCGTGGTGGCCCCACCGCCGCCGCCCTGCACGGTGACCGTGCCGATGCCGCCGCTGCCCGAGACGATGTCACAGGGCGTCTGGAAGGTGCTGCCGAGCACCACCGTCTGCGTGTTCATCTTCAACGGCGTGAACGTCACCGGTCCCGACGCGTCCGAGGGGACGAAGAAGTCCCCTCCGTAGGGCGGGATGACGATCGGCGCGGGCGCCGCCGGGATGTCCACGGGAACGGTCGGGCCGGTCACCGAGACCGTCCCGGTCGCCCCGCCCGACATGGTGAAGTAGATGCTCGGCGTGGTCGGTACGGCGGACAGTGCGAGCGGGCTGGTCGCGGGCGAGGGTCCGAGGGTGACCTCGGCGTGCACCTTGCCGCCCGGCGCGACCGTGGCCGGGGTGAGGGTCACCGAGACGGACTGCGGCCCGGTGTTCTCACCCTGTCCGGCGGGCAGCACGCAGTGCACGGTCGGGGTGACCGTGTCCGCGTGCGCCGCGGGGGCGGCCAGCGTGCAGGCCGCGGCCAGGGCCAGAGCCGGCACCGCCGCCCGCGCGAGGCGCCGTAGAGAGATCTGCCCTGCATGATGCAACGCGTGCCTCCTGACTCCGGGACGCATACGTGTATATGACGGTGCGTCAGGTGCTGGTTCCAGGGCATTGCGACAGCGCGGGACGCAGAAGTCAATGCGAACCCGCCGGTAACCTCGCGGTGTTGGGCCGCCGTTCGCACCGGGCGAGGCCGGCCGCGGGTCACGTCGTCCCGTGGCGCTTGACTCTTCAAGGTCATGGGGCTTCACTCCCGACCAGCGCGCCGGGCCGGACAGCGGGTAGTCACTCGACAACGGGATGTCAAGGGTGCCTGTGCGAGGTCGTCCCCCGGCGCACCCTCACCCTGCTTGATTGGAGTGCTTTGCCATGTCCAGATCCAAGCGTATGGGGACGATCGCCGTCCTCAGCGGCGGCGCACTGTTCGCCGGTCTGACCCTCGCCCCGCACGCGGTCGCCGTCACCCCGGCCACCGCCACCGCCAGCTACAACTGCGGCACCTGGGGCAGCGGGACGGCCACGCTGACCGCCACCGACTCCGGCGGCGTCAAGAAACTGAAACTGAGCTCCTCCACGATCACGGTCCCGGCCGGCACCACGGTGCCGCCGAACAGCATCACCACGACCATCAAGGTCAAGAAGAACGGCTCGACCGAGGTCGACTTCTCCGGCACCGTGAACCCCGCGATGACCGGCGCCGTCACCCTCGGCCCGCTCCCGCAGTCCACCGGCACGCTCGCCGCCGGTGACAAGACCGACTCCTGGGTGCTGTCCGGCACGCCGAGCGCCACCAACTGGTCGGTCAAGATCGTCACCACGTCGCCCTCGGTGACCACCGTCTACTGCATCGCCACCAGCGCCCAGTCCACCGCGTTCACCTGGTAGCGGTTCACCTCGTCGTACGGGATTCGCCCGGCGCGACTCGGTACGCGGCACGCACGCCGGGACCCCGCCCCCCCAAGGGAGCGGGGTCCTCGCGGCGGCCTGACCCGCTAGTGGCCGGTCTCCTCGGGGGCGCGCTTGGGCATCAGCGCGACCGCGGGCAGGCACAGCAGGCTGAGCCCCAGGACGACGGCGAGGCTGATCTTCATGGCGTGGCCGAGGCCGCCGCCCGCGGTCTGGAAGAAGACCGAGGTCACCGCGGCCGAACCGATACCGGCGGCGAGCTGCTGGATCGCCGAGAGCGAGCCGCTGGCGCTGCCCGCCTCGTCGGGGCTGATGTCGCCGAGCGCGATGTCGAAGATCGTGCCGTAGCAGGCGCCCATGCCGAGCCCGGTGACGAAGATCGGCGCGGCCAGCGTCCACAGGCCCACGCCGGTGCCCGAGTGGGCGACCAGCGCGAGCAGCCAGCCGCCGCCCGCCAGCAGGATCGCGATGCCGACGAAGATCAGCGTGCGGCCGAGCTTCTTGATCAGCGCCATGCGCGCGCCCGCGGCCACGATGATGCCGAGCGTCATCGGCAGCAACGCGAGTGAAGCGGTGCGCGGCGAGGCGTGCAGGCCCTCCTGGATGAACAGGGACAGTACGTAGATCAGCCCGCTGGTGGTCGCGAAGACCACGAGCCCGACGACCAGTCCCGAGCTGAAGCCGCGGTTGCGCAGCAACGACGCCTTCAGCAGCGGGTCGGCCGCCGTGCTCTGGCGGCGGGCGAAGGCGGCGAAGGCCGCCACGCCCACGACGAGGGAGAGGACGGGAGTGGCCGTCCAGCCGTTGGTCGAGCCCTCGACCAGGCCGAAGAGCAGGCCGAACATGGTGACGGCGAGCAGACCCGAGCCGATCCCGTCCACGACGACCGCACGGTCCCCGTCGTCGTGCGGGAGCAGCCGGACCGCCAGGACCAGGCCGACCGCGCCGAGGACGAGGTTGATCAGGAAGATCGGCCGCCAGGACAGGCCGAAGAGGTCGGCGTCGATGATGAATCCGGCCAGGATCGGACCGCCGACCGAGGCCAGGCCGAGCAGCGGCCCGAAGAACGCGAACGCCTTGCCGAGCATGTCGCGCGAGAAGGTCTTGGTCATGATCGCCATGCCCTGCGGGATCATCAGGGCGCCGAAGGCCCCCTGCACCACACGGGCGGCGATCAGCAGTCCGGGATCGGGGGAGAGCCCGGCCACGGCGGAGGCGACGGTGAAGCCGCCCATGCCGATCAGGAACATCCGGCGCTGGCCGAATTTGTCGCCGAGCCGCCCGCCGATGACGAGCAGGACGCCCATGGCCAGCATGTAGGAGGAGCCCAGCCACTTGATCAGGCCCTGGCCGCCGTGCAGCTCGGCGCTGATGGTGGGCGCGGCGATGTTGGTGACGGTCGAGTCGATCATGTCCAGGGCGTCGGCGAGCAGCACCAGCCCCAGGATCGCCCACATCAGCCGGGCCGATGTGCTAGTGCCCGCGGGACGGGGCGCGGTCGAAGTCGTGGTCGCGGTGGTCATGGCGGGACCTCCTTCCGGGGTGACGTCGGGTGACGTCCGCTGTGACATTGCGTGATCGAACCGGTCTGTCCGGCCACACCCACCACCGTACACGAACATGTTCGTTGCGAACGCGTTCAGAGCGAACATGTTCGTTCGAGGAGGTGTAATCACGCCATGGCCGGGCGAACGTGTTCGTTATGCTGAGGCGATGACGCCTGGGAAAACCGCCCCCATCAGCCGCCGCGACCGGCCCGCCAAACCCGCGCTCTCCCGCGAGGGGATCGTCGGCACGGCGCTGGAGATCATGCGCGCCGAAGGGCTCGACCGCGTCACGATGCGCCGCCTCGCCCAGGAGCTGGACACCGGCCCGGCCTCGCTCTACGTCTACGTGAGCAACACCGCCGAGCTGCGCGCGTACATGCTCGACGACCTGCTCGCCGGACTCGACCTCGGCCCGGTGACCGCGCCAGGGGACTGGCGCGAGCGGCTGTTCACGCTCCTGTGGTCGTACGGCAGAGCCCTGATGGAGTACCCGGGGCTCGCCCAGTCCGCGCTGGTGACCAGGCCCGCGGGTCCCGGTTACCTACGGCTGGTCGACGGCCTGCTCGCGCTGCTGGCCGAAGGCGTCCCCGCGGAGCGGACCGCGTGGGCGGTGGACCTGCTGCTGCACTTCGCGACCTCCACCGCCACCGAACAGGGCACCCGCAGCGTGGCCGACGGCGCGGAGCAGGAGGAGAGCGACCTCGCGAACGCGATCCTCTCCGCCACGCCCGACACCTACCCCCACATCGCCGCCCTCGGCATGGACCTGCTGAGCGGCACCGGCACCGGCCGTCTGACCTGGGGATTCGACGTCCTGCTCAACGGCATCATCCACACGCCCCGGCCGTCGGCGTAGCAGGCGGCCTCACCCGCCCGGTCACGGCTCCGGCAGCCGGTGGTCGCCGACCGCGTCGTACGTCTCCTTGAGCGCCTTGCGGGCGCTGTCCAGATGGTGCTGGGCGACGCCGATGAACAGGCAGTCGATCACGGTGAGCTGGGCGATACGGCTGGCGGTCGCGCCCGAGCGGAAGGTGGTCTCGGGGGCCACGGTCGTCAGGAGGTGATCGCTGACCGCGTGGATCGGCGAGCGCGGGAAGCTGGTCAGGGCGACGGTCGTCGCGCCGTGCTCGCGCGCCACCCGCAGCGCCTCGACGGTGTCGGCGGTCGCCCCGGTGTGGGAGAGGCCGATGGCCACGTCACCGGGGCTGAGCACCGCCGCCGAGGTGAGCATGATGTGGGTGTCGCTCCACGCGAAGCTCACCCGCCCGATCCGGTGCAGCTTCTGCTGGAGGTCGGCGGCGACCAAGGCGTTGGCGCCGACGCCGTAGATGTCGACGCGGCCCGCCGCCGCGACCGCCGCCACGACGCGGCGCAGCGTGTCGACGTCGAGCTGCCGCGCGGTCTCCTCGACGGCGCGCGCATCGGCGAAGGCGACCTTGCCGACGACTTCCGACAGGTCGTCGGTCGGCGTGATGTCGCTGCCGAGGTGCCGGTCGTCGCGGGTCTCGGCGCGCGCGGCGTCCGCGGCCAGCGCGATCCGCAACTCCGGGTAGCCGCGCAGGCCCACGGAACGGCAGAAGCGGATGACCGTGGTCTCGCTCGTCGTCGCCGCCTCGGCCAGTTCGGTGATGCTGCTGCGCGCGGCGAGCGCCGGATTGGCCAGCACGGCCGCCGCCACGCGCCGCTCGGCCGGAGCGAGGTCCGGCAGCAGCGACCGGACGCGCGCCAAGGGACTCGCCTCGGGGGATTCGTTGTCGGAACCGGCTGACACGGGGGAAACGTATCCACCGTGATCGTCGGGGTCAACGTGGCCTCGGGCGAGCCCCGGCGCGGGTGAGCGCTCCGCGGCCGGCGGACGGATCAGTGCACGGTCCGCCAGGCGCCGGCCGGGGTGAGTCCCGCGGCGCGCAGCAGGTCGTGGTGGCCCGAGGTGACCGACAGCCCCGCGAGGTCGACGCCGCGGCCCTCGTAGACCGGGTCGGTGGCGTACGTCCAGCGGATCAGCGCACCGGCCGCGCCCCGCGGAAGCTCGGCGCGCACCCGCCACCAGGCGCGGACGTCCTGCCCCGACAGCGAGGTCGGGGTGCCGGACGGCGCGCCCTTGCCGGTCACCCGCAGCGGCAGCGGCTGCCAGGTCGTGCCGCCGTCCGTGGAGGACTCGACGGTGAGCAGGTCGGTGGACTCGGTGTTGACGAACGCCGAGAAGTCGATGTCGACCCGTGTCTTCGCGGTGATCGGTCCCGTGGTGAGGGTGCTGGTGGTGCCGCCGCCCTGCCCCGAGTACCACAGCGGGCCGCCGCCGGGGGCCCGGACCGCGATCGCCTGTGCGAGCGCGGTGGCGATGGCCCGGCGCGGCGGATTGGTCGAGGGCGTGTTCCGCGTCGGGTGCACCCGGTTGCTGAGCAGGACGGCGAACGAACGCGACTGCGGGTCGATCACCAGCGAGGTGCCGGTGAAACCGGTGTGCCCGAGGGTGCGCGGACCCGACAGGCCGCCCATGTACCAGATCTGGTCCAGCTCGAAGCCCAGGCCGTGCGAGTCACCGGGGAACGCCTGGTTGAAGTTCTGCTCCATCAGCGTGACGCTGTTCCGGCTGAGGATCCGACGGCCCTTGTACGTACCGCCGTTGAGGATCGTCTGCGCCAGGACGGCCAGATCGTCCACGGTGGAGAAGACGCCCGCGTGGCCCGCGACGCCGCCCATGGCCCACGCGTTCTCGTCGTGCACCTGGCCGCGCACCATGCCGCGCGCGGGGCTGGTCTCGTACTCGGTCGCCGCGATCCTCGGCAGCTTCGCGGCCGACGGGTTGTAGCCGGTGTCGGTCAGCCGCAGCGGTCCTGTGATGCCGTCGCGCACCAGCGTGTTGAGCGGCTTGCCCGTCACCTTCTGCAACACCAGTTGCAGGCTCAGCATGTTCAGATCCGAGTACAGATACGTCGTCCCCGGCGCGTTGATCGGCTTCGCGTCGAGAATCGCCTTCTCGCGGGACGGCAGATCCGGGTAGCCCTGCCACAGGGAGGGGACCGGATCGGCGTCGAACCCCGAGGTGTGGGTGAGCAGTTGCTCGATGGTGACGGCGCCCTTGCCGTTGGTGGCGAACTCCGGCAGGTAGTGCGCCACCGGTGTGTCGAGGTCGATCCGGCCCGCTTCGAGCTGCTGCATGGCCACGATCGAGGTGAACAGCTTCGACAGCGAGGCCAGGTCGTAGATGGTGTCGGTACGCGCCGGGACCCGCTGGTCGGCCGGCAACTCGTGGGTGGCGTCGGCGTATTCGACCGCGTAACCGCCCGCGTCGCGCTCCACCACCACGCCGTCGTGGGCCATCAGCGTGGTCGCGCCGGGGAAGAGGTGATTCGCACCCGAGGCGGGGTCCTCCCAGCCCGCCATCTGCCGCTCGAAGGCGTCGATCGGCGCCGCGTCCAGCCCGGCCGACCGGGGGGTGCCCCGGTGCAGGACGGTGTCCGCCGGGGCGAATCCGGAGTACGGCCGGTCGAATTGGCCGCTCCCGCCGTGCTGCGGGGCCGGGGTCGCGTCGGCGCTCCCGGCGAGTACGAGGGAGAGGGAGGCGAGCAGCGCCGCGGCTGCCGTCAGTGCAGGGGTCCGCATGGAAACCTCGTCTGTAGAGGCCGGCTGGATCGGGAGCAGTGGTCGGGAGCGGCAGGGAAGGGACGCCGGGGGAGTGGAAGGATTCCTACCGCATGGCAGCTGGCGTCGGTAAGTTACTCACGCCGCACGCGCGGGTCAACCATTCGACCGGTCAAGGCTGTCGGGTGCGACGAACCCCGCGCCGCCGTCCGGTACCCTCCCACGCATGCCATCAGCACTGGACAGCCAGGAGATCGGCAATATCGCGCAAGAGTTCGACAACGACCTGGTGCTGCTGCGCCGCGACATCCACCGCCACCCCGAGCCCGCGGGCGCCGAGGAACGTACGGCGGCGCTGGTCGCCGAACGGCTGTGGGCCGCGGGCCTCACGGTGACCACCGGCGTCGGCGGCCACGGCGTGGTCGCGGTGCTCGACGGCGCGGGACCGGGACCCACCCTCGCCTACCGTGCCGACATGGACGCGGTGGACGACGACGAGCTGGACGAGCTGTTCGAGAGCGACTTCGCCTCCCTCGTCCCCGGCACCGCGCACCTGTGCGGCCACGATCTGCACACGGCCGTCGGGGTCGGCGTCGCCCAGGTACTCGCCCGGCTGCGCGAGCGCTGGCACGGCCGGATCGTCTTCCTCTTCCAGCCTGCCGAGGAGACGCTGGCCGGAGCGCGGGCCATGATCGAGGACGGCGCCCTGGAACACACACCCCCGCGCGAGGTCTACGCGCTGCACTGCGGGCCGTTCCCGGTCGGCACCTTCGCGGTCATGCCCGGTCACGGACTGCCGGGACAGGACCATTTCCAGGTCGAGTTGACCGGCCCGGACGCCGCGTCCGACGCGCGCCGGATTCTCGACCTGGTGGACGGCCTGTCCACCGTCCGCCTCCCGCGCAACCCCGAGGAGTACGACCGTCTGCTGGCCGACCTCCGCGACCCCGACGGGCCGCTGGCGCGATTCGTCGTCACCTGGCCCGAGTTGACCGCGCTCGACGACGGCAGCCCGCTCGTCCGCGTCTCGCTGCGGGCGTGGCCCGACAGCCGCTACGCCGAGATCCGCGACACCGTACGCGCCGCGGTGGAACCGCTGCCGGGCGCCACGGCCGTCTTCGCGGACGAGCCGTTCCCCGCGATGGTCTGCTCGCCGGAACTGAGCGAGGCCGCGGCGCGGTACCTGCGCGGCGCGCTCGGTCCGGCCGCGGTGGAGGTGCTGCACGCCTCCTTCCCCTTCAACGGCGAGGACTTCGCGCTCTTCCTGAACGGTGTGCCGGGCGCGATGTTCTACCTCGGCGTCGCCAATCCGGAAGCCGGGATGAACGGCGCTCCGCACGCACCGGACTTCGCGGCCGACGAGCGGGCGCTGGGGTTCGGCGTCCGCGGCATGGCCGGGTTCCTGCTCAGCCGCCTCGCGGCCGACGTGGCCTGAAGGCCCGCCCCCACCCTCGGCGGGAGCGGGCCTCCTCATCGGCCCTACGCCGACGATGTCCTGCCGGTGTCCGTCGCCGCGGGGCCGACGCCGGTCCCGGTGACGGCCCCGACGCTCACGGTGCACGACGTGCCCGGCGTGAGGGCGCCGACGACCACGGCTCCCGCCTGCTGCGCGTCGTCGTGCACTGAGCCTGACCTGATGTGACGTCAGCGGCCCCCGCGGCACTGCCGGTTCGGGGTGGCAGACCGGCCTGACCCGGTCTGCCGCCCCGAACCGGGGCTCTTGTCCGGCCGTGGTCAGGCCGGGACGACCTCCAGGCTCACCAGCCGCGCGTCCGTGTCGCGACCGCCGGACACGGCGAGCGCCACATAGCGTGCCGTCGTACGCGCCGCGAGCGTCGCCGCACGGCCGCGCCGCCGCAGCTCGCCCGCCGAGGTGTACGTCAGCCCGTCCGCGCTGAACTCGATGGCGGCGGACGGCACATGGCCGCCGGTCCAGGCGGTACGGATCTCCCGCACATCGACCGCCGCGCCGAGATCGACCACCATGCGGCCGCGCGCGGAGCCGGGCCGCCAGGACGTCGCCGGGTCGCCGTCCACGGCCGCGGCCGGATCCGACATGCCCGCGGGCAGCGGACCGGTCGGGAAGGTGTCGCAGCCGACCGCCACGTCCTCCAGGGGGTACGGCTTCGCGCCGCGCACGGTGACCTGCGCGGTCCTGCCCGGCTGGACATCGACCTGGGCGTGGGCGCCCGACGGCGCCGTGACCAGCAGACGGGCGCGCGGACCGCTCACCCGTACGGTCGCGGCGTCCACGACCTCCACCCGCAGACCGGTGGGCACCGAACCGCCCGCACGCGACGTCAGGGTGAAGCGGGCCGGGACGACCGCCGCGCTCGCGGCCGTCAACTCGGCGGCGACATCGGTGCCGTCCGCGGTGACCTGCTGCGTTCCCGCGTAGAGCGTGAGACGGGACCGGCTCTGCGGCACCGACACCGTGGTGGCGACGGAGCCGGCGGAGAGGTTGAACAGGCTCAAGTGCCCGCCCGCCGTACTGGCCTTGACCGCCGCGTCGCGCGCCCGGGGCGCGGGCCGCGCGGCGGCGGCCTTCACCGCACGCGGGTCGCCCGACGGCAGCCCCTCCACCAGCAACGGCTCGGCGGGACCGTCGGAGAGCACCACCAGATCGCCGTACACCGACAGCGGGTTGGCGGCGCCGCGCACCACCAGCCCCGCCCGGCCGTCCACCGACAGCCAGCCGCCGCGGCTGGACAGGTCCGCGCTCGGGAAGCGGATCAGATCGGTCCAGGTCTTCCCGTCCGCCGAGCCCTGCACGCGGTACGCGCGGGCCGCCGCCGTCTCCCAGCGCAGCGTCACACGGTCGAAGGCACTGGCGGCGCCGAGGTCCACGGTCAGCCAACTGTCCGCGCGCCCGCGGTCCGAGACCGCGACCGCCCACCGGGTCGTCGCATTGCCGTCCACGGCCAGCGCCGCGCCCTTGCCGGAGTCGGCGGACGACGCGGTGGCCGTCCTGCCCTGGGCCAGATCCGGACCGCTCGCGCCGTCACGGACCTCGAAGGCGTACAGCGAGTAGCCGTACGTGGTGTGGCCCGCGACGCCCTGCATGCGCACGTACCGCCACGAACCGCTGGGTACGGTCAGCTCGTCCACCCGCGGCCCGGGACCGACACCGGCGTTGCCGCTGTCCTGCGAGGCGACCTTCGCGCTGCCCTCGGCCGCGGTGTACGTACGGCTGCCGACGAGCCCCGCGACACCGGGCATCGTCAGATTCTGCACCCGCAGCGAGCCCTCGCCCGACGCCGTACCGCTGGTCGCGTAGACCACCGCGCCGGACGGCAGAGTGGTGAAGCCCGCGGTGCCCGAGTCCAGCGTCAGCACGGTCGCGGTCGCGTCGAAGCCGTCGCGCACCTCCCGGTACGTCGTCACCGACCGCTTGAGCACCTTCGCCGCCGTCGCGGGCAGGAACATCGGTGTCGTGCCGCTGAGCGCGAACAGCCAGTCGTCGTGGGCGGGTTGCCAGCCGAACTTCACAAAGCCCGGCTTGCTGACCGCCGCCGCCCAGGCCGCCGGGGTCTGCTGCGCGACCAGGCCGGGGCCGGTGCCGAAGTCCTTGACGCCGGAGGCCCGCGCGAACATCTCCGCGTCCGACAGCGGCTTGACGATCCCGCCGTGCGCCGCCCGCCACTCGTGCAGCAGATAGCTGATCGCCACCTCGGCGCGCGCCTCGGGCTCGTACTTCGGCTCACCGGAGAACTTCGCCAGCCGGTACAGCGGCGCGTACGCCTGGTACGGCGCCAGCCGCGCCGCCATCGCGGCCTCGCCCCACGCCGCCGTACGGTCCCCGGCGACCTGCGCGAGGAACGCCAGCGGGATCACGTCACGGCCGTAGAGGTGCTCGCGGTCGGCGACCATCGGCATCAGCGGCTCGCCCGCGTCGCTCATCACCATCAGCAGCGTGCGCCACAACTGCTTGGCGTTCGGCTGCTCGGTGAGCACCTGCGGCAGCGGACGGCCCGCGGTGATGAAGTGCACGGCGTTACGGCCCGAGGTGCGCCACAACTCCTGCTGGTAGTGCGGTCCGAAGGAGCCGTGGTTCTCCACGATGAAGGAGTCGTACAGATTCGTCGCGGTGTTCGCGCTGACCGCGACGCCGTCCACCACGGTCGGGTTGGCCAGGTCGGCGGCCGGGAGCCCCGTCTCGTTCCGGCTCCAACGGCCGTACGCGGCGCTCCAGTCGGCATACCTCGGATCGTCGCTGGCCCAGGCCAGACCCGGCGCCAGGGACTGGGCGTAGACGCCCATCTCCTCCAGCTTGGTGTCCCCGACGAAGCCGCCCTTGAGCCCGTTCGGCGTCCAACTGCCGGACGCCGGGTCGTTGGCGGTGCCCAACGCCGTGGTGTACGCGGCCTGTTCGCGCACGATCGTGTCGACGTGACCTCGCGTCACCGCGTCCAACTGGTCCCAGAGCAGGTGCGCCGCGAGCACGAAGTAGAGCTGGAAGGTCGTGTCGAAGAAGAGGGTGCGGCCCCACTCGGTGCCGCCCGTCAGGCGGTTGGACGCGGCGAAGTGCTTGACCGTGGCCAGTGTGTGCGCCCGCAGCGTCTCCTTGTCGATGCCCGCGCTCGTGGCGTCGTACGTACCGCGGGTCAGCAGCACCGCGTTGCCGAGGACGACCACGAAGTTGTAGTCGGTCCCCGTGTAGTAGCCCTTCGAAGCGTCCCACTGGGTCTCGGCCCAGCGGGTGTGGGTCAGCAGCGCCTGGTAGTAGGCGGCGGCGACATCGTCGTCGGGAGCGTGGCCAGGACCGTGCCCTGCGCCGCCGGGCCGGCCCGCGGGCGCGGCGTCCGCGGAGGCGGCGCCGATCGACAGCGGCGTGGCGACGGCCAGGGAGGTGAGCGCGGCGAGCTGGGCGAAGCGCCGTCTGCCCAGTCCGGCGGGGTCGTGGGTCACGGCAGATCTCCTCTTGCAATTAGACAACGTTGTCATTGGCTGCCGGGCCATTCTTTGCGGTCGTGGACGCGGCCGTCAAGGTCTGGGAAGACGGCAAAGCGGACGGACCGCGGCCGGTGACCGGGCGGACTGTGGCCGGTGGGAGGCGCGGTGCGCGCGGGCTGCGGGGTGCGAGGGACGGGCGGCCGGGGGAGGCGCGGGGCACGATCCGGAACCCGGCCCAGCCGTCGGTCGCGGGGGTACCGGGGTTCGGCACGCGGCCATCGGGCTGACGAGCCCGCCAGGTCACCGCGTCACGGGCGCACGGTGCGCAGCCACGCCTCGGCCCGACGCGGCGAGGGGAAACGGAGCACCTGGAGGTGCGCGAAGCGGGGGTCCTGGCCGCGCCCGCCGATGTCCGCGCGCCGGGCGGCGTGCTGGGACCAGGCCCACCACGCCGGGTGTTCGCCGCTGAACCAGCCCGACACGGTCTCCACATTGCCGCCGAAGACCCGCTCCCGGCGCAGCGTCCTGCTCAGCGACCGGCGCAGGACGCGCGGCATGATCACCGCTCGCGGGTAGTCGAGCCAGACCACGGTGTCCGCGCGCGTCCACAGCAGGTCCCGTACCTCCGGGTAGCCGAAGGAGTCGACGATCCACTCGGGGCCGGCCGCGAGGTCGGCGACCTTCCGCTCGAACTCCGGGTCGGTGGCCCAGTCGGGGCCCGAGAACCGCAGGGCGTCCATCTCGTGGAAGGGCAGGCGGAGCCGCTCGGCGAGGGCCCGCGCCATGGTGGTCTTGCCCGCTCCGGTGATGCCTGCGACGAGGATGCGTTTCACCGCCCGAGGCTAACCGCTGCCCGGGCGGTGGGGTCCGGGTCCGGGTCCGGGTCCGATCGAGAGTGAGGTCCGGGGCCGGGGGACGGGGCCGGGGGACGGGTGCGGTCGGGTCGGGACCCGCCCCCCGGCGGCTGTGTGCGTCAGGCGTTCATGAACTCGCGCGGGGCCAGCGCCCGTTCGGCGATCCGGACGTCACCGATCCAGCCGCGCATGACCTGGTCCGGCTTGCCGCCGTCCGCGTGACCGCCGATCATCCACGGCAGATTGAGCGAGGTCAGGCCGTTGTTGCGGGTGGACGGATTGCGGACGACCGGGCAGCCGTCGACGTACATCGTGGTCTGTCGGCCGTTGTTGACGACGGCGACGTGCCACCACACGTTGATCGGCAGGTAGTGGCCCCAGTTGGTGGTCGACGTCGTGAGGTTCAACGGGTAGACGTTCCACTGGAGTTCGGCGCCGCCGGACAGGCTGAGGGTGACGATCGGCTCGGTCTCGGAGTAACCCGTCTTGCCCGCCTGGCCGCTGGTGCCCCAGCGGCTCAGCAGCGCCGACCAGCCGTTGCGGTTGCCGTCCCAGTCGGCGGGCAGCTTGAAGAACGCCTCGAAGGTGTACGCCGAGCGGAAGGTGGCCGCGTTCAGCGGCGCCCTGTCCACGGTCTGGAGGTAGGCGCCGTGCGGGCCGCCGCTGTCCCTGTCCCCGCCGAAGTAGAGACTGGCGTGGCCGGGCTGGTCCGGGTGGTGGTCGGCCGACCAGGTCAGCGCCGCGTCCGTGGCGCCGGGCAGCGCGACCTTGGTGAGGTCGTTGCCGCGCCCCGACAGGTCGACGATCCGGTCGGTGCCGTGCGAGCCGTCGAACCGCCAGTACGCCAGGGTGCCGGGGACGAGCATCCGGTTGACGGGCCGTGCGGGCCGCGGGGTGGCCGGGGCGAAGCCCGAGAAGCGCTGCTCGAAGTCGATGTCGAGCGAGAACCGGTCCTGCGGTCCCGTCAGTTCGATCTCCTGCCGCTCCAGCTCGTTGAGGCTGTCGGCGGCCTTGCCGAGGATCCACGGGGAGATCGTCTCGACGTCGATGGTGTCGCGCGCCAGGTCGAAGCGGTAGAGCCGGATCATCGCGGCGCCGCCGTAGTACCGGTCCTGGTAGTTGGTGATGTGCAGATGCGTGTCGTGCCCGGCGGCGTTCTTCTTCACCGTGCGGGCGGGCGGCCAGAAGTGACCGTTGAGCGTGAGGAAGATCTGGTCGTTGCCGTCGATCAGGTCGGCCCACAACTGCTGCCCGAAGTCGGACAGTTCGGCCTCGTCGCCGTACGTGTCGGCGCCGACGATCTCGTGCGTGGTGAGGATGACCGGGGACTTCGGGTGCGCGGCGATGACCTTCTTCGCCCACGCGACGCCCGCGGCCGACGGCCGCCAGTCGAGGGCCAGCACCAGCCACTCCCGGCCCGCGGCCCGGAAGGTGTGGAAGGTGTTGTAGCCGTCGGGGCTCGCGCCGCCGAAGGAGCGCGCCTTGCGGAACCGCCGCGGTCCGAAGTGGTCGAGGTACGGCGTGTTCCCCCGCTGGTCGTCCTTGCCGGGGATGTCGTGGTTGCCCGCCAGGACGCTGTACGGCACCTGGTGGTCGTCCAGGATCTTGAACGCCTTGCTGATGGAGGCGAATTCGCCCGCCTTGCCGTTCTGGGTGAGGTCGCCCAGGTGGGCCATGAAGACGATGTTCTCGTCCTTGCCGTTCGCCAGCAGATAGCGGAAGGCCGCCTCGACCGGCGCAGGGTACAGGGCGTCACCGTCGAACATGTACTGCGTGTCCGGCATCACCACGACGGTGAAGCGCTGGTCGTCGGTGTCGGGCCGCCACGGCCCGCCGAACCCCGGAAGCCCGGCGGTTCCGGCCGTTCCCGGCGTACTGGCCGACGCGGGTCCCGCGGCCGACAGACCGGCCACCGCGGCTCCGGCGAGTCCGGCTCCGACGAGCAACGATCGGCGGCTCGCGCCGGGCAGGGGTCCCTCGGGCTGGTGCTGCGGACTGCACATGGGCGTCTCTCATTCGTCTGCGCTGTTGTTCGGTTCATCGGTCGTCGCCGTGGGGCAGCACGGAACCTGTGAGGGGTCCCCGAGAGGTCGACGGGGCAGGTCCGGCCGGCAGAAGCCGACGCTACGGACCGAGATGACAGCCCCAGCCAACGCGCGACGAAGCGCACATGAACGCCTTGCCGGAATCACCCACTCCGGGCGCGCCCCCGGCCCGTGCACCGCCGCCGCGCAGGCCGCGGGACCGTAACGTCCGAGGTCCGGCCACCCGCGAGGCGCCCGAGGAGCACGGCGTAGGGTGCGGTGGTGACCTCAACCCACCGCCCCCCGACCGCCGCCGCGCCGGTCACGCTGGCCGACGTCCGCGACGCCGCCGCCCGCATCGACGGCGTCGCGCACCGTACGCCCGTCCTGCGCTCGCGCACCCTGGACGACCTCGTCGGCGCCGAGGTCCATCTCAAGTGCGAGAACTTCCAGCGCGTCGGCGCGTTCAAATTCCGCGGCGCGTACAACGCCGCGTCGCGGCTCACGCCCGAGCAGTTGGCCAAGGGCATCGCCGCGTACTCCTCCGGCAACCACGCGCAGGCCGTCGCGCTCTCCGCGCGGGAGCTGGGCAGCACCGCGGTGATCGTGATGCCGGAGGACACCCCGCGCTCCAAGCGGGAGGCCACCGAGGGCTACGGCGCGGAGGTCGTCACCTACGACCGGTATACGGGCGACCGGGTCGCCATCGGCGAGGCGCTGGCCGCCGACCGCGGCCTCACCCTGATCCCGCCGTACGACCACCCGCACGTCATCGCGGGACAGGGCACCGCCGCCCTGGAACTCCTCGACGAGGCAGGGCCGTTGGACGCCCTCGTGGTGCCGGTCGGCGGCGGGGGACTCCTCGCGGGAAGCGCGACCGCCGTCAAGGGGCTGGACAGCGCCATCCGGATGATCGGCGTCGAACCGGCGGCGGGCGACGACACCAAGCGCTCGCTGGAGGCGGGCGAGCGTGTCGCCATCCCCGTCCCGCGCACGATCGCCGACGGACAAGCGGCCTCCGTCCCCGGCGAGTTGACCTTCTCCATCAACCGGCGGCTGGTGGACGACATCGTCCTGGTCACCGAGGACGCCATCCGCGACGCGATGCGCTTCGCCTTCGAACGCCTGAAGATCGTCCTCGAACCCAGCGGCGCCACGCCCCTGGCCGCCCTGCTCTCCGCCCGCGTCACCCCCCTACCGCCCCGCGTCGGCCTGATCCTGTCCGGCGGCAACATCGACACCGCGCGCTTCGCGGAGCTGTGCGGTGGCGCGGGCTAGCGGCGTCATGGGTACGGGCCCGCGCGGGGGTACGCGCGGGCCCGTACGGGGCCGGTCGGTCAGCGGTAGCTGAGGGTGACCGGTGCGTGCACGCTGCGCGAGGGCAGCGTGACGGTGAGGGAGCGGGTCGCGCTGTCGTAGTGGTACGCGTCCGGCGACAATCCCTTGCCGGCCGCCGTGACGTGGCTCGGCGCGGCGACGCCGAGCAGCGTCACCGTCCACTGCCGGGTCCTGACCTGGCCGGGGAAGGACCCGGCGGCCGGGCTGACGGTGACGGTGTGCCGACCGCCGCTCTCGCGGTACCGGACCGTCGTGGTGGCGCTGCGACCGGGACCCCCGGTGGTGCCGTTGTCCTCGTAGAGCGAGGTCGAGCCGGAGGCGCCCGCGGCCACGGTCAGCGTGACCTTGGTCAGCGGCGCCTTGTCGTTGGCGGTGACATCGTCCGTACGGGTCGGGATGACGCCGCCCGCCTTCACGAACACCGGCATCCGGTCGAGCCCCGTGGTGATGTTCCGCGTGGTGCCGCCGGTGTAGGTCTGCCCGGTGAAGTAGTCCGTCCACTGGCCGGGCGGGAACCACACCGACGTCGTGGCCGTCGTCCCCGGGGTGGTGACGGGAGCGACCAGCATGTCGGAGCCGTAGAAGTACTCACTGCCCGCGGTGGCGTACGCCTGCGGCTCGTCCGGGTATTCGAGGTACGTGGCGCGGACCACGGGGACGCCTGTGGTGGCCGCCTGCTGCGCGAGGCTGTACGTGTAAGGCACCAGGTTCTCGCGGAGGTTGAGGAATGTGTCCGCCGACTGCCGGGCCGCGGTGCCGTACTGCCACGGCAGCCGGTCGCTGTGGTTGCTGTGCAGCCGGTCGACGGGCTGGAAGGTGCCGAGCTGCACCCACCGGGCGTACAGGTCGTCCGGCAGTTTGTGCGTGGTGTGGGTGCCGCCGCCGTCGGTGTACGTCTCGGAGCCGGTCAGTCCCGTCGTGTCGTTGTGACCGCCGATGTCGTGGCTGACCGCGGACATGCCGGTCGCGACCGACTCGCCCGGTGTGTAACCGACTTCGGACCGCAGCGTGCCCCAGGTCGAGGACGTGTCACCGGTGAAGTGCACGGTGGTGCGCTTGTCGGCCCACGGTCCGGTGGGCAGCCCCTGCTGGCCGCTGTACCCGCCGGCCTGGAGCGAGCCGTAGGCACGGGAGATGACGAAGCCGCGGCCGATCGCCGGAGCGGATTCCGCCGCGTACGCCTGGTTGATCCACGCGTCGGGCGTCACTCCGGCGAGCGAGGACTGGGAGTTGTCGCAGCACCAGTCGAACCACCAGAAGTCGTTGCCCTGCTGGTCCATCGTCTTGTGCAGGTCCATGTACGCCTTGAGCTGGTCGGGGTCGCCGAAGTCGAAGACGTAGCAGTCGCCTCCCGCGCTCGCCCCCGCCGCGCAACCGCCCTTGACCAGCTTGCCCTTGGCGGTCGCCTGGGCCTGTGCGAACTGCGGGTCCGAGGCCAGGATGCTCGGGTGGGTGTTGAGCGTGTTGTGCAGCCCCTGCGCCGCCGACCAGTCGAAGAAGCCCTTCGGGTCGGGGAATTTGGCGGTGTTCATCTCCCAACCGCTCCACGGGTTGGGCGACTTGAAGTCCGTGTCGGTCACCAGGACGTCCAGCGGGACGCCTTCGGACCGGAAGGCGGGCAGGATCGTGTTCTCGTAGTCGGCGGCGGTCCTGTCGATGTACTCCGAATACCAGACGCCGTACACCCACTGCGGCAGCAGCTGCGCCGGGCCGGTCAGCGTCGCCAGATCCGACAGCGCCTGCTTGTAGGCGTGGCCGTACCCGAAGAGATAACCGTCCTGGTACGGGGTCCCGTTGTGCGAGGGGCGCTGCGTGACCGTCTTGGCGGCGGTGTCGTACAGCGCGGACGTCGTGTCGTCCAGCAGATACCAGCCGTCCTTGTACATCAGGCCGGGCGTGGTCGTCGGATTGCCGTTGTCGCCGTTGAGCCCGTCCAGGCTGCGCCGGTATCCGCCGAGCGCGAGGTGCGGCTGCGGGGCCGCCGCGCCGGACGCGGTCACCGACAGCGTGTCGAGGTTGATGTGGCAACTCGCCGCGTTCGGGCAGCCGACGGTGATGTCGTCGGCGCCCGCCTTGAGTGCCACGGGCACCGAGGCGGTCTGCCAGGTGTCCCAGTTGCCGGTCACCGGCAGCGAGAGCGTCTGACTCGTACCGCCGGACGACACCGTGGCCGTACGGGTCTGGTTCAGGCCGTCGCCGCCCGTGGAGTTGGCGTAGCGCACCTGGACCGCGTACGTCCCGTCCGACGGGACCCCGACGACGTGGGTCGTCACGCTCGACCCCTGGTTCAGCTCCCCGAGGAAGCCGCTGCCCGAGTACCCGCCGTGGTCGGTGGCCACCTTCGCGGAACCCGCGATCCGGTCCGCCTCGGCCTCGCAACTCGCGCCGAAGGCACAGTCCGCGATCGCCGTCGCCGAGGCCGGGGGGAACGCGCTCCCCGAGTTCACCAGCGCGACGCTGTCGATGTTCACATTGCCGGAGTTCCCGGCGGCCCTGGACAGCGTGACGGTGTGACGGCCCGCGCCGAGCTGCACCGCGGCGGTCGCCAGACTCCAGGTGTCCCAACTGCCGGTCACCGGAAGGCTCAGCGTCCGCGCCGCGCCGCCGTCGACCGTCAAGGTGAGCGTGCGTGTGGCGTTCTGGCCGTCGCCCGCCGCGGAGTTGGCGTACCGCGCGTCGAATTGGTACGTGCCCGCCGTCGCGACCTCGACGTCGGCCGACAGCGAACTGCCCGTCCCCTGGAAGCCGGCCAGGAAGCCGGAGCCGGTGTACCCGGTGTGGTCCGTGGCGACGCCGACCCCGCTGTACGGCAGGCTCTCCGCCTCGCACAGCGCGCCGACCGCGCACGTCATCTGCTGCCACGGCGCCGCGGTGACCGCCGAGGATCCGGCTGTCAGTCTCACCGACAGATTCCGCGCGCTGAAGGGCCCGGAGCCCACCTGGTACCGCAGCGTCATCGCACTCGTCGCGACCGTCAGCCAGCCGTTGGACGTGCTCGTCGTGTACGCGGCCGGCGCGAAGTCGCCGCGGCCGATCGCGTTGTACGTCGCGGCGTCGGTGAACTTCCCGTCCTGCGCGTACTCGGTACGGATCAACGTCGGCGACAGCACCTGGAAGCGGGCCCCGCCCGAGGTCACCGAGGGGACGGCGTGGTGGCCCGCCCCGTGTCCCGGTCCCGCGGACGCCTGGCCCGCCCCGGCCACCGTCATCCCCGCCACGCTGGCGGTCACGGCGACCACCGCTGCCCGCCGCCGCATGTACCGCATCGTGCGCCACGCTCGTCTTCTTCTCACGCACAACTCCGTCCTGAAGCGGGCCCCTTGTCGACCCGTCGTGAGGCTCCGTCGGCCGCTGACAGCGTTGTCGGAGCCCGCCTCCCCGTACCGCGTGGGCTCCTGAGGTCCGACCTGGCGGAATGCTGGACAAAGGCGGCGCCCGCGTCCCACGGGCACCTCCCCGCACTTCTTCCATCGTTGCAAACGATGTCGGTGGCATGACAGCACAGTGCCTGGCGGGTGTCCATACGGGCGGCGGTCAACGTTGGAAAAAGGGAGGTCGCCCGCGCGGCGCCGAGACCGGCGGTGGCGCGCGCCGTTCCCGACCGCCGGGCATCCTCAGGGCGGTGCGGGTGATGCCCCGTCAGGGGCGGTTAGCCGCTCCCCGGATAGACGCAGACCGCCCCCACGGGGCACCGCTGGAAGCGCGGCGCGGCGCCGCGCTCCTGACGTTGGACAGGGCGGCGCGCGGCGCGGACGTCGCCCTTCCGGGTCCGGGCGGCTCCCGGTGCCGCGCCGGTCAGAGCGCGGCCGGTCGGCTCGCGCGTAAGCGCGTACGCGCCCTGGCCGGGGAAAACGCGTGGCCCGACGGGGTCGGCCTCTGGGAGGCTCCCGGCGTGACGACGTATGAGGTGCTGCTCATCGGGGGGCGTTCGGGCGTGGGCAAGTCCACGGTGGCCTGGGAGGTTTCGGAGCTGCTGCGGGAGGCGGAGGTCGCGCACTGCGTGATCGAGGGCGACCTCATGGGGCAGGTGCACCCGGCGCCGCCGGACGACCCGCGCCGCTCCGCGATCACCGAGCGGAATCTGGCCGCGGTGTGGGCGAATTTCGCGGCGCTGGGGCACCGCAGGCTGATCTACACCAACACGGTGAGCGTGCTGGAGCACGACATGTTCGTCCGGGCCCTGGGCGGCGGGCCGCCGCGCGTCGTCCGGGTGCTGCTCACCGCCGACGACGCGACGGCCCGCGCCCGGCTCGCCCGGCGCGAGACCGGCTCCCAACTCGCCCCGCACATCAGCCGGAGCGACGTCATGGCGCGGCATCTGGCAGAACACGCGCCTCAGGACACGGTACGGATCGCCACGGACGGCAGGAGCGTCGTGGACATCGCCCGCGAGGTGGTCGCCGCGACGGGCTGGTGAACACCGCGCCCGGAAGACGCCGCGCCCACCGCTCCGGAGCGACGACGGGCCCGTGTCAGAGCAGGAAGACGCCGGGGCCGATCTCGCGAGAGGCCGCGCGCGCCTTCTTGGCGGCGGCAGGGGACCAGACCGTACTCGGGGACCAGAGGGCACGCAGCCCGGAGACGGCGTGCGCGTTCAGGCCGGACAGGTCCGCGGCGGTGAGGTCGAGGACCACCGTGTCGAGCAGGGTGCCGAGCGAAGCGCCGTACGCGCTCATCCGGGACCTGGTGCTCGACATCTCGCGGTCCCGGACCCGGACGTAGAACGGCTCGCGGCTGCGCAACGTCGCCAGGGCGCGGGTCAGTTCGAGGACGCCCCGGCGGACGGCGAGGACACCGCCGTCGTCGAGCACGTCGCGTTCGTGGACGCTGACGTACCGCCCCAGCCGGGGGTGCGCCCGCAGACGCGCGCAGCCGCCCCGGCAGAGGCGGGCGCTGATCCGGCGGAGGCTGCGGGCGAGCGCCTTGCCCTGGTGGCGGACGACGTTGGCGCGCTTGGGGTAGAGGTAGGTGCGGCTGTCGTCCAGCGCGAGGGTGAATTCGGTCATGTCCCGGCGGGCCGCCGCCAGTTCCACGCGACGCGCATGCCGTGGGCCTTTGCTTACGCTTTACTTCGCCTTTGCCACCCCACGGTGCCTCCCGCCGTTCACCCGCGCTGCCCAGACTCGCCGCGTCCTACGCGTACATCCTGTCGTCAGCGGGAGCTGAATATGAGCCACGGCCACAGCCACGGTCACCAGCACGGGCCCCACGATCACGCGCACGGCGGTCACACCGACGGCGGTTCGCTGCCTCCCGCCCTCGACACCTCGGTACCGGACGAGGAGTTGACGCCCAGTCAGCTCTCGCGGCGCTCCATGCTGCGCCGAACGGGCCTGCTGGGCGCGGGACTCGCGGCCGGGAGCGTCCTGGCCGGAGCGGGCCAGGCGGCGGCGCACTCCTCCGGCGGTCATGCGGGCCACGGCGGTTCGCACCCCGGCGGCCTGCTGTGGCTGGCGGGTGACCACCACATCCACACCCAGTACAGCAGCGACGCCAAGTACCGCGTGATCGACCACGTACGGCAGGCCAACGCGCACGGCCTCGACTGGATGGTCATCACCGACCACGGCAGCGAGCAGCACGCCAAGATCGGTGTGGAGAAGGTCAATCCGGACATCGTCGCGGCCCGCGCGAAGGTCTCCGACACCCTGGTCTTCCAGGGCCTTGAGTGGAACATCCCGGCCGCCGAGCACGGCACCGTCTTCGTCCACCCCGGCCGCAACGAGGTCGCGGTCCTCAAGGAGTTCGAGAATTCCTTCGACGGTTCGGTGAAGGGCGCGAGCGCCAGCACGCCCGCCAACGAGGCGCTGGCCATCTCCGGCCTGAACTTCCTCGCCGACCAGGTCAGGCGGCGCAAGGTCCAGGACGTGCTGTTCCTGGCCAACCACCCGGCGCGCAAGGGCATCGACTCCCCGCACGAGATCCGCGCCTGGCGCGACGCCCAGCCGGGGATCGCCGTCGGCATGGAGGGCGCCCCCGGCCACCAGGCGGGCGGCCTGCCCGCCCCGCAGGGCGCGGGGTCCGGGCGCGGCATCTACGACAACAGCCCCAGCGCCGACTCCTTCCCGGGCTACCCGCTGGAGAGCTACCGCACCTGGGGCGGCTTCGACTGGATGACCTCCACCGTCGGCGGCCTGTGGGACAGCCTCCTCGCCGAGGGCAAGCCCTGGTGGATCACCGCCAACTCCGACTCGCACAACGTCTACGCCGACAATTCGGTGCGCGGCCCGAACGGCGACTTCAACGCCAACGGCAAGTACGCCGACCCGGTCTACGGCGGCGCGCTCAACCTCACCGACACCGACTTCTGGCCCGGCCAGTACAGCCGCACCCACGTCGGCTCCGCCGGCTTCTCCTACGCGGCCGTCATGGACGGCATCCGCGCCGGACGCGTCTGGGTCGACCACGGCGGCCTGATCAGCGGCCTCGACGCGCGGCTCGGCGACGGCAGCCGGTCGGTCACCCTCGGCGGCGTCCTGCACGTGCGCCGCGGCAGCAAGGTCGACCTGGTCGTCACCGTCGCCCTGGCGGGCGGCCCGAACTGGTCCCAGTTCGTCCCCAAGCTCGCCCGCGTCGACGTCATCCAGGGCCAGGTGACCGGCACCGCGCGGGACAAGGACACCCTCGCCGCGCCGAACACCAAGGTCGTGAAGTCCTTCGAGGTCGACAAGTCGACCGGCACGGTCCGGCTGACCTACTCCCTGGGCCGGGTCGACAAGCCGGTGTACGTCCGCCTGCGCGGCACCGACGGCAACCGCACCGCCGTCGGCGTCAACGGCGCCTCCGTCGACCCGGTCGGCCCCGCCATGGACGTGATCGGCGACGCCGACCCCTGGAAGGACCTGTGGTTCTACTCCAACCCGATGTGGGTCCTGCCCGCATGACGACCCCGCACGAAGGACCCGGCGGCCACACCGTCATCGGTGTGGCCGCCGGGTCGGTGAATCTGCGCGAGGCCGACCACCTCATCCGGCACCTCGCCGACGTGCTCGACCTCCCGGCCGCCACCGTCGCCTGCACCCACCTCGTACGCGCCACCGCCCGCCCGCGTACGGCCGTCTCCTTCGCGCTGCCCGACGCCGAGGCCGCGACGGCGGCATGGGACCGGCTGCTGGCCCGGCTCTCGCCCGAGGACACGGCGGGACCGGGCGGGGCGGGGCTCGACGGTGCGGGACTCGCCAGCGCTGGGCTCGACGGTGCGGGCGCCGCGCTCGGCCCTGCTACGCACGGCCCGGCCGAGGAGGCGCGCTCCGCGACCGCGGCGGCGGCGGAACACGCCCGCGGGAGCGGCGGCCGGGCGGTGCTCTATCCGGGCGCCGACGTCCTGACCGGCACCGTCACGCTCGCGGACCTGCTCGCACGTACCGCGATCGACCAGGTCGTCCTGGTCGGCGCGCCGCCCGCGACGGACGGCGACGGGCCCGATCCGCACATCCCCGTGCGGACCCGCGACCACGTACGCCCGCGGTGGCGCGACGGACGGCTCGTGCTGGACCTGACCCCCGCGCCCGGTGGCACGCTGGCCCCCTTCGAGGTGCCGAACCCGACTCCCTGCTGCGCCGACCACCCGTAGACCCGCCGTGGCGCGCGGATCGCTCGGGACCTGCGGATGACGCGTGCCCGCGCCTCACTCCTCGTCCGCGTCCACGGCCGGTTCCCCGGCGGGGGCGGACTCCGACGGGGTCGCCTCGGTGACGTGGGCATCGGCGTGGGCCGGACGGATGACCACCGAGCCGGAATCGAGGTCTATCGCCCCGCGCGCCGGATCGCTGCTGCCCTCGTCGTCGCGGGACAGCTCCAGGCGGTTGCGCTCGTCCTCGGTGTGCTTGCGGCCGGGCGCGAAGAGCTCATCCATGAAGTTGAACATCGCGGCTCCTTCTCGGCTCGGCTCGGCATGGCACCACTTCAGGCTACGCCGAGCGTCCCCCGAACGAGTGAGAGCCGCCTTTGACAACGAGGGGTTGACATGACAACCCCTCGTTGTCACTGTGGAGGGCATGGCAGACAGGAAAGACCTCTCGATGCACGAGCCGACCTTCGCCCGCATCAAGGAAGTGCGCGCCCAGGCCATCCACCACACCCGCCTGGCCCGACAGTTCGCCGTCGAGCGGCGCGACCTGATGCAGGAGCTCATCGGACAGGGCGTTTCGCAGTCCGACATCGCCCGCGAGCTGGGCGTGAGCCGCCAGGCCATCCAGAAGATGCTGGCCTGCTAGACGGCGCCCCCGGTCCGATTCCCGGCCTGATCCCAGGCCGGCCGCCCGGCCCGGCCCCGGGTGTGATCCCCGGCCGCGTCCCCGGCGCCGAACCAGTGCCGCGCGGCCGACCGGAGCGCGTCCAGGGCCGCCGCGCCGGGACGCGGGTCGGACGACGCCCAGGCCACGTAGGAGTCGGGACGGATCAGCAGGGCGGTCGGGGCGGCAGCGTCGTCCGGCCGCGACGGCGGCTGCGGTGACCGGGACGGCGCGTGCGCCGTGACGACGCTGACGCGGTCGCTCCACGGGCCGAGCGCCGCCGCGGCCGACGCGTCGTCGGTCAGGTCGAGCAGCAACGGCCGCGCCGATCTGGCCAGTTCGGCCACCGAGACCGTGCCGTCCGGGGTGTGGAGGTCCAGATCCGGTGCGAACCGCCCCACCAGCGCGTGCGGTTCGGGACCGCCCATGTCGTAGCGGACATCGGTGCCCGCCGTGAGGTCGGCGAGGTGCTGGACGGTCGCGGGCTGCGCGAGCAGTTCGGTGAAGAGCTGACGCAGCGCCGTGACGTCGTCGCCGGGAGCGGTCAACGCGGCCTGCGCCTGGGCGTAGACGACCATACGGTCGGCGGCCCCGCGCCGCTCGGCGTCGTAACTGTCGAGGAGGTGGGCCGGTGCGGTGCCGTGGATCGCGGCGGCCAGTTTCCAGCCGAGGTTGACCGCGTCCTGGAGGCCGAGGTTCAGGCCGGGGCCGCCGCCCGCCGTGTAGATGTGGGCGGCGTCGCCGACGAGGAACACCCGCCGGTCCCGGAAGCGCTCGGCCACCCGCGTGTTGCCGCCGGTCAACCGCCGCAGGACGTACGGCCCTTCGCCGGTCGGCGGGCTCAGCGGCAGATCGGCGCCCAGCACACGCCGGACGCTCGCGCCCAGTTCTTCGAGGCTCATCGGCGTCCCGGTCTCCGGCTGGTCCCACTCCGTGGTGCTGATCAGCGCCGGGCGGCCGGGGAAGGGCGCGTACGAGAATCCGCCGTGCTCGGTACGGAGCGGCAGGAACGGCCGGACGGTGCCGTAACCGGGCACATTCAGGGCGCCGGTCGCGGGGTCGACCCAATGCGCGGGGACGGTCGCGTGCGCCGTCCGGTTGGTTCTGCGGTCGTCACTCACGCCGGGGAAGCCGATGCCCGACAGCTTGCGCGTGACGCTGTGCGCGCCGTCCGCGCCGACGGCGTAACGGGCGCGCAGCCGGTACGCGCCGTCCGGTCCCGTGACGTCCACGGTGACGGCGTCGCCCGGTGCGCCCGCGTCAGGGTCCGACGCCTCCTGCGGGTCGGGCGGGTCCTGTGATTCCTGCGCCAGGGCGGTCACCCGGTGGCCGCGCCGGATCTCCACGCCGAGTTCACCGGCCCGCTTCTCCAGGATCTCGACGATGTGCCGCTGCGGCGCCGCGATGCCGTACACCGGGCTGTCCGGGAGCAGGCTCAGGTCCAGCGGCAGGGCGGCGAACATGAAGGAGGCGGAGTTCGGGCGCGGCGGCCCCGGCGTCCCGCTCAGGTCCTCGTACAGCCCCCGCCGGTCGACCAGCCGTACGACCTGGCCGACCAGTCCGTTCGCCTTGGGCTCCTCGCTCGGCGCCGACAGGCTCTCCAGCACGGTCGGCCGTACCCCGGCCAGGGCCAACTCGCATGCCAGCATCAGCCCGTTCGGACCGCCTCCGACGATGACGACATCCGTGGTGACCAACTGGTCCTCCTCAGTGACTCGTTGCGTGAACGGAAGAAGGGAAAGGGGGAGCGCCGTACGAGGGCAGGCCGGAGCGACCCGGCGGCCGACCGGGTCAACTCACGTACGGCGCGGGCGGTTCAGGGAGCGGGCAGACCCGCGACGATCCCGTCGAACGTCTCGCGCAGGACCGCGGCGAGCGACACGGGCGGATCCGCGGTCAGGGAGTGCTCGACGGCCACGGCGCTGCCCGCGCCGACCACCGCGGCGACCAGCTTGGGATACACATCGCGGGCGACGTCCGTGCCGGTGCGCTCGGCGACGGCCCTGGCCAGCTCCTCCTGCGCGGCGGCGTTCGCCTTGACGATCTCGCCATGCAGGGCCGGTTCCGCGAGCATCAGCCGCACGCCGTCCGTCCAGCGCCGCCGGTCCTCGGACGAGCCCTGCTCAGGACCGCCCTTCGGCGCGAACTGGCCCTCCACGGCATGTGCCACCGACTCCCACAGCGGCTCGTCGGCCGGTCGCGCGCGCAGTTCGTCGGCGACGCGTCGCATCCGCTCCAGGTGGCTGGCGGCGATGGCCTCGGCCTTGCCGGAGAAGTAGTTGCGGAAGGTGCGCACGGACACGTTCGCCGCGGCGGCGATGTCCTCCACGGTGACGTCGTCCCAGCCGCGCTGGACGCACAGCCGGATCGTGGCCTGGCTCAGCGCGACACGCGTCTCCCGCTTCTTGCGCTCCCGCAGGCCGAGGCGGGCGGCGTCTTCGTCCTGTGTCATGGCTACGACGGTAGATAAATATTGCCGTGATGGCAAGATTGCCGGAGCGGCAAGTTTATTGGAAGGCGGTCGGCGACGGTTCCGGGGGCGGCTCGCGTCGGCGCCTCCCGCTCTCGGGGGCGCACCTGAGGGTCACGTCCCTGACACCACGTCAGGGGCCTTTCGGGGTACGGCAAGGGGCATCCCCAAGGCCGCACCGCCGTGCGCGACGGCAGGCTGACAGCCATGCGATCCACCACCGACACGCGCCGCTCGACCGTCCGCCGCGGAGCCGTGGGCCTGGCCCTCGCCGCCGCCCTGGCCGCCACGGTCACGGGCACCGCGAGCGCCGACCCCGCAGCCGACCCCGCGGCTCTGTCCGCAGCCTCGTCCGCGGCCACCGACGCGCCCGCCCCGCCGCCGTACTCGTCCGACTTCAGCGACTGTCCGGCCCTCCCCGCCGGGGTCGACGCCACGCTCTGGAAGTGCGAAGTCCTCACCGCCACCGGGTCGTTGACGCTCGGCAGCCGGACGATCCCCGAGCTGGCGCCGATGACCCTCACCCACGCCGAGGGCCCGCTGCCCGACGGCGCCGACGGCCAGGTCTGGGGCGCCCTGCGCAGCGCCCCCGACCGCGTCCCCGGCGGCCTCACCGGCATCCCCGGCGCCGACCGCGACCCGCTGCTCCGGCTGTCCCTGCGACCGGAGTACGGCGGCCGGTCCGACTTCTTCTCCGTCGGCGACCGTCTGGGCCTGTTCACCCTGCGCTTCCGCGCCCTCAGCCCCCTGCTGCCGCACGGCTGCGTCATCGGCGGCGGCGACACCCCGGTCGAGCTGCGGCTGGTGCGCTCTGGCGGCTCCCGCGTCGTCTCGCAGGACCCGCCGGTCATCGCGTTCGACGCCTACGGCACCGCCTTCACGGTCCCCGGCGCCACCGGCTGCGGCCCCCTCGACCGCCTCGTCGACAACCGCCTCGGACTTCCCGCCGCCACCGGCAACGCGATGCGGCTGAGCGCGTACTACACGTTCAGGACCTACGATCAACTCCCGCCGCGCTGAAGGGGATCACGCGTCACGGACCCGTCCGGGGCCATGATGGAGCGCATGACTTTGGCGACGGCGTTCACGGAGATGTTCGGTGTGCGGCACCCGATCGCGCTGGCACCGATGGGCGGTTCCGCCGGTGGCGCGCTGGCGGCGGCCGTGTCGCGCGGCGGCGGCCTCGGACTGCTCGGCGGCGGCAGCGGCGACCGGGAGTGGCTGGCCCGCGAGCTGCCCGTGGCGGCCGAGTGCGGCAGGCCGTGGGGAGTCGGGTTCCTGAGCTGGGCGGCCGAGGCCGGCGCCGTCGAGCAGGCACTGGAGTACGGTCCCGCCGCGGTGATGCTGTCCTTCGGGGACCCGGCGCCCTTGGCGGCACGTGTCCGTGCGGCGGGCGTGCCGCTGATCGTGCAGGTCACCGACCTGGAGGAGGCCCGGCGGGCGCTGGACGTCGGGGCCGACGTCATCGTGGCGCAGGGCACCGAGAGCGGCGGACACGGCGCGCGCCACGGCCGGTCCACGCTGCCCTTCGTGCCGGTCGTGGTCGACCTCGCGGCTCCGGTGCCGGTGCTCGCGGCCGGTGGGATCGGCGACGGCCGCGGTGTGGCCGCCGCGCTGGCGCTGGGCGCGGCCGGTGCACTCATCGGCACCCGCTTCCAGGCGACGGCCGAGGCCGGGGCCGAGCCCTCGGCCGTCGAGGCGATCGTCGGCGGGAGCGGGGAGGACACCGAGCGCAACAGCGTCCTGGACATCGCCCGCGGTTCCCGGTGGCCGACGGCGTACACCGCTCGTACGCTCGGCCACCCCTACCTGGACCGCTGGCGCGGCCGGGAGGCGGAGCTGGCCGCCGACCCGCAGGCGCGGCACGAGTACCAGGCCGATGTGGCGCGCGGCGCGGTGCCCTCGCTCCCGGTGTGGGCGGGGGAGGCCGTCGACCTCGTCCACAACGTCCCGCAGGCCGCCGACCTGGTCGCCGTACTGGCCGTTCAGGCGGAGGAGGCGCTGGCGCGGGCCGTACGGCGCTGACCTCGCCGTCACGCGGGCCGACGTCCGCCCGTACGGGAGCGGGCGCGGACAGGCGTACGCCGCCCGTACGGGAGCGGGCGGCGACAGGCGCACGCCGCCGGGTGGCAGGATGCTTGCGGTAGGTGCCATCGCGGCCACCGGCGCCCCGGCGGGTACCCGTGTCCGGCCGCGAGGCGCGCGGAGTCACCGCAGCAGTCACGCAGTCACCGCAGTCACCGAAGCGACCGGAGGAGAGCTGATGAGCCGGAAGCGGCACCGCGTCGCCGTGCTCGTACTGGAGGGTGCGAAGCCGCTCGATGTCGGCATCCCCGCGCAGGTGTTCTCGAACCGGCCGAGCATGCCGTACGAGGTGCGGGTGTGCGGGGCCGCGCCAGGACTCGTGACCGGCGGTGACGGCCTCTCGTACCACGTGGCCGAGGGGCTCGACGCGGTCGAGCACGCCGACACCATCTTCATCCCCGGCTACCGCGAGCCCGCGACCACGGAGCCTCCGGCGGCGGTCGTCAGCGCGCTCACGGCGGCCCACGGGCGGGGTACGCGCCTCGCCGCGATCTCGACGGGGGCCTTCGCGCTGGCGGCGACCGGCCTGCTCGACGGGAAGCGGGCGACGACGCACTGGCACTACACGAAGGCATTGGCCACCCGGCATCCGCTGGTGCGGGTGGACGAGAACGTGCTGTTCGTGGACGAGGGCGACGTGCTCACCTCGGCGGGCGCGGCCTCCGGTATCGACATGTGCCTGCACTTGGTGCGGCGTGACCACGGAGTGGGACTCTCCAACCACGTGGCGAGACGGCTGGTCGCGGCGCCGTACCGCAGCGGGGGACAGGCGCAGTACGTGCCCCGGAGCGTGCCGGAACCGCTCGGCGACGTCTTCGCGAGCACGCGGGAGTGGGTGCTGGCGCACCTCGCGGAGCCGCTGACGCTGGAGGAGCTGGCCCGCCACGCGCGGGTCTCGGCGCGGACCTTCTCGCGGCGGTTCGTGCAGGACACCGGGTACACGCCGATGCAGTGGGTGCTGCGGGCGCGCGTGGACCTGGCCCGTGAACTGCTGGAACGCACCGACCTGGGCGTGGAGCAGATCGCCGACCGGGTCGGGCTCGGCACGGGCGCCAATCTGCGCCTGCACTTCCAGCGGATCCTCGGTACGTCGCCGACGGAGTACCGGCACACGTTCTCGGCCTGAGGGGTCTCGGTCCGAGCCTTTCCGGATGGGAGCTTTCCGGGCTGGTGCTTCCCGGCCTGAGTCTTTCCTGGCTGGAGCCGTGAGGGCTGAAGCGGTACGGAGCCGCTGGACCTCAGGCGAGTCGATGGCGGGCCGCTCGCGGTGTCACGACCGGCCTGGCGAGATCCTTGCGGGCGCTGTCATTCGGGCCACTGTCGGCTCGGCGCGCGGTTGCCGACCATGGAAGACGTAACGAAAGGAGCCCTTCTCATGACCCGCATCGCCGTCAACGGATTCGGCCGTATTGGCCGCAACACCCTCCGCGCCCTGCTCGCCCGCGACACCGACCTCGAAGTGGTCGCCGTCAACGACCTGACCGCGCCCGAGGCGCTGGCCCACCTGCTCGAGTTCGACAGCACGCTCGGCCGCCTCGACGCCTCCGTCGAGGTCGACGGGACCGACCTGGTGGTCGACGGCCGCCGCATCAAGGTGCTCGCCGAGCGCGAGCCCGAGAAGCTGCCGTGGGCCGAGCTGGGCGTCGAGATCGTGCTGGAGTCCACCGGCCGGTTCACCTCGGCGGACGCCGCCCGCGCCCACATCCGCGCCGGTGCCAAGCGCGTCCTGGTCAGCGCCCCCTCGGACGGCGCCGACGTGACGCTCGCGTACGGCGTCAACACCGACGACTACGACCCCGCCTCGCATGTGATCGTCTCGAACGCCTCGTGCACCACCAACGCGCTGGCCCCGCTCGCCGCCGTCCTGGACGACCTGGCCGGTATCGAGCACGGCTTCATGACCACCGTGCATGCCTACACCCAGGAGCAGAACCTCCAGGACGGCCCGCACCGCGACCTGCGCCGCGCCCGCGCCGCCGGGGTCAACATCGTCCCCACCACGACCGGCGCCGCCAAGGCCATCGGCCGCGTACTGCCCAACCTCGACGGGAAGCTGTCCGGCGACTCCATCCGTGTCCCGGTCCCGGTCGGCTCGATCGTGGAGCTGAACACCACCGTCGCGCGCGAGGTCACCCGCGACGAAGTGCTCGCCGCCTACCGCGCCGCCGCCGATGGCCCCCTCAAGGGCGTCCTCGAATACACCGACAAGCCCCTGGTCTCCAGCGACATCACCGGCCGCCCCGCCTCGTCGATCTTCGACTCCGCCCTCACCCGCGTCGACGGCAAGCACGTCAAGGTCGTCGCCTGGTACGACAACGAATGGGGCTTCTCCAACCGCGTCATCGACACCCTCGAACTCCTCGCCCGCTCCTGACCGACACCCAGCCGCAGGCCGCCGCCGCTCGGCGTAAGTCGCTCACCGCACCGGTGAGTTGACTGATCGTCAGTCCTCGCGGTGGCCACGCGGCGCGATCCTGCTTCAGGTCGCCGAGGCGATCGAGGCCCACGGCCGACGAACCGGCCGTGGGCCGACTCGTTCTCCATGGGGGAGTGTTCTCGACGCCTGCACCGAGACCAAGACGGTCATGCTCCACCTCCGAGGCACCGGATCAGCCGTCGGTCAGACGGTCCCGCCCGACCACCGGAGCCCACTCGTGGACGGCGGTCACGGTGACTCCGGGCGTCCGGTAGTACGCGTCCGCGGCCATGATCCGGTCCAGTTCGTCGCGGTCGGCGGAGAAGACGAGAAGCGCGCCCGTGTCGTCCGCCCAGGGACCCGCGGCGACGAGGCGGCCCTCGTCATGGAGGCGCTGGAGGATCGCGCGGTGCGCGGGGCGGGCCGCGAGGCGTTCGGAGGTGGCGGTGAAGGCGAGTTCGACAGTCAGCATGCCTCCGAGGGTAGGTTTCGGGAGTGGCCGGATCCGGATCACGTGATGCCGCGGGCGTGGCGAGCCCGCCTGCCGGGACCGGCGGCGCAGTGGGCGCGGCACGCGCGCACCGGAACGCAGGCCCCGGCCGTGACCTGCGAGAACGCCACTCGCTAGCATGGCCGTCGGCAACCGTACCGGGCCTCACCGGCGGGCCGGGACGGTGAACGGCGGCCGCCGCCGGATTCGACCCGGACGCGGTGCGATCGAGAGGATCGAGAAGCGGCCACGGCTCGTCCGGCCGCCGACAGCGCATTCGCCGCCCCCGCCGGGCCTTCCGGCGCCGGGCGGAACGACCGAGGAGAGGAATCCGCACCCGTGACGGCCGAGGCCATCGAGACCCACGACTTCCCGTTCGACCCGACGTACGGATACGACCTGGACCGGCTGCTCCAGGTCGGCACCCCGGAGGCGCCCGCCGACTTCGGCGACTTCTGGCAGGGCGCGTACGCCAAGGCGCTGGCGGTCGACACCGCGCCGCGGGTGGGAGCGCTGGAGGAGGAGCGGGACGGTGTACGCGTCCACGCGGTGTCGTACACCTCGGTCGGCGGCTTCCGCGTGGGCGGCTGGCTGACGCTGCCCGCCGACGGACACGTCACGCACGGCATGGTCGTCCTGCACGGCTACGGCGGCAGGGACGCCGTCGATGTGACGCTGCCCCCGCCCGGCACCGCCGCGATCTGGCCGTGCGCCCGCGGAATGGCCACGCGCAGCCTCGACCCGGAGATTCCGGCGACCGCGGCCGAACACGTCGTGCACGGCATCGCCTCGCGCGAGACCTACGTGCACGGCGGATGCGTCGCCGACACCTGGTGCGCGGCCTCCGCGCTGCTCGCCCTGGTACCGGGAGCGGCGCGCCAACTCGCCCTGGTGGGAGGCAGTTTCGGCGGCGGGATCGGCGCCCTGGCGCTGCCCTGGGACGACCGTTTCCACCACGGGCTGCTGACCGTGCCCAGCTTCGGCAACCATCCGCTGCGGCTGACCCTGCCCTGCACGGGCAGCGGGGAGGCGGTCCGCGCCCACTACGCCCGGCACCCCGAAGTCACCGAAGTGCTCGGCTACTTCGACGCGGCCGTCGCCGCCACCCGCGTCCGCGTCCCCGTCCACGTCGGCGCGGCCCTGTTCGACCCCGCGGTGCCGCCGCCCGGACAATTCGCCGTGCACAACGCCCTGGGCGGCCCGAAGGAGCTGTTCGTCCTGACGGCGGGCCATGTCGAGTACCCGGCCGCCGCCGAGGAGGACGCCCGACTGCGGGCGGCACAGCGGGAGTTCCTGGCGGAGGCCGACCCGCGATAACGGCCGGCGGTCGCCGGGACGGCCACGGACCATGTGCTCGCGGAAACGTCCCGCACGCGGTGCTGACGCGCTCTCCGTACCAAGACCGGCCGGGACACCGGAAGGCCGCCGGGCCCTGACGCTCGACGGACAGCCGAGCAGCGAGGCCGACGTGTCGAGCCCGCTTCCGGCGGACCGCCCGCAGCGGGATCCCGCCGATGCGCGGCACCGGACGGGCGGCCCGCGCCTACCATGCTGACGTGCAGCTCATCTTCCCGGACCCGCTCGGCTCGCTGAAGCCGCTGTGCCGCGCCCGCCGCGCCCGTCGTGCCCGCCGCGCCTTCCGCCCCCGTCGCCCCCTGGAACGCCATGCCGCGCCCGCGCGAACCGGCTCCGGACCGGGCCGGGCGGGCGGACTCGCCGGGACGGCGCACGCGGCAACCGAGCACCGCCGCCAGGAGACCGGCCCGGCCCGGCGCGAGCCGGTGACGCACAAGGACAGCCCCCTGCGACAGGAGAGCACACCGTGACCGCCCGCCGCCGCGACCGCGCCCCCAACCAGGCCGACGTGGCCCGTCTCGCCGGGGTCTCCCAGTCGGCGGTCTCCCGAGTGATCAGCGGCGACGCCGTCCGCGCCCGGATCCCCGAGGAGACCCGCAAGCGGGTCTTCGACGCGGTCAGGGAACTCGGGTACGTCGCCAACCCGGCCGCCCGCGCGATGCGCAACAAGCGCACCAACCTCCTCGGGGTGCACACCTTCGAGGCCGTCTTCCCGCACGCCCGCGAGGACTTCTACTTCGAATTCCTCCAGGGCATCGAGGAGCGGGCGGAGGAGACCGGCTACGACCTGGTGCTGTTCACCTCGACCGGCAGCGGCGACGGACGCCGCCGCAACATCTACCGGGACGGCACCAACCGGCTGGGCCTGGCCGACGGCAGCGTGCTCCTCGGCGTGTCCACCGACCGCGGCGAACTGGCCCGGCTCTGGTACGAGGGCTACCCGTTCATCCACATCGGCCGCCGCGAGGTGCCCGGCGCCGAGATCCCGTGCGTCATCCCCGACTACGAGACCGCGGCGGCGGGCATCGTGGAGAGGCTCGCCGCGCTCGGGCACCGCAGCATCGGTTATCTGCGCGAGCCCCTGGAGATGGAGCCGTACACCGACCGCCGGGAGGGCTACGCGCGGGCCGTCCGCGAACTCGGCCTCACCGACGGGTCACCCGGCTTCCGCGGCGAGACCGGCCTGTCCGACGCGTGGCTCGACCACCTGGTCACGGGACCCGAGACGGCCGTCGTCGCCGAGAGCGTACGGCTCGCCGAGACGCTGCGGACGAAGCTGGCCGAGCGCGGCCTGCGGGTGCCGGACGACCTGTCCGTCGCCGTGCTCGAAGGCGCGCCCGAGCAGCCGGAAGGCCGGTGGGTGTCGCTGGAGATCCCGCGCGTCGAGATCGGCCGGACCGCCGTGGACCAGCTCATCGCGATGCTCGACGACCCCGGCCGCCGCGCCGACAGCCTCCTCGTCCCCTGCTCGATCGCCGCCGGCAGCACCCTCGCTCCTCCCCGTCACTGACCGTCACCGACCGCCCGTCCGAACACCCGCCTGTCGGACCGTCCGACCGCCCGCACGTCCGCCGCCCGCCGTCTGTCCGGGCCGCGTCGCGGCGCTCACCGACGGTGCCGATAACGCCGAGACGGCGCATAGGGCCGTTGTGCGAGCAGGGCCGGACAAAGCCGGGCAGCGGCTCTCACCAGCGGCTAAGCGGAATTCACACAGACGCGGGCATCCGTCCGCTACCTGCGCCTACGCGAAATATTCGACGGACATTGACGGAACGTCACGAAACGCTGGGGGCGGGCGAATATTCGAGAGAAGTGTGTTGCTGTCGTGAAGGTGTTGATCTACGGTTCTCGATTGTTCGCGCACTGTTAACAGACGCCTACAAGGCGGCGCGTCTCATGGGGGGATTATGGATTTGGGTGGGGTCAGACGTGTGCGTGCGTCTCGTGGGCTGATAGTGACGCTCGCGTCCGCTCTGGTCGTCGCGGTGGGTCCCGCGGCGGCGATCGCGGTCGCCGCGGCACCGACTCCGGGCGCGGAGCCGACATCGACATCGATGTCGAAGGCGGCACAGTCCTCGAAGCCGGTGAAGGCCGACACCGGTGCGTCGCACCGCACGGCGCTCACGCAGGACGCGGCGGTCGCCGAGGCGGCCGAGGCCGGGCAGAGCGTGGAGATCACGTCGCTGCGGACGGAGTCCAACGAGACGTACGCGCTGCCGGACGGCAGCCTGGAGACGGACCAGCACCTGCGTCCGGTCCGGGCCCGCGTCGGCGGCGAGTGGAAGACGATCGACAACACTCTGGTGCGGCGGCCCGACGGCGGCGTCGCACCCGCGGTCGCGTCGGTCGGCATGGAACTGTCGGGCGGCGGCTCCGCGCCGCTGGTGACCCTGGACAGGGCCGGGCGGAAACTGTCGTACACCTGGCCGTCGGCGCTGCCCGCGCCGACGCTCGACGGCGACACCGCCACGTACAAGAACGTCCTGCCGGACGTCGACCTCCGGGTGCGCGCGGACACCGACGGTTTCCACGAGCTGCTGGTGGTCAACACCGCCGCGGCGGCGCGGAATCCGGCGCTCACACAGCTCACCTTCGGGGTGGTGACCGACGGCCTCGACGTGGCGCGCACCGCCGACGGCGGTCTGACCGCCACCGACACCACGACCGGCGGCGAGGTCTTCGCGGCGCCGCAGCCGATCATGTGGGACTCCGGCACGCAGGGGACGAACACCCCGGCGGCCGGAACCAAGAGCGCCAGGACCACCAGCGCCGCCAAGGGCGCGAAGGCCGCGACCGCCGAGGACGGCAGCCCGGAGGACCCGGCGCAGGGCCCGACCGATACCTCCCAGATGGCGCCGATCGCCGTCGCCGTCGACACCTCCGACGTGTCCGGCTCGCTGACGCTGACGCCCGACCACGCGCTGCTGACCGGCGCGGACACCTCGTTCCCGCTGTACATCGACCCGCAGACGTACACCCCCAGGGCGGGGGACTGGACGATGGTCTCGCGCTACTGGGCCTCCAGCCCGCAGTACCGCTTCAACGGCGACGACGACGCGGGTGTGGGCGACTGCGACTGGACCTACTGCGCGCCCAGGGACGTCAAGCGGCTCTTCTACTCCTTCCCGACGTCGAAGTTCGCGGGCAAGACGATCCTGGACGCCACCTTCGTCGCGCACGAGACGTGGTCCGCGTCGTGCACCGCCAAGCCGATCGAGCTGTGGCGCACGAGCGGTTTCACCAAGGGCACGACCTGGAACTCCTCCGCCGACCACTGGCTCGACCACATCGACACCCAGACCGAGGCGCACGGCAGCTCCGGCTGTGCGGCCTCCGACGTCGAGTTCAACGCCACCACCGGCGTGAAGTACGCGGCGGCCCACAACTCCGGGACCACCACCTTCGGTCTGAAGGCCAACGAGTCCGACCCGTACGGCTGGAAGCGCTTCACCAACAAGGCGTATCTGCGGGTCCACTACAACCAGCCGCCCAAGCAGATCCCCATGTCCCACCTGTCGATGAGCCCCGGCGCCTCCTGCCACAGCCCGTCCACGTCGGTACGGATCCGCACCCTGCCGACGATCAGCGCGAGCGATGTCACCGACCCCGACGGCGACCAGGTGAGCGTGCAGTTCTCCGTCGCGTGGGACGCCGGTGACGGCAAGGGCCTGGTCACGCAGTGGACTTCGGCGAAGATCGGCCCGAAGAAGTCCGGCTCGACCTTCTCCACGAAGCTCACCGCGACGCTCGGCGGCAAGACCGTCCCGAAGAACAAGACGATCGCCTGGCAGGCCCGCGCGGTCGACTACGACCAGGGCAAGTACTACAGCTACTCCCCATGGTCGTCCGCGGGTTCCGCGACCAACTGCTACTGGGTGTACGACACCACCGTGCCGGCGGGCCCCGTGATCACCTCGGGCGACTACCCGGCCGTCGACGACAACAACCCCAACGACCCGACGTACGACGGTGTCGGCCGGGACGGCGACTTCACCTTCCGCTCGGCCTCCACCGACGTCGTGAAGTACTGCTACGGCGTCAACGCCGACGCGGTGTGCGACACGGCCCACACCGTGGCCACCTCGGGCGGCGCGGCGAAGTCGGTGACCTTCCGGCCGACCCGCGCGGGCACCAACTTCCTGAACGTGCAGGCATTCGACAGCGCGGGCAACGGCAGTGAGCCGGAGGTGTACGAGTTCCGGGTCAAGGAGGGCCAGCCCGCCCGCGCCCAGTGGCAACTCGACGACGACGCGGGCGCCACTCAGGCGGCCGGTTCCGCCGGTGACCGCACCCTGAACGTGGTCGGCTCGCCGACCCTCGGCGCGCCCGGCAAGTCCGGCACCGCCGTCGACTTCAACGGCACCGACTCCTACCTCCAGTCCGACATCCCGGCCGTCCACACCGACCAGGGCATGACGGTCGCCGCCTGGGTGAAGCTCGACCGGATGCCGACCGCCGCGGCGGTCGTCGCCGCACAGCCGGGCAACAACGCGCCGGGCTTCGAGCTGTACTACTCACAGGGCTACGACCGGTGGGTGTTCAACCAGTACAGCTCCGACTCGGCCACCGCCACCCCGGTCCGCGCGATGTCCGCCACGGCGGGCGGCGTCACGGCCGGACAGTGGTACCACCTGCTCGGCACGTACGACGGGACGGCCCACACCCTGTCGCTGTACGTCAACGGGGCCCTGATGGGGACCACGAGCTACACCACCGCGTGGGACGCGCGGCGCGGTCTCCAGATCGGCGCGGGGAGCTACTCCGGCTCCCCGGGGAGCTTCTTCCCCGGCACGGTCGACGACGTCCGGATCTACGACAAGCCCCTGGTGGCCGCCGACGTGGCGCACCTGTACAAGGGGGAGCAACTCGGGGCCGGCCGCCCGGCCAGCGCGGTCTTCCCGCTGGACGAACCGGCCGCGCAGGACGACGGCAACCCCACCACGGTGGTGCACGGCCAGGCCGACGTGGACCCCGCGGTCCTGCACGGCGGGGTCACCGCGGGAAGCGCGGGCGCGCAGGACAAGTCGCTGACCCTCAACGGCACCAGCGGCTACGCGTCCACCCGCTCCCCGCAGGTCAACAACCAGCGCAGCTTCTCCGTGGTCGGCTGGGCGAAACTGTCCGCCAAACCCGACCACGCGGCGATCATCGCCACCCAGACCAGCACCTACCGGCCGGGCTTCGAGCTGTACTACTCCGCGACCTACGGGTGGTCCTTCGACGCCTACACCGCCGACTCCGACAGCGCCACGATCGTGCGGGCCGCCCAGGGTGACACCACCCATTCACCGGCCGGTGTCTGGACCCACCTCCTCGGCTCGTACGACGCGAACACCGACGACATGCGGCTGTACGTCAACGGCCTCTGGGTGGCCACGACGAAATTCGCCGCGCCCTTCTACGGCAAGGGACCCGTCCAGATCGGCGCCGGGTCGTACGACGGCGCACCGAGCAGCTTCTTCCCCGGTCAGATCGACGACGTGCGGTTCTACGACCGGGCCCTGTCGGCGCCGGAAGCCGAGTCGATGTACCACAACCAGCTCGTGGTCGAAGGGCGTTGGAAGCTGGACAGCGCGTCCGGCACTCCCCAGGTCTCGCCCGACTCGCTGACCACCGCGGCCGACCAGCACCCGCTGACCCTCGGCGGCGGCGCGCAGATCGACGCCACAGGCGCCAACAGCATGGTCGGCACCGGGTCGTTGGTGCTCAACGGCACGTCCACCGGCTACGCGTCGACCACCACGTCACCGATCCACACCAACAGCAGCTTCACGGTGGGCGCGTGGGTCTCCACCGCCGCGCGGCCGACGAAACCGGTGACGGTGCTGAGCATGGCCGGTACGAACACCAGCGGTTTCGCGGTGCGTTACGTACCCGACTCCGCCGACCCGGCCCACGCGGGCGCCTGGCAGTTGCAGACGTCCAACGCGGACGGCACCGGCGCCGTCGTCTCGACCGCCTCCGACACCAGCTTCCAGGACAACGGCGCGTGGGATCACATCGCCGTGGTCTACGACCTGATGGCCGGTCAGATGCGGTTGTACATCAACGGCCAGATGCAGCAGTCGCTCTGCTCCGACGGTGACGACGACGGCAACCCCGACGACCCGGCGTGCAAGGAGTCGGTGTCGTGGAACTCCTCGGTGCTGCCGTTCGACGCGACCAAGGGCCTGCAACTGGGCCGCCTCAAGACCGGCACGTCCACCTGGGGCGAGTACTGGCCCGGTGTGATCGACGACGTGTGGGTCTTCGGCGGAGTCGCGACCGACACCCAGATCGCGGCGCTCGCCAGCGGAGTGGATCTCGACACCACCGCCGGGCCCTGACCCGGTAGCACCACCGGGGCGGCGCGCGGGTCATCGCGCGCCGCCCCGGACGCGTGGCATTCGACGAAGTGACAGATCAGACACGTGCGCACGGGCGGAGCCCGGCGGCGGTTCGTGCTGCCGACGTCGGAAGACGGGGGCGCACACGGTGAGGGATGGGGACGGGACAAGCGTGAGCGACAGACGGACATCAATGGGCGGCGCGCGCGGCAAGGCCGCGCTGCTCGCCTGCGGAGCATTGGTGGCGGGCCTGCTGCAAGTGGCCGCGCTACCGGCGGCCCAGGCCGACGACATGCCGAGAACACCGTCCCCGGGCGCGCCCGTGGCCGGACACTCCAGCACCACGACGGCGCCCCGCGCCGAGGACGGCCTGCCGCACCGGGCCGACGACCGGGCCGCGGAGAAGTCCTGGGCCGCGCCCGGAACCGCCACGGTGACGCTGCCCGCCGCGCACGCCGAGCCCACGGCGGTGCGCGCCGGAAAGCTCCCGGTGACCCTCACCGTGCCGGCGGCGGCGACATCCGCCACGGCCCGCGGCGCGGCCAAGGCGACGGCCCCGCCGTTGACCGGCGCCGCGACCGTACGCGTCCTGGACCGGAAGACCACGCGGGCCGCGGGCGTGGACGGCCTCCTGTTCACCGTCGCACCGCGGGCGGACGCCGAGGGCGGAACGGTCGGCGTCCGCGTGGACGACAGCGCGTACGCCCAGGCGTACGGCGGTGCCTACGCGGCCCGGCTGCGCCTGGTCACACTGCCCGCGTGCGCGCTGACCACCCCCGACAAGCCCGCCTGCACCACGCGGACCCCGGTCCGCGCCACGAACGACGCGGCAGCGCACACGCTGACCGCCGACGCGCTGACCCTGGCGTCCTCGGGCGCGCCCGGCACCGCGACGGTCCTCGCGGCCACCGCGGGCACGTCGAGCGACCACGGCGACTACACCGCCACCTCGCTGTCCCCGTCCTCGAACTGGAACGTCGGGCCCAACACCGGCTCCTTCACCTGGTCCTACGACATGCCCGCCCCCGACGTGCCGGGCAGCTTCACCCCGAAGGTCGGCCTGTCCTACGACTCCGGCAGCGTCGACGGCCGCACCAGCAGCACCAACAACCAGGCGTCCTGGGCCGGTGACGGCTTCGACCTGTCGCCCGGCTACATCGAGCGCAGCTACAAGTCCTGCGGCGACGAAGGCGCCAAGGACTCCTCGGGCAAGAAGTACGAGGACCTGTGCTGGGCGTACGACAACGCGTCGATCTCCTTCGACGGCCACTCCGGCCAGTTGGTCGCCACCGGCACCAACTCCTTCCGGATCAAGGGCGACGACGGCACGAAGGTCGACCGGGTCTACGGCACCTCCACCGACGTGCGCTCCAACGGCGCCCGCAACGACGAGTACTGGCGGCTGACGCTCACCGACGGCAGCCAGTACTACTTCGGCTACAACCGGCTGCCCGGCTGGGCGAGCGGCAAGGCGACCACCGACTCCACGTGGACCGTGCCGGTCTTCGGCAACAACGCGGACGAGCCGTGCCACGCCTCCACCTTCGCCAACTCCTGGTGCCAGCAGGGCTGGCGGTGGAATCTCGACTACTCCGTCGACCCGCACGGCAACGCCATCGCGTATTACTACACCAAGGAGACCAACTACTACGGCCGCGCCAGGACCGCCGCCAGCCCCACGACCTACGTCCGCGGCGGCTACCTGGACCACATCGACTACGGCCTGAAGTCCACCGCGATGTACTCGGCCAAGGCCCTCGCGCAGGTCGCCTTCACCAGCGGGGAGAGGTGCCTGTCCGCCACGGCTGGCGCCTGCGACGCCTCGAAGATCGACAACGCCGCCTCCCCCTGGTACGACACGCCGTGGGACCTCAACTGCAAGTCGACCGGCGACTGCCACTCCTTCGGCCCGTCCTTCTGGACCCGCGAGCGCCTGACCGCGGTCACCTCGCAGGTGCTCACCTCGGCCGGGAAGTACACCCCGGTCGACACGTGGAAGCTGGGCCACCAGTGGGGCATGGCCGACATCGACTACCAGTTGGAGCTGGCGTCGATCGAGCACACGGGCAACGCCGACACCCCCGAGGGCGCGCCCGACCTGACCATGCCGAAGATCACCTTCGGGTACGACCAGCGCACCAACCGGCTGGACATCCCCGGTGACAACACCTCGCCGTTCATCAAGGAACGCGTCTCGACCATCGACGACGAGACCGGCGGACAGACCGACATCACCTACTCCACCGCGGCCTGCGACGCCGCGCACCTGCCCACCCCCGACACCAACACCACGCTCTGCTTCCCGCAGTCCTTCACCAAGGAGGGCGACGAGGACCCGTCGCGCCAGTGGTTCAACAAGTACGTGGTGAAGCAGGTCATCCAGTCCGACCGCACCGCCTCCTCGCCCGACGAGGTCACCAGGTACGACTACCTCGGCGGGGCCGCCTGGCACTACGACTCCGACGACGGCATCACCAAGGAGAAGTACAAGTCCTGGTCCACCTGGCGCGGTTACGCCCACGTCCAGGTCGAGACCGGCGGCCAGGACCCGGTCGGCATGAGCTCGCGGACCGACCACTACTACCTGCGCGGCATGGACGCCGACAAGACGACCGGCGGCAAGCGCACCGTAACCGTCTCCGACGACAACGGCGGCACCATCACCGACCACGACTCGCTGGCGGGCGTCGAGTACAAGACCGAGCACTACTCCGGGCCCGACGGCAAGGTGCTGGACAAGACCGTCAGCACCCCCTGGCGCCACGAAACGGCCTCGGTCACCCGCAGTTGGGGCACCATCGCCGCGAATCTGACCGGCACCGCGGAGACCCGCGCCTGGACCTCCCTGGACAACGGCGCCGGTTCGTCGTGGCGGATCACCGACGTCACCCGCACCTTCGACAACACCGCGGGCCGCGTCCTGACCACCGACGACCACGGCGACATCTCCACCGCCGCCGACGACCGGTGCGCCACCACCACCTACGTCGACAACGGCACCGACTGGATCCTGGACAACCCCTCGCGGATTCTCACGGTCGCGGTGCCCTGCTCGGCGACCCCCGACTACACCAAGGACGTCCTGTCCGACATCCGCACCGCCTACGACGGCCACGCCTACGGAGCCGCGCCGACCGCGGGTGACGCCACGCACGTGGCGAGCCTGAAGTCCCACAACGGCACCACCGCCACCTACCTGGAGTCCGCCGCGGCCTACGACTCCTACGGCCGCGCCGTCTCGGCCACCGATCTGAGCGGCGACGTCACCGCGACCGTGACCGGCGCGCCCCAGCGCACCGACCGCACCGACGGCCGCGTCACGACCACGGTCTACGCCCCGGCGACCGGCTTCCCGACCACGACGACGGTCACCACACCGCCGGCCACCGCGGGAGACGCGAGCACCGCGCAGACCACCACCACGACCCTGGACCCCGTACGCGGGCTGCCCGTCACGGTCGTCGACACCAACGGCAAGCGCACCGACACCACATACGACGCGCTGGGCCGCAAGCTGAGGATCTGGCTGCCCGACCGCTCCAAGGCCAACAACCAGACGCCCAACTCCGCCTTCACGTACACACTGGCCGACGGCAAGCCCCCGGTGGTGGCCACCACGAGCCTCGCGGGCACCGGCACGCAGACCGCGTACGCGCTGTACGACGGCTTCCTGAGGGTCCGTCAGGCCCAGACACCAGGGCCCAAGGGCGGCATGCTGGTCTCCGACACCTTCTACGACGAACGCGGCCTGCCCGCGAAGACCTTCGCCTCGTACTACGCGGCGAAGGCGCCCTCCACCGTGCTGTACAAGGTGGACGACGCGCTGTCGGTCGAGACGCAGACGTGGAACACCTACGACGGTCTCGGCCGGGTCGTGCGCAGCCAGCAGGTCGCGGGCAACGGCGACGGCGGCCAGGTCCTCGCGACCACCACCACGGCCTACGGCGGCGACCGCACCACGGTCACCCCGCCGAAGGGCGGCACACCGACCACCACGGTCGTGGACGCGGGCGGCAACGTCCGTGAGCTGGACCAGTACCAGGCCGCGACACCCACGGGCCCGTACGACAAGACGCTCTACGACTACACCCCGGCGGGCAAGCTCTCCAAGGTCACCGACGCGTCGGGCACCGTCTGGGAGTACCGCTACGACCAGCGCGGCAACCAGACCAAGGCGATCGACCCCGACAAGGGCACGACCGACTCCGGCTACGACGACCGCGGCCAACTGGTCTCCAGCACCGACCAGCGCGGCGAGAGCGTCACCCACCTCTACGACGGGCTCGGCCGGGAGACCGAGACCCACGACGGCGACGCGACCGGCCCGCTGCTGACCAAGCACGTGTGGGACCCGGCCGGTTTCAAGGGCCAGATCGCCTCGGCCGCCCGCTACGTCGGCGGCGCCACGGGCTCCGCGTACACCGTGGCCTACTCGCTGTACGACAACCTGTACCGCGCGCACCGCACGACGACCACGATCCCGGCGGCCGAAGGCGCGCTCGCCGGTTCCTACCAGGGCAACGTGCAGTACAACGCGGACGGCACCACGCAGTCCGTCGGCTACCCCGCGGCGGGCAGCCTGCCCGCGGAAGCGGTCACCCCGACCTACGACGAGGTGCTGCGGCCCAGCACGGTGTCCGGCTCCGGCGGCGCCACGTACACGACCAACACCACGTACAGCTACACCGGCCAGGCGCTCCAGTACACCTTCCAGGCGGCCGGGCAGAAGATGACCCAGGTCACCAACACCTACCAGTGGGGCACCCAGCGGCTGTCCAACTCCCGCGTCGACCGGCAGGACGTGCCGGGCACCGACAAGTCCGCCACGTACGGCTACGACCCGGCCGGTGACATCACCTCGCTCACCGACGTCTCCCGCGACGGCACCGACGCCCAGTGCTTCCAGTACGACTACCTGGGCCGGCTGACCGAGGCGTGGGCGCAGGGCTCGGCGGGCTGCGCGGCCACCCCGAGCGCCGCGGCACTCGGCGGCCCGGCCGCGTACTGGCAGTCCTTCGGCTACGACAAGGCGGGCGACCGCACCAAGGAGACGGACCACTCCGCCACCGGCGCCACCGCACAGGACACCGTCCGCGACTACTCCTACCCCGCCCCGACCGGCCCCCAGCCGCACACGCTCAGCCAGATGCGGACCACGGGCCCCGGCGGCAGCACGCTGAAGTCCTACACGTACGACGCGATCGGCGGCACCCAGACCAGCACGGTCGGCGCGGCCAAGCAGACCCAGGTGTGGGACACCGAGGGCCACCTGACCCAGGTGACCGCGGTCGACGGCAACGGCGGTACGAAGACCACCTCGTACGTCTACGACGCCGACGGCAACCGGCTGGTGGTCCGTACCGACAGCGGCAGCACGCTCTACCTCGGCGGCACCGAGGTCGCCCTCGCCAAGGGGTCGACCACACCGCGCGCCACCCGCTACTACGACCTCGGCGACGGCAACCAGGCGATGCGCACCGACGACAACAAGGTGTCGTTCCTGATCGCCGACAGCCAGGGCACCAGCCAACTCCAGATCGACGGCGCCGACCTGACCATGCAGCAGCGCCGTACCACCCCCTTCGGGGAACCGCGCGGCACGGCGCCGACCGCCTGGTCGGGGGACAAGGGCTTCGTCGGCGGCGTCAACGACCCGGGCACCGGCCTGACCCACCTCGGCGCCCGCGACTACGACCCGTCGACCGGCCGCTTCACCTCGGTCGACGCCGACCTCGACACCAGCGACCCGCAGTCGCTCAACGGCTACGCGTACGCGGGCAACGACCCCGTCTCCCAGAGCGACCCGACGGGCCTGTACACCTGCCGCAACGGTCACGAGGGCTGTGACGAGCACGGCAACGCCTGCGGCAAGGACTGCAGCGCGTGGGCGACCCAGACCGGTGACTGCGTGCACACCGAGTGCAGCAGCAGCAAGGTCAACCAGAACCCGTACGTCAGCCTCAAGACGCAGCGCAAGGTCTCCTACGCGCGACGCCACTGCGACGACCTGTGCGGCACCCTCGGCATCTCCTCGCCGAGGGAACACCGGTGGCAGGACCTGATCAAGGACCTGTACGGCGGCAACGCGCCGGAGCCCGAGCGGGACACGTACGCGGCCGCGCACGCGCAGGAGAAGTCCGTCGCCTTCTCGCCGCACCCGAGCTACAAATACACGATGTCGGAGCTGATCGGGCCCAACAGCCTCGGCACGCCCGAGGAGATCATGGCCTACTTCAAGGCGCACCCGAAGGAGATGTTCCCGTTCAAGGTGACCGGCTGCGACGCCTTCACCCAGGGCGCGATGTGCACGCTGCACCCGGGCGACTCGATCGCGCACGGCCTCGGCCGGATCGCGGGCGGACCCGGCAAGGTGAAGGTGTCCTTCAAGGACAAGACCTCCTTCACCTTCACGGTGACCAACAAGGGATACTTCGACGACGCCGGTTCGCAGATCAAGTTCTCGATCTCGTCCCGGAAGGACGGCGTGTACCTGACGCAGAAGGCGTACACGACGGGCTCGAACTGGTTCGCGTGGGCCGGGGTCAAGATGGGCGCCGCCAAGCAGCAGTGGCAGCAGCAGGCCCGCAATCTGCGGAACGCCATGGAGAACAAATAACGGATGACACGCACGACGCGTAGGGCCTGGCTGTCCTCGGCCCCATGGATCGCCGCCGCGGTGGCGACTCCATGGGCGTCGAGGGCGGCCTCGCCCGTCGACCCCACGGTGGTCACCCTGCTGGCCGCCTTCGCCGCCGTCGGCGTCCTGGGCATCCCGCTGGGCGTCCTGCTCGGACGCCTGGGCGTCCGGCGGGAGGCCGTCGCCGTGGCCGCGCTCGCGGTGGCCGGGGCGGCGGCTTCCTGCGCGGTCCGGATCGTCGGCGCCAGTGACGAGAGCCCGGCGGGCAAGGCGGCGATCGTCCTCGTGCTGGCCGCGCTCTTCGCGGTCCTGGCCCTGCCCCTGCCCGCCGTCGGCTTCGTCGTGGCGTGGGTGCGGCGGAAGCGCGCGCACTGAGCACGCGCCCGCCCAGTCGGTCAGGCCAGCGGCTCGTGGTTGGCCCAGACGACCTGGTACGGGTAGCGGGCCTGCCAGCGGCTGATGAGTTCCTCGGTGCCGGGAATGGCGAAGGCCGCGTTGAGCGCGTCGAGGTCGGCGACGCCGATGTGGACGATCGCGGTGGCGGTGAACACCGGGCTGTGGTCGTCCGCGGGAACACGGATGTGGCGCCGGGCGGAGAAGGTACGCACGTGCCCGGAGCCCACCATCAGGCTTTCGATATCCTTGAGGTATTGATCCAGGTCCGCGTCCGGGATCGACGGTTCGAACGAGACAATCATCGTGTGGCTGATCATGGGTCCATGGAACCGCCGCCCGGCCGCCACGTCCAAGACCTTCTGGATCATCAGCGATAACCTGAGGGCATGAGTGACCTGGAGACGCGCGAGCTGGAGTACTTCGTCGCGGTCGCCGAGGAACTGCACTTCGGCCGCGCCGCCGAGCGCCTGTCCATCGCGCAGCCCGCGCTGTCGAAGGCGATCCGGCGGGTCGAGTCGCGCCTCGGTGTCCTGCTCCTGACCCGTACGAGCCGCCATGTGGCGCTCACCCCGGCGGGGGAGGCGCTGCTGCACCACGGCCGCCACGCGCTCAACGCGGTCGGCGCGGCGGCCGAGAGCGCGCGCCGGGCCGGTGACGCGCGGGCCCAGCTGCGGCTGGTGATCAAGCCGGGCGGCGACGCCAATCTGCTGTCCGGGATCCTCGCCGCGTACGCGGAACGGCCGGACGCGCGCCGGGTGGACGTGCTGTTCGGCGGCGCCACCGACCGGGCCGACCACCTGCGGGACGGCAGGGCCGATGTGGCGCTGCTGTACGCGCCGTTCGACGACCTGACCGGGCTCGCGTCCGAGACGCTGTTCGTGGAGGGGCGGGTGGCGATCATGCCGCGTGACCACCGGCTGGCCGGGCGTGCGCAGTTGCGGCTCGCGGATCTGGACGGCGAGACGCTGCCGCGCTGGCAGGGCGTGGGCTGGGCGGGTGTGCCCGACGACGGGAGCGGGCCGGAGGTCGCGGACGTGCCGCAGATGGTCCAGATGATCGTGCTGGGGCGGATGATCGCGGTGCTGCCGCGGTCGCTCGCCGAGCCGGCGCATCCGGGTCTGGTGTGCGTGCCGGTGACCGACGCGCCCACGAGCCGGCTGGTCGTGGCGTGGTCGCGCAGCGACGACCGGGCGCTTGTCGCCTCGTTCGTACGGGCGGCGGTGGCAGCGGCGGGCAGGGCGTAGGCATAGCGCGTGTGGTGCGCGGCGCGCACGCGTCGGTGCGCGAGAGCCGCGAGCCCGACCGCCGCCTCCACCGTACTGAGGGTGGGGCGGCGGTCCGGCCGGTGCCGCGTGTGGTGCGAGTGGTGCTGCGGACTGCCTGACTACCGGCCGACGCGCGGGAGGCTGTTGAGCTTGCCGGGCAGTGCGGTGTTCGTCTGCTGGGCCCGCATGAGAGCGAGGACCGCGCCGACACCGGCGAGGATCAGGCTCACCCAGAAGCTGAAGCCGTGGCCACCGGCCGGGCCGAAGTCGGAGTGCGCGAAGATCGCGATCAGGTACAGGACGAAGCCCACCGCGAAGCCGACGAAGGTCAGCATGCGGTCGGGCGCGGGCAGCGTGACGGTGGGCACGAAGAGGCTGACTGCGAGCACCGCGGCGCTGAGCACCGTGATGACCATCGCGAACCAGGCTATGAACAGCCCGTGGCTGAAGTGCCAGGCACTCCAACTCACGCTGCCGAGGTTGATGCCGTAACCGCTCCCGAAATCCCAGGAGTAGTAGTCGAAGAACGAGAAGATCAACACAATGAACCCGATACCGAGAATTGCCCAGTCGAGTCGGTTGACCGAAGCCGGGTCGAAAGAACCCCCGGACGGGCCGCTCGCGCTCGGCGGCTGAGTCGGTGGGCCCGGCGGCGGTACATCGTGCGACATGGTGACTTGTCTCCCTGCTGACGTCGTTCTACGAACACTCGGGGGCTGAGAATAGCGGTACGTCGCCCCACCCCGTAAGCAGGTTGGACCGACCTGCATCACATGGGTTCAATTGGTCGCTTTGTTACGTGTGGGGACGCCAGTGGCGGGAGTTGGCTTCTCGGTCCCACGGGTTCCGTGGGGAGGGTAAAAGGGGTGAAAGCGGCCCGCGCGAGGTTCAAGCATGCGCAAATTCGGCGTATTTGGCCGCGCCCGGTCCCGTGCCCGTCCTGCCATCGTGCCGCCCCCGGTCCTGCCCTCGCCCCACGCCTGTTCCTGCCTTCGTCCCGCGCCCGTTCCCGCCTTCGTCCCGCGCCGTTTCCGCTGGCGTGTCACAGGGCGCGGCGGCTGTCTCGTCCTACGGGACACAGGCAATTCCCGATCAAGGAGCGGACGATGAACCTCGCGCTGTGGATCGTCACCGGGCTGCTGGCCGCGGTGGCACTGACCGGCGGTGTTTCCAAGGCATTCATTCCCAAGGACAAACTGACCGCCACTCACGGCGGCGGCTGGACCGGTGACGCCAGTGTCACCTTCGTCAAATCCCTCGGCGTCCTCGAACTCCTCGCCGCTTTCGGCCTCATCCTTCCCGCCGCTCTCGACGTGGCCCCCTTCTTCGTCCCCGTCACCGCGATCTGCTGGTGCCTCCTGATGGTCGGCGCGATGACCACCCACGCCCGTCGCCCGGCCGAAGCCCCCTTCGTCCTCCTCAACCTCTTCTATCTCTGCCTGGCCCTGTTCATCACCTGGGGCCGCCTCGGCCCCCACCCCTTCACCGGGTGAGGCCGCCGTGGCCGCGGCCCTCGTGGCGGTGGGGATTCATCCCGACGGCGGTGTGGTGATCCGCTTCTCGAACCAGTGGTGGGCGTACGGCTCGTCGTTGAAGGCCGCGACCTCCTCGAAACCGCAGGAGTGGTACAGGCTGATCGCGGCGTTCAGCGCCTTGTTGGTGTCAAGGCGCAGCAGGTCCCGGCCGTCGCGGGCGGCCCGCAGTTCCAGTTCGGCCAGGAAGCGGCGGCCGAGGCCGAGTCTGCGGGCCCGCGGCGCGACCCACATGCGCTTGATCTCGGCCGGGGCCCCCGGCGGCAGCTTCAGACCGGCGCAGCCGACCGGCTCACCGTGCAGCCGGGCGACCAGGAAGAGGCCGTGCGGCGACCGGAGTTCACCGGCGTCGGGCAGGAGACTGCGCGCGGGATCGAAACCGGCGTCGAAGCGTTCGCGCAACTCGGCGAAGTAGGAGCGCATGCAGTGCTCGGCATCGGGGTGGTCCGGGTCGACGACGTCCAGCGTGACCGTCGCGGCGGTCAGCAGCCGGTCGACCTCGGCCATGGCGGCGACCAGCCGGGAGCGCTGGACGGCGTTGAGCGGCTCCAGCAGGGAGCCCGCCAGTTCGTCGCTGCGACCGTCGAGCACCGCGCGCTCGGCGCGACCGGCGTCGGTGAGCCGGACCGTGCGCACCCGTCTGTCGCGGGGCAGCGGCTCCACCGTCACCAGCCCGTCCGTCTCCAGGGAGCGCAGCAGACGGCTGACGTATCCCGAGTCGAGACCGAGCCGTTCGCGCAACCGGCGTACGTCCTGGCCCCGTTCGCCGATCTCCCACAGGAGCCGGGCCTCACCGATCGGCCGGTCCCGGCCCAGATAACGGTCGTGGAGCACGCCCACGCGCTCGGTAACGGTGCGGTTGAACCGCCGCACCTGGGCGATCTCTCGTGCGTCCATTCTCTGACTCTAGTCAGAGAAGTCCCGTCGGACCAGAGGTGACCGATCCACGTCGCTCCCCGGTGCCTCCGGTCGTAGGACCGTGTGTGGAGGAGCGCCGCCGAGCCGGTGGCGGCGCTCCTCCGGGGCCGTCCCGGTCGGAGCGGGCTACCGTCCGGGACCGGTCTGACGGCGCGCCGCTACTTCAGGTGGCGGGTGAAGAACTGGGCCGCGGCGGCACCCGCGGACTCCGGGACTCCGGCGTGTCCGCCGAGGTGGGCATGGAGGGACTTCTCCTTGGAGCCGAAGGTGTCGAAGAGATCCAGGGACGCCTGCCGGTCGTTGCCTTCGTCGTCCCACTGAAGGAGGACGTGCAGGGGAATGGTGACCTGCCTGGCCTCCTCGAAGATGGCGCGGGGCACGAGGCTCCCGGCGAACAGAACGGCTGCCGAGACGCGAGGCTCGACCACCGCCAGCCGGACGCCGACGGAGATCACCCCTCCCGAGTACCCGACCGGGCCGTCGACCTCGGGCAGTGCGAGAAGGGCGTCCAGGGCGGCCCGCCATTCCGGGACGGCCGCCTCCACCAGGGGGAGGACGAGGGCGTGGACGATCTCGTCGCCGACCGGCTCGCCGGTCTCCATCGCCCGGCGCAGGTCGGCGCGGGCCTCGTCGAGGGCGGGCAGGCGAGGCCGGTCGCCGCTTCCGGGGAGCTCGATGGTGGCCGTGGCGAAACCCTCCGCCGCGCAGCCCAGGGCCCGGCCCAGCAGCCGGGGGTACATCTTGCGCAGCCCGAGGGGAGGGTGGCCGAGCAGGATCAGCGGCGCCGGTGCTGCCGCGGACGCCGTATCGGGCGTCCACAAAATGCCGGGGATCTCGCCGAGGGTGAATTCGCGTTCGAGGACGCCTTCGTCGAGGCGCTGCTCAGAAGTGAATCGCATGGTCGTGCCTTTCGGGAGTGCTCGTTGACGGCGCTCCCGGACGACCTATCGCCCGACCGTGGCCCCAGAGGGGAGCACCCATGTGGATACTGCGTTCACGGGTACCACCTCCTCGTTCTCTCGCACGGCCTCGGGGAGGGTAGCAAGGGCCGGGCACGCTTCGCCAACGGGTTTTCCCCGCGACGCCGTGGCCGCCGGCCGTCCCCGGTGCGCCCGCCCCCGGCCTCCCGCCGCGGGCCGGTCGCGCCGGGCGCTCCGATCGCCGTGATGGACACGGCCGGCCGGGGAAGGTCTTGCACATGACCAACCATGAACAAGAGCGCGGCCCCGCGGCACCGGCCCGACGTCCCGCAGGGCTGAGCGACGCCTCGGTGGAGGCGCTCGGCATCCTCTCCGAAGCCCTCGAGACGGTGGAGCGGGCGCGCGGGCGGCTGTACGACTTCCACCAGCTCACCGGGGGAGCCGACCTGCGACTCGGCGAGGCGGTCGAGCACCTCAGGGCCGCGGGCCACGCGGAACACGCGGAGCGGCTCGAACGCGAGATCGTCGGCCGCAACGTCCTGCCGGGCTACTGGACCTTCCAGATGGTCGAGGCGTACGACGACACGTACGTCGAACCCTTCCGGCGCATGGAGGAGCAGATCCGCACCGACCTGGCGGGCGGCGCGCGCCACATCCACGAGGCCGAGATGAAGGAGGCGCGCCGCACGCACGGCCACCCCGACCACACGGCCCGCCCCCCGCGTCCGTCCTGACCCGTATCCCGCCCCCCCGGAAGAGGCCACCGGCCCGGCGGCGCGCCCCCAAGCCCATGGTGCCGCCACCGGACCGGGCCGGTGGGTCAATTCCTCGGACCCGCGTCGGGCAGGGGAACCGTCAGCCTCCGGTGCGCGGCGACGGCCGGTCCCGTAGCGGCTCCAACGGCGTGCGCAGCGCGCTGCGTCCGTTCCGCCAGGCGTCGAGCAGCGCCGCGCCGAGACGGTCCTCCAGCAGCCCGGTCGCCTCGATGCCGAGGACCACGTCGGCGTCCAACTGCGGCTCCGCGGCCAGCAGAGGAGCGATCACCTCGTGGCGTACGACCTGTTCGTGGACGGCGTCCGCTTCGACGTGCTCGTCGTAGAAGCGCTCCGCGGCAGGGCCCGCGCCGTTGGCGCGCATCGCCTGCGCCAGCCGCCGGGAACCCGGCGACGAGGTGATCTCGACGGCGGCGAAGTGCCCGACGAGCGCGCCGCGGAGCGCGCGGTGCAGGCCGAAGAGCGACATCAGGTTGACCACCGCCAGCGCCTCGGCGGGCGCCGCGTCCAGATAGCGGCCGTACGCGGTGTCCAGGCCGAGGTCCGTCATCAGGTCGGCGAAGAGCCGCGCGTGGATGTCCTCCGCGTGCCCGCCGCCGAACTCGTCGAATTCGACGGCGACCATCGCCGCCTTCGCCCGGCCGTGGAGGCGCGGGATCACCCAGGCGTGGGGATCGGCCTCCTTGAGGTGGTACAGGGACCGCAGGGCCGCGTACTCCCGCAAGTGCTCGAGATGGCCCTCGGGCTGGAGGTAATGACTGACACCGGTGCCGTCGTCTCCCACCGGTTCGACCAGCAGGGCGGCGACGGAGTCCGCCGCGTGCGGGCGGGCCGGCGCGTCCGCGCGCACCTGGCGCAGGAAACGGTCCTCCAGGAAGCCGCGCGTCCGCAGCAGCTCCACGTCCCACTCACGGTCGTCGGCCACACCCGCGAAGCCCTGGTAGTGCAATTCGTACAGCGAATACAGGGCGAGTTGCAGGTCGTCGCCGTACGGATCGGCGGCGGCCACGGCACCGGCGCCGGGCAGCTCTCCCGCGCCGTCGCGCAGCGACGCCACCACGGCGGCCGACAGCGGCCCGCGGGGCGTCGGAAGCGGGGGAGTGGTGGCACGCGACTCGCGGTAGGAGGTCGGGTTCGCGGTCGGCGGGTTCGCGGTCGGGTTCGCGGTCGGGTACGCGGTCGTCATCAGGACTCTCCCTCCGGCCCGGCCGGAGCCGTCCGCTGCGCGCCGCACGCCGGCGGCTCTCCGTCCCCGCCGCCCTTGGACCGGCGGCGGTGGCTGGTGTCGCACCACGGGTGCGTCCGGCTGCGGCGGCAGGTGCACACCGCGACCATGAAGCGGTGCGAGGTCACGGCGACACCGTCGTCGCCGACGACGGTCACCGGCCCCTCGACCAGGACGGGCCCGTCCCGTTCGACCAGGACGCGGCGCGGGCGCTCAGGCGTGTTCGGCACGGATCACCACCAGCTCCTCCTTGTCCTGCTCCCCGTCGATCAGTCCCGCCTGCCGCAGCCACGCCGTTCGTCCGCGCAGTACGGGCCCGAAGGGGATCAGCTCCCGGTCGGTCACCGCCGCGCGCAGCCCGGCCTCCGCCAGGGAGGCCAGCGTCGCCTCGACCCCGCACAGTGCCGAGTGCACCATCAGCAGGACGCCGTGCGGCGCCAGGACGCGCGGCGCGGTCGCGCAGATCCGGTCCACGACCGCCCGCCCGTCGTGCCCCGCGTCCCAGGAGCGGGCCGCGCCCCGTACCGGCGGCTCGGCCGCGGGGGAGGGGACGTAGGGCGGATTGCTGACCACCAGGTCGTACGGGCGGTCGTGCCGTCCCCGCTGCCCCGCGAGGTCGCCGTGCAGCACCCGTACCCGCCGCCCGGCCCTCAGGGCGTTCGCGCGGGCCGAGAGCACGGCCTGCCACGCGATGTCCACGGCGGTCACCCGGGCGCCCAGCCGCGCGGCGCAGATGGCCAGCGCGCCGCTGCCGGTGCACAGATCCAGTACGTGCATCCCGGGCGCCACGGCCTCGCGGCACATGGCCCGCATCAGGAGGTGGGTGTCCTGCTGGGGTTGATAGACACCTGGCATACACAGCACGGTCCACCTCCGACGCATGATGCGATGACTTTGAGTCACCTATTTGTGTGGTCCAGGGCCGACTGCCCCGGATGCGGGGTACCAATCGACGGACGGCGACCCGATAGGGATTCGGACGGTTCCGGAAATTCCGGAACCGGGTTTCCCGCCGCGATCGCGGGCACACACCCTCTATGGCGCCGAAGGACAGTGGCACTCCATCATTGATCGTTCTTGCCAACTTCGCCTCCGCACTCGCTGTCGACCTGCGGGAACACGCCGTGGTCGCCCGGTGGGCCGAGCAGGCCCCGCGGAAGATCTGGCTGACCCGGCCCGGTGACGTACTGCTGACCCCGGTCCCGCTGTCCGAGCCGTTCGCGCGGTACGCGTGCGCCCTGACCGGCGTCCCGAGGGACTCCGTACGGATCGTCACCGTCCGTGACCGACCCGGTGTCGCGATGGCAGACTCCGTGGCCGACACGCCCGGCCTGACCGACGAGCTGCGCGCGCTCGCGGCGGCCCGCCCCGGCACCCGGCTGCTGCCCATCGCCCTGGACGCCTCGACGTTCGCGCTCGCCGCCGCGCTGGGAGTGCCGGTGTCCCCCTGCGGTCGCGGCGGGCCGGCGGTCGGCGCCGAAGCGCTGGCGGTCACGGAGCTGTGCAACACCAAGGCCGGTTTCCGCGCCGTGGCCGAGCGGACCGGGATGCGCGTGCCGTACGGGCGCACCTGCTCGGGGCCGGACCTGCGCGAGACCGTACGCGCGGTGCTCCGCGCGGCCGTTTCCGGGCGCGGTGTCGTGAAACCCGACCGGTCGGCGGGCGGGCACGGGCTGCGGTTCGTCGGCGCCGAGGATCCGCTGGTCGCGGCGGACGGCTTGGGTGTGGACGGACGTGGTGTCGCCGGTTTCGGGCCGGACGGTTTCGCGTCAGAAGGATTCGGGTCGGACAGCCGCTGGACCGTGGAGGAGTACGTCCCCCACACCGTCTCGATCAGCGCCCAGTTCGTGGCCGCGGCCGACGCGCCGCGACCGCTCTTCGACGGTGCCATGCGCACCGAGGACGGCTCTTTCACCGGCTACCGGGCTCCGCTGCGCGGCATCGTGCACCCGACGGTGTGCGACGAACTGCGCGACTGGGGCATGGCCTTCGGCCGCCACCTGATCGCGCACGGCTACCGCGGCCCCTACGACATCGACGCCCTCGTGGCCACCGACGGCACCCTGTACGCCACCGAGTCCAACGTCCGCCGCACCGCGACGACCACCCCGTACGACCTGGTCGTCCGCCTCGCCCGCGGCACCCCCGTCACCTGGACGACGGGCACGGTCCACGCGTCCGGTCCGTACTCCTTCACCGCCGCACTCGACCGCCTCCGTGACCGCGCGCTGGACTACGACCCCGAACGCGGCGACGGCGTCGTCCTCTACGCCGACGCCCCTGCGGACGGCGTGAGTTGGCGGTACGCGATCCTGGCGCGCTCCGCGCGGAGGCTGGACGAGTTGGCGGCGTCCTTGCCGTCCGCGCTCCAGGACTGAACCCCGGAGCGCGTCCGCGCGGGGCCGAACTCCGTTTCGGGCGACCGCGGATGGGCCGGATCGGTCCGCCTGAGCGCGAGCGGCGGGCACCCGCGCTCATCATCGGCCGCTCATGGCGATGATTTCCTCGCGGCGCATTCCGGCGCGACGTGCAATAGCGGGAACGTTTTTCCGGCCTCGCAATTCTGCGATATTCGACCATGCCGGTTGATAAATCAATCCTTCACTCGTATGCGTGCATCGCTTCCGCATCTCTTTCTTTAGTGTGCCTGGCACGGAGTCGGCCGTCCTCAGAACCCGCCTTTCGGGCTTCGCTGCCGTTCCTGTCAGGAGTCACGCCTCTATGACGTCACAGATCCTGCCCGCGCCGAAAGGTCGCACCATTCCCACGTGGGTCGCGGCGGTGGTCGCGCCGCTGATCGCCGCGTCTCTCGTCGCCGCGGTATCGACCCAGGCGGATGCCACCGCCACGGCCGTCCCGCTGGGAACGGCGGACAGTTTCGCCGTACTGGCCGGTCAGACGGTCACCAACACGGGTCCTTCGGTGATCACCGGAGACCTCGGGGTGAGCCCCGGCACCGCCATCACCGGGTTCCCGCCCGGCCTGGTCAACGGGGCCCAGCACTCGGCGGACGCGGTCGCCCTCCAGGCGAAGTCCGACCTGGTCACCGCGTTCAACGACGCCGCAGGACAGGCCACGGACTCGGCGCTGCCCCCGGACGCCGGGGGTTTGTCCCTGGTCCCCGGCGTCTACACCTCCTCGTCCACGCTCGGTCTCACCGGGACGCTGACCCTCGACGCGCAGGGCGATCCCAACGCCGTGTGGGTGTTCCAGGTGGGCTCCGGCCTGACCACCGCGTCCGCGAGCCGCGTTCTCCTGGTCAACGGCGCCTCGCCGTGCAACGTCTTCTGGGAGATCGGCAGTTCGGCCACGATCGGCACCAACTCCACCTTCGTGGGCAACATCCTCGCCCTGACCTCGATCAACGTGACCACGGGCGCGAGCATCGACGGCCGCGCCCTGGCCCGTAACGGCTCGGTGACGCTGGACACCAACCGCATCACGCGGCCGGCGTGCGGCACGGGCACGACGACCGGTGGCACCACCACGGGCGGTACGACGACCGGTGGCACGACCACCGGCGGGACCACGACCGGTGGCACGACGACGGGTGGCACGACCACCGGCGGCACGACCACGGGCGGAACGACGGCGGGAACCACCACGGGCGGGACGACCACGGGTGGGACGACGGCCGGGACGACCACGGGTGGCACGACGACCGGTGGCACCACGACCGGTGGGACGACCACGGGTGGCACGACGACCGGTGGCACGACCACGGGCGGCACCACGACCGGCGGCACCACGACGGGTGGTACGACGACCGGCGGGGCCACCACCGGCGGTTCGACCGGCGGCACGGGTCACTACCCGGGCAAGCACTGCAAGCCGAAGAAGCCGGTGAAGCACTGCCCGCCCAAGAAGCCCGTGAAGCACTGCCCGCCGAAGAAGAAGCCGGGCAAGCCCGGCGGTTGGTCCGACAACCAGGGCTACGGCGCACAACCCGCTTCCCAGGCGGGTCACCAGCGCTGACACGCCCGGAGCACGACCCCGCTCGGTGAGCGACCAAGCGGTGCGCGGCGGAATCGACACCGAACCCGCCGCGCGCCGCGGCACCGGGCCGCACAAAAGGCAGCAGCGGAAAGTAGAGGGCAGGCGCAGATGCGGGCAGCAGGGACAGCGGTGCGGGTCGATTCCGACACGTACGTACGGGAATTGCCGGACGAATCACCGGAGTTCTCCGGACAACACCGACTGCCCGTCCCGCTGAGAGCGGGCATGGGGATCGCAATCGCGCTGATCGTGGCCACGGCGTTGACCCATGTGGCCATGGTGTTCCTGCACGTGGCACCGGCCAATCCGATCTCGCAGCGGTTCGGCCGCCAGATCAACGCCTGGATCTACCCGGTCTTCGAGCAGAATTGGCAGTTGTTCGCGCCGGATCCCGAGTCGGTGGACCGGACGGTCTACGCCCGTGTCGCGAGCACCGGCCCCGACGGGACCATGCACGTCACCGCGTGGGTCGACCTGACCGCCGCCGACACGGCGGCGGTCGAGCACGACCCGTTCCCCAGCCACACCCACCAGAACATGCTGCGCCGGGCCTGGTCCTCCTACGTCGACACGCACGGGAGCGACGACGAGCCCCACTCGGACCGCGCGGTCATGACCCAGCGGTACCTGCGCAACATCGCGGTGCAGCGCGTGGGGGCCCGCCGACCCGTCGGCGACGGTCCCGTCCAGTCCGTCCAACTCCGAGTGGTCACCGTGCCCGTCGCCGTCCAGCACGCGCGTCCGGTCGCCACCGCGGCCACGGCCGCCGACACCCGTTTGCTGCCCTGGTGGAAGGTGCCCTCGCATGACCACTGACCAGGTGACGTCCACCGACGACGCGGTGCGGCCGGCGCCCGACGTGCCGCGGCCCACCCCGAACGGGACCGGCCGGGCGTACGCCCTGCTCACGGAGCGACCGGTGTCCCTGTACGCGGCGGCCGTGCTGCGGATCGGATACGGACTGCTCTACCTCGTCTTCCTGCTGCGGGAGTTCTCGCATCGCGACGAGATCTGGGGACCCGGCTCGCCGTGGACTCCCGACCTCGCCCGGCAGCTCTTCGCCCAGAGCGGCTGGGCCAGCATCCTCACGCTGTCCGACAACAAGGTCTACTTCGAGGTCTGTTACGCCTTCGCCGTGATCATCTGCGCGCTCTTCGCGCTGGGTTGGCGGACGCGGGCGGTCTCCGTGCTCTTCGCCGTCGTCGTCGCCTCATTTCACGCCAGGGCGCTCTTCATGACGGACGGCGGCGACAACCTCACCCTGCTGATGTCCGTCTACCTGATGTTCACCGCCTGCGGACGACGCTGGTCCCTGGACGCACGCCGCACTCGGCTTCGCCCCGCCCGCCCGGACACGCGCGCCTTCGTGCAACTCCGTTATATCCGGCGCACGTTGACCACGGTGCTGCACAACTGCGGCATATTCGTCATCGCGGCCCAGGTCTGCTTCCTCTACGGATCCGCCGGCCTCTACAAGGTTCAGGGCGCCTCCTGGGGCAACGGCACCGCCCTGCACGACGTACTCAACCTCCCCCTCTTCCAGCCCTGGCCCGCGCTGTCCCATCTCGCCGACAGCTTTCCGACGGTGCTCGTCATCGCCGGTTACGTGACCGTCCTCGTCCAAGTCGCCTTCCCCTTCGTTCTGTTCGGCCGCCTCAAATACCCCGTCCTCGTCGTCCTGATCGGCATGCACACCGGCATCGCCCTCTTCCTCGGCCTTCCGCTCTTCTCCGCGGCGATGATCATCGCCGACACCGCCTTCCTCCCCGACCGCCTCTACCTCTCCCTCTCCGCCCACCTCCGCCGATTCCGCCGCCCCACCCCCGCGCCACCGGACCCCACCGACGCGCCCCCCATCCCCGCCCAACCCGCGCTCTAGGCTGTGTCGCCAGCGGAAGCCGGTGAGCCGGGCGCCCCCTGACCTCTCGACGTCGAGCACGCCGCCTCCCGCCGACCGCGTGGTGTCCATCTCGCCGCGTAAACTGTCGGCTCCGACGGTTTCCCGTTCGACCCGAAGGACTCAGCCGTGGCCGACCGGCCCGAGATTGTCTGCATCTGCGGCTCTACCCGGTTCGTGGCCGAGATGCGCGCGGCGAACCGTGACCTGACCTTCGCCGGTGTCATCGTCGTCGCGCCGGGCGAGGCGGACGCGCCGATCACCACCGAGCAGAAGACCGCACTGGACGCCCTCCACCTGCGCAAGATCGACCTGGCCGACCGCGTTCTGATCGTCAACCCCGGCGGCTACGTCGGCGAGTCCACGACCCGGGAGATCGCCTACGCCCAAGCCACCGGCAAACCGATCTCGTTCACCGATCCCGTCTGACCACTACTACTCCAGCCCCGTAGATCGTCAGCATGCGGAACCTGCGGCGCAGTGCGTGCACGTGTGCGAGGATCTCGGCTATGGCGGCGACTGAAACGGATCTCGTTCTCAACCGGTTCGTCTCCGAGATACAGCTGGCGGTGCCGATGGTGGCCGTCTGGGCACACGGTTCACTCGCGCTTGGCGACTTCCAGCCGGGACGCAGCGATCTTGATCTCATCGCGATCGTCGAACGCCCTCTGGACGGCGAGCACAGGGACCGGCTGGCGAGCATTCACCAGCGCCTGCTGGACGAAGAGCCAGCCGCGGCCAAGTTGCACTGCTCATACATGGTCACAACATCGCTCTCCGAGGTCGAGACGCACCATGTCACCTGGGCACACAGCATGATCCTGGAACGCCCAGTGACACCGGTCACCCGCCGAGAACTGCTCGACGGCGGGCTCACCCTCCATGGTCCGTCGCCGACGGAACTGCTCCCGCCGCTCACGTGCGGGCAGTTGGAGGACTTCATCCGGCGCGACCTGGGACAGTTCTGGCTTCCGGCCACAGGCAAGCCCCTACTTTGGCTCCGGGACGTCTGGGTGGATCTGGGCCTGCTGGTCCTGGCCCGAGCCACCGTCACGCTACGCGACGGACGGCTGATCACAAAGGGTGAGGCCCTCGCGGAACTGCTGGAACTGGGTGCCCCGGCAGATGTGGTTCGAGACATCCATGAGCGCCGGTACGCAGATCCCAAGCCGATCAGCCCTTTGCGGCGAATCCGCCGAGCGATGCGGGCCCGCGCCTTCGTGCGGCGTGGTATCAAGCGCACTCTGGCCATGGGCGGAAGCCCCGAGTAGGCGTCGCCCAGCGTGGATACGTCATGACGGGCCGCCGGATGCACCTTCGGCTGATCGGATGAGTAGCAGGCCAGGTGGCGACCGGGACGTTCAAGGTCGTGAGCGTCTACGACGGCACCACCGACCTGTCCCGCTCCTGGCCGCACTACAACGAATGGAAACGCTTCGGCGTCGCGGGCGACTCAGGACTCGACGTACTGCTCTGCCTGTCCATGAACTACCCCGACGACGCCGGATACGCGACGCAGGCGGGTGCGCGGGGCGGACGGCTACTGGGGCTGGGTCGCGATCTGGATGAGGTTGCCGCAGGTGTCGTCGAAGACGGCGGTGGTCACGGGGCCCATTTCCAGGGGCTCCTGAGTGAAACGGACGCCGAGCCCGGACAGGCGCTCGTACTCCGCCTTCACGTCGCTGACGGCGAACTGGGCGAGCGGGATGCCATCCTCGAAGAGCGCGTCGCGGTAGGGCGTGACGGCCGGGTGGCCGGCGGGCTCCAGGAGGAGCTCGGCACCGCCGGGCTCGTCGGGTGAGACGACGGTCAGCCACCGGTCCTTCTCGCCCACCGGCACGTCGTACTTCTTCACGAAGCCGAGGACGTCCGTGTAGAAGGCCAGGGCCTTGGCCTGGTCGTCGACGAACACACTGGTCAGATGGATCCTCATGGGGTGCTCTCCCTTGGTTCGGACGTGCCGCGGACAGGCCAGCGCTCGGTGATCTGCCGCAGTGGGTCGGTGTTCAGGTCGTGGAACTTGTAGCGTCCCTCCCGCCGGGTCTCGACGAGCCCGGCCGCCTCCAGCACGGCGAGGTGCTGCGAGACCCCCTGACGCGAGAGCCCGAGCCGATGCTTCATCGCCAGCCGCGAGCAGATCTCGAACAGCGTCTGTCCTGACTTCTCTGCGAGCTCGTCGAGGATCGTCCTGCGGGTGGGGTCGGCCAAGGCTTTGAACAGGTCATCGGCCACGCTCCCATGATAGGCAAGTCCCCACTTGCCTATCAAGCCGAGGCACACGGCGGAACCGTCGATGACCAGGCGGTGGTCACGGACCCGACGGCGGCGTGAACCTCGCCGACGGGCCCGGCCGAGGGTTTGAACCTCGCCAAGACGTCCGCTCGGAGCTGTTCCGGCAATCGCCGGTAGTCCGCCGGGCGGTCCGGCTGCGGAGCGAGCGTCTGCGCGCTGACCCCGAGGTATCGGGTCAGAAGTCTCAGGAGCAAGTCGCGCGAATCGCCGGGAGGTGTCCTTGGGAGGGATCGTTTCCGCGTGATCACCTGAGCCGAGTGAACACTCGTAGCAACATCGCTCTCGCCGGTGCCGTCGTGCTCGCCCTTACCGGGCCTCTCGTCGCCGGTACGCCCTCTGCTTCCGCCTCCGCTTCGGCCTCGGGGCCCGCACCGCTGGTACGCGCGGCGGACCGGGTGCCGGGCGAGTACATCGTCACCCTCGACAAGAGAATCGACCCCGCCGGAACGGCGGCGAAGCTGGGTCTGAAGCCGGCCTTCTTCTACAACACGGTCCTCAACGGCTTCGCTGTCCGCCTCACTCCCCAGCAGTTGACGCTCGTCCGCGGCAGCCTCGGGGTGGAGGCGGTGGAGGAGGACGGGAAGGTCGCTGTTCCCGACCCGGCGACCGCGTCCACCCCGGCGGTACGCCTGGGCCCGGCGGCCTCGTCCTGGGGCCTGGACCGGATCGACCAGCGCGATCTGCCGCTCGACGGGAAGTTCATCACCACCGGCAACGGCGCCGGAGTGACCGCCTACATCCTCGACACCGGCATCGACTACGGCCACTCCGAGTTCGGCGGGCGCGCCACGTTCGGCTTCGACGCGGTCGCGGACGGCAGGGACGGAGCCGACTGCAACGGCCACGGCACGCATGTCGCGGGAACGGTCGGCGGCAAGACCTACGGCGTCGCCACCAAGGCGAGTCTGGTCAGTGTCCGAGTCCTGGACTGCCGGGGCAACGGCGACGACTCCGCGGTGATCGCGGGCCTGGACTGGGTCGCCAGGCACGCCGTGCAGCCCGCCGTCCTCAACGCCTCCATCGGCGGCGAGAAGTCCCCGGCGCTCAACACCGCCACAACCGCCCTCTCCGACGCGGGCGTCCTGCCGGTCCTCGCGGCGGGCAACGACGCGAAGGACGCCTGCGAGCAATCCCCCGCCTCCGCGCAGCGGGTGGTGACGGTCGCGGCGAGCAACAGGTCCGACGAACAGAGCACGTTCTCCAACTGGGGCCCATGCGTCAATCTCTACGCCCCCGGAGAAGGCATCCTCTCAGCCAAACTCGGCGGCGGCTCCGCCTCCCGGAACGGCACCTCGATGGCCGCACCGCACGCCACCGGAGTCGCCGTCCTCTACAAGCAGGAACATCCCGCGGCCGACCCCGCCGAGACCGCCGAATTCCTGGAGACCACGGCCACCCGGAACGTCCTGACCAAGCTCAACCCGACGTCCCCCAACGCACTTCTGTTCACCGACGGACTCTAGCCCGGACCAGCCGTCGGCATCGTGACAGGCGGATCGCGCCACCCGGCCGTCAACCGTGCCCCCGCCCATGTGGTGGCCGACCGGGATACGACGGCCGGTGGACTGGCGGCATCCGCCACCGGCGCCCGGCGCCCCTCCACGGCTGCGGCAGCCCCGCCATCGTCCGCCTCGCCGCACCCTCACCGGGCGACGCCAAACGACCCGCTCGGCTTGTCCGTCATCTACCAGGACCTGCCAGGTCTACCGATGACTTGGGAACTCGGGCCGGGCGGGCGCGAGGTGTGCGCGGATGTTTCTGTTCCGCCGGCGGAGAACAGCGCCCCGACCGGGCTCGACGGCCACTACGGTCCAACCGTATGACGACGGTTACCACGCGTACGGTCGAGTACCCGGCTGACGGTTTGACGATGGTCGGGCACCTCGCGCTTCCGGCCGGTACCGACCGCCGGCCCGCGGTGCTGCTCGGGCCTGAGGGCATGGGGCTCAGTGACGTCGAGCGCCGCCGGGCGGATGCTCTCGCCGAGCTGGGATACGTAGCGCTGGCCTTCGACCTGCACGGCGGGCGCTATCTGGGGGACCCCGAGGAGATGCTGGCCCGTTGCCTGCCGCTGCTCGCCGACCCGGACCGGATGCGGGGGATCGGCTACGCGGCGCTGGACGTGCTGCGCGCCGAACCGCGCACCGACCCCGACCGGATCGCCGCCATCGGTTACGGCACCGGCGGCGCCATCGGGCTGGAACTCGGGCGCGACGGCGCCCACCTGCGCGCGATCGGCACCGTCAACGCGACGACCACCGGCCGGCCGGGCGAGGCAGCGCGCATCCGCTGCCCGGTGTGGGCGGGCGTCGGGTCGGAAGACCCGATCATGCCTCCCGCGCAACGCAACGCGTTCACCGCCGAGATGCAGGCCGCCGGCGTCGACTGGCGCCTCGTGGTCTACGGCGGCGCCCTCCACGCCTTCCACCACCCGCCGGTCGACCACCCCATGGTCCCCGGCGTCGGCCACCACCCACAGCACGCACAACGCGCCTGGCGCGACGTCATCGACCTGCTCACCGAGTGCCTGCCCGTAACGGAGTGATCCGGCCGGCAACCGCCCTTCCGGGCCGCGAACCAGGCCGGTAGATCGCCACCGGCTCTGGCGGCTCCGGTTTGCAGGACATCACCGCAGCTCGGATTCGCTACGAAGACACCAACTCCACAAATCCACTCCGCCGTTGGACGGAGGCAGCACGTCACCACCGCGCGGCCGACGATCGCCCAACTCCGTTCTCGCACCCACGACCTGGTCTTCTGCTCAAGCGCATGCCGGGCACGCAGAGGGAGGCTCCATCAAGCCGTGACGTACCCTTCCGCCATGACAGATGGTCAAACGGACCTTGAGCGGCTGGCATCGGGCAAGTACGTCCGGGTCACTACCTTCCGTCGGGACGGCACAGAGGTTCCGACCCCGGTGTGGGTGATCCGGGATGGTGACGCCCTCGGTATCTGGACGGTCGCCGACTCCGGGAAGGTCAAGAGGATCCGCAACCGCGCCGACGTCCTGGTGTCCGCCTGCGACATTCGCGGCAACCCCTCGGGCGAGCCCGTCCCAGGACGGGCGGACATCCTCACCGGCGAGCAGACCCAGCACTACCGCCGTCTGCTGGCCCGCAAGTACGGGTTGACCGGAAGACTCACCCTGCTGGGCAGCCGCCTGCGCCGCGGCCTGGACGGCACCGTCGGCATCCGGATCACCCTCGCCTGACCGTGCGGCAGCGTCCCCGCCCGCCAACGCGATCCCGACGTCGCCGAGGCGGTCGGCGGAGGAGCTGGGGCCGGGTGGTGTCGCGATCCGGCGTGGGGATCGGTGGGGGTGCATGGATGCTGAGGACCCGAAATCTGCTTCAGCCGGTGGCTCGGTCTTCGTCCTGCCGACCGCAGAGACCAGGTGACCGCACGTCCGCACAGTGAGGCCCGGCTCCGCAACCGGCGGGTGCGCGTAGGTATGCATCGTCTCGTTGAACTCCCTGTGCCGGGAGAGCGCCTGCACGGCCTCGGGGTTCAGGCCAGAGTCAAGGAGCCATGTGGTGGAGAAGTGCTTCAGGCGGTAGGACCGGGTTCTCTTCGGCAGCCCGGCTAGCTTTACCGCTAGGCCGTTTCGTTTGGATCGGCTGGCAGGCCAGAGGAAGATCCCCGCGATGTGCAGTCCAGCCAGGTAGATGGTCCCTGTCCTGTCGTCACGGGCGGCCATGCCCCGTCACTGCTTCAAGCGGTTGATGCAGCCTTCAACGGTGTCGCGCTGTTTGTACGCCTCGCGGTCAAAGGCTGGTGGCCTTCCGCGTCGCAGGTGGTGGTCTCGTTGATCGGCCGGAACGGGGATAACCGCCCGAATGCCACGCTCGCGCAGGTGCTTGCGGATCGCGCGGGAGGAGTACGCCTTATGGGCCAGGCCACGTCCGGATGGGGACGGTGATCCGACCGCGTTCACCGCGGCCTCCGGCGGCGGGTGGAAGCCCGAACCGGGCGCGGAGGACCTGACGCTGAGCGGCTCCCTGCTCACCGGCACCTTCACCCTGAAGGACGCCGAAGGCACGACCACCACGTTCGCGAAGGTCGACCCCTCGGCCACGACGTGGCGGGTCACCTCGACGTTCCTGCCGACCACCAACTCCACCTCCCAGGTCGTCTCGGAGAAGATCCCGGTCGGCAATACGTTCCTGGCCCGCCCCAAGTACGCCATCGCACCCACGTCCGCCGTCACGCAGGCCACCTGCTCCACCACGTCCGCGACCAAGTGCTGCCGCGTACTGGAATACGTCTACGCCAACGCCACCACCGCAGGTGGGCTGGGTGCCTTCTTGCTTGACCAAGCCGGGGTTGACGCCGAGCTAGAAGCTGCCGGGCAGCGGCTTGCCGTCCTTGCAGGCCAGGACGTCCAGCGCTGAGGGGCCGTCGGCGGCGTAGACGACGCAGTCGGACAGGACCGCGACCGGGTACTGGCCGGTGGACGCGGCGTGCTTGATGATTCGAGCCGCGCGGTGTTCTGCCCAGCCCGGTAGCGGTAGTTGGGGAGATCCTGAGCGGGGTTGCGTGGCGGAGTGAGGCATGTGAACCGGCTGCCGCGTGGCCTTTGGCGAGCGGCAGCCGGTCTACGTCGGGGGCCTGTTGCGCGATCGGCGTTTCAGGTGGTCATGGCTGGGCGGGCGGGTCGCCGCGCAGGGCGAGGGAGTGGTAGCCGCCCGCTGCGATGGCCTGCACTTTGGTGGCGGCGTCGGTGGTGAGTGCGGTGAGGGCCGTGGTGTTGGCTTTCCATTCAATGGCCTGGCCGTTGTCGCGCAGGGCGACGATGCGGTCGTATCCGGCTGCCACCGCGACGACCCGGGTCTGGGCGGTAGTCGGCACCCACTGGTTGGTCATCGCGGTGCCCCAGGCGTAGACGCGACCGCCTACGACTGCGACGGAGAAGTCCTTGCCGGCGGCGATGGCCGTGGCCGTGCCGTTCTTGACCGGGGTGACGACGTCCGTCTGCTTCTTGCGGTTGTCGCCCCACGCGATGACTTTGCCGTCGTCGGTGAGGGCGAGAGCGTGGTAGGCGCCGGCGGCGATCGCGGTGATGCCGGTGTGGGTTCCCTCGGGGGTCTGGGTCTGGCCGTAGCGGTTGTCGCCCCAGGCCAGGACTTGGCCGTGCTTCAGGGCGAGCGAGAAGAACTGGCCTGCCGCGACGGCGTCGACGCCGGTCTGCGCGGCGGCGGGGACGGCTGTGGAGCCGTAGCGGTCGCTGCCCCAGGCGATGACCTGGCCGTTTTTGACGGCGAGGGAATGGAGATAGCCGCCGGAGACGGCGGTGACGTCGGAGTGGAGCGCGGCCGGGACGTCTGTCTGGTGGTAGAGGTTGCTGCCCCAGGCGGTGACGGCGCCGTCCTTGACGGCCAGCGAGTGGAAGGCGCCGGCGGCGATGGCGCTCGCCCCCCGCAGCGCGGCGCCGGGGATGGCGGTCTGGCCGTAGGTGTTGTCGCCCCAGGCGAGTGTTGCCCAGTCGGTTGCGGCGCGCTGGGCGGGAGCCGGCGTCACGACGGCGGGGGCGGTCCCCGGGGTGGCGGAGGCCGGCTGGGTGAGGGCCGGCAGGGGGCTGACGGCGGCCAGGGCGATCAGTACGGCCGCGGGTCTCCAGTGGCGTCGGCCTGCTTCACGGCGGGTCGGCATGGGGCGGTTTCCCTTTCCCTGGGAACTCGGGGAGGTGGTGGTCACGTCAGCCACGGTCGGCTCCGGCTGCCGGCGCGCCCGCGTCGACGGGGGTTTCGGCAGAGGGACGGTTGGAGCGGCAGCGTGCCTGCTCACCGGAGGTGAGGGGACCGGTGCGCTGGTAGACGCGGTCGGCGAGCTGGGTGGAGGGGTGGTCGACGACCGTGTAGAGGCGCCAGTCGAGGTTCGGGTCGGCGGGTGTGGGATTGGAGGTGTACCAGCCTTCGGTGCGCTGGCGTCCGCTCTGGGTTTCGATCCAGGAGACCTCGCCGGGGCTGATGACCTCACGGACCGTCCGGTCGGCCGCCGGGGCCCATGCGGGGGTGGTGCCGGTGCCGGTGGTGAACTGGCCGTTCATGTTCGAGCGTGCAGCCGACCCGGGGGCCGGGGGCAGTCCGGCGGCGGCGGGCAGGTCGCTGATGGTGCGTGAGGAGATCCGCAGCGGCCGTTCTCGGGTGATGGTCGCGCGGGTGCAGTTGATGTATCCCTCCTCGGCCTGCCTGGCGGGCTCGTAGTACGCGAAGGAGTAGTCGGACTCGGCCGTGAACGTGCAGCGGCTGGCGGCGGTGTTGCACTCGGTGACGGCCTCGGTGACGGTCCGCTTGTCGTTGCCCCTGAACGCCAGCGAGGGCGGCAGTTCGTTGTTGCGGATGGTCTTGTCCAGTGGGGGCGGAACCTGGACCGCCGTGATGTTGGTGATCATCGGTCCGCACTGTCCGCCGTTGGTGCCGGTGCCGGCCGCGCCGCCGTTGGGTTTGACCGGGACCGTGGAGGCGAAGGTGAGCAGCGGCTCGTAGGCGTTGGCGGTGAAGGTGTAAGTGCGCCCGGTGCGCCAGACACCTGCGCCGAAGACATTCCATTCCTTGTCCGGGTCGGGCTCGGTCAGCTCGTCCTGAACGGCGCCGCCCTCACCTTGGACGGTGTAGGTCTGCCCCTGTTCCACCGTGCGGGGGGCACACTGCATCGCGATGCCGGGGCTGTCGTCGAAGGTGACCGTGACCCGTGCGCCCGGCCGCACACCGCGCAGACGCTGCTTGAACTCGTAGGACGAGCCGTTCTGGGGCAGCATCGCCGCGGCCTTCCCCCCGGGGTGGCCCGTGACGGTGCCCGCGTAGCGAAACACTCCGCTGGCGGTTCCGGCACCGTTGTTCGCGGACGTCGAACCCACCGACCATCCCGTGGGCGTGAGGGTGTCGCCGTTTCCGCTGATCGCCGGAAGCGCCAGGTCGCCGTTGATCACGGCGACCGGCTCGGGCGTGTCCGCCGAGGACGCCTCCGGAAAGGCGACGGCCACCAGGCCGAGACACATGGCCCCGACAGCGGCACGGCGAAGCACGGGGCGGGCTGTGGTCACGAGGGTCCTCTCCGGGGCCGGACCGTGCGGCGGCTTCGTGCGGGCGCTCACGAGGCGACGCCCGCGAGGTGAACGCGGTGCTTGAGCCAGGCGCCCGCGGGCAGCCTTTCGACGGTCAGGCCGGCGTCGGACCCGGCGCGCGCACCGGCACGGCGGGCCGGAACGCTGCGGGTGGGCGGGGGCGTGGTGGTCTCGTCGATGGCGTCCCTGCCGCCGGGCCGCAGCCGCTGGCAGGTGTTGCCGGGCACGGTGTAGGTGTCCGCGACGAAGGTGCTGCGGTTGACGGTGGAAGGACCGTCCACGAAGACGTTGTGCGCCCCGAGGCCGCTTCCGGTGAGGATGCTGCCGGCCACGCGCTGCATCGCAGCGCTCGCGCCGAACATGAGGGCGTCGCCCGGGGCGACGGTGGCCTCGTATGTGGTGGACTCCGTCTGCTGGGTGCTCCAGTTCTTGGAGTACGACAGCTTGAAGGCGCCCTCGAAGGCGGCCCGCAGGCCCGCCGTGCCGGTCAGGGTGCCGCTGCCGTTGGCGGTTCCCTTCGCGGTGGCCTCGGCGCTGGGCCCCTTGGACTGGTCCGGGGTTTTGAAGGTCCCGCCGGCCTCGCCGCCGACGCCGGCGGTCACCGAGCCGGAGGCGTTCAGGCTTCCCTCGATGGTGATCTGCCCGGTGATCTCGCCGCCGAGGTTGTCGGAGCTGGAGACCTGGAGGGAGACCTGACGGCTGACCTTGATCGGCTCCTTGGTGCAGTTGAGGACCGCATTGCCCAGCGATCTGACAGCGGTGACGTACTCCCTGGAGGCGTCGCGGTTGATCTCGAAGCGGCAGGCACCGGCGTGTGCGGCACAGTAGTCGCTGATCTTCTGCGGGGAGTCCAGCGGCTTGTCGCCGTCGAAGGCCTGCGCGACGGGGACGGCGGGGTCGGGGCCGTCGGCCGCTGCGGCGGCCGGGGCGGACAGCGCGATCGCCAGGGCTGCGGCGGCGGCAAGGACTCGGCGGTTCGTCGTGGCGGTCATGGGTTCATCAACTCGCAGACGCGGGTGAGGTCGGCGGGGTCACCGGAGGACGACAGCGCGGGGGGCAGATCGGCTCCGAACGCGGAGCACTCGCCGCTGACCGCGGTCTGTGCGTTGTCTGAAGGAGCGGGGTGGACGCCTTCCAGTTCCTGCTGGGTCTTGGCCATGCCCTCCTTCTGCTCGTGGCCGTCCCCGGCGAGGTTGGTCATGCAGTCCTTCGAGGTGGGCGGGCACTTGGTGGCCTCGCCCTTGGCGGCGGCGATGTCCTCCTTGGCCTGCGCCTCGTCCTTCTCCACCTTGTCGCGCTGCCCGTCCACTTCCTCACGGTCCTTCGTGGACGCGGGGCAGGGCTTCTCCGCGCCGTCCGGGCAGGTCGAGTCGGTGGGGGAAGGCGTCGGATCGTCGGCCGCGCGGACGACAGCGACGGTGGGAGCGTCATGCAGAACTGCCCGGGAGGCGGGGAGGGCGGCAGCGGTGATGGCCACCGCGAGAGCGGCGATGCCGCGGGAGACAGGGATACGCGTCATGTTTCTGGGCACGACCTTTCCAAACACATGTTCATATACGGTGCATGTCGTCATGAACATATGAAAATCAGTACAATCTCAAACCCATCCGTGCCGCAGCCGGAAAACGATCACGCGATCGGCTCTGCGACCCGCCTCCTGAGCCCCGGCCACCGCCGGAACGGGGGCTGTAGACGCGGCCAGTGGACGTGGATTCGCGCGGTGGACGTCGTGGCGGACCCTGCGGAAGGGAGGCGTCGCCCTGACCTGGGGCCCCACGGGAGCGCAGATACTCCGCCAAGCCGTCGGGTCGAACCGTTATACCCGGGTGGAGTTGTCTCGCGCCGCGCAAGCGCGTCCTGGGCGAACCACTTGCGTTTGAGCACGTGTCCGCCGTCAACTGTCGGGACAAAGGAGGCGTAGCCGCGCTCGGCTTCGGGCCCGAAGACATCGGCCAGTGCTGCCGCTGCGTGCGCTGCTCACGCCGGTCCGAGCCAGCACAGCGCCTCGGGGAATGAGCCTGCACCAACCGGCTCGTCGGTGGGGACGAAGCAGGCGTCCTCGGGGTGGGCGCGTCGCAGCCGAGCGCCTTACGAGGGCGACGAGCGGCCACGGTGACGGTTACCTCCGATCCCGGGCTCTATCGCTTACTAAGCTCGCGACCTTGACCATGGGTATCGGTGACCCCAGCGAAGCTGTAGCCACGGCCCAGAAAGCGCTCAGCGAAGTCAGCGGGTTGAGGTCCAAACGCGCTCTGACTGACGTGGCGGCGCTGTCCGATGCTGCCCGCCCCTTCGGGCGCAGGCCAGAGGCGGCCGAGCTGAGGCGGAGAATCGCCGATGTCGTCGCGCTATGGCCCGGCGCGAGTCGAAGCATCACGGCACATCCTTCAGGAAGTAGCCAGTACCGCCCACTTGGCAGCTGACGACTCCGAGCCGATCCGGTTCGCCGAAAACGATCTCTGACGGATCCCTGGTGGCATCGTCGTGCGCATCGCCCGGCCGGGGCAGGACGCGGCAGCAGCGCGTGAAGTCGCCGTGGCAAGTTGGCTTGCCGGCCACGACGTCCGCGCGGTCGTGCCCCTGTCCATCGAGAAGCCCCTCGTTGCCGTTGGCCGACCGGTGACCTTCTGGCATGAACTGCCCGAGCACCAGCACGGCACCGCCCGAGGACAGCCCTAAGCTCAACTGCCTGGCGCAGATGGATCAGCGTGGCCACCAGCCGATCGACGAGCATCAGCTAGTGGCGAACTCCGGCACCCTCGGCCCGCTTGCGGATTCCGCCCCGCACAGCATGACGGCGGCCTGCCATGGTGCCGCCAACTCCTCGATCAGACAAGCGAGATGACGCCGGGAGATCCTCGTGAACAGCCGGCGCGCCAGTACCGCCCGATTGACCTTGGGACCCGATGACGGTGGTGCGGCCGGATGCCGCTCGGCCGCGAATCGGAGGCCGAAGCTTGAGCGCTCGGAGTGTGCAGGTTGTACGGTCTCACCCGCACCGGGGGCTTCGACGGGAACCCGTGAAGATGCTGGCTGCGCCAGAACGGGCGTCGGGGACTTGAAAACACCGGTGCCGGACCGTCCTGGTCGGCAGACGGTCGAGCCGAGCGCCGTGCTCGGCCGACGCCGTAGCGCCCAAGCGCCACAGCCCGGCGAGTTTGATGAATCGCCCTCGACCCGCAGCGGGTTGATGGTGATCACCGCGATGCCGTAGCAGCACGTCGCGTCAACTGAAGTTCTCCGCCGCCGCACCAGGCGCGTCCCGCGTGGCGTCAGCAATTGTAAACGTCCCGGCGCATTTAACACCTCCGTCACCGGCTTCTCTACACGTCCCCTGCGGAGAGTTGGTTAATGGGCGTGTTGCGACCGTCCTCGAACTCATCGAATGAACTGGAGGGTGCATATGAATGCAGATTCTGACTGTCCGTGCGGTGCGCACTCGGCCCTGCGGGACTCTGTGCCGGGTGCGAGCCAGCGGGTGTTTGACCTCGACGAGATCCGGGCGGACTTTCCCATCCTTTCGCGCCGGGTCGGAGGCGGTGTTCCGCTGGTGTATCTGGACAGCGCGGCCACCGCACAGAAGCCGGAGATGGTCCTGGCGGCCGAGGCCGACTTCTACCGTCTTCACAACGCCAATGTGCACCGAAGTTCCCACCAGGTGGCGCGTGAGGCGACGGATCTGCTGGAGCGGGGGCGGGCCAGGATCGCCGGCTTCATCGGCGCCCGGCCGCAGGACATGGTCTTGGTGAAGAATGCCTCCGAGGGGCTCAATCTCGTCGCATACGCGTTGGCGAACGCCTCCCGTGCGGAGCGTGAGTTGCGGTCCATGGCGCTGGGGCCGGGGGACCGCGTGGTCATCACCGAGATGGAACACCACTCGAACCTGATGCCCTGGCAGCAGTTGTGCCGCCAGACCGGTGCGGAGCTGGCGTGGCTGACGATCACTCAAGAAGGGCGACTGGATCTGGACAACCTCGACGAGGTGGTCAACGAGCGCACCAAGGTTGTGGCCTTCACTCACCAGTCGAACGTGTACGGCACGGTGAACCCCTTGTCGGTGCTGGTGAAGCGCGCCAAGGAGGTGGGGGCGCTGACGGTCCTGGACGCGTGTCAGTCGGTGCCGCACTTCCCCGTCGACGTCACCGAACTCGGGGTGGACTTCCTGGCGTTCTCCGGGCACAAGATGTGCGGCCCCACCGGGATCGGGGTGTTGTGGGGGAGAGGAGAACTCCTGCGGGCGCTTCCACCGTTCCTGACGGGCGGGGAGATGAATGACACCGTCGCCATGGGGCACTCCACCTACGCCGACCCGCCGCAGCGATTCGAGGCCGGCACTCCCATGATCGCCCAAGCCATCGGACTCGCCGCCGCCTGCGCCTACCTCGACACGCTGGGCCGCGACCGGATCGCCGAGCACTGCGCCCGACTGACCGCCCGCGCGCTCGAAGGGCTGGCGAACATCCCGGGCGCCCGGATCGTCGGCCCCGCTGACAGCCGTGATCGCGGGCCAGCGATCTCTTTTGCGGTCAAGGGACGCTTTCCCGACGAGATCGGAGAACACCTGGACGAGCGCGGGATCGCCATCCGCGTCGGTCACCTGTGTGCCCGTCCGGCGTGTGTGCGCTTCGGACTGCCCGCCACCACTCGAGCTTCCTTCTACGCCTACAACACCGAGGACGAGATCGACGTGTTCCTCGAGGCGGTCGCTGAACTCGCCGAACACACCGGGCATCAGGCGGGCGGTCCACCCACGCGGGAGAAGGCGGAGGCGCGTGCGGTCGCCTCTCCCGAGCCCGCGGCGGATTCGGCCCCGTCTGACCTGGTGACGGCCTTTTCCGACCGGGTGTTCACCGACGCGGCGACCGCGGTGGGAGGACTGGCTGTCTCACTCGGCGACCGCCTGGGTCTGTACCGGGCGATGGCCGGCGCGGGACCGCTGACACCGGCCCAACTCGCCGAACGGACCGGTACTCAGGAGATCTACGTACGCGAGTGGCTGCACACCCAGTACGGCGCCGGATACGTGGTATCACCGGGCACCGAAGCGGACGGTCAGCGCACCTACGAGCTCCCCGACGCCCATGCCCAGGTCCTCGCTCACCCCGACGCCCCAACAGCCGGCGTCGGCATCTTCACCGCACTGCAAACCCTCTACCGGGTCGAAGACCGGCTCGCCCAGTGCTTCCGCACCGGCGAGGGCGTGGACTGGAGTGAGTACCCGCCACAGATGTTCCGAGCCGTGGCGCGGTTCTTCCGGCCGGCCTACAACGCGAACATTGTCACTCGGTGGCTGCCCGCCCTCCAGGGAGTGCGCGAGCGCCTCGACAGCGGCGCCCAGGTCGCCGACATCGGCTGCGGGGTCGGCTACTCCACCATGCTGATGGCAGCGGCCTTCCCTCGATCTGCGTTCGACGGATACGACTACCACGCCGAGTCCATCGACCGGGCTGCGATCATCGCCGAAGAGCGCGACCTCGACGACCGCGTTCACTTCCACACCGTCGCCGCCGCCGACCTTGACGCCGACCGCCCGGCTTACGACCTGGTGACCTTCTTCAACTGCCTCCACGATATGGGTGACCCTCTCGCGGCCCTGAAAGGTGCACGCCGCATCCTCAAGCCGGCAGGCACGGTCATGCTCGTCGAGCCCAACGGAGAGGCGGATCCGACGATGAACACGCACCCCGTCAGCAAACTCTTCATGGCACTGTCCGTAGGGTTGTGCTTGCCCGCAGCGGTCGCCCAGCACGGCCCCCAGGCCCTGGGCAACCACGCGGGCGAACACGCGCTGCGTTCGCTGGCCCGAGAAGCCGGCTTCGCCCACTGGCGCCGTGCCGCCGAAACACCGCGCAGTGCCGTCTACGAAATCCGCGCCTGAACCCGGCGGGTAAGGACGATGCCCACCTGTACCCCCAGGGGGGGCACACCGCGCGGCGGTATCCGTTCGGTCGCCCCGTCTCTCGGCTCGGTACCACCGCGCCGCCCTGGCATCGGGCGTCGGTATCTGCCGGTAGCGCCCCCGTCGGGAGGGGCGGCCTGTCCAAGCCCTCCGCGGAACGACGCCGGGCCTGGGCCGGCGCGCCCACTGCGAAGGCCGGGGGAGGTCTGGATGGAGGGGCTCCGCCTTCTGTGCCTCCAGCATATGCCGTGGCCAGTCGCGGGCGATTTGCCTATATGTCAACTTCCGCAAGGCCCCTCCCGTCCAGGTGCTCAGTCTCCGCATACGGCGCGGTACTACAGGTGCGCTCCGATCTCGTCCATGCGTCCGTCTGCCGGCCGGAGGCCGGTAGTTTCAGTCGGGGAGGTCCTGGCCGACCGGAGGATGTGCTGGATGTCGTACTTCCGTGTCCGGTACTGCCGTTGGACGACGCTGAGCGGACCCAGCCCGGAAAGGGCGGTGAGGATCTGCCGGGTGAGGTGGGCGGAGTCGGGGCCACGTTCGACGAGCCCCACGGTCGGTGCCTGCGCCAGATCGTCGGGGTGCAGGTCGCCGAGACCGTCGATGTGCCGGTGCCGCTTGGGAGGCACGATGGCCCCGGCAGCGGGGAAGGGGCCGTGCCCGACGGTGATGAGCAGGTCGCTCGCGTCCGTGACCGAGGCGGACGCGGCACGGAAGTCCGATTCCGCGTAGCACCACTGGTCGGGATGCTGCCCGCGCAGCCTGGGGAAGCGGGTCCGCAAGACGCCGAGGATCTCTGCGGCCGGCTCGACCGGGGTGCACGGAGAGAGGACGAATGACAGCCGGTCGGGGTCCGTCGGCTGGAAGTGACGGGCGTGCTCCACGGTGGCGATGACGGTGACGGCGGTCCCACTTTCCCCTGCGGCACCGGGCACCTGGGGCACTCCGGACCGCCCGAGTACCACCACCGTCTCGCCCCGGGCGAGGAATTCGGCCGTCAGCATCTGGCTTGCGAGGCGGTGCGGGCATTGCCGGGACGCCCGCCCGCTCGGCAGGCTGCGGAGCGGGTGGGCGTTCTGAGCGGATCCGGCAGAAGCGGCCGGCCCGCGGAACAGCCCGGCGCACCGGTCGTCGGCGGAAACCAGAAGCACGCGCCGGGTCCTCATCGCCTGCGTCCACCGGTGCACCGCGTCCTCGGCCTCCTGCCAGTGCCCGGCAGACGCGACGGCGATGCCCACTGCCGTACCGTCGGGTTCGAGGTACGTAGTCCCGAAGACGGCTTCCGTGTCCCGCCGCGTCGGACCGTGAGAGTCGAGGGCTCCGAACGGCTCTTCCCGCACCTCGGCTCCCGCGCGTCCAAGCCACTCCGTCACCACGCCGGACGCCGGACACCGCACCTCGCCCCTGGTGGGATGGAGGAAAGTCGTGGCGATACGGAAGTCCGCAGTGGAGCGGTCTGCTGTGACATTGAAGCGCTCGGTCTTACGTGTCCTGTTCATGCCCAGCCCTGCCTTACGCGATCTGTCCTATGTCCCAGTCATAGGACTGGCTCAAATCAGCAGAGCACAGACAGGTCTGCGCATAAAGGAAAAGGCCCGCTTTCGAATATCTTTCCGGAGATTCCCAGCCACCTTTGACGGGCTGCGGTCAGCAGCGCACGGGGCCGTACTCCGCCGTGACCTGGGCTAGTTCGGAGGGGGACGTTTGCCCCGGCTTGCGCGGGCGGCGGTCAGAACGGCCGTGGTGGACGCCGGGCGCCCGCGTAGCCCGGCGGCGCGGGCGCTGACGCGGGAGATTCGACCGATTTCTGCCTCCGGCGCCGTCCTGCGGCCGGGTCGGCAGAGGGCTGGCCGGGCGGCGGCCCCGGCATGCGCGGCTTGAGAGCCGGCGCAGCCCAGTGCCGCACTGATAGTTCACCGACCCGACCCTTGTCGAGCCGTTCTCGACCGGTGCCTTCCTCAGCGCATGCCGGACGTCCCGCCGTCCCGGTCCGGGATCAGCGCGCTGTTCCGGCGCAGTAAGGCCGCGACTGCCGGAAGCGTACGGTAGGGGCGCAAGCGGGCGGCCAACTCGTTGCGGGCCCGGTCTATGCGCCGGGAGGTGAGGCCGGGGATGAGATCCAGGAAGCCGTGCCAGGTCTGGCATGCCGCTTCCACGTGGCCCTGGGCGAGTTGGCGCTCGGCCAGGCGCGCGAGCAGGATGGCCTGCGACCGGGCCTCGCCAGGTCGGCGTAGGCGTACGGACCGTTCCAGCGCGAGGAGCGTGTCCTTCTTCTGCCCCAGGTAATGCATCACCACAGCTTCCTGATGGGCGAAGGCGGCGGTGTCGAACGCTCCGACGTCGTGGGGCGCGTTCGATGTCCGGCCGAGGTTACTTTCGGCCCGGCCCAGCAGGCGCAATGCCTCCTTCTTGTTGCCGGACGCCGCCTCGGCCACGCCCAACTGTCCGATGAGGCTGGCCCGGACGTGGCGCGGGGCCTGCCGGGCGCCTCGCGCTACTGCCGCCTCGGCCAAGACGCGAGCGTTGGCGAAGTATCCGAGGGCGCGGGACTGGACGCTCAGCGCACGCAGGGCCAGCGCTGCGCCTGTTTGGTCGTCGGCGCCCTCGCACAGGCTGAGGCTCAGCCGGTAGAGGGACTGAGCGGTGCCCTGGCGCTCGTCGTCGAAGTTCATGAAACCGCACAGGTAGGTCAACCGGGCAGCGGTCGTGAGCAGTTCACGGCGGACACCGGGCGAGGCCGGGGCCGACAGCCAAGGCGCGACCGTGTGGGCCAGGAACCCCTGGAGCGCGGGCCTGGCGTGTCCGCCCCCGAAGGTGCGGTCCGCAACAGAGAACAAAGTGACCATCGAGCCGGCCCAGCGCAGTTCGGCGGCGGACGGGGCCAAACCCTCAACAGCCGCACCGTCCGGCCAGGCCATCGGGATCTCCTCGGTGCCGGGCAGGCTCGCTGCCCGATAAATGCGCGTGGCCCCGGCCGCGGTGGACGGCTTGTCGAGACTCGTCAGCAGGACACTCCTCCAGTGGACGCTGTTCTCCTGCTCAGCGGTCGACGCCGGGGCCTGTTTCTTTGCAAATCCTGCGTCGAGCGCCGTAACCCTGCGGCCCAGGCGGAGCGTCAGAACCTCTGCGACCAAGTCGCAGACCGGTAGACGGGGCGTGGTGCCCGCCAACCACTGGGATACCGACGCCCGCTGGTAAGACAGCGCCAGCCCGGATGATCGGCCGGCCCGGTTGACGGCTTGGGCGAGTTGCTCACCCGTCCACCCGGCCTCGGCCAGCAGCGCCCGTAACTGCGAATTCGGCACGTTCAGTTTTGCCATGACGGCTCCTCGGCGAACGGCGGGAACGCCCTGCGACCGCGGGTGGAGGGAACCCGTCGCTATGGCGCTCGCTCTGGCGAGCGTGCTCTCGCCCGAAGCAGGCTGTCAAACTCCTGGCGTCGTTGTCGGCCGAGGAGATCAGCAGCGTTCCCGGCTGGCCTCGCCGGTCGTCAACTCCTCCTCGTCAGCTGCTTGGCGGTGAGCAGCCCCGCGTGCGGGGCGTCCAGATAGGGGCGCCAGAACGTGTCGGGGCCAGCCGCGGCCGCGTCCGACAGCCGGTGCCTGTGCCACTGGGAGGGACCGAATCCGGTCTCGGCGAGAGCCTTTTCTAGGGTTGGTGCGCTCCAGTAGTGCGCGGTGACATGGGTGTCGTAGGAGCCGAAGAGGATGTGCAGGTCGACCTCGCCGCCGTCCTCGCGCCCGTGGAGGGGGTTCAGCCGGAAACCGTAGCGGGAGTAGTAGTCGGGGTCGGCGGGAACGTCTGGATGGATCGGGAGCGTCACTAACTCCCCTCCCGTGCGCAGCGCTCCGGCCGCGGTCCGGAACAGGTCCACCAGTTCCGGATAACTGCTCGCGTACGGCAGCACGTAGACGGCCAGCACCAGGTCGAACTTGCCGTGCAGTTCGGCGGGCAGCGGACCGGCGACGTAGCGGATACCGAGCCGCTCGGCCTCCTCGCGGCGCCGGGCGTAGCCGATCATCCCTGCCGACTCGTCCAGCCCGGTCACCGCGAACGCGCCGCGTCCGGCCAGCATGCGGCTGTACACCCCGCTGCCGCAGCCGAGGTCCAGGACCTTCCGCTCGGCGTTCACCGTGCCGACTGCCCCCAGGACTGTGGGGAACTCCAGGTGCTGGCGGAAGGGTAGGGCCGAGAAGTCCTCGTAGAGCTGGGCCAGGGCATCGAACTGACTCGACATCATGTCGTCACGTCTTTTCCTTGCTGGAGGACGGAGGAGGCGGCCGGGGTTCCGTGCCGCAGCGCGGAGCCCCCGGGGAGGGCGGCCCGCGGCTGACCCGGCCCTGCGCGCCGGGGTCAGCCGGCCGGGAGGTGGCCCATGTCGGTCCAGTGCGCGGCAATGTAGGCCGTGCACTCCTGGCGGCGCGCGGAGCGGACCACCGCGGACCAGCCGTCCGGGATCTCGGCGAAGGCCGGCCACAGGGAGTACCGGCCCTGTTCGTTGAGCAGCACGTGGAATGTGCCGTCCTGGTCGTCGAAGGGGCTGTCGGTCATCGCTGTCTCCTGATCAGTCGTCCTTAGGTGCGACGGGGGCGAGGAATCCGCTGCGGGTGAGCTCCCGGACGTATTTCGGGAGCAGTTCGTCGGTGGTGGGGCACGCCTGGCCGGTCAGCGCCCTGACGGTGTCCCAGGTCCGCGTGCAGGACAGCGCTGGCATCCGGTCCTCAAGGTAGAGTTCGAGGACGCTGGTGCCGGACTGCTCCAGGCGTTCGGTGAACAGCGGCAGGAACGGCGCTATCTGGGACTCGGCGTCCCGCGCGGCGTGCGCGGCCAGACGGTCCACCCATATCTTCCACGGGACGGTGTCGACGCCGTGGCCGGCTTGGTTGAGGTGCTCGATGAGGTCTTCCAGCAGGGCGTAGCGCGGGCTGTTGAGGTGGTAAGCAGAGCCGTTGGCCGGACGGTCCAGCGAGAGCCGGACGATAGCGCGGGCAACAGTGTCCACCGGGGTGAAGTCCATCGGCAGCCGGATGTCGGGGGCGGCTCCGACATCGGTGAAAGACTTAATGAGGCTGCACAGGAAGCCGTCGGTCTTCCACGCCCCCGTTCGGGAGTGGCCGGTGACGTCGTGCGGCCGGTAGATGGCGAAGGGCAACCCGAGGGCTCCGGCCTTTCGGATCAGCTCCTCGGCCACCCACTTGGTCTCGGGGTACCCCATGAAGAGGTGCTCGGGGTGGACAGGGATGCTGCCCTCGTGGACGCCCCGGACACCGGACAGGCCGGCGGCCGAGAAGACCGCCTGGGTGGAGACGTAGTGGATGGACCTCGTCCGGCCGACGGCGGCGAACCGGACGACCTCCCTCGTGCCGCCGACGTTCACCGGGGAGAGGGCGGAGTAAGGGTAGAGGAAGTTCACTTGTGCGCCGTTGTGGTAGATGAGGTCCGTCTCCTCGGCGAGCCACCGGTAGCGCTCCGGGGTGAGACCCAGGCGGTCGGCGGCCAGATCCCCGGCGACGGCGACGATCCGCGAGGCGTCCCGGTCCGCGACTTCCAGGCCGTTGCCCCGCAGGGCCGACCTGACCCGCAGCAGTGCCTGTGCGTCGTCCGCGGCCCGCACCAGGCAGTGCACCGTCAGATCCGTGTCCGCCAGGAGGGCGGCGATCAGGTGGGCGCCGAGGAAGCCGGTCGCCCCGGTCAGCAGTGCCTGGCGGGGGCCGCTCGCGCGGGACGCCAGCGTCGCGGCGAAGTCGAGAGCGGTGCCCGGGTCCGACTCGGCGGCGAAGTCGGGGAGGATGCGCCGCCGGGCCGGTACGGAGGGCGCGGCGCGGGCGGTGCGCACGGCCGCGGTCAGTGCGTCGGGGGTCGGGTTGGCCAGCAGCGCCTGGAGTACGGCGCGGCTGTCCTCGGGGCGCAGTCCGAACGCCTTGACCGTGCGGGCGACCAGCCGGGTGGCCTGGAGCGAAGTGCCGCCGTGCGCGAAGAAGTCGTCACGCGGTCCGGCTCGGCGGCCGCCCAAGGATCGCGCCCACAGAGCGAGCACCTGTTCGCCGGTGTCGTCCTGCGGCGCCGCAGCGGGCGAGGCCGCGGCAGGGGTGAGGGGCCTGGCGGCGAGAGCGGCCCGGTCGGTCTTCCCGCTGGTGGTGAGCGGAAGCCGGTCCAGCCGACCAGTACGTCGGGCACGAGGTGCGGGGGCAGCTCGGCGGCCAGGTATCCGCGGACAGACTCGGCGGAGGGGCCAGTGCCGTCGACGGTGAAGTAGCCGACGAGGCGCTTGTCGGCGGGTGAGTCCCCGTGGACGACGACGGCGGTCCGGCCCACCTGGGGATGGCGGGTCAGCGCGGCCTCCACCTCGCCCGGTTCGATGCGGCGCCCGCGAACTTTCACCTGATCGTCGTTGCGCCCGGCGAAGACCAGGTTGCCGTCCGCCGACCGGAAGCCGAGGTCGCCGGTGCGGTACATCCGCTCGCCGGGGAGCCCGAATGGGCAGGCGACGAAGCGGGCGGCCGTCAGCACCGGCCTGGCGACGTATCCGTCCCCGACGCCCTCCCCCGAGATGTACAGCTCGCCGACGGTTTCGTCCGGCACTTCGCGCAGACGCGCGTCGAGCACGGACACCCGGCTGCCTCCGAGCGGGCGGCCGATCGGCACCGGGTCCCGCACATCGCCCTGGAGCCGGAGCCGGTGGCTGGTGGCCGCTACGGTGGTCTCGGTGGGGCCATAGGCGTCCACGACGGTGAGATCGGGGCAGTGCGCCAGCACCTCGCGCACCGCGGCGGCCGGTACCGCCTCCCCGCCGGTCCACAGCTCCCGGACGCCTGCCAGGCAGCCCGGATCCTCTTGGGCAACCAGTTGCAGCAGGCTTGCGGTGAGCAGCAGCGAGGTGATGCGGTACTTCGCGATGCAGTGGGCCAGCCCGGCGATGTCCAGTGGTCCGTCCGGTGCCAGCACCGCCTGGTGGCCGCTGAGCAGCGGCGCCCACAGCTCGTACGTCGAGGCGTCGAACCCGTACGATGAGTGGACCAGCACCCGGCTGTGCGCGGCACTGCGCAAGCGGGGGTCCAGGACCAGCGCAGCGACGTTGGCCTGGGTGACCATCACCCCCTTGGGGGCGCCGCTGGAACCGGACGTGAACATCACATATGCCAGGTCACTCGCGGCCGGCGGGCGGGTGCGCTCGGCGTCGCCCAGGTCGTCGGGGGCGGCCGCAGCCAGTTCCCTCGCCGTCTGCGGGGCGTCCAAGAGCAGCACGTTTGCGGCGAGGCCGTCAGGCAGCCGGTCGAGCAGGCGGCTCTCGGTGAGGGTGAGCGCCGGGGCCGTGTCCGCCGCCATCTGCGCCAGTCGCGCTGGCGGATGGCCCGGATCGAGCGGCAGATAGGCCCCGCCAGCCTTCACCACTGCCAGGACGGCGACGATCTGGTCCGTCGAGCGCGGCAGCAGCAGGGCGGCGGTCGTACCGGGGCCGACGTGCCGGTCCACCAGAAGGCGGGCCAGTCGGTTTGCGCGGGCGTTCAACTGCCCGTACGTCAGCGCGCCGTGGGCGCCGCCGATCGCGGCCTCATTGTTGTGCGCGGCGGCCTGGCGTTCGAAGAGGTGTGACAACGGCGGGGTGGTGGTCATGGAGCGGGGTTCCTTTCCGTGCGGGCCGGGTGGGCGGTGGGCGTCGCGAAGGACGCGGCCAGGAGCCGGCTGAGCGATAGTCCCGGGTCACCCACGGCGGCGGTGAGGAAGCGCCTGAGCCGGCCGAGGACCGCGACGACCGTGCCCCTGTCGTACAGCCTCGGGTCGTACTCGGCGTCGCAGGTGAGGCCGAACAGTTCGCCGGCGGGGTCGCGCCGCTCCCAGAACTCCAGCAGCAGGTCGAACTTCACGGCACCGTTGTGGGGCACAATGACGTGGGCCGGACGGACGCCCAGATCGACGGTCGGCCAGGGGATGTTCTGGAGCACGACGACTGTCTGGAACAACGGGTTGCGGCCGAGACTCCGCGGCGGGTTGAGCCGTTCCACGACCCGTTCAAAGGGGACGTCCTGGTGCTCGAACGCAGCCAGCACCGTGCTCCGGACGCGGTCCAGGAGTCCGGCGAAGGAGGGGTCGCCGGATGTGTCGGTGCGTAATGTGAGGGAGTTGACGAAGAAGCCGATCGCCTCCTCCCACCGAGGGTCGCTCCGGCCGGCCGTCACCGTGCCCAGCGGGAGGTCTGTGGCTGCGGCCGACTCGGCCAGCACTGCGGCCACCCCGGCCTGGAGCACCATGAACAGCGTCGCCCCGTTGCCGCGTGCCAGCGCGACCAGCTCTCGGTGCAGGGCGGCGGGCCAGAAGGCGCCTACCGAGCCGCTGCCGCCGCCCATTCGCGCGCCCGGCGTCCTGGGGCGGTCGTACAGCCCCGGGAGTTCGGCGGGCAGATCCGCCAGCGTCTTCTCCCAGAAGGCGAGCTGGTCGGCGGCGGGCCCGGCGGGGTCGGCGCCGGCCCCGAAGGCCCGATCCTGCCAGACGGTGAAGTCGGCGTACTGCGCGGGTGCTTCGCGCGGTGCCTCGGCCCGCCCGGCAAGAACGGCCCGGTAGGCGGCCGCCAGATCCCTGGCCAGCGGCCCCACGGACCAACCGTCGCACGCGATGTGATGCACGACCAGCACCAGGACCGACCCGGCGAGGTCGGACCGGCCGCGCAACAGCCACGCCCGTAGAGGCGCTTGACGGGTGAGGTCGAACGGCTCGGCCACTGCCTCCCGCACCGCGACGTCGATCCCGTCCGGCTCGACGCGCTGCGTCCGTAGCGCCAACGGGCAGTCGCCGGGCGCCAGGACGTGCTGGACGGGCTCCCCGTCCAGCACCGGGAAGATAGTGCGCAGGCTCTCATGTCGCTCGACCAAGGCGCTCAGCGCCGCCCGCAGGCCGTCCGGGTCCACCGGGCCGTCCACCGGAATGAGCAGCGGCACGTGGTAGGCGGGGCCGGGGTCGAGCTGGTTGAGGTGCCAGAGCCGGGCCTGGCCGGGGGACAGCGGAAGCGGGTCAGGGCGCCGCTCCATGCGGCGCGGGCCCGCTTCCGGCGGCCTCGGTCCGCTTCGGGGATCCCCGCGGCGGGCCGCGCTGACCAGGTCGGCGACCGCGCCGAGCGAGCCGGCGTCAAAGACGGTGCGGATCGGGAGGCCGACGCCGAACTCGCGGCGCGGCAAGTAGGTGAACCGGGTGATCTGGAGAGAGTTGGCGCCCGCGTCGAGGAAGGCGGCGCCCTGCTCCACCGGGGGCAGCCCCAGCGCGCTCCACAACGCGGCGACCCGGTTCCGTGGCTCGTCGTCCCCGGCTGCGGCGTTCGTCGGCCCGTCCGGCAGCGGGCGGTCCGCGAGGAGGGCGCGGTCCACCTTGCCATGGGCGTTGAGGGGCAGCGCGTCCAACGGGATGACGGCGTCCGGCACCAGGTGGGGCGGCAGTGTACGGCGCAGGGAGGCCCTGATCCCGGCGCTCTCCAGGGCGCCGCGCGGACGTATGTACGCCACCAGCCGTTTGTCGTCGGGGCCTGTCTGATGGACGACCACGGCCGCCTGCGCCACCTCCGGCCTGCCCAGCAGGGCGGCCTCGACCTCGCCGGGCTCGATGCGGTGCCCGCGCACTTTGACTTGGGCGTCGGCGCGGCCTATGAAGTCCACGACGCTCTCCGGCAGCGAGCGTACGAGGTCGCCGGTGCGGTACATCCGCTCGCCCGGCGCGCCGAAGGGACAGGCCACGAAGCGCTCGGCCGTGGTCTCCGGTCGGCGCAGGTACCCGCGGGCGACTCCCGCCCCGGCGATGAAGAGCTCGCCGACCTCTCCGGCCGCCACCGGCCGTAACCGGGTGTCAAGTACGAAGAGCCGCTCCGTGTCGAGCGGGCCGCCGATCGGGATGGACGGACCGGCCGCGTCCGCTGTGGTAACTCGCTGCTGGGTGGCGAAGGTGGTGGTCTCGGTCGGGCCGTACACATGACGCAGCACGGTGTGCGGAGCGGCGCGAAGGAAAGCCCGCATGGCCTGCGGTGAACAGGTCTCGCCGCCCGTCAGTACCTCGTCCAGACCTGCGAGGGCCGCCGGGGCGAAGCCGGTGATGACGTTGAACAGCGCCGTCGTGAGGAAGACGGCCGAAGCGCCGCTCGCGGTGACGACGGCGCCCAGCCGGTCGGAGTCGAGGGCGTCCGCCATCATTATGGCCCGGCCGCCGTTCAGCAGCGGCACCCACAGTTCGTAAGTCGCGGCGTCGAAGGTTTGCGGGGAGTGCACGAGCACCGCGCGGTGCGCGGGAGTGCTGAAATGGCGGTCGGAGGCGAGCGCGAGGATGTTGGCGTGTGTGGTGATCACCCCCTTGGGGCGCCCGGTGGAGCCGGAGGTGTACATCACATATGCCGAGTCGTCACCGCTGCCGCTCATAGGCCCGCGCCCATCCTCCGTACAGCCCCGGCGCGTCCCGGTGAGGGAGCGCAGGAACGCCGGGTCGTCCAGGACGATCCATGCGGCCCGGCCGGCCGTCGTGTCGGTACCGAGGCGAGCGGCGATCCCCCGTCGGGTGACCAGCGCGGCGGGTTTCGCGTCGTTGAGCATCAGGGCGATCCGGTCCTCCGGATAGGCTGCGTCGAGCGGGAGGTACGCCGCTCCGGCCTTGAGGATCGCCAGCACGGTGACGGCGTAGTCGGCCGAGCGTGGGAGGGCGAAGGCGACGATGTCGCCGGCCCGGACGCCGTGCGCGGCAAGTAGCGCGGCGAGGCGGTCGGCGCGCGCGTCCAGTTGTGCGTAGGTTAGCTCGCCGTCGTCCCCGGCCACCGCGACAGCGTCCGGCGCCACCCGCGCCTGCCGCTCGAAAGCCGTCGGTACGGTGAGGGCCGGTTCAGCTGCCATGGTGGCATCGGCCGGTATCTGCGCACTCGTCACACTCACGTCCTTGGCGTTGTGTCCTGACAGATGGCTGCGGTCTCCTGGCCGGGATCCGTGCTGATCCGATGACGGCTGCCAGGGACGGAATCCGCAGGCTCGGCAGCTCCGCGGGCCCGTCAAGGAAAGTGACGATGCCGGCTCGGACCGTACCGGCGCGTCCCGGCCGGTACGTGCTGCGGACTCCTCCCAGCTTGGTGCGGCGACCTTGCCGAATACGGGGTCTGCCAGATCGGGACTGTTAAAAAGTCGGCGCTGTCAACAACAGACCGACCATGCGCGGGCGGTAGCGGTGGCCCGGACGAGAATGGCGAGGCGGTTCTTGACCGTCGGGCGGCGGGCGCCGTCGGCGATCCACGCATCGACGGTGTGGTCGAGGTCGCCGTTAGCGGCGTGCGACGTCGGCGTCGGTGGCGCCGGTGCGTGACCACCACAGCCAGACCGGCTTGTTCACCCCGCCGGACGGCAGGTGCTCGACGGCCAGGCGGATGACGGTGCCCTCGATGACGGGCAGCGGGTCGTCGTAGTCCAGCCGCGCGGCCCGCTGGGCCAGCCTGGGGTGCAGGCGGTCCCATGCTGAGCGGTGGCCCTCCAGTAGAGGCGGGGGTCGGTGACCGTGACGGCCTGCACGGGGACCCAGGTGGCGGGGTCGCCGGAGACGAACTCCCCGCCGTGCTTGGGCGGCCGGCCGCCCTTCGGGCTGGACCGGAGGAACTCTTCGCCCGAGGGCGCCGGGCGGCGCATCACCCGGTCCGATCGGGTCCGGCAACAAGACCGCGACCGGCAACCCGGAACGAGCGGTTCGGCACGGTCCCGGCGTCCGGCCGAAGCCACGGCGAGACGTCCACCGCCAACACCAGCCGGCCGTCCGCCGCCCTCGGCAGCGGCACCCCCGGCCAGGACCCGCCGCGGCCGGGCGGCCTCCACCCGGCCGCGGTTCAGGCCGGCGTACAGGGAACCGTGCCCACGGCGGTGCTCGGGCGCCAGCGCCAGGTCGACCAGCGACCACGCCGGTCCGTCCGTGCAGAGCACGGCGTCGGCCAGCTCGAACAGCGCGTCCGCACGGGCGGTCAGGCGATCGTAGAAGTCGGTCAGAACTGCGTTACTGCATGACCGCCCCTCCCTCGCGCCGTGAACATCCCACATCCCATTGCACCCAGGTTGGCCGGGATTCTTCTCGCTCCTCCTCTTCGGATTGGGCAACGGTGTTTGAAGGGGCTACGGGCGGACGTTGAGCCCCACGTTTTGAGAGGAACGGGTTACGTGAAGGTACGCAGGCACATCACCACGATCACGGCCACCGTCGCGCTTGCGGGGTTGGTCGGCTTAGGTCTGGCGGCGCCAGCGCAGTCGGCCCCGCAGTCCTGGAAGTGTCGTGACGCCACCGCCTCGACCACCGGGGCGAAGATCGCTGCATCCATCTGCTGGAGCGGGAGTACGGCCAAGGTGGCTGGCCAGGTCTACGACACCAAGGCCGACAGGCACAGCGGCTGCGGAGAGATCATCAAGGCCTCCAACTCGGCCTACAACTACTGTGCTCGCAAGGGTGCGGGGACATCGGTGCACTTCGTCACCGGCGAATTCCACTACAGCCATCCCGTGTGGATCAGGGCATGCACGGAGAATGGTCCCGTATCCGGTCAGAAATGCTCGGCTTGGCACTGACGGACACGCCCGATGGCCGCCAACGTCTTGAACTGATACGGGCCCGCACCCACAGGTTGGTCGACATGCCACCTGGGTGCGGGCCCCCGCGGGGAACGGTCACGGCGGCCGTTCCCCGAACGGAACCTCTGAGGCTGGTGTGATGGGAGGGAGCGGAGCCGCGACGCTGATCAGCCTCTCCGCCCCGGACCCACCGAAAACGCTCGGGACCTTGATCGTTCTCATGTTCTCCAGGGGCACCTTGGCCCAGGGTCTTGCCTGATTCGGAGGAACCGAGGGCTCACGTCTAAAAGCAGAACCAGCCGTTCTGCACGAAACCCTCCGCGTTCACGTTGCCCCAGGCGAAGCCCCGCACGTACTCGCTGCCGAACTCCGCATAGTTCTGGTGCACGGTGAACGTTTGTCCGTAAGTGAGATGGTTGAACGGCGTGCCGCCGTAGGAGCTACGGACATCGAGGGTCTGAGCGCACACGGTCATGCGCTGACCTATGTTGCCGTCGTTCGCCCAGAGGTAGGGGCCGCCGGCATAGGCGGCGGACTGGGTGACGGTGAGCATTACCGCCGTGAATACGGCGGTGAGAGAGCTTCCGAGGATGGCACGCCGCGCCAACCGCCGGGGACGACGGTCCTTGCGCAGGGTCGGTTCGAACTGCTGACGTAACGCTGACGCGACCATGGGGTTGTCTCCTTGTCTCGGGGACTTACGGCACGGACACAGTAAAGGGACAGGCAGGCATGCGACAGCCACCCGGGCCAGTAACCGACAGGGTCAAGCCACCTTCGAGTATCGGTAGCCGATGAACTGCCATGGCCTCCCCTTGATGATTGAGGTTCCGAAACAGGCATTTAGCTTGTTCTTTAAAGTCTCCTTGGGGGCTGGGGTTGCCTCAGGTGCTGCTTGATTGTCAGACCCCCTCGGTACGGTCGACGCATGAGAGCTACGGCAACCTTCACCGTCAAAGCGTTCGTCCCTACCGAGCTGAAGCCCGGGCCAGCCGTATCCACGGCGCTGCCGGTCGGTGTCGCGACCATGGAGAAGCACTACGAGGGGGAGGCAACCGGCCGCTCGGCGACCTTGTTCACTTCCGCGTTCGACCAGACGACCGGCGTGGGCACATACATTGCCATGGAGTCGTTCGACGGATCGCTGCACGGTCGGCAGGGTTCCTTCAACTTCGCGCACTCGGCGACAACGTCTGGCAACGACCGCACTGCGGAGTTCTTCACCATCGTGCCCTCAAGCGGCACCGGCGAGTTGGCGGGGATCGCTGGCGCTGGCGGGATGGCTGTGGAGGCTGACGGCACGCACCGTATCTGGTTCGACTACCAGCTCGGCTGAGCGGCAGGCTTTGGAACGGAGCCGCCTGACATCCGTTGGTCTTCCTTCTCCTGACCGGCCGGGTGGTCACTCCTCTTACCGACGCCGGACGACGCTCAGAACGTGATCACTCGTACGGGGATTCCTCGGGCATGAACACGATCGGCTGGTGGCGACGCTGATCCATCCGCGGCACGACCTGCCGCACTCGGTGCTGGGGCTGCTGTTCGGCGTCGACCGGTCCACCGTTACCCGGGCGATCGGAGAGATGCGCACGCTCCTGGCGGAGCGGGGGTGCGCAGTTCCCGACGGCCCCGGCCTGAGGCTTCGGACGCTGACGGATGTGTTCGCCTACGCCCGGGCCGAGGGCGTCGAGCTGCGTTTGGACGCCACCGAGGTTCAGGTCCGCCGGCCACCGGCCGGCCGCGGCGGACGGCGCGCGTTCGTCTCGGGCAAGAAGAAGCAGTTTGCCTGGGCCTGAGCCGCGACCACCGTGGGCAAACGATCACGCCTCCGAGAAAACCCTGCCCGTGGGCACTACCCGGCAGAGTGGAACAGTGGGAACGAGACCGCCACCGCCACGCGTCCGACCGAATCACCGTCGAACACGCCCTCGCCGACCACAAACGCTGGAAGCAGCTCCAGCGCTGGACCCATCGCCGTGACCGCCTCCCCGACACCTACCGAGCCATCGCAGGCATCGTCTCCGACTGCAACATCCCTGCCTGAAATCGGGCCATGCACGGTGCAGGCGGTCACCCAGGTCGTCCACACCGAACGAATCGGGGGAGCAGGAACTCGCAGCCGCGGATTTGGCGCGTGGGCCGTCCCCTCCACGCGCCTGTGGGGGAGGGTTGCGGATCAGGGCTGAAGGATCTCCTGGATGCCGGGAACAGGTCCCACTGCCAGGTCTTCGATGACGAGGATGAGGAAACAGTCCGCAAGGGCGGAGGCGTTCCCCTCCGCAGACTCCCCGGCGAGCGTGTCCTCCGGGAGGAACTCCGTCTCCCAGGTCCGGGCTGACTGCCATTGATCTGATTCCACCGTCCCCCGGACGCGGATCGGCCACCTCGTCCCCGTGCCCTGCGCGTCGATGATGCGGAGGGCGCCTGCCTGTGGGGAATGGCCGGTTAGACCTTTCATCTTCTCCGCGACGAGCCGCGTTGTCTCGGCGGGTGGGAATTCTTCGCCTACCATGCCGCCACTGTACCTTCTTCGAGCTGCGGTCCGGCAGTATTCCGCAGATGCCGAGTTGTCAGCACGCCGGCTGGACTTCACCGCGATGGAGCGTTATCGAGTTTTCGTGGTAGGCGGTGATGATCCCCTTGATGCCGGTGGACCCGTAGCTGTTGAACTGGACCACAACCCGGAACTGACCTTCGCAGGGGGCCAGGTCACGGAGGATGAACGCTATGGAATTCCCCCCTTGCGGGACAGTGGAGGTGAAGTATGTCCACGTGTTGGCAATATCCTCGTCGACGTGGGCGGACCAGTGCTTGGAATGAATGTGGTTGAAACCCCAGGTGCTGCTTCCACACCGAAGCGGTACAAGTGCGTACGGCACGTGAGGCGCGTACCACTTAACGATGTGCCCCGCTGTCTGGCCGTTGCACGCGGTCGGGCTGAGCGCTGCTGGCTGGACCGGCGCCGCTTGCGCGGTGGTGGATACACCTCCGGAAATGATAAGTGCGCCCAATGCGGCGGCGATTTTTGTCGTTTTGCGCATGGTCAGCTTCATGGGGTCTCCGTGATTTTTCTTTGTCTTTGTTGTGAGAAATCTATGAAGGCAGCCGAGGTCGAGTCAATTCATTAACGGTGTGGGTGATTTAACGTTTCCGACCTGTGGTTCGGTTTCGGACGTCCCTCCTCTGGGTGTGCTGCATGTGAACGGAACTCAATGATCATCGATTGTCAGGCTGGCTGCACCAATGGATCAAGATGCATCCGGAATGCACTTGCGTGATGACCTCTTCGCGGCTCAGCAGGTCGAGTATGGCGCACATCTATCGGCGACACGGGCGACGTCCTGTATGGGGCGTTACTTACATCGGCTAACAACGGCTAACACAACGAGCCGAGTTGTCGGTGGGAGATGAGGCAGCAGGCGAGTTTGAGGAACGCTTCGCGGATGTCGGCTCGCCGTTCCCCTCGGATGCGCAGACGTCGGAAGCCGTGCAGCCACGCAAAACTCCGCTCGACCCCCTGGGGTGTGTTTTGAAAGTCGGCTCTGTTCGTCGTCCCATGCCGTGATGATCACGGTGTGGGACGAGGGGATCTTTCTGACGAGCAGTGGGCGGTGCTGAAGCCGTTGTACAGCAGGCTCGGGCGGATGCGGCAGGTCTGATCACGTGGGAGGTCAACGTCGACTCCGCAATCTGCCGGGCCTATTACCACGCCGCAGGCGCCCGCCGGGACGGACATGCTCAGAAGAAACCGCCCGGCGGAACCCGCACGGAGCCCGACGACCACGGTCTGGGCCGGTCCCGGGGCGGCTTCACCACCAAGAATCATCTGGCCTGCGAGCAAGGCCAACGGCCGCTGTCTTTGCTGGTCACCGCCGGACAGCATGGTGACAGTCCTCAGTTCGCCGCCGTCCTGGACGGTATCCGAGTACCCCGCACCGGGCCGGGCCGTCCCCGTGTCCGGCCTCTGCGGGTGAGGGGTGACAAGGCGTACTCCTCCCGCGCCAACCGGGCCTACCTGCGAAAGCGTGGGATCCGCTGCACCATCCCGGAGCCGGCCGACCAGGTCGCCAACCGCAAACGGCGCGGGAGGGCCGGCGGGCGGCCTCCGGTCTTCGGCCGCGAGGACGACAAGGCCCGGCACGCGGTCGAGTGCGGGATCAACCGGCTCAAGCGCAACCGGGCGGTCGCCACTCGGTTCGACAAACTCGCCGTCCGCTTCGAAGCCACCGTCCTGATCGCCGCGATCAGCGAATGGCTGTGACCCCTGAACTGTCGGTTCCACGTGCCATGCTGACCACGGCCAAGGTGAACCGGGCGAGGGAGAGACAACGATGGGGGCTCAGTACTACGCCGCCGACAGCGAGAACGGCGACCGCATCGATGACCCCTCCGAGGACGCGCTGTTCATGATGCTCAGCGACCTCAATGACTCCGACAACACCTTCGTGGTCGTCCAGCCCGACGAGGACGACCCCGTCTGGTTCGCCTCCGTGGCCGTCCTGGACGAAGGCGGCTACGAGATCGTCCGCCGCGACACCACCCGCAACGAGCACGAGGTCACCACGGCGAACAGCATCAACGACATCGCCCGCGCCCTCACCATCTGGATGGCCGCCCGCGACTTCCCCGGACGGCCAACCAGACAGGCCACCGACTTGTAAAACGCGGCCTTGCGGTAGGCGCCCAGTCCGGTGCCGTGCAGGGTGCCGCGGCGGGCGATCGCGGGCACGATGCGACGTGCGCTGACCTGGTCGCTGTGGATGTCGTGGTCGTAGGTTGGGGCGCAGTCCCGCCGCAGGCTTGAACCGGTTCCGGTGAAGGTCGAGGGCTTGCGTTCGAACGCCGTGCGTCTGGCCGCATGTGGTTGGCTGGCCGAGGACAGGCCGGAGACGTTCAGCGTCCCTGCCAGCCCGAGGCGGCGGCATGACCGTGGTCATCGCCTGGGCGCTGTCGGTGCGCCGTTCTTAGTCTCGGGCCAGGCAGCGCGAGCGCATCAGGCCCGCGAACGTCCGCTCCAGCAGCCTGCGCGCCCGGCCTCGCGGTCGGTGACCGTTGCTGCCGTGACCATCACGTTCAACAGCACCCTGAGCGTGTCCACCATGAAGTGCCGCTTGCGGCGGTGACCTTCTTCGTAGCGTTGGAGCCGCTGGAGCCGTTCCCCGGCTGGGCATCGCTGCTGTCCGGGGCGGGCTCAGAGATCGCATGAGGAGGCGGTGGGTCGGGCGTGACACGAATGGGTGAATCCAATTGGCATATGCGGAGGCGGGCAATATTTGTGCCTTGGGCAGGGCACGAGTACGCAGTAGGAAACGCGCCGTTCGTTATGTTTGTCGTCGTTGTGTGGTTCCCGGCGGAGGCGTGGTCCGGTGCGACGGGAGTGTGCCGATGGAAAGGGCTGCCGAGACATGCAGAGGTCGTGCAGGACGGAGCACTGGCAGGTAGCGGCTGGCCTGGAAAGCCGGGAGGAGATCACCGTCTTCGCGACGGTCCGTCACCCCGTCCGGGGGCTCGTCCATTGTCGGGCGGCGGAGTTCCTGGGAGGGGCTCTCCAGCGGGAAGGCTGGTCTGTGCGTTATGAGGACGAATCTCCTCCGCTTCTGTCGAGCTTCCCGGACGGGGCCGGTCATGCTGCGGCAGGAGTCCAGGTGCTGTCCTACTTGCAACGTGACCGGCAGGCGGCAGGGTTGGCAGGGGCGGCTCCTTCTGGTGGGGCCTCGATCGCGTTGCAGAGGGCGCTGGCTTCCTGGCGGGCTGTGATGCGGACTCGCCAGTTCGTGGTCGCGGAAGGTGATCCTTTGTGCTGGGGTGCCGTGCGCGCCCAGGCTCTGCTGGACGGGGCCTTGTCGGCCGGTGGCGGCCAGGTGCGAATTCTGGCCGGCACGATGCCGCACTATTCAGCCGGTGCCGGTGATGAAGGACACTCCGCGTTGTCGACGGACGAACTCGACCGAGTGGCGGCGGGCACCCGTGTGGTGATCGGACCGGCTGGCGTGGCCCCAACTGTGCGAGCCTCCCTGGTCCGCCAGGGGCTGCGCGTTATTGATGCGACCTGTCCGCTGGTGACGGCCGCCCAGGCCGAGGTCCGCAGATTCGCCGCGCACGGCGAAAGCGTCGTTCTCATCGGACCTCGGGACAGTGCCGTGCTGCCCGGCATGGTCGGGCAGGCTCCCGACGCGGTCCGGACGGTGCACGATGTCGCCGAAGCAGGAGACATCCGGGTGGAGGCCCCCGGCCGTGTGGCGGTGGTGACCGCGCCGGGGACCCCAGGCGAGCGGAACCGGATGGTCGCCGAGGCGGTACGGGGCGCACTGGGTCATGTGCTGCCCCAGGACCCGACCACGTACTGCCACGCCGCCAGCGATCGGGAGCACGCCCTGCTCAGACTGGCCGCATCCAGCGATGCCGTCCTGGTCCTGGGACGCCAAAACTCCCCCACTCTGGCCAGCCTGAGGAATTCCGGTGTGCGGGCGTACGGGGCAGCTCGCAGTGCAGAGGTGAGGCCCGCGTGGCTGGCGGGAGCCGCCGCGGTCGGCATCGTCGCGGCCCCTGGAGCCAGCCCCGCTCTCATGGCCGACACGCTGCGGGCGTTGACGGGTCTGGGGCCGTCGGCCGTGACCCGACAGGTTACGACCACCCTCGTGGACCGGGGCGACACGGAGAGCGGCTGACCGTCAGCTGGTCCTCTGGGCCCCGGCGTGCCGGTGTATACCGCATGGGTGGGGCGTGCGGCTGCCCGCGCAATGTGTTCATCACGTGGTGTAGCCGGGGCGGACCGGGACATCCCGAGGTGCTGACGGAGGTTCTGGCGGGTATGTGTTCTGTTCCCCCTAAAGGCAGAAAAGAGAGGGGATGCATCTCAATGGGTCGATTGCCCAACATGCGGCTGCGAGCTCTCTTACGCGAGGCGAACATGACAGCCGGACATTTGTCCAGGGCCGTCAACCAGGCAGGCGGCGAAGTCGGCTTGGCCCTGCATTACGACCGTACGTCCGTCTCGCACTGGCTTTCCGGAACTCGTCCTCCGGAACCGGTGCCTTCCCTGGTGGCCGAGGTCCTCTCTCGCGCGCTGGGACGGCAGGTCACTGCTGCGGACACCGGCCTTCTGAACGGTAATGCTCCGGTCGCCACCCGCCAGTCGGACGACCTCGGCCTGTCCTTGGTGCGGCTGGCTCGCCCGCCCACGAAAGAACTCGCGGATTCCAGCGTCTACACGACCCTCCTTGAACTGGACGCGGCCGAGGGAAACTTCGCTGTACCACTGGCGCCATCGGTACCGCACGCCCGGGAGGCCGAGCCCACCTCGGTGCCAGCCACGGAGTTGATGCTTCCCGTCTTCGCCCGGATCGACACGGCTTTCGGCGGGGGAGCGGCCCGCCAAGCCCTATCCTCCTACTTGGCCGTCGACATCACGCCGCGGTTAGTCCTGAGGATGCCTCCGGGACGCCGCGACCGCTTTCTGCGCACCGCCTCCCGGCTCACCTATCTCGCCGGGTACATGCACTTCGACGACAACATGAACGGAATAGGGCAGTCGTACTACCAGACTGCCCTCCGCATGGCGGCCGCGTCAGCGGACCTGCGCACTTATACGACCGTCCTGCGGGCGATGAGCATCCAGGCTCTGCATTTGGGCCATCGGTCTCTGGCACTGGACATCGCTGAGGCCGCAGCTCGGCACAACACAGACCTCCCGCCGGGGCAAGCCGTACTGCTTACTTCCCAGTGGGCACTCACCCTGGCGGCGAACGGTCAGCGCCGCAAGGCCTTCGCGGAACTGCGCCGGGCTGAACAGACCTTTGCCCGAGGCCCATTGAGCACGGGAACGATCGATGACTTCCACGCCGCCGCCTTCGCACACCAGAGCGCGGAGACATTCGCCTACGCGGGCGAGCCCGCCCGGGCCATCCGGGAACTTACCTCCTCGCTGAGGCAACGGCCTGCGGACGAACGCCGAGCACGTGCCCTGATCAATGCGCGGCTCGGCGGGCTGCAACTCGACCAAGGGCACCTCGAACAGGCATGCGCGGCCTGGCACCTCTTCCTTGATGACCAGGCCCACTTGCGGTCAGGTCGGATCGCCTCCGCGCTGGCTGAGATGCGGTCACGACTGCGGCCCTTCAGGCAGCAACCAGTAGCGCGAGAAGTCCTCAACCGGAGCCACTCATAGGCGTTCGCCAGCGGCGCCCCGCCGGCCGATTCACCGTAATGCCGAGCAGGTCGTCCGGAACGGGAAGGCCACGTCCAGCGGGAGCGCGAAAGCGCTGAGGGCGGCGAGGAGATCGTCGTCGGATCCGGCGAGGACGGGTCCGATGTGGAGCTGGCGCTCCCAGGTCTACTTCGCGGTCGGCGGCTCGCCGGAACGGCCCTGCGGCCACTGCCCGGTTCCCGGAAACGCGGGTCGGATCCGCACACAGGCAGTGCGGCCGATACGGGCGGGCCGTTCTCGCCGACCCGCCGGCCGAGAACGCCGGCAGGGCGGGAAGGGGCGGGCGAACGGATCCAGGGGCCCCGAAGGGCGCGCTGCTGAAGTCAGTGACCAAGGCCGGCGGAGGGGACGTGTTTGAGCCCGGCGAAGCGTCGCTGAGTGGGAGCGAGTGCTTCGGGGTCGATCAATACGTCGACAACACATGGGCCCTGGACGGTTGCGGCTTCCCGCAGGGCGTCGTGCAGAGCCTCCGGGGCGGTGACGCGGATGCCGCGGGCACCGAGGGCTTCGGCGTACTGGGCGAAGTCGGTCATGGGGAGCGAGGAGTCGGCGTAAGGCAGGCCGAGAGCTTTCGTTCCCTGTCTGCACATACCGTAACTCGCGTCGTTGAGGACGATCCACACGACGGACGCGTTGTACTGGACCGCGGTGCTGACCTCGTTCTGCATCAGCATGGCCCCGTCTCCCACCAGGGCGACGGCGCGTCTGCCGGTGGCAAGGGCCGCGCCGACCGCTCCGCAGGCGAAGTGCCCCATGGAGCCCAGGTAGAGGTTGCTCACACGCCACTGCCCCGGGCGGGAGAAGCGCAGGTAGCGGTTCCCCCAGGCGAACGCGTTGCCGTTGTCCCCCATCACGAGGTCGCCCCGGTCGACGAACCGGCTCTGGATCTCGTGCAGGAGTCGGCGTGGGTGCACGAGGCGCTCTGTTCGCGGCGGTGGGGCTGAGGGAGTGTGCCTCGGTGCGGGGCCGCCGGTGTGATGCGTATTGGTGGGCGGCGCGCACATGGCGGGCGCCGCTTCCACGAGCGCGTACGCGAAGGCGGCGACGTCAGCCTCTACACGGATGAGCCGGTCGGCCGGGTAGACGTGAGGCAGGTCGTCGGGAGCGAGGTCGACCTGGATGAGCTGGGCTCGGGCGAGATACGCCTCGTCGTAGCAGGAGGCCCCGTCACCAAGCCTGCTGCCCAGCGCGATCACGAAATCAGGGTCGTGGCGCCGCAGTGCGTCGGCGACCTCGGGATCGCCCCCCAGTCCGGTCACGCCCAGGTATCGGGGACCTGCCTCGGGGAAGATGCCCTTGCCGCGGGGAGTGGACATCACCGGCGCGTCGAGACGTTCGGAGAGTTCGGCGACGGCCGCTGCTGCCCGGCGCGCGCCCCAGCCGACCCACAGCGCGCACCGACCGGCGGCCAGCCGGGAGAGGAGCGCCTGGTCAAGAGCCGGTGTGTCCGCAGCGGTGGCACGCGGAGGAGCGGACAGCGGCACGGGAAGGTGACCGCGCTGGGCCGGAACGGTCAGGGCGAGATGGTGCACATAGCCGGTGGACCGGGCGAAGCCTGCCGCGCACGCCTCCCATACGCCGGCCAGAGATTGCGGGCTGTCGAGGATGGTGACTCCCTGGACCGTCTGGTTGGGCGTGTGCAGCGTCTGCGGTGGCAGGGACAGAGGGCTCGTTTCCTGGATGGGGAATCGGCCGACATAGGCAGGATCGGTGTAGCCGCTGATCAGCAGCACCTTCGCGCCCTCGTAACGCGCCGCCATCAAGCCGGTGAGACTGTTGGTCAGACCTGGTCCCGTGGTGACGAACACAGCGACCGGACGGTCGGCGGCGATGCTCGCCTCACATGCCGCGAAGAGGGCGCCTGTCTCGTGTCGGCAGTGATAGGTGGGGACGCCGGAGGCGGAGAGGGCATCCCACATGTAGACGATGCCTCCTCCGGAGACACCGAACGTCTCTTTGACACCCAGTGCCCGGAGCATCATCACCACGCCCTGCGCGAGTGTGGAGGCGGTGCCGTCCGGGGAGGCTGGGCGAACGTCGGCCGGCCGCGCGGGGGCGGAGGCTTCTGCCTGGTCGGACACGTCAGCCACGGAAGGTCCTATCGTCGCGTTCGGCGTCGCGGTGGCGTGGACTCGTCCGGGGGGCGACTCCCCGGTAGCGCAGGGCGGAGTGCGGCAGAGAACGCAGGACAGGGGCCTGCTGTGCGGCGCCCTCGACGGCGTTGCCGATGAAGGACGGCTGAATGATCAGCATCATCATCACGGCAGCGGTGTCGGCCGCGAAGCCGAGGTCGAGCAGGACGGCGATGCCGAGGCCGCCGATGTTCACTGCCGTCTTCCTCCTCCGGGACAGCTCGGCCTCGACGTCGTAGACCAGCAACTGGTAGGTGCCGACCGGCCATTGGCGGACTCGGACGCACTGCTGGAATGCCAGCACACGTTCGTCCGCGGGTCGCAGCGGCACTCCGAAACCCGGCAGCCGGGGGTTGCGCTCCAGCAGTTCACCCACTGCGGTGGGCAGGCTCACTCCCTCCGCGGCACTCAGCCGGCTGCGCAGATCGAGCAGCATCTGTGCGCAGAGCCGGGAGGTGCCCGGGCCGGCCACACCTGTGGCGGCAAGGACGGACGCGGCGAACCCTGCCGTCGGATTGCCCCAGGACGCCGCGATGCGGCCCGCCTTGAGCGGCCAGATCCGCGGATCCGCGAGAGCGGACGACGCGGCGAGGTCGTCGAGCATCGAGCTCTCCGCGTCCGTCAGCTTGCGGTGCCCGAACACCAGCGACATCAGACTCCAGACGGACGTGGAACCGGCGAGGTCACCGGCGACCGCGTAACCGGCCAAGTGGTTGTCACCCCAGCCGAACCTCCCGATCGCTGTTCTGATCTCATCAACGTTCCTGGCTTCATCAAAGGTCTCAGCCATTGCCTTCGGACTCCGGGACATAGCGGACGGGTGGCAGGTTGATGGGGTAGCGCAGCATTTCGGTCGCCGAGTGGCGTAGTACCTCAGCGGTGACTGCGGGCAGTTGAGCCATGACGATCGAGGTGATCAGTTCCTGCGGATCCCGCAGTCCGCAGCAGAACAGCAGGGCCAGCGCGCCCGCCGTGACGGTCGGAACGAAGGATCTCGGGCCGGGAAGGAGGGTCTTCGCGTCGGCGGGCACGGCCTGCCAAGCGGCTTGGTCGTCCGGTGTGCTGGCGGCGTAGGCCGCGGGCGGCGTGTCCTCGGGACCCCTCAGCCACTCCAGCCACGCCGTGTGCTCGTCGAGCACCCCTTGAGCCGATTCGGCTAGCGTGATCGCCGCGACCGACAGCACCTGAGCCGGTGGGCACGCCGTAATGCGGGCCAGCAGTGCCGCATGCGCGCCCGCGTCGGTCAGCGGGACGGGCATCAGCAACGTCCACGCGGTCTCCATCGCGACGGCCTCCGACTCGGCAGGCAGTTCTCCGCGCCAGGCGAGGAATGCCAGTTCGGAGAAGCGATAGTTCCGCGCGAGGTCGCCGAAGACGCCGTAGCCGTGCATCCGCAGCGGCACGGAGGGATCGACGACATTGCAGGTCAGCCGAGAATCCCAGGAGGTGCGTTCGAGAGGCCCGGCCTCCGTGTAGGTACGTCCGTCCGGGCTGTCGGTCGTGCTGCCTTCTGCTGACGTTGTCCCTGGTGAGTCCGACAACACAGCTCAACCATCCTCTCTCCAAGGAGTTCGGGATGCCGGTCGTATCGCGTGAAGCTCCCTCCCGGCGCTCTATTTCTGCCGCGGCGGTGTCCGGAGCCAGGATTCACAAGACCATCAATGCACAGCCTCGGACGGGAGCGCCATGCGTCGCCCGAACCGGAGGCGTTGAATGTTCCGCGGCGTTGAACGTCCACGGCTCTCCTCCCCACCGCCGTTAGCGGGGTGGGGTCGCTCGGCTGGAGGAGGACCGGGTCGTCACAGATCGGCGACGAGAACCTTCGGACGCTTTTCGGACACTGGATGGTGCAGTAGGGCGGGCAGGGCCGCGAGGTCGACGACCTGATGCGCGGTGGCTCCGTAGCCACGGGCCAAGGACAGGTGGTCCAAGCCCGGGATGGTCAGCCCAGGGACCATTTTTCGGCCGGTGAGCTGGGCGTACCAGTCCAGGACGGCGTAGCGATCGTTGCGCAGGACAAGGACGGTCAGCGGGAGCCGAAGAGCGGCGGCGGTCCATAGGGCGGTGATGGAGTACTGGGCCGATCCGTCGCCGATCACGGCGACCACCGGGCGGGTGGGGTCGGCGAGTTGGATGCCGACAGCTGCGGCGAGGCCGAAGCCGAGGCCGCCGTCGGGGCTGGTGTAGTAGCCGCCAGCGCGGCGGATGGTGACACGGTTCCAGAAGGTGTCCAGGGTGGAGGGGGACTCGTTGACGATGACGGTGTCGGGGGACAGGTGGGCCAGGCAGTCAAGGATCTGGTCGGCCCGGTCGGTGGGTGGGGCTGCGGCGGGGCGTCTCGGGACCAGGGGCCGGTGGCCGCCCGGGGCGGCCAGATCGGCCAGGGCGGCGAGGGCGAGGGCCGGATCGGCCAGTACGGCGTCACCTACCGGGGCGCGGGCGGCCTCGTCCGGATCGTCGGTGAGCAGAACCAGTTCACAGCCCGGGGGGATGAGGGGGCCGGGCAGGTCCAAGTAATGGCGGAAGACCGGGGCTCCGACGACCAGGATCAGGTCGTGTTCGGCGAGTGCCTGGCACAGGAGCGGCGCGGCGGGGCGGAGGACGCCCTGATAGTGAGGGTGGTCTTCGGGGAACGGACTGCGCCCTTGGGAAGGCGCAGTCCACACCGGTGTTCGGGTGCGTTCGGCAAGATGGACGGCGCTGGCGCGCCCCGCCTCGGAGTCCAGGCCGGAGCCCAGAACGAGCACGGGTCGTCTGGCCCGGTCGAGGCGGTCGGCCAGGGCGGCGAGGGTGCCCGGGGCGGGAACGGACCGGGCACTGATGCGGCGGCCGGTGAGCGGGGCCGGGTCTTCGCCCTCGACGTCCCAGTCGTCCGCGGGCAGTGACAAGAACACCGGCCCTTGGGGAGGCTGCATCGCCAGGTGCCGGGCGCGGGCCAGGGCGGCCGGGACGTCCTGCGGGCGGGGCGGTTCGAAGGCCCACTTGACCGCCGGCCGGGGCAGCGTGGTGGCATCGGCGTTGGTGAGCAGCGCTTCCATGGTGACGAGGCGTCGGGTCTGCTGGCCGGCGGTGATGACCAGGGGCGCTCGGCCAGCCTTGGCTGCGAGGATGGCACCCATCGCGTTGCCGAGGCCAGGGCCGCTGTGGAGGTTCACCAGTGCCGGCCGACCTGTGGCCAGGGCATGGCCGTGGGCGGCATGGACGGCGACGGCTTCGTGCAGGGTCAGGACGTAGTTGAGGTCGCTGGGGAAGTCCTGCAGGAATCCGAGTTCGGTGGAGCCGGGGTTGCCGAAGATGGTCGTCATCCCCCATTGCCTGAGCATGTGGTGGACGATGTCGCGGATCACAGCCACTTGGCGGCCTCCTGACCGGGCAGCGCCTCGGCACCGGCACGGGCCGTTGGTACGCCGGCGCCCGCTGTCCTGCGGGAGCGGACGGCATCGCGCACGGCGAGAACGTAGAGCAGGTCGAACACGAAGATCGCGGCACACAGGAAGTGGATCAGCGAGGAGTCGCTGTAGGGGCGCCGGTAGAGGGAGAACGCCAGCGAGGCGGGGACCGTACCGAGCAGTTTGGTGACCGCGATTCCCAGGGACTGGCCGGCCAGGGTGCCGCGGTGGTGGAGCATGGTCAGGAACAGTACGGACATGGCCAGGTTCTGACCGAAGGCGGCGTAGGCCCCCCAGCGGTCGCCGAGTTCGCTGCTCAGCAGCAGAACACTCAGATAGGTGGACGCCATGGTCAGGGCGAACATCGCGTAGAAGATTCCGCGTTTCAGGGAGGGGAACTGCGCAGGCCCGAACTTGAGGGCCTGGTACACCAGAATCAGGTCGACGCAGAACCAGACGACGGTGACGGGGCGCAGCAGGTGCGGGTAGGGGTGGACGAACGCGAAGATGAACTCCCAGGAGATGTTCGCGCACAGCGCTGCCAGTGGCATGCCGTAGACGCGGTCGCGGACGCCGTGCTGGATGATCTGGACGTAGGTCGCGGTCCAGCCGATTCCGGCGGCGACGACCAGGATTGCGAACACGGTTCACTCCTACGGGCTGGTGTGCTGTCCCTGCGTCGGACGAGCCGACCGGGTTTGTTCGTAGGCCGCGCGCATGCGTTGCTGGGTGAGCCCGCTCAGAGTGAGCAGCAGCGCGAGCGCTGGCAGGCACCACCAGCCGATGCCGATGGCGAGTACGGCGCTAGTGAGCACCAGGCGTTCCAGCACCAGCACCTCATGGCCACGCAGAGCAGTCGCCTGGTCCAGAGCTCCGCGGCGGCGGTACAAGCGCCAAAATCCGAGCGCGCCCATGACGGTCGCGGCAGCTACGAGACTGCCGAACAGCAGGTGGTGCCTGGGCCTGGCAAGAAGTTCCACTGCCCACCCGATGGAGAGCGCCACCGAGTAGCTGGCTGCGGCCACAGTGAGAGCGGGCCCAGCACCGTAGCGCACGGGAAAGGTGCGATAGCCGCCGGACCGATCGCCGTCAATGTCGCGCAGAGTGCCAACCAGGTTCGAGGCGGTGTCATGAGACAGGAATGCGAGAGCGAGTGGGATGACGAGCCGCCAGTCCGGGTGGCCTGGGGCGAGCGCTCCAAAGACGAATGCCGCCGCAGTCAGGCAGCCGCGGACCAGGTTTCCGGCCAGCCCTCGCGCTTTCAACGCGCCGCTGTACAGAAAAATCCCCGCACCGATCGCACCAGCGGGCAGGAGTTCGCGCGCACCCAGCACCACGGCGGTGCCACTGAAGGCCAATAGCCCCAGTCCTGCGCTGGCGAGCGCGGCCTGCTCAGCGATGCGCCCGGATGGGATGGGGCGGCCTGGCTTGGCGTGGGCGTCCAGTTCCCGGTCGAGGAAATCGCCTAGGTAATGAGCGGCGATCCAGGCGGCGGTCGGTCCCAGCCAGGCACACACCAGGCCGGCAGGAGCGGCATCTCCGGTTAAGCAGGCTCCGGACAGCCCGACCAGCCCGGGATACCAGATGGTGTAGAGCCGCCACGTTTGCAGGTGCGCGACGCAGACCTGACGGTAGCCGAACAGGACGGCAGGCTCGATACGAAAACATTGAGAAGTCACGGCAGAGCGGGACATGTTGTGTCTCCCTCGGGGTGGCAGTACCGGACGTGCTGTCGGGCAGCGAGGTAATCCCGGATCAGCGCAACCGAGAACGCCGACGGACGACCTTTCGCAATCGTCCGGTACCCCACGGCCGCCAGCCTGCGGCCTTCTCTGTTCTCAGTAGTGGCGGCCGGTCCACCGGGAAGCCTTACACGATGATGGTGGCACTGGACCGAGGAAATCGACCAGCTTTTTTTGTGACCCGCCTGTTGAAAGTTGGTCGCGTGTTGAAAGCCGCTTAGGCGGCGGCGAAAGCAACCAGTAAAGGTCAACCCGCCTCCCAGATGATCGACCAGTGTCATAGCCACGATTTTCCTCGGCACAGTCTGGGATCAATACCGAGCGCACCTCAGTGAACCTATTTTATTATGAACATTCTGACGTCGGGACTCTTCCCCAGACTGGCTGGAACAACAGGGTTCGCGCAGGAGTGCAACGGGGACGTCACTCGATTCCGGCGATGGGAGACAGTTGAGCGACTGCTCGCCTCCCGGCCGGGAAGTCTGCAACGTCGGCAAGGCGTTGCAGGCACCCGGCGCAAGTCTGGCCGGTGTTGGCCCTCTTCGTCGTGGACAGGTCGCGATGGTGAGCCCCTGGCCGAGGTCGCGCGGAACGGCGCGAAAACCGTTGCGGTCGGAGACCGGTCGCATATTCGGGTGATCGGGGTCGGCGATCTGTTCGGTAGAGGGCACCATCAGGCCGGGCCTTGACGCTCAGGGCCGGGCTACTGGAATGCTGGCTTGCATCTCCCATCTGAGAAGAAGCCGCGATCCGGCGTGGGGATCGGTGGGGGGCGCATGGATACTGAGGACCATGCGCATCGACATTGATCCCGGCCAGGTTGAACGGAACGTCTTCTACAAGCTTCTGACCTCGGTCGTTGTACCCCGGCCGATCGCCTGGGTGTCGACGACGTCGGCGGCGGGCACGGACAATCTGGCCCCGCACAGCTTCTTCACGGTGGCGTGTGTGAGTCCGCCGGTGGTGCAGTTCACGTCGGTGGGGCGGAAGGACTCGGTGCGGAACATCGAGGAGACCGGGCAGTTCGTGGTGAGCCTGGCGCCGGAGCATCTGTTCGAGCAGATCAACGCGACGGCGACGGACTTCCCGCGGGGGACGAGTGAGTTCGACGCGGTGGGGATCGCGCGGGAGCCGAGCCTGAGGGTGAAGCCGCCGCGGGTGGCGGCCTCGCCGGTGGCGCTGGAGTGCGAGCTGCACAGCACGGTCCGGCTGGGGGACTCGACGGTGGTGTTCGGGCGCGTCGTGCACGCGGCCGTCTCGGAGGCGGTGATGGACGACGGGCACCCGGACGTACGGAAACTGCGCCCGCTGTCACGGCTGGGCAAGGACGAGTGGGGGACGCTCGGCGAGATCCTGGAGATCAAGCGGATTCCGCTGGCGGACTGGTCCGGTCCGGGGATGTGACCGCTTCGGCGACCGTCTCGGAGGAGTCCGAGGGCTCGGCGGAATCCGGGTCGGCCGCGCGCGCCGAGCGGGTGCGGCGGGCCACCATGGCCGCCGCTACACCCGTGACGCCCAGGAAACCGAGGGCCAGCAGGAAGACCGGCGAGGTCGGTGAGGCGGCGCGGCTGCCCGCGACCACGTAGGCGGCGGTGTTCGCCGCGCTGCCCGCCGCCGTGGCGGTGAGGAAGGGCAGCAGCCGGATACGGGAGACGGCCGCCGCGTAGTTGGCGGCGGCGAAGGGCACACCGGGGAAGAGCCGCAGCGCGAGTGTGCTGCGGAAGCCGTGCCTGCTGAGCTGCCGGTCGAGCGAGAGCGCGATCCGCCCGCGCAGGAAGGGCCGTACGGCGTCACGGCCGAGCAGCCGCCCGAGCAGAAACGCGAGACCCGCGCCCAGCACGGTCCCTGCTATGGCGGCGGGCAGCCCGGCGTGGATGCCGTAGAGCGCCCCGGCGGCGGCGTTGAGCAGCGGTCGCGGGACGAACGCGACGGTGCACACGCCGTACGCGAGCGCGAAGAGGACGACCGCCATCGTGCCCGACGTACGCGGCAGGCCGTGCGTCAGCAGATGCTGCGGCTGCCACGCCAGTACGGCGGCCCCCGCGCCCGCCAACAGCAGGATCAGCAAGGCGAACCGCGCCCACGGGGAGAGCAGTACGCGCGAAAGACGGACGGCCGCCCCGTACGGAGCGGAGACCGGGACTCGCGGGAAGCGGTCGAGCATTCAGGCAGCGTAATCGAGACGGGCGGCAGATGGCGCCTGTCGGGGTGCCGCACGGCGGGGGCGGGGCGCCGCGACACGTCTACGGCCGGGGACGGGTGCGTGGCGCACGCCGTACGGGCCGAGCGCGGAGTCCGGCGGAAGACCGTCGAACTCCGCGCGGCACCCGCGTCACACCGTGTCCGCCACCGTCAACTCCCCGTCGCCCTCCGCCTTCTGGAGCTGCGGGCCGCTGCCGGTGACGACAGGGGAGGCGGCGTGGGGCGTGCGGCGGTCGAGGACGCCGGCGGTCACGGCGATGCCGAGTCCGGCGGCGGCGAGGACCGCGCCGACCAGGGCGGGGGAGGTCCAGCCCCAGCCGACCGAGATGGCGACGCCGCCGAGCCAGGCGCCGCCGGCGTTGGCGAGGTTGAACGCGGAGTGGTTGGAGGCGGAGGCCAGGGTCGGGGCCTGGCGGGCCTTGTTCATGACCAGCATCTGGATCGGCGTGGTGGTGAGGAAGCCGACGGCGCCGAGCACGACCACCCCGATCGGGGCGGCGACCTTGGACTCGGCCGCGTAGTGGAAGCCGAAGAGGACGACGGCCAGGGCGCCGAGCGAGAAGTACAGCGTCGGCCGCAGGGCCCGGTCGGTGAGGGGGCCCGCGGCGAGCGTGCCCAGCGTCATGCCGACGCCGAAGAGGGCGAGCAGCCACGTGACGGAGGAGTCGGCGTAGCCGGTGACCTCGGTCATCATCGACGCGAGATAGCTGTAGACGGCGAAGATCCCGGCGAAGCCGAACACGGCGGTGAGCAGGCCGAGCAGCACCTGCGGCTCGCGCAGGGCGCGGAACTCCTGGGCCACTCCCACGTGTTCGTCGGTGGGCAGACGCGGGATCAGCAGCGCGAGCGAGCCCAGCGCGATCAGGCCGATCACGGACACCACGAGGAAGGTCGCGCGCCAGCCGAGACTCTGGCCGAGCGCGGTCGCGGCCGGCACGCCGACGATGTTGGCGATCGTCAGGCCGAGGAACATCGCGGCCACCGCCCGCGCCCTGCGGTCCTCGCTCACCATCCGGGCCGCGACGACGGCGCCGACACCGAAGAAGGCACCGTGCGGCAGGCCCGCCAGGAAGCGGCCCACGAGCAGGGTGCTGTAGCCGGGGGCCACGGCGGAGGCCGCGTTGCCGAGCGTGAAGAGCGCCATCAGCAGCAGGAGCATCCGCTTGCGCGGGACGCGGGAGCCGAGCGCGGTGAGCAGGGGCGCGCCGAGCACGACGCCGAGGGCGTAGGCGGAGACGAGATAGCCCGCGGTGGGCACCGATGTGCCCAGGTCGTCAGCGACGTTGGGCAGCAGGCCCATCATCACGAATTCGGTCGTGCCGATGCCGAAGGCGCTCACCGCCAGAGCGAGTATGGCCAGGGGCATGGAGCAGCATCCTTCTGAAGTGTTCGGGGTTCGGGGCCCGTGGGCGCCGGGTTCGTACGGGGAGGGTTCGTGCACGCCGGGTTCGTGCGGGCGGACATCGTGAGTGCCGCGCTCGGGCTCGCGGCGGTGCCCGGCACCTTCTAAGTTCCTTCGCGGAACAAATTCTCGCACGCGGTTGCTTCGCATACGTCACCACCGGGTGAAGTCGTGTCGACCATCACGCCACGCCTCCCCGGAAGGCGACGGAAAACCTTTGGACGTACCACCGACCCGGCAGGGATGATCACCGCATGTTCCGGCTCACCTTCCTCGCAGACGCCACCGCAGCAGCGGTCGCGCCGACGAAGGCTGCCCGGAGCGCACGGGACACCTTCTTCGACGGCGCACGACGCTGACCCTCCCCGGACAGTCATCCGGCGGACCCCGCAGGGGGAGGGTCGGTCCGGCTCATGGGGTCCGGCCGCGTCAGACAACTCCGTCAGAGGAAGAGAAGAGACGACGTCCGTCATGTCCAAGCAGAACTACGTGCGCACCAAGCCCCACCTCAACATCGGCACCATGGGTCACGTCGACCACGGCAAGACCACCCTCACCGCCGCCATCACCAAGGTCCTGGCCGACCGCGGGACCGGCACCTTCGTGCCGTTCGACCGGATCGACCGGGCCCCGGAGGAGGCGGCCCGCGGGATCACCATCACCATCGCGCACGTCGAGTACGAGACCGACACCCGGCACTACGCGCACGTGGACATGCCGGGGCACGCCGACTACGTGAAGAACATGATCACCGGCGCCGCGCAGCTCGACGGCGCGATCCTGGTCGTCTCCGCGCTCGACGGCGTGATGCCGCAGACCGCGGAGCACGTCCTGCTCGCCAAGCAGGTCGGTGTCCGGCACATCGTCGTCGCGCTGAACAAGGCGGACGCGGGGGACCCGGAGCTGGCCGACCTGGTCGAGCTGGAGGTGCGCGAACTGCTCACCGCCCACGGGTACCCGGGCGACACGCTGCCCGTCGTGCGCGTCTCCGGGCTGCGCGCGCTCGACGGCGACCCGCGGTGGACCGCCGCGATCGAGGCGCTGCTCGACGCGGTCGACACGCACGTGCCGGTCCCGGTGCGCTACACCGAGGCGCCGTTCCTGCTGTCGGTGGAGAACGTGCTCACCATCACCGGGCGCGGCACCGTCGTGACGGGCGCGGTCGAGCGAGGGACCGTACGGCCGGGCGACCGCGTCGAGGTGTACGGCGAGGGGCACGGCGACGGGCCGCTGGTGAGTGTGGTGACCGGTCTGGAGACCTTCGGCAAGCCGATGGAGTCCGCGCAGGCGGGTGACAACGTGGCGCTGCTGCTGCGCGGTGTGCAGCGCGCCCAGGTGCGGCGCGGCGACATCGTCGCGGCGCCGGACAGCGTGGCCACCCACACGCGGTTCACGGCGACGGTCTTCATGGTGCCCGCGGCCGAGGGCGGCCGGCACACGCCGGTCTCCACCGGCTACCGGCCGCAGTTCTACATCCGCACCGCGGACGTGGTCGGCGACGTCGACTTCGGCGGGCCGGGCGGCATGGCGCTGCCCGGCGACACCGCCGACATCAGCGTCGAGCTCGGCCGTCCGCTCCCGCTGGAGCCGGGTCTCGGCTTCGCGATCCGCGAGGGCGGGCGCACGGTCGGCGCGGGCACGGTGATCGCCGTGGGCTGAGCCGCCCACCCGGCGACCGCGCCCAACAGGGCCCGGCCGCAAGAGGGCTCGCCCATCGCGGCCCGGCCGCGACAGAACCCGGCCCCGTCGACCCCCGAACAACCGGGGGACGACGGGGCCGGGCCGTGCGCGGGGCCCCGCGCACGCGCCGGTACGGATCACGCCCGACCCCCGCCCGCTCGGCAGCCCCGATCCCACGACGGCGGCCATCGGCCCGCACGGACACCCGCACCCCCGTACGGAAACCGCCCGCCTGGGACAATGACCCCGTGAGCCACACCCCGGAGGACCCGACAACCACCCCAGAAGAGGCCCCCGCCCCCGAAGCGGTCCCCGTAATCCGCCCCGTGGACTTCGGGGAAGCCCGGCTGATGCCGGACGTGGACCGGCCACGGGGCTGGCTGTTGACGGTGGACGGGGCACCGCAGTCGTATGTGGACCTGGACGATCCGGAGTGCCTGGAGTTCGAGTACGTGCGGCGGATCGCGTACGCGCTGGAGGCCGGGAGCGCGCCGGGGGAGCCGGTGGCGGCCGTGCATCTCGGGGGCGGCGGGATGACGGTGCCGCGGTGGCTGGCGTGGGCGCGGCCGGGGTCGCGGCAGGACGTCGTCGAGGCCGACCGGCGGCTGGCCGCGCTGGTCGCCGAGCATCTGCCGCTGGCCGACCCCGCGTCGGTGACGGTGCACACGGCGGACGCGCGCGCGTGGCTGGCCACGGCGGCCGAGGCGAGCGCGGACGCGGTCGTGGCGGACGTCTTCGGCGGCGCGCGCGTACCCGCGCACCTGACGTCGGTGGAGTTCGTCCGCGCCGCGCACCGCGTCCTGCGCCCCGGCGGCGTCTACGTCGCGAACGTCGCCGACGCGGCCCCCTTCGCCTTCCTGCGGTCCCAATTGGCCACGGTCCGTGCCGTGTTCCCCGCCCCCGCCGAGATCTGCCTGCTCGCCGAGCCGGGCGTGCTGCGCGGCCGTCGCTTCGGCAACGCGGTGCTCGTGGCCAGCGCCGCGCCGCTCCCGGTGGACGCGCTCGCCCGGCTGTGCGCCGCCGACGCCTTCCCCGCCCGCGTGGTGCACGGCGCCGCGCTCGACCGTTTCACCGGCCGCGCCCGCCCGGTCTACGACACGTCGGCCGCGCCCTCGCCGACCCCGCCGGACGGCGCCTTCACCGTCGGCTGAGCGGGAACGGCGTCCGCGTGCGCCACGCTGCTGCCCGCCACCACCCCGTGCCCGCCGCCCGTACGCCGTTCCAGCCGTCGTACGTCCGGCAGCGTCAGCACGGCGCCCGTCAGCAGCACGACCACCGCGGAGCAGCCCCACAGCGCCTGCGTACGGCCGAAGAGGCTGGCGGCGGGACCGGCGAGGGCCAGGGCGATCGGTGTCACGGCCACCGAGCCGAACCAGTCGTACGCCGACACGCGTGACATCTTGTCCTCGGCGATCTCCTGGTGCAGCGCGAGCATCCAGCCGACCGCGAAGACCTCGATGGCCACGCCCGTGATGAACATGGCGAGCGCCAGGATCCACAGCGGGGAGGCGAGGGCGAGCGTGGCGCTCGGCAGGGCCAGTGGGAAGACGCCGAGGGCGCCCGCGAGCAGCATGCGGCGCGGTTTCCAGCGCATCATCAGCAGGCCGCCGCCGACCGTGCCGACACCGAAGGCGGCCATGGCCAGGCCCCAGGGTCCCGCGCCGCCGAGATGGTCGCGGGCGACCAGCGGCCCGTACACCGCTTCGGCCGCGCCGACCACCGCGTTGACCACGGCGAACTGCACGACGATGCCCCACAGCCAGGAACGGGAGACGAACTCCCGCCAGCCCTCGCGCAGATCGCCGACGATGCCGGACGCCCGCGCCGGGCGGTCGCCCGCGGCGACGTGCAGCCGGGAGCGCATCGCGGCAGCGGCGGCGAAGCCCAGCGCGTCGATCGCCAGCACCCAGCCGGGCCCGAACGCGGCGACGAGCGCGCCGCCGACGGCCGCGCCGCCGATGGTCGCGCCGTTCATCGACATCCGGAAGACGGCGAAGGCCTTGCCCGCGTGCGCGGACTCGACCGTGGAGAGCACCATGCCCTCGGAGGCGGGGGAGAAGAAGGCGTGCGCGCCGCCGCCGACCGCGGTCAGCAGCGCCATCTGCCACAGCGCGGCGTGCCCGGCCAGGACGAGCACCGCGAAGGCGGCCTGCGAGAGCGCGTTGACGAGGTTGGCCGTCACCATCACCCGCTGACGCGGGATACGGTCCGCGACCGCGCCGCCGATCAGCAGGAAGACCACCATGGCCAGGGTCCTGGCGGCGGCCACCAGACCGACGCCGGTGGCGCTGCCGCCGGACTCGATGACGGCGTAGGCGGCGGCGATGAGCGCGCCGGAGTTGCCGAGGTTGGTGATGAACGAGGCGGTGACCAGCAGTTGGAAATTGCGCCCGGCCCAGGACGGGAGGCGGCTCCTGGGATCCCGAGAACGCGGACCGGGCGGGCGGGCGTCGGAGGGGCCGCCGCTGCGGGCCGTGTCGTTCGAGGTCACCCGGGGGACTATGCCCGCAGTCCGTTTCCTCTCGCAAACGGATTCCGGCCGGTCCGGGAGCGGCGGGCACCCGCCGCTCGCCGCTCCCCGCTCGCTCGCTCCCCGCCGCTCCTTGCTACTTCTTCAGCGGCCGGATCGTGCTCTTGATCTTGTCGATCACCGAATCCGAGAGCTGGTCGGGCACCCCGCGGTCGGCGTAGAGCACCCACACCACGAGCTTCTTGGCGGCGTCCGTCTGCGTCGGGTCACTCCAGGCGACGGTGTACGCGGCGCCGTCCGCCGAGCACTTGCTGCTCTTCGGGATGTTGGCGGCGGTGGCCGACGCCTGCCAGCCCGAGATGCCGTGCGCGTTGTGGAACGCCTTGCTGTTCTGCACCTTGGAGAAGGTGCCCTTGCCGTTGTCCTGGTAGGCCCAGTACGCCCACGACACGGCCTGCACCTCGGCGGCGTTGCGCACGCTCTTCGCCCCGTTGGCGCCCTTGGTGCCCACGGCGGCGCGGTCGGCGCTGCTGTTGCCGTTCTTGCACCAGTCCTTCTTGTAGTACGCGGGCGCGCTCATCGCGACGGCCGGGTCGCCGTTCTTGTCCTCGAAGCCGATCGTCATGCCCTCGCTGTCGACCGACCAGTCCGGCGGTACGTCGAAGGCGACATTGCGCTCGCTGCGGATGACGACCTTCCAGCCCGGAATGACCGGCTTGACGTCGAGCGCCGCCGGATCGCCGCGCGGCGAGTCGCCCGTGTCGGCGTTGCCGCCCGTGGCGGTGGAGGTGGGCGCGGTGGTGGACGGCGTGCCCGTGGGCGACTGCGGCGCCGACGCGGTCGGACTCCCGTCCTTCGCGTCCGTCTTCTTCTTGTCGTCACCGGTGAGGTAGACCGCGCCGACGACGACCGCGGCGATCACCGCGACAGCGGCGGTGATCGCGATGCCGACCGTCAGCCCCTTGCGGTCGCGCTGCGGCGGCTGGCCACCAGGGCCGCCGGGACCGCCGGGACCGCCGGGCACGGGCGGCCCCCAGTTCTGCGGAGTCGGGTAGCCGCCGGGCGGCTGCTGCCCGTAGCCGGGCTGGCTGTACGGGGACGGGGTGCCGTAACCGGGCTGCCCGTACGGCTGGGTGGGCGCCGCGGACTGGTTCGGCGGCGCGGCCTGGCCAGGTCCCGAGGGCGGCTGGCCGTAGGGCGGGGCCGGCGGATGCTCCGGCGGCTTCTGGAAGTTCGGCGGACCGGACTGGGCGGGCTGGTTCGGTTGCTGCTGGTAGCCCGGCTGAGCGTACGGCGAGGGCGTGTCGTAAGGCGTCGGCCGGCCGTACGGCCCCGGCGGATTCGGCGGGGGGGCGCCCTGCGGGTTCTGCTCTCCCCCGTTGTGCTGTTCTCCTGGCCACATGGCTGGAAACACTAGGGGAGTGGGCCCGACGGTTCCACGCCGGATACCGCTACTGACTGGTAACATCGCGCCATGTCCGAGACCTTGCCTTCCATTGGCGACATGATGGCGGCCACCGTGCCGATGGCCCGCACCCTCAACCTCGAGTACATCGAGACCACGGCGGAACGCGCCGTCGTGCTGCTGCCCGACCAGCCCGACTTCCACAACCACGTCGGCGGTCCGCACGCGGGCGCGATGTTCACCCTCGCCGAGTCCGCGAGCGGCGCGATCGTGCTCGCCGCCTTCGGCGACCAGCTCGGCCGGGCCGTGCCGCTCGCCGTCCGCGCCGAGATCGCCTACAGCAAGCTGGCGATGGGCCCGGTGACGGCCACCGCCGAACTGGGGCGGCCCGCCACCGACGTGGTCGCCGAGTTGGACGCGGGGGAGCGCCCCGAGTTCCCCGTCGAGATCTCCATCAGCAGGGAGGACGGCGCCGAGACCGCGCACATGACGGTGGTGTGGACGCTCCGGCCGAACCGCTGAACCGGGCACTTCACGCCGGTCGCGGAGCGCCGCCCCGTACGGCCCGCCGATCGGCTTGTTTGACTCGCTCTTGACCGGACTTTCGCGGCGATCGGTCCGTTAGGCTTCGGCGGTGTGCGCCGCGTGCGCGCAACCCACCGTTGTCCAGGGGAGGAACCCCGCTGTGCACGTCCAGGAGTGGCTCGACGGCATCCCGCCGATCCTCGTCTATCTGATGGTCGGTCTGGTCGTCGGCGTCGAGAGCCTGGGCATCCCGCTGCCCGGCGAGATCGTCCTGATGAGCGCCGCGCTGCTGTCCTCGCAAGGGCACGTCAACCCCTGGCTGGTCGGCACCGCCGCCATCATCGGCGCGGTCGGCGGCGACTCCATCGGCTACTCGATCGGGCACCGCGGCGGCCAACCGCTGCTCGACCGGCTCGGCCGCAGATTCCCCAAACACTTCTCACCCGGCCATGTGGCCACCGCGGAACGCTCGTTCCAGCGCTGGGGCATGTGGGCGGTCTTCTTCGGCCGCTTCGTGGCCCTGCTGCGGATCTTCGCCGGGCCGCTGGCCGGTGTGCTCAAGATGCCGTACTGGAAGTTCCTGATCGCGAACCTGCTCGGCGGCATCGTCTGGGCGGGCGGCACCACCGCGGTCATCTATTACGTGGGTGTGGTCGCCGAACCCTGGCTGAAGAGGTTCGGCTACTTCGGACTCGCCGCGGCCGTGCTCTTCGGCATCGCCTCGTTCCTCTTCGTGAGGCGGCGCGCCGCCAAGGCGCAGGCGGAGTTCGAGCAGCAGGAGGCACCGGCGGCACCCGGTGTCGCGGTGGCGCAGGGCGAGTAGGCCATACGACACTGCGCGGACGGCGGGCCCGGACCTCCGGGCCCGCCGTCCGCGCGTCGGCCGTCGGTCAGGGACTCGCGGTGCGCGCATCGGCCGTCAGCCCCGCCACTCGCGGTGCGCGTCCGCCGTCAGCCCAGCGACTCCCGGTGCGCGTCGGCCAGCGCCACGTAATGCTCGGCGTTCAGCCGTACCGTCGCCTTCTCCTCCTCGGTCAGCTCCCTGCGCACCTTCGCGGGCACGCCCGCCACCAGTGATCCCGGCGGCACCCGCATCCCCTGCGGGACCAGCGCCGCCGCCGCGATCAGCGAACCGGTGCCGATGTGCGCCCCGTTGAGCACCGTGGCGCCCATCCCGACCAGGACGTCGTCCTCGATCACACAGCCGTGCAGGACGGCGTTGTGCCCGACCGTGACGCCCTCGCCGACGACGGCGGGGAAGCCGGGGTCGGCGTGCACCGTGCAGTTGTCCTGGATGTTGGAGCCCGCGCCGACCGTGATCGACTCGCAGTCGCCGCGCAGCACCGCGTGGTACCAGACGCTCGCGCCCGCGCCCAGCGTGACGTCCCCGAGGACCACCGAGCCGGGAGCGGTGAACGCGGTCGGGTCGATCTCCGGTGCGCGGCCCAGAACGTCCGCGATCAGCGGTACGGGGACGCCGCCGCCCGTCGTGCTCCCGCCCTCCGCGCCTGCCGCGCCCGCGCTCCGCGTAACCGCCGGGTCCGTCATGCCCACCGCCCTCGTCGTCGGTCCTGTGGTCTCCACCCGGCACCGTATACGGTGGGCCCGTGCCGAAGAACGAGAACGTGTTCTCCTCCGCGACCGCCGCCGCCACGGCCTGGCGTCGCCGCGTCGGATCGCGGATGGTGCACCGCGGCTGGCGCTGGGTGCAGAACGCGGGCGCGGTCACCGCCGCGCGCCCGGGACCGCTGCGCTTCGGCCGGATCGGCGAGGGCACCCGGCTCGCCTTCCCGCAGGGCACCGTCTTCGGCGAGCCGTGGATCCACCTCGGCGACCACTGCGTCATCGGCGAGCAGGTTACCCTCACCGCCGGGATGATGCCGGGCCTCGACCTCGGGCCCGACCCCGTCCTGCGCCTCGGCAACGGCGTCGTCCTCGGCCGCGGCAGCCACGTCGTCGCGTCCGTACCGGTGGTTTTCGGCAACGACGTCTACTGCGGCCCGTACGTCTACGTCACCAGCGACAACCACTCGTACGACGACACGACCCAGCCCGTCGGCAAGCAGTGGCCGCGCACCGCGCCGGTCGAGATCGGCAGCGGGAGCTGGCTCGGCTCGGGGTGCGTGATCCTGCCCGGCGCGCGGCTCGGCCGCAATGTGGTCGTGGCGGCGGGCGCCGTGGTCCGCGGCGAGGTGCCCGACTTCGCGGTGGTCGCCGGAGCGCCGGCCCGGATCGTACGGCGCTGGGACCCGGACACCGGCTGGCAGCCGCCCCTGCGCACCCCGCCGCCGCTGCCGGTCCCCGAGGGCGTCACCCCCGAGCAACTGCTGGCGCTGGCCGATCTGGAGGACCGGCCCTGAGCGCCCGGCCCCGGCGCTCGCCCTGAATCTCCGCCGCCGTGCGGGCATTTGTTACGTTGCCCGTATGCGCGCACCGATCGGCAACTTCGACGAAGCCCACCCCGCCACCGAGCGCCGCGACCTGCTCCCGCCGCCGGTCGCCGCCGCCGTGACACCCGACATGCTCTACGTCGACACGGACCCGGAGAAGGCCGACACCGCCGTCTTCGTCGAGACCTACGGCGACGACCTGCTGACCGCCTCGGCGAACTGCGTGGTCGTCGCGGGCAAGCGCGGCCAGGACGTCACGCTCGCCGCGTGCCTGGTGCTCTCCACCACCCGCGTCGACGTCAACGGCGCGGTCCGCCGCCACCTGGGCTCGCGCAAGGCGTCGTTCGCGCCGATGGACACCGCCGTGGGCGAGACGGGCATGGAGTACGGCGGCATCACCCCCGTCGGTCTGCCCGCCGACTGGCCGCTGCTCGTCGACGCGGCCGTCGTGGAGGCGCCGCACCTGGCCATCGGCAGCGGCGCGCGCCGCGGCAAGCTCATCGTGTCGGGCAAGGCGCTGGCCGCGCTGCCCGGAGCGGTCGTCCTCGAAGGACTCGGCATCTGACGACGCGGGGCCACCGGGCCGCGGAGCCGCAGGTCACGAGCGGTCCTCCAGCCTGCGGTGCAGGGCCCTGCCGCCCGCCACCACGGCTGTACCGACCGCCACGCCGGCCAGCACGGCGAAGATCTTCCACGCCCCGGACAGCACACCCATCAGCGCCACGAGGACGACCAGACCGAGGACGAAAGCCAGCACCGGCAGCGCGTAGTACCAGAGCTGCGCATACGTCCGCTCGTCGAGTCCGAACGGCGGCGGCGGAGCTTTGCGTCCCATACCCCCACCGTAAACCCACAGGTCAGGGCAGGCGCGGGATCTCGATCGCCGGGCAGCGGTCCATCACCATCTCCAGGCCGGCCGCCCGCGTGCGCTCGTACGCCGCCTCGTCGATCACGTCGAGCTGGAACCACACCGCCTTCGCGCCCACGGCCACCGCGTCGTCCGCGACCCCACCCGCGAGCGAGGAGTTCACGAACACGTCGACCACGTCGACCGGGAACGGGATGTCGGCCAGCGAGGCGTACCCCTGCTCGCCGTGCACGGTCTCGGCCTTCGGGTGCACCGGCACGACCCGCTTGCCGAACCGCTGGAGCACGCCCGCGACTCCGTAGGCGGCCCGTGAGGTGTTGTTCGACAGCCCCACCACCGCCCAGGTGTTCCCGGTACCGGTCAGGATCTTCCGCACCGTCTCCGCGTCGCCGTACACGCCGTCCTCCAGCCGCTCGCCGTCACATCGTCCACGTACTGCCGTCGTGCCTGGTCAAACACGCCTCCCGCGCCCGCCATTCCCGGTCGCGGCCCGTAGGCTGACCGGATGGTGGACCGGTATCTGACGGTGGCGCGGGCGGGGGTCTGCGAGAGCGAGATCAAGCGCTCGCGGTTCCTGTGCGCGCTCGCGCCCGTGGCGAGCGAGGAGGCGGCGCAGGACTTCATCGCCCGCGTCCGCAAGGAGCACGCCGGGGCCAGCCACAACTGCTTCGCGTACGTCATCGGCCCCGAGGGGCGGCTGCACCGGGCCAGCGACGACGGGGAGCCGGGCGGGACGGCGGGCACACCGATGCTCCAGGCGCTGCTGGGCCGCGAGGTCCGGGACACGGCGGCAGTCGTGACGCGGTACTACGGCGGTGTCCAGCTCGGGGCGGGCGGACTGGCCCGCGCGTACGGGGGCGCCGTCACCGCCGCGCTGGACGAGATCGGCACGGTCGAGCGGCGGCGGCTCGTCCTGGTCACGGTCACCGTGGACCACCAGCGGGCCGGGCGGCTGGAGAACGAGCTGCGCGCCGCCGGACACGCCATCCGCGGTGTCGCGTACGCCGCCGCCGTGACCATCGACCTGGGTGTACCGCAGGCGGATCTCCCCGGCTTCCGTTCCTGGCTGGCGGACGCCACATCGGGCGCCGCCGAGGTGACGGTGGGCGGAAGCGCGTATGTGACCGTGACGCCCTAGGACATGTGCGACTTTACGGACACGCCCTAGCGCCCTCGGGCGCGCTCCGCGAGGTCGGCGCGCAGGCGGGTGAGGCGGTCGATCTCGGCGTCCAGGAGGGCGAGCCGACGGTCGACGACGTCGGCGAAGGAGCCGGGCCGGTCGGCGGAACCGTCGCAGGGGGCGGGCGGGTCGGCCGCCAGGAGGTGGAGGCGGTGGGCGCGGCTGCGCAGATCCTCGACGGTCAGGCCGAGGGCGAGCAGTTCACGGATCACGCGCAGCCGGGCGACCTCGGCGGGACCGTAGTCGCGCTGGCCGGAGCCGGTGCGGGCCGGTGGCGGCAGCAGGCCGCGCTGCTCGTAGAAGCGCAGTGCGCGCGGGGTGGTTCCGGCGGCTGCCGCCGCTTCGCCGATCCGCATCCGTCCCCCTGGCGGTCCTCGTACCGCTAGCCCATCCCTACTCCAGCTCCACTATCGCAGCCCCGAAGTGCCGCCCGCCGATCAGATCCGGCAGCGCCTCGGGCGCGCGATCGATGCCGGTGACCGTCGTGTGCGGGAAGCGGATCTCGCCCGAGCGCAGCCAGCCGCCGAAGCGCGAGGTCCACTCCGCCTCGACCTCCGGGTGGTCGGTACCGCTGTAGCCGCGCAGGGACAGGCCCTTGACGACGAGCCGGTACGAGTCGATCTCGACGGGAGCGCTGCCGCCCGCCCGGTCCGCGGAGAGCTGCCCGGACAGCGCGCCGATCAGCGCGAAGCGCGCGCCCTGGTTGGCCGCGCCGAGAGCCGCGGCCAACTGCTCGCCGCCGACGGTGTCCAGCACGACGTCCACACCGCCGGGCGCCGCCTCGGCGAGCTGACGCGCGAACGGCCCGGAGCCGCGCAACACGACCGCGTCGTAGCCGAGTTCGGAGCGCAGCCGGTCGGCCTTCCACGGCGAGCCCGTACTGCCGATCACCCGGGCCGCGCCCAGCAGCCTGGCGATCTGCCCGGCCAGTGTGCCGACCGCCCCCGCCGCGCCCGTGACGAAGACGGTGTCGCCCGCCCGCACCTGGGCCAGCCGGGTGAGCGCGCCGTACGCGGAGGAACCCTGGGCGAGATACGCCACCGGGTCGGGCAGCGTGTCGTCCAGCACGGCGCACTGGGCGGCGGGCACCAGCGCGTACTCGCGCCAGCCGAGCAGGTGCAGCACCGTGTCACCGGGACGCGGCCCGTCGCCGTCGGGCGCGGCGACCACCTCGCCGACGGCGGGCCCGAAGAGCGTGTCGCCGTGGCGCAGCGGCGGCAGCGGGACGCCGTCGGTCTCACCGCCGAGCAGGGTGCGCAGGCCGGGGAAGACGAGGAAGTGCCGGTTGCGGACGAGGACTTGGCCGGGGTCCGGCTCCGGGAGCGGCGTCTGCACGACGGCGAAGTCCCCGGGCGAGGGCAGTCCTCGGGGGACGGCGACGATCCGCACTTCGCGGCTGGTGCGGGGCAGGACAGAGGGGCTTGCCTGAGGGGTTACCGGTGGCGTTGCGGACATGGACGGGTCTCCTGAGGACGCGCGGATTCGGGGCGGCGGTGTGGTGCGGTGCCGTCGGCCGGGGCGCGGTGACGTTAATCCCTGACCCGCGCGTCAGGGTCAAGCGGTGTGCCCTTTTAGGGGAGTTGCTGGCGAATTACAGGGTCTTACACCAGTTTCCTGGCTTTCCGGTGACCTGATCAGCGATCTCCACCGCCTGCCGGGCGGCGACCTTCTACACTCCATGACCACCGCCGGTGAGCCACGGCGCACGGGCCGCGAGCCCGGATGAGAAGATCGCAGCGGTACGGATCGGGCGCCGGAAGCGGCGCGGCACAGGTGCCCGCGGAAGCCAGTCGAAGTCGTCTGACGCCCGCGGGAGTCGAGGAACGGCGAGGGTGAGCGTGCGGGTCGGAGCGGTCGCGTGAGATTTCTGCACACCTCGGACTGGCACCTGGGACGCTCCTTCCACCGCGTCAGCCTGCTCGACGCCCAGCGCGCCTTCCTCGACCACCTCGTGGACACCGTCCGCGCCGAACGCGTGGACGCCGTCCTCGTCGCCGGGGACGTCTACGACCGCGCGGTCCCGCCGCTGTCCGCCGTCGAACTCTTCGACGACGTACTGCACCGGCTCGCCGACCTGGACGTGCCCACCGTCATGATCTCCGGCAACCACGACTCGGCCCGGCGGCTCGGCGTCGGCGCCCGCGTCATGGGCCGCTCCGGCATCCACCTGCGCACCGACCCGGCGAGCTGCCACCGGCCCGTCGTGCTCACCGACGAACACGGCGACGTCGCCGTCTACGGGCTGCCGTACCTCGAACCGGCCCTGGCCCGCGAGGAGTTCGCCGCCGACCGGGCCGACCACACGGCGGTGCTCGGCGCCGCCATGGACCGGATCCGCGCCGACCTCGCCGAGCGCCCCGCGGGCACGCGCAGCGTCGTGCTCGCGCACGCCTTCGTCACCGGCGCCGCGCCCTGCGCCAGCGAGCGCGACATCACCGCGGGCGGCGTCGAGGCCGTACCCGCCGAGGTCTTCGACGGCGTCGACTACGTGGCACTCGGCCACCTGCACGGCTGCCAGACCCTCACCGAGCGCGACGCGACGGGCGAGCCCCTGGCCGAAGGCCCGGGGAGGATCCGCTACTCCGGCTCGCCGCTCGCGTACTCCTTCTCCGAGGAGCACCACCGCAAGAGCATGTGGCTGGTCGGCCTCGGCCCCGAAGGCGCCATCGACGCCGAACGGGTCGACACGCCCGTGCCGCGCGCGCTCGCCCGGATCCGCGGACGTCTCGACGACCTGATCGCCGACCCGGCGCTCGACCGGCACGAGGACGCCTGGGTGGAGGCCACCCTCACCGACCCCTTCCGCCCGCACGAGCCGATGGCCGCGCTCGCGAAACGCTTCCCGCACGTCCTCAGCCTCGCCTTCGAGCCCGAGACCGGTGACGACGACCCGCTCGCCTCGTACGCCAGGCGGCTGCGCGGGCGCAGCGACCAGCAGATCGCCGAGGACTTCGTCGCCCACGTCCGCGGCTCCGCGCCCGCCGCGCACGAGAGCGCCACGCTGAGCGCGGCCTTCGACGCGGTACGGGCGGACACCGTACGGACGGAACGCGCCTGATGCGACTGCACCGCCTCGAACTCACCGCCTTCGGCCCCTTCGCGGCCACCCAGCGCGTCGACTTCGACGAACTCTCCGCCGCCGGGCTCTTCCTCCTGCACGGCCCCACCGGCTCCGGCAAGACCTCCGTCCTGGACGGCGTCTGTTACGCCCTCTACGGCCAGGTGCCCGGCGCCCGGCCGGTGACGCGGCTGCGCAGCGACCACGCGGCGGCGGGCACCGCCACCGAGGTCGTCCTCGAACTGACCGTCGGGACACGGCGGTTGGAGATTACCCGGCGGCCCGAGCAGCCGCGGGCGAAGAAGCGCGGCACCGGGACCACCATGGACAAGGCCGTCACGCTGCTGCGCGAGCACAAGGACGGCGGATGGCAGGCGCTGTCCAAGTCGCACCAGGAGATCGGCGAGGAGATCAAGCAGCTCGTCGGCATGAGCTGCGAGCAGTTCTGCCAGGTCGTGCTGCTGCCGCAGGGCGAATTCGCCACCTTCCTGCGCGCGAGCGCCACCGAAAGGACCGCACTGCTCGGACGGCTCTTCGACACGCGCCGCTTCAAGGCCGTCGAGCACTGGCTGCGCGACCGCAAGCAGGACGCGGCCGGGCGGCTCGCCGCCGGTGACAAGGGGCTGGTCCACCTCGCCGAGCGGATGCGCCAGGCCGCGGGCGGCCTGGCGGCCGGGGCCGTGGCTGACGGAGCGCCGGACGAAGGCCCCTCGCCCGAAGGGCTGTTGGAGTGGGCCGCGGTCCTGCGCTGCGACGCCCGCGAGGCCGCCACGATCGCCGCGCAGGCCCTGCGGCACGCCGAGGCCGCCCACCGCGCCGCCGCCACCGGCTTCGACGCCGCCCGCGACCTCTCCGCCCTCCAGTCCCGGCACGCCGAGGCCCGCCGCCGCGCCGCCGCCCTCGACGGTGAGCGCGCCCACCGCGCCGCCGCCCGCGACCGCCTGGCCCGCGCCCACCGCGCCGCGACCGTCGAACCCGCCCTCGCCCTGCGCGACAAGGCCGCCCTCCAACACCGTGAAGCCGTCGCCCTCGAAGGCCGCGTCCTCACGGACCTGACGACCGCGGGCGAACAGCCCCCGACGCCCGCCGTACCGCACCACCGATCCCCGGTGGAGACGCCCGCCCGGCAGGCGGCCGGTCCACTGGCGGCCGACGCGCCGGGCCCCCGACCGGCTTCCGGCCCGGCCGAGCCCGGCCGGTCCTCGGACGGCCAAGACGCCGGGCCCGGTGGCCAGTTGCCGCTCGGCGGGCCCGGCGAGCAGCGGTCGGCCGGTGGGCCCGCCGATCGGGCGTCTGTCGGGTACGGCGAAGAGCGGACCGTCAGGCCGACCGAGGTCAGGTCCGTGGACCGTCAGGACGTCAGGCTCGGCGAGCAACGGAAGGCCGACCGGGGCGAGGTGGCACCCGAATCCGCCTCCGTGCCGCCCAACAGCCCGGCGGAGCACGGGTCTTGGCGCGCCGAGGCGCTGGCGGGACGCGCGGGGGAGCTGCGGGAGGAGCTGGGCGGCCTCGCCCGGGCCGGAGAGGCCGAGCAGCGCGTGCGGGAGATCGCCGAGCGGCGCGCGGCGCTCGACCGGGAGGAGCGCGCGGACGAGGGAGCCGTACGCGAGGCCGACGGATGGCTGGAGGAGTGGCCGTCGCTGCGCACCGCCTTGCAGACCAGGGCGGACGGCGCGGCCGAGGCCGCGACCAGGGCTGCGGGCCTGGCGGCTGAGCTGGAGACCGCGCGCCGCCGCAGGGACGCGGCGGACCAACGCGACCGGCTGGCGCAGGAGTTGACGCGGGCTCAGGACCGGGCGCGGGACGCGCGGGACACGGCGGCACGGGCCAGGGAGACGTGGCAGGACCTGCGGGAGGCCAGGATCGACGGCATCGCCGCCGAATTGGCCGAGCAGTTGGCGGACGGCGAGCCCTGCCGGGTGTGCGGCTCGCCGGAACACCCCGCCCCCGCGCGGCCCGCCGCGCAGCAGGTCACCCGCGCCGACGAGGACGCGGCCGGCGCCGCCTACGAACGCGCCGCGGCCCGGCACGAGTCGGCGCGTGCCGAAGCCGACCGGATCGGGGCCGCGTGGGAGGCCGCCGCCGCCACGGCGGGGGACGAGCCGCTGGCCCGGCTGACCGCCGCCTGCGCCGTACTGGAGGCCGAACACTCCACCGCCGCAGGCGCGGCGGCCGACGTGTCCGAGGCGCGCCGGGCGCTGGAGCGCGCGGAACAGGAGCGCGACCGCCGCACGGCGCAGCGGCACGAGGCACAGAGCAGGACCGACGTACGCACCTCGCGGCGGGAGGAACTGGACGCGCAGCAGCGGCGGTTGAGCGCCGAGTTGGACCAGGCGCGGGCCGGGTACGCGAGCGTCGCGGACCGGCGGGCCCGGCTGTCGGCGCGGATCGCGCTGCTCGAACGGGCGGCGCACGCCGTACGCGACCGGAGCGACAGCCGGCAGCGGCTCGCGGAGGCCGACACGGCGCTCGCGGAGGCCGCGACGCGCGCCGGTTTCGCGGCGCCCGCCGACGCCGAGGCCGCGCTGCTCGACCCGGAACGGCTGTGGCGCGCCGAGCGCGAGGCCGAGGCGTGGGCCAAGGAGGAGGCCGCCGTCGAAGCGGACCTCGCCGCGCCCGAACCCGCCGCCGCGGCCCAACTGCCGCCCGCGGAACCGGCAGCCGCGCAGGCCGCACTCGCCGCCGCGACCGACCGGCTGCGCGCCGCATCGGCCGCCGAGTCCGCCGCCGCGACCCGCCGCGCCGAACTCGACCGGCTGTCCGCGCAGGCCGCCACCCGTACCAGGGAACTCGCCCCGGCCCGCGCGGAGTTCGACGCCATCGCCCGGCTCTCCGACCTCGCCTCCGCCACCACCGCGGAGAACCGCTACCGGATGGAGCTGGAGACGTACGTGCTGGCGGCGCGGCTGGAACAGGTCGCCGCCGCGGCGGCCGTACGCCTCCAGCGCATGTCCTCGGGCCGCTACACCCTCGTGCACACCGACGCGCGCGGCGGCGGCCGGGCCAAGTCGGGGCTCGGCCTGATGGTGGTCGACGCCTGGACCGGCACCGAACGCGACACCGCGACGCTCTCCGGCGGCGAGACCTTCTTCGCGTCGCTCGCCCTCGCGCTCGGCCTCGCCGATGTCGTGACCGACGAGGCGGGCGGCGCCCGCCTCGACACCCTCTTCATCGACGAGGGCTTCGGCAGCCTCGACGACCAGACCCTCGACGAAGTGCTCGACGTCCTCGACGGCCTGCGGGAACGCGACCGCGCGGTGGGCATCGTCAGCCACGTCGCCGACCTGCGGCACCGCATTCCGGCCCAACTGCGGGTCGTCAAGGGCAGGGACGGATCGAGCGTGCGGATGCGGACCGGGGCACCGGCCGCCGCCGGAGGCGGGCCGGTCAGAGCGTGAGGGGGCGCCGCTCCAGCGGTGAGGAGTAGACGATGCTGGTCGTGACCGCGCCGAGCCCGGCGATCCGCCCGGTGGTCTCCTCCAGATGTCGCATGGACCGCGCCGCGACCTTCATCACGAAGCAGTCGTCCCCCGTCACGTGATGCGCCTCGAGCACCTCGGGGGTGGTCGCCAGCATGTCGTGGAACGGCCGGTAATTGCCGGTCGGATAGCGCAGCCGGACCATCGCGAGGATCGGCAGCCCGATCCGGTCGTGGTCGATCACCGCCGAATATCCGGTGATCACCCCGGCCTCCTCCAGGCGCCGGACCCGCTCCGTGACGGCGCTCGGCGACATCGAGACGGTACGGGCCAGCTCGGCGTAACTGGCCCGGCCGTCGCGTTGCAGGGCCTCCAGCAGCCGCCAGTCGGTCGGGTCGAGGGAATAAGCGGTCATGCACGAGGGATAGCAGGGGAAAGCCCGGCCGATCAAGGCATTTGCGGGGGAAGCGCACTTCCGGCAAGCCGGGCGCGACCGTAGATTCTGCGCCATGACACAGCGGACATCCCAGCTCAGCGCCACCCCTGCCACCGCCGTCGGCCCGGTCCTGCGGGTGCCGCCGGCAGCCCCCGCCGACGCCGCCGCGTACTTCGCGGCCTCCCTGGCCTTCCACACCGACGTCTCCGATGTCGCCGCGTCACTGGAGGCGGCCCGCGCCACGGGCGGCGACCCCGGCTTCGTCGTGCTCGACTCCCGCTCCACCGAGTCCTGGGACCAGGGCCACATCCCCGGCGCCGTCCACCTGCCGACCGCGCGCGTCCCCGAACTCGCCGCCGAATTCCTCGACCGCGACGTCCCGGTCGTCGTCCACTGCTGGGGCCCCGCCTGCAACGGCGCCACCCGCGCCGCCCTCGCCCTGGCCGGCCTCGGCTACCGGGTCAAGGAAATGCTCGGCGGCATGGAGTACTGGATCCGCGAGGGCTTCGCGTACGAGACGGCCGACGGCCCCGCCCGGCGCACGGCCGACCCCCTGACCGCGCCGGTCGGCGCCGACGACTGCGGCTGCTGACCCCGACGTCCGCCTGTTCGGCCGTTCAGTCCGGCAGCGACGTCAGCTCGTACGCCCACAGCTCGCCGCGGTCCGCGACCCGCACGAAGCCGACGCGCTCCAGAACGGCCTGCGACGGGCGGTTCGCCGGTTCCGTGGTGGCGAGCACCACCAGCACACCCGGCTGCGCGAGCGCCCACTGGCACAGCACCCGCGCCGCGTCCGTGGCCCAGCCCGCGCCCCGCCCCGACTCCGACAGGTCGTACCCGATCTCCACCGCGCCGCCGTCCGGCGGCCCGTGGAACCCGGCGCCGCCCAGCGCCACCAGGTCGTCACTGCGCTGTATCGCGAAGACGCCCCAGCCCGGCCGGTAGACGCCCGCCGCGGCGGCGGCCACCGTCATCGAGGCCGCGCCCACCGTGCCGTCCCCCGGCACGCCGTCGACCCACACCAAGCCGGCGGGCTTGCCGTCCGCCAACAGCGCCGCGTCCTCCGGAAGCTGCTCACGCAGGGTCAACCGGCCCTGCGTCAGCACCAGCCGTCCACCGTCATGGGAAGCGTGCAACGTCATCGAGCCGTACCGCCTTCTGCGAGCTGTCGTCCCGGCGTCGAACCGGAAGGCAGCAGCGTAACCGCCCCGCGCGGCGACCCCGTGCCGAGGGCCGCGCCCGGCTTTTCCGCGGGCGGGGGGAACCGCGCGACCGGCCCGCACGGGGCCGCGGGCACAGGGTCGCCCCGGTGGGGCAGACGCTGTTTCGCGACCACCGGACCGGTGGGGGCCGAGCGCGCGGTTCCCCCCGGCGCGCCTTCGGGGCACAGGTCTCCCCGGGGGGCGAGGCGGGGCTCGCGTCACCGGGAAATGCCCCGACCGGAGGTCAGAGCGCCGAGATCTCCGCCACCAGGTCGTCGAGTCCCAGCGACCCGAGCGACAGGGCCGCCATGTGCCACGCCTTGGCGTCGAAGGCGTCGCCGTGCGCCGCGCGAGCGGTCTCGCGGCCGGTGAGCCAGGCACGCTCGCCGAGCTTGTAGCCGATGGCCTGGCCGGGCATGCCGAGGTAGCGGATGAGCTCGCTGTCGACGAAGTCGGCGGGCCGGCCGCTGTGGAGGCCGAAGAACTCGCGGGCCAGCTCGGGCGTCCAGCGCTCGCCCGGGTGGAAGGGCGAGTCGGCGGGGATGTCCAGTTCGAGGTGCATGCCGATGTCGACGATGACGCGGTTGGCACGCATCATCTGGGCGTCCAGGTACCCCAGGCGCCGCTCGGGGTCGGTGAGGAAGCCCAGCTCGTCCATGAGGCGCTCGGCGTACAGCGCCCAGCCCTCCGCGTTGGCGCTGACCATGCCGACGGTGGCCTGGTAGCGGGACAGGCTCTCGGCGACGTGCACCCACTGCGCGATCTGGAGGTGATGGCCCGGCACACCCTCGTGGTACCAGGTGGAGACCAGGTCGAAGATCGGGAAACGGGTCTTGCCCATCGTCGGCAGCCACGTACGGCCGGGACGGCTGAAGTCCTCCGAAGGACCGGTGTAGTACGGGGCCGCCGCGCCGCCGGGGGGCGCGATCCGGGACTCGACGCGCTTGACCCGGTCGGCCAGCTCGAAGTGCGTACCGTCCAGCGCCTGGATCGCCTCGTCCATCAGGCCCTGGAGCCAGTCGCGTACCTCGTCCACGCCCTCGATGGCGGTGCCGTGCTGGTCCAGGTGGGCCAGCACCTCCCAGGGGGACTTGTCGGGCAGGATCTTCGCGGCCTCGGCGACCATCTCGGCGTGGATGCGGTGGTATTCGGACCAGCCGTACGCGTACGCCTCGTCCAGGTCGAGGTCCGTACCGTTCCACAGCCGGCACCAGCGGGCGTAGCGCTCGCGGCCCACGGTGTCGGACGTGCCCTCGGCGGCGGGGGCGTACGTGTCGCGCAGCCAGTCGCGCAGGGCCGCGTAGGCGGCGGTGGTCTCGGCGGCGGCGGCGTCCAGCTCGGCGCGCAGCTCCTGCGGCCCCTCGGCGACGAGCGCGGTGAACCAGCTCTCCCCGCCGTCGTCGCCGATCCACTCACCGATCTGGCCGATGACCGTCGACACCTGGCGCGGGCCCGCGTACAGCTTGCGGGACAGGCCCTCGGCGAGCGCGGCGCGGTAACTGTCGAGCGCGGCCGGGACGGCGCGCAGCCGGGCGGCGAGATCGGCGTAGTCCGCCGCGGAGTCGGTCGGCATGAGGGTGAACGCGTCCCGGACGCTGTGCGCGGGGGAGCTGAGGTTGCTCACCGCGCGCAGGTGCTCGTCGGCCGCGTGCACGGCGAGTTCCGCGCTCAGCCGCTCGCGCAGCAGCCGCGCGCACCGCCGCTCGGCGTCGCTCTCGCCACCGGGCCGCGCCTCCGCCTCGGTCAACCGGTCCAGCGTGGCACGGGCCAGCGCGGCCAGCGCGTCGGCGCCGGCCGGTGAGAAGTCCGGCAGGCGGCGGGCGCTGCCGGGGGCGCCGAGGTACGTGCCGAGGACCGGGTCGAGAGCGAGGAGATCGTCGACGTAGGTGTCGGCGACCTGGCGGGGCAGAGGGCTGCTGGTGATATTGGACATGGCGCCATCCTGGTACGAGACCGGCCCTCGCGTCACCACCATTGTGTGCGTGGTGCCTTACGCCTGGCGCGTACGCCGCAGCTGGGGGCGTGTTCCCCGGCCCTCGCGCCCCGCGGAACAGCCCCGCCGGACCCGTACGGATCGGACCGTCTGGGTCACGGCGTGGGCGGCAGCAGCGGGCCGCACGCCCACTGCTGGAAGATCAGCCGCGTCTCGACCCGCGCGACCTCCCGCCGTGAGGTGAACTCGTCGATCACCAGCCGCTGGAGATCGGTGGCACCGGTCACCGCGACATGCACCAGATAGTCGTCGGGCCCGGTGAGGTGGAACAGGGCGCGGGACTCCGGCAGCGCGCGGACGCGGTCCACGAACGGTGTGATCAACTCCCTGCGGTGCGGCCGTACCTGCACCAGAAGAAGCGCCTCCAGACCGCGGCCCAGCTTCGCCGGGTCCAGCCGCAGCTCGTGCCCGAGGATCACGCCGCCGCGCCGCAGCCGGGCCACCCGGTCGAGGCAGGTCGACGGTGCCACACCGACGGCCGCCGCGAGGTCGCGGTACGTGGTCCGGGCATCGTTCTGCAGCAGCCGGAGAATCTCCAGATCCACCGGATCCAGCGCGACGGAATCAGACATCGGGCGAACGTAGCACGGGCGTTCTCCCACGACGCCCGGTGAGCGTTCAGCCTGGAGCACATGGAGACGACAGCAGCAACGACACCGTCCCGGCCCCGCCTGACCCTGGCCACCGAGGCCGTGCACGCCGGGCGCGAAGACCTCGCGGCCCTCGGCGTGCACGCCGTGCCGCTCGACCTGTCCACCACCTACCCGTCGTACGACAGCCGCGCCGAGGCCCGGCGGATCGACGCCTTCGCCGCCACCGGTGAACAGCTCGAAGGCCCGCCCGTCTACGCCCGGCTGGACAATCCCACCACCGCCCGCTTCGAGACCGCGCTGGCCCGGCTGGAGGGCACCGAGGCCGCGGTGGCCTTCGCCAGCGGGATGGCCGCGCTGACCGCCTGCCTGCTGGCGCGCGCCGCCGACGGGCTGCGCCATGTCGTCGCCGTCCGGCCGCTGTACGGATGCAGCGACCACCTGCTGACGGCCGGACTTCTCGGTACCGAGGTGACCTGGACCGACCCGGCGGGCATCGCGGACGCGATGCGGCCCGACACCGGTCTCGTCATCGTCGAGACGCCCGCCAACCCGACGCTCGCGGAGGTCGACCTGCGGGCCGTCGCCCACTCCTGCGGCACCGTGCCGCTGCTGGTCGACAACACCTTCGCCACGCCCGTACTCCAGCGGCCCGCCGAATCCGGCGCCCGGATCGTGCTGCACAGCGCGACCAAGTACCTGGGCGGCCACGGCGACGTGCTCGGCGGCGCCGTGGCCTGCGACGAGGACTTCGCGCGGCGCCTGCGCAAGGTGCGGTTCGCCACCGGAGGCGTCCTGCACCCGCTCGCCGGCTACCTCCTGCTGCGCGGGCTCTCCACCCTTCCGGTACGCATGCGGGCTGCCTCCGCGACCGCCGCGGAACTGGCCCGGCGCCTCACCGCCGATCCGCGCGTCGGCGCCGTCCACTACCCGCGGATCGGCGGCGCCATGATCGCCTTCGAAGTCCTCGGCGACCCCCACGCCGTCATCGGCGCCGTCCGCCTCATCACCCCGGCCGTCAGCCTCGGCAGCGTCGACACCCTCATCCAGCACCCCGCCTCCATCAGCCACCGCATCGTCCCCGAGGCCGATCGCTCCCGCTCCGGCGTCAGCGAACGGCTCCTCCGCCTTTCGGTCGGCCTCGAAGACGTCGACGACCTCTGGTCCGACTTGACGCTCGCGCTCGCGTCTTCCACCACCTCGGCCGCACCCGGCGTACGTCGCATCGACGTCTGACCGCGGTCTCCGCTGACGCAGGAGGGTAGGCCGTGTTTTTAGGGGCGCGGGGAACTGCGCGCTCAGCTCGCGCGGTGGCACGTCTGAGAACCGGCCCCAGTGGGGCAGTTGCTGTGTGTTTTCGGGCTGACAGCCCGGTGGGGGCGGGCCGCGCAGTTCCTCGCGCCCCTGGAAATCAGGCCCTGCGCGACGGCAGCGCACCTCTCCCGCGCCCCTGGAGAGCAGGCCCTGCGCGACGGCAGTGCACCCTTCCCGCGCCCCTTCGGGGCGTGACCCGAGGCGTCAGGTGCGGTCCTGGGTGGTGCGGGGGAGGGGGGAAGGGGCGTCGGCAGACGCCAGGGTGGCGGTGATGACGAGGGTGCCGTCCTCGACCTGGTAGTCGAGCGGCAGCGCAAGCTCGCGCATGGCGGCGACCATGCCGGTGTTGGTCGACTGCGTGACAGCGTAAACGCTGTCACGCCCGGCCTCGGCGGCCATGGCGACCAGCTTGCGCAGCATGGCCGCACCGATGCCGCGCCGCTGCCAGCCGTCCTCGACGAGGAGGGCGACCTCGTTCTCGTCGCCGTCCCAGAGAAGGTGGCCGAGGGCGACCAGGCGGCCGGAGGCGGTCTCGACGGCGAGGGACTGGCCGAAGCGGGGGCTGAGCAGGTGGGCGAGGTAGCGGTCGGCGTCGCCCACGGGGCCGTGGTAGCGCAGGGCGAGAGTGCCGGGGGAGCAGCGCTCGTGCATGGCCAGGGCGGCTTCGCGGTCCTCGGGCCCGGCGCGGCGGATCGTGATCTCGTTGCCCTCGGGGAGCGTCAGGACGTCCCTGGCGTCGGGCGTCCTGGCCCCGAGGCGCGCGCCGAGCCGCGCGTCGAGTTCCAGCAGGGCCCGCGCCCTGGCGAACTCGGTGGGCGTGAAGGGGAGATGGTCGCGCTGGACGGTGATCGTGCCGCCCGACGGGTCGCGCAGCCGCATCACGGTTCCGTCGAGCGCGTCCTCGGCGTGAGCGGGGGCGTCGGCGGGCGCGGGCGTCGAGCGGATGGTGCAGCGGCCGAACAACTGCCGCAGCGCGAGCGGCAGTTCCGCCGCGTCGAGCGCCGTACGGGTGGCCAGGGTGAGCATGCGGGTCGGGGTGTCCACCAGGTCGTGGGCGTCCGCCCGCTCCGTCCATGTGTCGGTGCCGCCCGCGGCGGTGACGGTCCGGGCGAGCGCCGTGGCGGGCAGCGCCGCAGGGGCCCGCAGCAGGAACTCGTCCACCGTGCCGTCGGCCAGCGGGTGCGTCTGAAGGGTGACGATGTCGACGCGGCTGCCCGCGAGCGCCGTGCACACCGCGCCCAGGCTGCCGGGGGCGTCGCGCACGGTCGTCCGCAGCCGCCACAGCGTCGTCTCGCCGTCGGTACGGTCGCCCGCGCGCTCGGCGCCTGCCTCGTCGGGGGATACGTCGGCGCGTCCGTCCTCGCCCGTACGCGGCGCGGCGGCCGGTGGCGCGTGGCCGCGCCCGCGTGCCCACCAGGTGTGGAAGCCCGCGACCGCGAGCAGCGCCGCCGCCGACATGACCAGCAGCACCCGGCCGTCGGGTCCGTGCCCCACCGTCTCGGCGATCAGGTCGGCGGTGGCCATCGCCGTGAACAGCGCGGCCACTTCGACGATTTCGCGGCGCCAGTGATGCTGACGGGATCCGGGATGGGCAGGAGTCGACTGAGACATACGTCTACCATGCCTAAGATGTGTTGCGTGATCACGAACGTTCCGTGACCGGCCGGTAAAGGACGGATCTTTTCGGTTAACTTACGTTTTCAACGTTTTTGCCGAATGCGCCCCTCTCGCGCCGGAGTGCGGCATCCATGGCCCCATGGTCAACGAGCCCCCGCGCCGCCTACGATGGCCCGACTTCACCCCGCCGCGGACCACCCGAGCCGCCCTACCCGCGCCGAAGCAGCTACCCCCACCGGCGCAGCGACGATGACTGCAGAACAGACACCGCACACCTTCCAGGTCGATCTGCGTGGCCTGGTGGATCTCCTCTCCCACCACCTCTACTCCAGCCCGAAGGTCTACCTGCGGGAACTTCTGCAGAACGGCGTCGACGCGATCACCGCCCGCCGCGCGCAGGACCAGGACGCGCCCGCCCGCGTCCTGCTGCACACCGAACCCGGCGCGCTGCGCGTCCAGGACACCGGGATCGGCCTCACCGAGGCCGACGTGCACAATCTGCTGGCCACCATCGGACGCAGCTCCAAGCGCGACGCGCTGGAGAGCGGCATCGCCTCCGCCCGCTCCGAATTCCTCGGCCAGTTCGGCATCGGCCTGCTGGCCTGCTTCGTCGTCGCCGACACCATCCGCGTGGTCAGCCGCTCCGCCCGCACCCCGGACGCGCCGCCGGTCGAATGGTCCGCGCGCGACGATGGCTCGTACACCGTACGCACGCTGCCGGACGACGCCAGGACCGAACCCGGCACCACCGTGCACCTCACCGCGCGGCCCGGCGCCGCCGACTGGTTCACACCCGAGCGGGTCACCGCCGTCACCCGCGACTTCGGCTCGCTGCTGCCGTACGACATCCGGGTGGACGACACGCCCGTCACCGACCGGCCGCCGGTCTGGGAGCGCCGCCACGCCAGTGCCGGGGCCCGCCGGGTGGAGTTGGCCAGGCACTGCCAGGAGCAGTTCGGCTTCCTGCCGCTGGACGCCATCGACCTCGACGTTCCGGTCGCCGGAGTGCGCGGCATCGCGTACGTCCTGCCCTCCGCCGTCAGCCCGGCCCAGCGCGCGGGCCACCGCGTGCACCTCAAGGGCATGCTGCTCACCGACCGCGCCGACGAACTCCTCCCGGACTGGGCCTTCTTCGTCCGCTGCGTCATCGACACCGACAGCCTGAGGCCGACCGCGTCCCGCGAACACCTCTACGCCGACGAGACGCTCGCCGCCGTCCGCGACGCGCTGGGCGAGCGGATCAAGGAGTGGCTGACGACGCTGGCCGCGGGCGAGCCGGAACGCCTCGGACACTTCCTGTCCGTGCACCACCTCGGCGTGAAGACGCTCGCCCGGCACGACCCCGACCTGCTGCGGGTGATGCTGCCCTGGCTGCCGTTCGAGACCACCGACGGGCAGCAGTCGCTCGACGAATTCGCCCGCCGCCACCCGACCGTGCACTTCACCCGCACCGTCGAGGAATTCCGCCAGGTCGCCGCCATCGCCGCCGCCCAGGGCATGGGCGTGGTCAACGGCGGTTACACGTACGACGCCGACCTGGTCGGGATGCTCCCGCGGGTACGGCCGGGCACCCCGGTCGCGGAACTGGACGCCGACACCGTCACCGCCCACCTCGACACGGTCGACCCGGCCGAGGAACTGGCCCTGTCCGGCTTCCTCACCGTCGCCCGCGCCGCACTCGACCCGCTGGGCTGTGACGTCGTCCTGCGCACGTTCCACCCGCTGACCGTCCCCGCCCTGCACCTCGACGACCGGTCGGCCCGGCACGAGCGCGCCCGCGAGGAGGAAGAGGAACAGGCCGACGACCTGTGGGCGGGCATCCTCGGATCGCTGCGCGGCACCGCGCCCAGGTCCCGGCTGGTCCTGAACCACCTCAACCCGCTGGTGCGCAGGATCGGCGCGCTCGGCGCCCGCGACCTGGTGGCCAGCTCCGTCGAAGCGCTGTACGGGCAGGCGCTGTTGATGGCGCAGCGGCCGTTGCGGCCCGCCGACACCGCGCTGCTCAACCGGGCCTTCCTCGACCTGCTCCAGTGGGCCACCGACCACCCGGCCGGGCAGGAGGAGGGCCGATGAGGACGACGTGTCCGACCGGGCCACGGCGCGGTGTCCCGGGGGGTCCACGATGACCGGCGAGCCCACGACCGCGGCGGATCTGCGCCGGGCCATCCAGGAGAACGCGGCGGAGCCGGAGGGCGCGGCCCGCAACGCCCGCGCCGAGCGCATCGCCGAGGAGGCCGAGCGCACCGGTGACCGGCCGCTGATCATCGAGGCGCTGTTCAATCTGCTCACCGCGTACAACTACAGCTCCGAGTCCGACAAGAGATTCGTGCCCTTCGCGAAGGCGCTGCGGATGTGGGACGAACAGCCGGGCGACTTCGACGAGTTCAGCGCCAAGAGCCTGCACTGGTACTTCAAATGGGTCTCCAGCGGCATGCTCGACCAGCCGCACATCCCGCTGGCCGCCATCGAGAAGTGGCAGGCCGAGATGGAACACCGCTACCGGCTCGCCGGATACTCCGAACGCGCCGTACGGCAGGGCCAGTTCAGGATCGCCCGGCACATCGGCGACCTGCCGCGCGCCGAGGCCGCCTTCGCCGCGTGGCTGGCCGCCGACCGCGACGTGATGAGCGACTGCCACGCCTGCGAACTGCACGCCCAGGGCGGCTGGCGGGTGCGCCTCGGCGACGACCGGCGGGCGCTGGAGAGCTGGCAGCCGGTGCTGGCGGGCGAGTTGACGTGTGCGCACGAGCCGCACGGGGTGCTGGCCTCCTCGCTGCTGCCGCTGCTCAGGACCGGCAGCGCCGACCTGGCCCGCGCCAACCACCTGCGCGGCTACCGGATGGTCCGGTCGATGGAGAGCATGCGGTCCGCCGTCGCCCAGCACATCGAATTCTGCGCGCTCACCGGCAACGAGGCGCGCGGCCTGGAGATCCTGGCCGCACACCCCGCGCACTTCACCGCCGCGGGCGACCCCGACAGCCTCATGGACCACCACGCCGTCACCGCGCTGCTCACCGCACGGCTCACCGCGCTCGGCCACGCCGACCGACCGGTGCCGGGACCGGCGGGACGCGACTGGACCGCCGCCGACCTGCACACCCATGCCCGCACCCGCGCCCTGGAGTTGGCGCACAGCTTCGACGCCCGCAACGGCACACGGGCCGTCTCCGAGGCCGTACGGGAGCGGATGGCGCGCCAACCCCTGCTGGAGCGGCTGCCGTTGGGAATTCGGGCGGCGCGGCTCGGCGAGGCGGCTGGCACGGAGGAGGGACCGGCCCTTCCCCCGCCGCGGGCCGACTCCGTACCGGCAGAACCCGCCGCCGACGACCTGCCGGACATGGTCGCCGAGGCGCGGCGGCTCAGCGGCGGCGGCGACCCGCGGGCCCACCAGGCGTGGGCGGACGTGGCCGCCGCCGTGGAACGGACCGGCGCCGAAGTGGACGCCGCGGCGCGCGCGGAGATCACCGACAACGCCGCGATGGCCGCGATCGGCGAACCCGTACGGTCCCGCGAGCTGTTCCTGCGCGCCGCGCGGCAGTTCGAGGACGCGCGGGAGCCGGGGGAGGCCGCGGCGAGCCGGGCCCGCGCCGCCTACGCGCTCGCGCTCACCGGCGAGGCGGACGAGGCGCTGCGGGCGGTCGAGGAGCAGTGCGCGGTGCTGCGCGACCTGCACGGCGGGGAGCGGGCCACCGCCCGCCAGGTCAGCGGCGCGGGGCTGCTGCGCTGCCGCGTCCTGCTGGCCGCCGCGGCGGGAGGCGACGACGAGGCCCGGCGGGCCGCGCTCGCGGAGGCCGCCCAACAGGCCGCCGACGTGGCCGAGTTCAGCGACGAGCACCAGGCCGAGCCGGGGATGACCGGACGCCTCGCGGACGCCACCGTCATGCTCGGACGGCTCGCCGCGGGCCGCGGCGACGGCGAGCGGGCCGTCCGACTCCTCACCCGAGGAGCCGAGTTGCACCACGCGGCGGAACAGCCCTGGTACGCGGCCGAGCCCGAGGCGGCCCTCGCCGACCTGACACTGCGCGGCGGCGACCCCGAGACCGCGGCCGACTGCGCGCGCGCCGCGCTCGACCACGGCGCCGACGTACTCGAACCGCCGCACCGCGCCCATCTGCACCTGCTCATCGCCCAGGCGCGCGCCGCGCTCGGCGACGACGAACAGGCCGCGGCCGAGGCGCTGGAGGCCGCGACCTGGGCCGACGAGGCCGGCCACGGCGACGACATGGGCGCCACCGCCCGGCTGCTGTTCGGCGGCGCGCTGCGGCGGCTCGGCCGGGCCGAGGAGGGCGCCTGCGTCCTGGAGTCCGTGCTTCCCGACCTGGAACGCGGCGGCAACGAAGCCCAGATCGTCCAGGCCCGCTGGTGGCTCGCCGAGTGCCAACTCGACCTCGGCGAGGCCCGCGAGGCCGCCGAGCAGTTCCTGCGCGCCGCCCGGATCGCCGAGGGCTGGGACGACCCCTGCGACCACGCCATGCTCGCCAATCTCGCCGCCGACGCGCTCAACCGCGCCGGTCTGCACGACGAGGCCGTACGCGCCTACGCCCGCGCCGAGGACCTCTGGCGCGCCGTGGGCGACCCGCACGCCCTGATCCGCACCCTGCGCGCCCGCGCCTGGATCGAAGTCGGTGAAGGCCGCGGCGGCATCACCGTGGCCCGCTCCCTCATGACCGCCGCCGCCGACACCGTGCGACAGGCACTCGAAACCGCCGACCCCGACGACGGGACGGCCACCGGCCACCTGCGCGTGGACCTCGCCGACACCTACCGCCAGACCGCCGAGATCGTCCTACGCGCGGCGGGCGGGACCGACGGCTCCGACGACGGTCCGGGCGACACGGACGCCGTCCACGAGGAGGCCCTGGCACTGGCCGACCTCGCCATCGCCACCCTCACCCCGCTGGGCGCCACCGCCCGCGACGACCGCACCGCCGCCACCCTCATGGCCGCCTGGCTGGAAGCCGACCTCGCCCGCCCCACCGCCGCCGCCACCCGCGCCCGTACCGTCACCGCCGAATACGCCGACGCCCAGGACCCCACGGCCGACGCCCGCCGCGCCGAGGCCGCCTCGATCCTCGACTACACCAGCGCCGACCGGGCGGACGACGAGAGCTGAGGCCGGGCTCCGGACCGCTCGTCTCAGCGCGGTGCGGCCGACTCCGCCCTGGCCAGCAGCTCGACCGCGCGAGTGATCGACTCCGGGGACAGGTGCGCGTACCCGATGACCAGCCGGACGCCGGGCACCCGCGTCGGCGCGTGCTCGTAGTCGGACAGGGGGCGGAGGGTGATTCCGGCGGAGGTCGCGGCGGACAGCAGACGGGACGGGGGCCCGTAGCGCGGTGGGAGGGTGACGATGGCGTGCAGACCGGCGGCGATGCCGCTGGTCGTGGCGCCGGGGAAGTGCGCGGCGAGCGCGGTGGTGAGCGTGTCGCGGCGGCGGCGGTAGAGACGCTGGCAGCGGCGGAGGTGGCGGTCGTACTGCCCGGAGGTGAGGAAGTCGGCCAGGACGGCCTGCTCGGTGACCGGGTTGCCGAGGTCCATCGTGCGCTTGCGCGCGGCGGCGTCGGCGATGATGTCCGGCGGCGCGACGAGCCAGCCGAGCCGCAGCCCAGGGGCGAGGGTCTTGCTCACCGAGCCGGTGTAGGCGACATGGCCGGGGGCCAGGCCCTGGAGGGCGCCGACCGGCGCGCGGTCGTAGCGGAAGTCGCCGTCGTAGTCGTCCTCGATGACGAGACCGTCGACCGTACGGGCCCAGTCGGTGAGTTGGGCGCGCCGCCGCGCCGAGTACGCGACCCCGGTCGGGAACTGGTGGCAGGGCGTGACGATGGCGGACCGTACTCCGGCGGCGGCCAGCGCCGTCACCGACAGGCCCTCCTCGTCGACGGGCACCGGCACCGCCGTCAGCCCCGTCGCGCCGAGCAGCCCGCTCTGCTCGGGGCTGCCCGGGTCCTCGACGGCCGTCGCGCGCTCGCCGCGCCCGCGCAGGACGAAGCCGAGCAGGGTGTGTGCCTGGGCCACGCCGGAGCAGACCATCACCTGGTCGGGGTCCGCGGCCACCCCGCGCCGCCTGGCCAGCAACTCAGCCAGCGCCTCGCGCAGTTCGGGCAGGCCGCGCGGATCCGGGTAGCCGAAGGCGCGGTGCGGGAGCCGGGCGATCACCCGCCGGTGGGCGGCCGACCACGCGGCCCTCGGAAACAGGGAGAGGTCCGGCAGACCCGGCCTGAGGTCCGTGGGACCGCCCCGGTCGTCCACGGCGGGCATGGCCGTCGCGGCCGGTACGGGTACGGCGCCCGCGCCCGTCACCCACGTGCCGGAGCCCTGCCGCCCGCTGAGATACCCCTCGGCCGTGAGCTGCGCGTACGCGTCGGTGACCAGGCCCCTCGACACGCCGAGGTCGGCGGCCAGTTCGCGGCTGGCGGGCAGTTGCGTGCCGGGCGCGAGCCGCCCCGAGCGCACGGCGTCCCGCAGCGCCGCCTGGAGCGCCCGCCCCCGCCCTCGCGGCGACGCCCCCGCGGAGGGCAGCAACAGCTCCCACGCGGCGGTCCACCCCTCGGGCTGGGCGCCGTGCCGCCCGCCGTCCGGCGGGCCCGCCGGGACCGCCGTCCGGAGTACGTCCGACCCGGCCGCCGCGGTCGGCGCGCCGCCCGCCCCCTCCGGGACCGCACCGGCACCATCCGAATTGGTCCTCTTAACTCCCATGGGAATGGACCTTAAACCGGACCGCTTGTCTCCATACCGTCGTCGTATGAACTCATCCCCACGCGCCGGCTTCCTCTTCGCCACTGTCGCCTGTGTCCTGGTCGGCGCGTCCTTCACCGCGGGCGGCGCGCTCGTGGACTATCCGCACGCGGGCGGCCAGGCGCTGCGTTACGGCTCGGCCTGTCTGCTGCTCCTGTGGCCCGCGCGCAAAGGCGCCGTGCGGAGACTGCGGGCGCTGACCGTACGCCAGTGGGCGCTGGCGGCGGGCGTGGCGGCGATCGGCATGGTCGGCTTCAACCTCGCGATCCTCGCGGCCGAGCGCACCGCGGAACCGGCGGTGCCGGGCGTGCTGGTCGGGTGCGCCCCGGTCGTGGTCGCGGTGCTCGTACCGCTCGGGGCGGGGCGGCGGCCGACGCGGACGGTCGCCGCGGGGGCCGTGCTCGTGGCGTCCGGCGCCTTCGTGGTGCAGGGCTGGGGCGGCACGGACGGCGTGGGGCTGTTCTGGTCGGTGATGGCGCTGGTGGGGGAGTGCGGATTCGCTCTGCTCGCGGCGCCGTTGGTGAAGCCGCTGGGGCCGCCGCTGCTGTCGGCGTGCGTGTGCGCGCTGGCCGCCGTGGAGGCGGGGACGCTGGGGCTGGTGACCGAGGGCCGGGCGGCGGTCCGCGTACCCACCGGATCCGAGGCGCTGGCGCTCGGCTGGCAGTCGCTGGTGGCCACCGTGATCGGATTCCTGTGCTGGTACGCGGGCGTGCAGCGGATCGGCACCGAGCGCGCCACCCTCTTCTCCGGGCTGATCCCGGTGTCCGCCGCGGTGACCGCGCCCTTGGTGGCGGTCGGCACCTTCGGGGCGGGTCAACTCGCGGGCAGCGTCCTGGTCGCGGTCGGCGTCGCCGTCGGCTCGGGAGCGCTGCGGTCCCGCCGACGGCCGCTCGCGAAGGAACCTTCCGCGAACCGCCCTCTCGCGAACCGGCCTCCCGCGAAGCCGCTTCCCACGAAGCCGCTTCCCGAGCACCGGCCTCCCGAGCAGGTACCCGACCGCGATCGGCGAACCGTTCCGGCGGCGGACGCCCCATAGCCGGATGGCAAAATTCCGCGCGGCCGGGAACTCCCGCTGGGGTGGGCGAGTTGTGACAGTACGGGCCGGTGCGCGACACCGGTCCGGCCAGCAGCCCCGACCGGGCGCCCCCGTCCCGGTCGGGGCGTCGTCCGCCCGGTGCCGCCGCGCGCGGCGCATCCCGCACGGTCCCTCGGCGGCGCCGAGGGACCGTGCGGCGCGTCATCAGACCTCCGTGAGTGCTTACTTGGCGCCGAGCACCTGCTGGAGCGGGTCGATCGCGAAGTACGCCAGGAAGCACACCGACACACCCCACACCAGCGGATGCACCTCGCGCGCCTTGCCCAGCACGATCTTGATCACGACGAAGGACAGGAAGCCCGCGCCGATCCCGTTGGTGATGCTGTAGGTGAAGGGCATCACGGCGATGGTGAGGAAGGCCGGGATGCCGATGTCGTACTGCGTCCAGTCGATGGTGCGGACCTGTGCCATGAGCAGGAAGCCGACGGCGACCAGGGCGGGGGCGGCGGCCTGGGACGGGACGACGCCGGCGAGCGGGGTCAGGAAGAGCGCCACCACGAAGAGCGCGCCGGTGACGACGCTGGCCAGACCCGTACGGGCGCCCTCGCCGACACCCGCGGCGGATTCCACGTAGGCGGTGTTGGAGGAGGCGGAGGCCGCGCCGCCCGCGACGGCGGCGGCGCCGTCGATGAACAGCACGCGGCCGATGTTCGGTACCCGGCCCCGCTCGTCCAGCAGACCGGCCTCGTTGGAGATGCCGACGATCGTGCCCATCGCGTCGAAGAAGTCCGACAGCACGAGGGTGAAGACGAAGAGCGCGGCCGTGACGATGCCCGCCTCGCGGAAGCCGCCGAAGAGGCTGAAGTGACCGATCAGCCCGAAGTCGGGCGTGGACGTCACATGGTGCGGCACCTTGGGCACGGTCAGGCCCCACGCCGAGTCGGGCAGGTCGGCGATCTTGTTGACGACGATCGCCACGATCGTCATGACCACGATGCTGATCAGGATCGCGCCCTTGATCCGCCGCGCGACCAGCGCGACCGTCAGCAGCACACCGAGGCAGAAGACCAGCACCGGCCAGCCGGTGAGCGTCCCGGTCGCGCCGAGCTGCACCGGGACCGTCGTCTTCGCCGCGTCGGGGATACGGCTGGCGAATCCGGCGTCCACGAAGCCGATGAAGGCGATGAACAGGCCGATGCCCACGCTGATCGCCTGTTTGATCGGCTGCGGGATCGCGTTCATGATCGCCTCGCGCAGGCCGGTCGCGACGAGCACGCAGATCAGCAGGCCCTCCAGGACGACCAGGCCCATCGCGTCGGGCCAGCTCATCTTGGGCGCGAGCTGGAAGGCCACCACGGCGTTCAGGCCGAGACCGGCCGCGATCGCCAGCGGGAGGTTGCCGCCGACGCCCATGATCGCGGTCATCACGGCTGCCACCAGCGCGGTGGCGGTGGTGAGTTGGGCGACCGAGAGGTGGTGCCCGAACTTGTCCGTGGCGCTGCCCAGGATGATCGGGTTGAGCACGAGGATGTACGCCATCGTGAAGAAGGTGGCGAGACCGCCGCGTATCTCCCGGCCGGGCGTGGATCCGCGCTCCGATATCCGGAAGTAGCGGTCCAGCGGACTGGCCGCGGGTGGTGGTGCGGACGACGGCTTCTCCGCGTCCACGACGGGTCCTGACATGGTGCTCCTCTGGATTCAACAAACGGTGGAACGAGGGCGGGGCACACGGATTGTGCTCCCCGGTCGGCCGCGGCGGGTTTCCGTGGCGTTACCCCGTATCACCGTCGGGTTTCAGTCATGCCCAGGTCAACACCCGCGTCGTTTCCCACGGACATCACGAACGGCGTCTCAGCACACCGTCAACAACTCATGAACGTCTCGCGCGTCCGCCCCATAGCAGGCCGTCGCGTTCGAGGATTGGTCTTGACCAAGTTCACGAGGCGGCTCTATCTTCGAGACGTAGTAGTGCAAGGACCTTTAATAAATAGTGGTTCGGAAACAAGGCTGAACAAGCCGAGGGCGTGGCCGACAAGCCAGAGCCCGTCGCGGACCCGGTGATTGCGAGGACAGGGTGGGGACCACGCAGCTCGAATCGGTGCAGGAGCCGAAGTACTGGCACCTGAAGACCGTGCTGAACGACGCCCTCGACTCGGAGTTCGAGGTCGGTGAGATCCTGCCGAACGAGCGGGACCTGGCCGCCCGCTTCGGTGTCGCGCGCGCGACGCTCCGGCAGGCGCTCGAACAGTTGGAACTCGAAGGGCGCCTCCAGCGGCGCAGGGGGGTCGGCACCACCGTGGCACCGCCGCGGATGGGCGTGTCCGTGGGACCGGTCGCCGAGGCGTGGCCCGGCTCCGGCCGTGACTCCTGGAACACGGTGGGCTGCGTCGAGGCCGCCGCGCCCGGCCCGATCGCCGCGCTCCTCGGCACCGGCGGCGACGAGGCGGTGCACACCATCCGCCGCGAGCGCGTGATGCGCGGCCAGCACGTCGCGACCGAGCTGCTGTACGTGCCCCCGGCCTCGGTGCCCGAGCTGTCGACGATGCTCACGCCCGCCAACCACGGCCCCGCCGTCCTGCGCGAGCTGCACACGCTGGAGCTGGAGGGCGAGGACCGCTCCGTCGAGCTGGGCTCGGCCAGCGCCCAGGACGCCAAGCAGCTCGACCGGCTGCCCGGCGCGCCCGTCCTGGTCGTCACCACCCGCTACTTCTCCGAGGGCCGGGTCGCCGCCGCGTCGGTGGCCACGTACCGCGCCGACACCTGCCGGCTGACCTTCGGCGACTCGGGTGCTCTTGAGGTCACCCATCACCAGGACGACAGCCGCCAGGCTTCCTGAACCGGGCGGCTGCCCCGGCGGCGAGCGCCCACCGGTCCAGACCACCGGAGGCGCCGAGCCCGGCGGCCGTGCGCCGACCCGACGTCACCATGGCGCGGTACTGATACGTCAGTGCCGCGCCAGTGACGTCTGCTCCACCGCGAAGAGCTGCTCCTCGACATGGTCCAGGGCCAGCCGCAGGGCGCCGGTCGCGATGGCCTCCTGCCCGAGCGCGGACAGCGTCACCTTCGGGGGCCGCAGACAGTAGCGCGCCAGCTCGGAACGGAGCGGCTCCAGGACCCCGTCGAGGCCCGCCGCCCAGCCGCCGACGACCACCAGCTCCGGGTCGATCGCCAGCACCAGCGCGGCGACGTCGTGCACCAGGCGGCGAAGGAAGCGTTCGACGGCGTCCTTGGCCTGTACGTCGCCCTTCTTCGCCAGCGCGAAGACCCGCGCGACCGCCGGTTCGTCGAGCGGGTGCAGCGGGGTGCCGGTGGTCGACAGCAGGTGCTCGGGCGTGACCTCGCGGCCCAGCAGGTGCAGGGCGCCGATCTCGCCCGCCGCGCCGCCGAAGCCGCGGTGCAGCCGCCCGCCGATCAGCGAACCCGCGCCGGGGCTCAGCCCGGCCAGGACGAAGACCACGTCGTCGGTGTCGACCGCGACACCCTTCCAGTGCTCGGCGACCGCCGCGACATTCGCGTCGTTCTCCACCAGCACCGGACAGCGGAAGGAGCGCTGCAGCCGCTCGCCCAGCGGCAGCCCCGTCCAGCCGGGCAGCGCCGTGCTCAGCCGGACCTCGCCGTGCGCCTCCACGATGCCGGGGCTGCCCACGCCGACCGCCCACAGGGTGCTGCGGGCCACCCCGGCCTTGCGCAGCAGCTCGGCGACCGTGCCGCGGACCCGCTCCAGCCGGTCGTCGGCGGACGCGGCCTCGTCGACCTCGCGGCCGTGCGAGCCCAGCACCTGGCCGCTGAGGTCCGACAGCACTACCCGTACCTGGTGCGCGCCGATCTCGATGCCCAGCAGATGCCCGGCCTCGGCGTGGAAACGGAACCTGCGGGCGGGACGGCCCTGCTTGCGCGCGTCGGCGCCCTCGGGGGCCACCTCGACCACCAGGTCCGACTCGGCCAGGCCCTCGATGACGCCCTCGACGGTGGGCCGCGACAGTCCCGTGCTGTGCACCAGCTCGGTCAGCGTCGGGGCCTGCGCCCCGCGCAGCGCATGGAGGACGACCGCGGAATTGATCCGCCGGAGCAGGGATGGGTCCCCGCCGGTGAGCCGCCCCAACGTATGTCCTCCCAGCCTGTACCTGTGTGTGGCGGATCGTACCGGGCGCGGGCCGTCGCGGCGAGTGGTCGCCCGTACCCGCCAAGACGCGTGGCGTCCCGTAAGCGCTGACGGGACGCCAAAACGTCCTACGGGGACGGTGCGCGGGACCGGTGGAGTGCCGGTGCCGCGCGCGGCCGTCCCGCCGGCCCAGGCGGAACGGCAGGGCGGGGGGCTACGGCTTCGGCTCGTGACCCGCGGCGACGCGCAGCCGGGCGAACTCCTCCGCGAGAGCGGCCGGCGACCAGTGCGCGTTGAGGCCGCTGGGGCTCGGCAGCGCCCAGATCCGGGTCGCGCCGATCGTCCGCTCCTGCGGGCCGACCTGGGCGTGCTTGTCCGCGAAGGCCACCCGGTAGGCGGTGACGCCCAGCACGGCGAGCCAGCCGGGCCGGTACTCCTCGACCTTCGCGGTCAGCTGCTTCCCGCCCTCGACCAGCTCCCGCGCCGTCAGCTCGTCGGCCCGCGCGGTCGCCCGCCCGGCCACGTTGGTGATTCCGAGGCCGAGCGCGAGCATGTCCTCCTGCTCGGCCGGGGCGAACCGGCGCGGGGTGAAACCGGAGGCGTGCAGCGCGGGCCAGAAGCGGTTGCCCGGCCGGGCGAAGTGCTGCCCGAGATGCGCGGACATCAGCCCCGGATTGATCCCGCAGAACAGCACCCGCAGACCGCCCCCGATGACATCGTCCAGGGTGCGGTCGCGGGCCGCCGTGAGCTGTTCCGGAGTCATACGGGCTGCCGCCTGCTCGTCCTGCTCGTCCCGGTGGTCAGAGGATCGCGCCGGGGCGGTACGCGGCGGCCCGCGGGTGCGCCTTGGTGACGTCCTCGATCCGCCGGACGACCTCGGCGACCTGTCCGGCCGCCGCGCCCGTGAACGACAGCCGGTCGGCCATCAGCGCGTCGAGACCCGCGCGGTCCAGCGGGATCCGCGCGTCGGCGGCGAGCCGGTCGAGCAGTTCGTTGCGCTCGGTGCCCTGCTCGCGCATGGCCAGCGCGGACGCCACCGCGTTCTCCTTGATCGCCTCGTGCGCGACCTCGCGGCCGACGCCCGCGCGCACCGCGCCCATCAGCACCTTCGTGGTGGCCAGGAACGGCAGGTAGCGGTCCAGTTCGCGGGCGACGACGGCCGGGAAGGCGCCGAATTCGTCCAGCACCGTCAGGAACGTCTCCAGCAGCCCGTCGAAGGCGAAGAAGGCGTCGGGCAGCGCGACCCGGCGCACCACCGAGCACGACACATCGCCCTCGTTCCACTGGTCGCCCGCCAGCTCGCCGGTCATCGACGCGTAACCGCGCAGGATCACCATCAGGCCGTTGACGCGTTCGCAGGAACGGGTGTTCATCTTGTGCGGCATCGCCGACGAGCCGACCTGGCCCGGCTTGAAGCCCTCGGTGACCAGCTCGTGCCCGGCCATCAGCCGGATCGTCTTGGCCAGCGACGAGGGACCGGCGGCGAGCTGCACCAGCGCCGTCACCGCGTCGTAGTCCAGCGACCGCGGGTACACCTGGCCGACCGAGGTGAAGGCCCGCGAGAAGCCGAGGTGGTCGGCGATCCGCTGCTCCAGATCCGCCAGCTTCGCGCTGTCGCCGCCCAGCAGGTCCAGCATGTCCTGCGCGGTGCCGACCGGACCCTTGATGCCGCGCAGCGGATAGCGGCCGATCAGGTCCTCGACCCGCTCGAAGGCCACCAGCAGTTCGTCCGCGGTCGTCGCGAAGCGCTTGCCCAACGTCGTCGCCTGCGCCGCCACATTGTGCGAGCGGCCCGCCATCACCAGCTCCGCGTACTCACCCGCGAGCTGCCCCAGCCGCGCGAGCACCGCGACCGCACGGTCCCTGACGTGCTCCAGCGACAGCCGGATCTGAAGCTGCTCCACATTCTCCGTCAGGTCCCGTGACGTCATGCCCTTGTGGACCTGCTCGTGCCCGGCCAGCGCGTTGAACTCCTCGATGCGCGCCTTCACATCGTGCCGGGTGACCTTCTCGCGCTCCGCGATCGAGCCGAGGTCGACCTGCTCGACCACCCGCTCGTAATCCGCGATGGCCTGCTCCGGCACCTCGATCCCCAGGTCCTTCTGCGCCCGCAGCACGGCCAGCCACAGCCTGCGCTCCAGCACCACCTTCTGCTCGGGAGACCACAAGGTGGCCAGCTCCGCCGAGGCGTAGCGGCCGGCGAGGACATTGGGGATGCGCGGCTTAGCAGTCACGTGCGGAGAGTTTACCGGGTATCCGGGCGGCCGGATTCCGCCGGTCACACGCGCCGGAGCCCTGGTCAGCGGTCCGGGAACGGGGCCGTGACCGCCGCGCGCCGCAGGTGCCCCCGGCGCCGTACCACTGCCGAGTCGACCCGGGTCTGTCGTAGGTCTGCGCCGGGCGTACGCGGCCGCCCGGACGCTTCCGCGCGTCGGTTCGCGCCCTGTCCCCGGTGATCGGCGAGGTCCCACGATCGAGGTGTGGCGATTCGCACGATTTCTGCCACATGTTCTGCTACCCGGTCACCCGGCTGTCCGGGACCGAGACGGAAGGAACACGCTCATGAGCACGTCATCAGGGGACGGACCTCCGCAGGACGAGGTCCGCGCGGTCACCACCGCCCAACTGACCCAGGTCGCCGACAACGGCATCTGGGGCACGGGCGCGAGCGTCAATCCCGACGCGGCCAACCTGGGCGAGGCGCTGGTCGCCGCGTTGCAGGGCAACACCACCCAGAACCTGCTGCCGCGCGACCTGCGCCGGCTCACCGACGACGTGCTGCGGGTCGCCACCGTCGGCTTCCCGTGGATCCGGGCCCAGGACGGGACCCGGCTGGCGGCGCACACCATCAGGCACAACTCCGCGGAACCGCGCCCGCTGGTCATCCTCCCCGCGGGCTGGACCCCGGTCGGCTGGCCGCTGTTCGAGTACGCGCACCTGACCCTGGCCCTCAAGGGCTACCACGTGCTGGCGTACACCCCGCGCGGGATCGGCCTGACCGTGAACATCCCCGGCCACGGGTACGTGGACGGCCCGTTCACCTCGGGCGGCTTCATCGACGTCGGCGGACCCAACGACTGGGCCGACGGGTCCTCGGTGATCGACTACGCGCAGGAGCACTTCGCACCGAGCAGGATCGGATTCCTCGGCGAGTCCTACGGGTCCGGGATCAGCCAGCTCGTCGCGGCGAACGACGACCGGGTGGACGCGGTCGTGGCGCTGAGCACCTGGGGCAATCTGGCCACCAGCCTCTACCACCACGACACCCGGCACCTCCAGGCCGTGGCCGTCCTGCTCGCCCTGACCGGCGGACCCGTGGAGCGCAAATTCGACGAGGCCACCCAGCAGATCCTGGCGGACTTCCACGCGAATCTGAACATGGACAGGGTCGTGGCGTGGGGCACGGAGCGCGCGCCGGAGGCGTACACCGACGCCACCAACGACCGCGGTGTGCCGACCTTCATCTCCAACACCTGGCACGAGGGCCTGTTCCCGGTCAACCAGGTGCTGGCCACCTTCAACCGCCTCACCGTCCCCAAGCGGCTGAACATGTGGATCGGTGACCACGCGGTGCCGGAGGGTCCCGGACTGACCGGACCGCTGGCCGGGCCGACCGGCCCCAACCTCGCGATGGCCGAGGCGTACGCCTGGCTCGACCACCACCTGCGGGGCGAGGCGAACGACGTGCCCGACTGGCCGCAGGTCAACAACCAGATCATGTTCACCTACGAGACCCGGCCGGGCACCGGCACCGGAGACGACACCGTCGTCACCCCGGCGCGGCGCGAACCCCGGCAGACCTGGGGCGACGTCACCGTCTCCACCGAACGCTGGTATCTGGCCAACACCGGGGCCGGGCGCCGGGACGGGTCACTGACCGAGGAGCCCGCGCCCGGCTGGTCGCGCGGGTTCATCGCCGGGCACCTGACCGAGGCCACGGCGGTGGACGGGATCGTGGCGACCGGCAAGGCCGAGTGGAACGGCAATCCGAAGACCTACGAGACGGAGAAGTTCGACCGGCAGCACCTGGCGCTGTGGGCCACCGATCCGCTGCCCGCGGGCGCGGACCGGCACGTGGCGCGCCGGATTCGCGGCATCCCCGAGGTCCGGCTGACCGTGCGCAGCTCCGCCGCGTCCACGACCCTGGTCGCGTACCTCTTCGACATCGCCGAGGACCGGACGGCGCGGATCGTCACGCACGAGCCGTACACCCTGTCCGACCTCGTGCCCGGCCAGGACACCACCGTCACCTGGCAGCTCCAGGCCGCCGCCTACGACGTGCCCGTCGGCCACCGGCTGGCCCTGGTCGTCAACAGCAAGGACAAGCTCTACTCCGACGCCGACGTCGAGGGCAGCACGACCACCGTCAGCTCCCCGCCGGGAGAGGAGTCCCACCTGGACCTGCCGCTGGGCTGACGGGCGACCCGTCGTACGGCGGATCAGTCGTCGTACGACGGACCGGCCGCCCACGGCAGCAGGTCGGGGCGCTTGGCGGGGCGGCCGTCGCCGGAGGAGCGGCCGGTGAGGCGGCGGCCGATCCACGGGACGAGGTGTCGGCGGGTGAAGCGCAGGTCGGCCGTGCGGCGGGCGGTCCAGCCGGGGCGGACCGCCGGGGGGAGACCGACCGTCCAGTCGGACTCGGCGGGATGGCCGAGGGTCTGCCAGACGGCCTCGGCGACGCGCCGGTGGCCGTCCGCCGTGAGGTGGAGCCGGTCGTCGGCCCACATGCGCTGGTCGCCCAGGACCTCGGCGCCGTAGAGGTCGACGACCAGGGCGCCGTGGCGGGCCGCGAGGTCGTCGAGGAAGGCGAAGAGCTGTTCCATCCGGGGCAGGAAGCGGGCGGCGACCGGCCCGCGCCGGGCGGGGCTGCGCATCAGGACGAGCTGGCCGCAGGCCGGCGCGAGCCGTTCGACACAGCTCTCCAGGACCGCGCAGACCTCCTCCACGTCGCACTTGGGCCGCAGCACGTCGTTGAGGCCGCCGACCAGGGTGATCAGGTCGGCGCCCATCGCGGCGGCCACGTCGACCTGGTCCTCGGAGATCTGCCGGATCAGCTTGCCGCGCACGGCGAGATTCGCGTACCGGAAGCCCGGACCGTTCCCCGGCACCGGCTGCTGACCGGTCCCGGTCGCGGTCCGGTCCACGATCCCGTCCCCGTCCCCGTCCCCGCCCCCGGTCGCGGTGCGGGAAGCGGCGGCGAGGCGGGCGGCGAGCAGGTCCGCCCAGCCCCGGTAGGACCCGTCGGGCAGCAGGTCGGACATGCCCTCGGTGAAGGAGTCGCCGACCGCGACGAAGCTGCTGTACGCGGCCGGCGTCCGCGCGCCCGCCTCCGCGCCCGCCTGTGTGTATGTCTGTGCGTCATTCTGCATGGCGCCGGAGATCCTATGCGACCGCTCAGGCGCAGCGGCAACGAGGTCGGGACCCGTACCGGTCGCCCCGGCCGGTCAGGGGCGTCCGGGACCGACCAGCTCCTTGAGCACGTCCTCCATCGTCACCAGCCCGATGCCGCGCCCCGCGTCGTCCACGACTGCCGCCAGGTGGGCGCTGCCCGCCCGCATCGCGGTGAGGACGTCGTCCAGCGGGGTGGCGGCGCCGACGCGGGTGATGTGCCGCAGGGCGGTGCGCCGGAAGGGCGCGTCCCGCGGATCGGCGTCCAGCGCGTCCTTGACGTGCAGGTAGCCCAGGACCCGGCCGTCGGGGTCGGCGACCGGGAAGCGGGAGTAACCGGAGTCGGCGGCGAGCGCTTCCAGGCCCTCGGGCGTGATGCCCAGCGGCGCGCGTACCACCCGCTCGGGCGGCACCACGATCTCGCCGATCGGCCGCCTGCCCAGCTCCAGGGCGTCCCGCAGCCGCTCGGCGGCCCGCTCGTCGAGCAGCCCCGCCGCCCCGGCGTCCACCACCATCCGGGACAGCTCGTCGTCGGAGAAGACGGCCGCCACCTCGGAGCGCGGCTCCACCCGCAGCAGCCGCAGCAGCGTGTTGGCGAACGCGTTGATCGCGAAGATCACCGGCCGCAGCGCCCTGGTCAGCCCCACCAGCGGGGGGCCGAGGACCAGCGCGGACCGCACCGGATCGGCCAGCGCGATGTTCTTCGGCACCATCTCGCCGAACAGCATGTGCAGATACGTGGCCACGGCCAGCGCGATCACGAACGCGATGACGTGGATCGCGCCCTCCGGCACGTGCACGGCGTGGAACACCGGCTCCAGCAGGTGCGCGATGGCGGGCTCGGCGACGATACCGAGCACCAGCGTGCACACGGTGATGCCGAGCTGCGCCGCGGCCAGCAGCGGCGAGAGGTGTTCCAGACCCCACACCACGCTGCGGGCGCGGCGGTCGCCGCTCTCGGCGAGGGTTTCCACCTGGCCGCGGCGTACCGAGATCATGGCGAATTCGGCGCCGACGAAGAACGCGTTCACCACGAGGGTGAGCGCGCCGATGAGCAACTGGACGACGGTCATCGGTCACGTCTCCGCTCGGCCGTGCCCGCGGTGTTGCCGGGCGTGGTGCCCGCCGTGGCGCCGGGCGTGCCGCCCGCCGCCCTGTCCGCGGCGGCGGGGGGCCGGGCCGCCCGCGCGGGGGAGATCAGCCGGGCCCGCGACGCCCGGTGCCCGCTCGCGTCGGTGACCTCGATCCGCCAGCCGTCCAGCTCGAAGGCGTCGCCGCGCGCCGGGATACGGCCGAGGCGCTGGGCCACCAGACCGGCCAGCGTCTCGTACGGCCCGTCGGGGGCGTGCAGCCCGATCCGCTCCAACTGGTCCTCGGTACGGGTCGCGCCGTCCGCGTCGTAGATCCGCCGCCCGTCCGGCGCCTCCCGCAGGAAGAGCAGGTCGGGAAGCTCGTGCGGGTCGTGCTCGTCGCGGACCTCGCCCACGACCTCCTCCACGATGTCCTCCATGGTCACCACGCCCGCCGTGCCCCCGTACTCGTCGATCACCACGGCCATCGAGCGCCGTCCGCCCAGCCGGTCGAGCAGCCGGTCGACCGTCAGCGTCTCCGGCACCAGCAGCGGTTCGCGCAGCAGCTCGGTGACCGGCACGCGCGGGCGCCGGTCGGCGGGGACCGCGAGGACGTCCTTGATGTGGGCGGTGCCGATCACCGAGTCCAGGCTGCCGCGGTAGACGGGGAAGCGGGACAGGCCGGTCGCGCGGGTCGCGTTCGCCACGTCCTCGGCGGTGGCCTGCGCTTCGAGCGCGGTGACCTGGACGCGCGGCGTCATCACGTTCTCCGCGGTGAGCTCGGCGAGGTTGAGGGTACGGACGAACAGCTCGGCGGTGTCCGCCTCCAGCACACCCTCCTTGGCGGAGTGCCGGGCCAGCGCGGCCAGCTCCTGCGGGCCGCGCGCCGACGCCAGCTCCTCCGCGGGTTCGAGGCCCATCGCGCGCAGCACCCGGTTCGCGGTGTTGTTGAGGTGGTGGATCAGCGGGTGGAAGGCGGCGGTGAAGGCGCGCTGCGGCGCCGCCACGGCCTTGGCGACCGGCAGCGGAGTGGAGATCGCCCAGTTCTTCGGCACCAGCTCGCCGACCACCATCAGCGCCACCGTGGACAGGGCGGTGCCCAGCACCAGGGCGACGGAGGACGACGCCGAGTCCGGCAACCCCGCGGCCCGCAGCGGCCCGCGCAGCAGCTCCGCGATCGAGCTCTTGGCGAGCATGCCGATGACCAGCCCCGTCACGGTAATGCCGAGCTGCGCGCCGGAGAGCTGCACGGTCAGTGTGCGGACGGCCGCCAGCGCCGCCGCGGCGCCGCGCTCGCCGTCCCGCGTCGCGCGCTCCAGCTCACCGCGCTCGATCGTGGTCAGGGAGAATTCGGCCGCGACGAAGACGCCGCAGGCGAGGGTGAGCAGTACGGCCACCAACAGCAGAAGTGTTTCAGTCATCCGGTCACCTCGGTCCCATGATCGGCCACGACCGGGCCGACCGCTCGGTATTGGCGGTCCGGGGCCGGCCCGGTCGTCGCTCGGTGGACCGTCATGAGGTGAGCGGTTTGGTCCACCGGCGCCAGCGGGACTCGCGGGTGTACCCGGCCGCTCTCCAGGCGTGCTGCGCCCGCTCGTTGCGTTCGAGCACCATCGCGTCGCCGCGCCTGCCGCCGAGTGCGGTGAAGCGGCGTTCGGCGGCGTCGAGCAGCGCGGTCGCTACGCCCTGACGCCGGGCGTCCGGGTGGACGGCGAGGCGGTAGAGGTGGCAGCGCCAGCCGTCGAAACCGGCGATGACCGTACCGACGAGGTCGCCGTCCCGCTCGGCGAGGAGCAGGGCGCCGGGGTCGCGGGCGATCAGTCGTTCCACTCCCGCCCGGTCGTCGCTGATGCTGGTGCCCTCGGCCGCGACCCGCCAGAAGGCGAGGACGGGCAGGGCGTCGGAGGGGGTGGCGGTCCGAAGGTGAAGATCGCTCATCACCGCAGCCAATCACCGCACCGATTTCCGGGTGGGGAATTCCGGCATGCGAGATGAATGTCGTTCATGCCCTGCCAACGGTCGAAGGCCCCGATCCGTCCCCGGGGGGCGCGGGAGGTTCCCGGCGTTGCCGCGGAAGGCGCCCTTGCCGCTACTAGCGCCACGGCGCTAGCGTGGACGCATGTCGAAGACCCAGTTGAACGTTCGGGTGGACGAAGCCACGGCCGAGACGGCCCGGCAGCGCGCGTCGCAGCGCGGTATCAGTGTGAACCGCTATATCGAGGAACTCGTCCAGCAGGACGAGGGCGAGAACGGCAAGGCATTCGTCGAGGCCGCCGCCGACTTCATGAAGCGTTACGAAGAGGTCTTCGCCGAGGAGTTCGGCACCCGGGCGGCCGCCCGGGGTGAAGGCGCGCGTTGACCCTCCGTATCGACCTCGCATGGCTGCTGATGGTCGCCGAGCACTACACGCCGGGCGACCCGCAGGTGACCGACTGGGGCGCGCTCGTCGCGGCCGTCAGCAGGCACGACGCGGAGATCTTCGGCACGCCCGTCTACACCGACACCCACACCCGCGCCGCCGCCATGCTCCAGTTGCTCGTGCACGTCCCGGCGCTGGAGGAGACGAACGCGCTGTTCGCCTCAGCCGTGGCCTACGCCTACCTCGTCGCCAGCCGCCTCAAGCCCTCCATGACGCCGGAACAGGTACGTGACCTGGCCCGGCTGGTGAAGGACGGCTCGGCGCCGCTGGACCGGATAGCCGACGAGCTGCGCACCTGGACGACGGAGGCGGAGCTGGGCCCGGCCGGACAGGTCGGGTAGCGGCGCGCTCGCGGTCGCCCGTACGTACGGCTGCGCCCGCTCGCGGTCGCCCGTACGTACGGCTGCGCCCTGTCCGGCGATGCCCCGCGCGGCTACGCCTTGTACGGCGCCGGGGCGAAGACCTCCGCGAAGGCCGCCGCGTCCCAGGTGCCGCCGAGCTGCGGGGCCAGCCAGTCGGGGGCGGCGGTGCGGAAGGCGGCGGGGGACAGGGCGCCGGCGGCTTCCGGCAGCGCGCCGAGCAGCGGCGCCTGCGCGACCTCGGGCAGGTCCGCGATGTTGCAGCGCTCGGCCAGCTCCGGCTCGGCCCGCCAGCTTCCGATGATCACACCGATGCAGTCGACCTTGCGGGCGCTGAGCGCTTCGACGGTCAGCGCCGTGCTGTTGAGGGTGCCGAGCCCGGCCGGGGCGACCAGCAGCACACGCGCCCGCAGCAGCGCCGCCGCGTCGGCGAGGGTCGAGCCCTGCTCGTCGTAGCGGACCAGCAGCCCGCCCGCGCCCTCGACCAGCACGACGTCGTGCACCGCGGACAGTTTGGCCGCCGCCTCGGCGATGTCCTCGGGGCCCACCGGCCGCAGCCCGGCGCGGCGGGCCGCCGTCGCGGGCGCCAACGGCTCGGGGTAGCGGGCCAGTTCGGCCGCCGTCACCGGACCCGCGAGCCTGGCCACCTCCGCGGCGTCCCCCTGCTCGCCGTCCGCCACGCCCGTCTGGGCGGGCTTGAGCACGGCCACGCTCAGCCCCTGCGCGAGCGACGCGGCGGCCACGGCGGCGGTGGCCACCGTCTTGCCGACCTCGGTACCCGTTCCGGTGATGACCACGATGGCCATGGTGTCGCTCCGTTCCTCGTTGCCGTGCCATGTCATGTCGCCGTGCCGCTCCGGGCGCCGCGCGTGTGCCCGGAGCGTACGGTCCCGGCGCGCCTCGTACCCGTGCCGGGACCGCTCATTGCGCCCAATTGGTGACGAGCGCGGTCAGCTCGTACGACGTACGCCGTACGGCGCGCGATATGTCGGATGCCGTGCGCCTGCCGCCAAGGACGCGGTCCGGTCAGCCCGCGACGGCCGCGTCCCGTACCGCCGCGCAGATCCGCGCCACGTCGTCGTCGCCCGTCACATAGGGCGGCATCGTGTAGACGAGGTCGCGGAAGGGCCGCAGCCACACCCCGGCGCGCACCGCGGCGGCGGTGGCCGCCGCCATGTCGACCGGGTGGTCGAGCTGGACGACGCCGATCGCGCCGAGCACCCGCACATCGCGGACACCGGGCAGCGCGGCGACCCCGTCCAGGCCCTCGCGCAGCCCGGACTCGATGCGCTTGACCTCCAACGCCCAGTCGTGGTCGAGCAGCAGGTCGACGGAGGCGCAGGCGACGGCGGCGGCCAGCGGATTGCCCATGAAGGTCGGGCCGTGCGCCAGCACCGGCACCTCGCCGCGCGAGATGCCCTCGGCGACCTCGCCGGTGCACAGCGCCGCCGCCATCGTGAGATAGCCGCCGGTCAACGCCTTGCCGACGCACATCACATCGGGGCAGACCCCGGCGTGCTCGGCCGCGAAGAGCGTGCCGGTGCGGCCGAAACCGGTGGCGATCTCGTCGAAGACCAGCAGGACGTCGTGTTCGTCGCACGCCTCCCGCAGCACCCGCAGGTACTCGGGGGAGTGGAAGGACATGCCGCCCGCGCCCTGCACCACCGGCTCGACGATGACGGCGGCCAGCTCGTCGGCGTGCCGTCCGATCAACTCCCGCAGATGCGCGGTGTACACGGCGTCGGGCGCCGCGTCGAAGCCGGGCGGCGGGGCGTCGGCGAAGATCTGCCGGGGCAGCACGCCCGACCACAGCTCGTGCATGCCGCCGTCCGGATCGCACACCGACATCGGCTGCCAGGTGTCCCCGTGGTAGCCGCCGCGCCAGGTCAGCAGCCGCTGCTTGCCCGGCCTGCCCAGCGAACGCCAGTACTGGAGGCACATCTTGATCGCGACCTCGACCGACACGGAACCCGAGTCGGCGAGGAAGACATGCCGCAGCGGCTCCGGCGTGATCTCCACCAGCTTGGCCGCGAGACGTACGGCGGGCTCGTGCGTGAGCCCGCCGAACATCACATGACTCATCCGGTCGAGCTGGGCGTGCGCCGCGTCGTCCAGCACGGGGTGCCGGTAGCCGTGGATCGCCGACCACCACGACGACATGCCGTCGACCAGTTCGGTACGGCCCTCGGCGGGCGCCGCGAGCCGCAGCCGTACGCCGGAGGCGGACGCGACGACAAGCGGCTCCTGACGGCCGGGCATCGGGCCGTACGGATGCCAGACGTGCTCCCGGTCCAGCGCCAGCAGCGTGTCCGGGTCGAGCGGCGCGTCGGACGAGGGGCAGGGCTCAGGCATTGGGCGGCAGGTCCGTCCCCGCGCCGCGTCGCCGTACCGCCACCAGATCGGGGCGCGGGCCCTCGGCGCGTACCGGTTCCGTCCGCACCGTCTCGGTCCGCACGGGCGCCGCGCTCGCGGCGGGTGCCGCGTCCTCGGCGTGGCCGCAGGGGCCGCAGCCGCCTTCGTGCGAGCCGCACACGGAGCCGGAAGCGTGGGAACCGCAGCCGGTCGCCGCCTCCGCGACGTCGGCGCGGTGCGCGGGCAGCGTGGACGTCCCCGCGCCCTCCACCTCGAAGCCCGCGTCGGCGATCATGTCGAGGTCGGCCTGGCCCGCCTGGCCCTCGCTGGTCAGATAGTCGCCCAGGAAGATCGAGTTGACCAGGTGCAGGGCGAGCGGCTGCATCGTGCGCAGGTGCACCTCACGGCCGCCCGCGAGCCGTACCTCGACGTCCGGGCAGACGAACCGCGTCATCGCCAGGATGCGCAGGCAGCGCTGCGGGGTGAGATTCCACTCCTTGGCCAGCGGCGTGCCCTCGAACGGGATCAGGAAGTTCACCGGCACCGAGTCCGGGTCGAGCGCGCGCAGCGAGAACACCACGTCCACCAGGTCCGCGTCGCTCTCGCCCATGCCCGCGATCAGCCCCGAGCACGCGGACAGCCCGGCGGCCTGCGCCTGCCGCACGGTGTCCACGCGGTCGGCGTAGGTGTGCGTCGTGGTGATGTCGCCGTAGGTGTTCTCGGAGGTGTTGAGGTTGTGGTTGTACGCGTCCGCGCCCGCCGTCCGCAGCCGCTCGGCCTGGCCGCCGGAGAGCAGGCCGAGGCAGGCGCACACCTCGACGTCCTCGTTCTGGTCCTTGATGGCCGCGATGGTCGCCGAGACCCGGTCCACGTCGCGGTCGGTGGGACCGCGCCCGCTCGCCACCAGGCACACCCGCTTGGCGCCGCCCGCCACCCCGGCGCGCGCCGCCGCGGCGGCCTCGTCGGGCTTGAGCCAGGTGTACTTGAGGATCTCGGCCTTCGAGCCGAGCCGCTGCGAACAGTACGAGCAGTCCTCGGGGCACAGCCCGGACTTGAGGTTGACCAGGTAGTTCAGCTTGACCCGGCGTCCGAACCACTGGCGGCGCACCTTGCCCGCGGCGGCCACCACGTCGAGCAGTTCGTCGTCGGAGGTCGCGAGGACGGCAAGCGCCTCGTCCCTGGTGGGCAGCTCGCGCCGCAGCCCCTTGTCCACGAGAGTGGTCAGCAGATCCATAGGGGCGATCCTCGCGCACGACGGCACCCGCGGCCAATGGCGGACCGCACAACTCGGGTGGCTACTGGTGTGTGCATCACCACACCCTGTGCATGTGTGCGGGCCAGTACGTTGCTGATGACGTCCGTGTGAGGGGGCGCGCGGCCCGACCAGAAGTGCCGCTGAACCGAAGTGCCACTGAAACGCTGAGCCGAAGAACCGCTGAACCGAAAAGCCGCCGATCCGCCCGACCGGCTCGCGCACCGATCCACCCGATCCATCGACCCGCCGACCCCAGGGACACCCGTGAAGAGCACCGACCCCGCCGACCCGCACGCCTCCGCCGGGAGCGACACCGCCGACCCGTCAGGTCCCTTCGGCTGGATCGCGGAACAGGCCAGGATCAGGCGCGAGGCCGGGCTCCGGCGGGAGTTGCGCCCCCGCCCGGCGGACTGGGAGCTGCTCGACCTCGCGGGCAACGACTACCTCGGCCTGACCCGGCACCCCGAGGTCACGCAGGCGGGCGCCGACGCCTGCCTGCGCTGGGGCGCGGGCGCCACCGGCTCCCGGCTGGTCACCGGCAGCACCGCGCTGCACGCGGAACTCGAAGCGGAGATCGCCGACTTCACCGGCTTCGAGGCGGCCCTGGTCCTCGCCTCCGGCTACGCCGCCAACCTCGCCGCCGTCACCGCGCTGACCGGCCCCGACACCCTGCTGGTCTCCGACGCCGCCAACCACGCCTCACTGATCGACGGCTGCCGCCTGTCGCGCGCCACCACCGAAGTGGTGCCGCACGCCGACCCCGAGGCCGTACGCAAGGCGCTCGGCGCGCGGGCCCGGCGGGACGCCGACGCGTCCCGGTCCGGGGGAGCGCCCTCCGTCGTCGTCAGCGACTCGGTGTTCTCGGTGGACGGCGACGCGGCGCCGCTGCCCGCGCTCGCCGCGGCCTGCCGCGAGTACGGTGCCGCGCTGCTCGTCGACGACGCGCACGGCTTCGGCGTGCTGGGCGAGGGCGGGCGCGGCGCGCTCGCGGCGGCCGGACTCGCCGGGGCCCCCGACGTGGTGGGCACGGCGACGCTGTCGAAGGCGTTCGGCGCGCAGGGCGGTGTGGTGCTCGGCCCCGCGGCCGTCATCGAGCACCTGGTCAACGCCGCCCGCACCTTCATCTTCGACACCGGTCTCGCCCCGGCCGCGGCGGGCGCCGCCCTCGGCGCGCTGCGGCTGCTGCGGCGCGAGCCGGAGCGCGCCGACCGCGCGTTGCACGTGGCCCGCGCCTTCCACCGGATGCTGACCGCCGCGGAGTTGGACGCGACCGCGCCCGACGCCTGTGTGGTGTCGGTGCGCGCGCCCTCGCCCGAGGCGGCCGTCGAGTGGGCGGCCCGGTGCCGGGCCGCGGGTCTGGCCGTCGGCTGCTTCCGGCCGCCGTCCGTCCCCGACGGGGTGTCCCGGCTGCGGCTGACCGCGCGCTGCGACCTGACGGACGCGCAGGTCGCGGGCGCGGTGGACGTCATCGTCCGTACGGCGCCGCGCGGTTGAGGGCGCGGCCCGCCGCCGTCCGTCCGCCGCAGGAACCGAACCGGTCCTACGCGGGGCCGAGGTCGTCCCGGCGCAGCGCCCCGACGAAGTGCGACCAGGCACCCGGTGGGAAGAGCAGCGCGGGCCCCTCCTGGTCCTTGGAATCGCGGACGGCGAGCAGCCCCGACGCCAGTCTCGCGGTCTCCACGCAGTTGTTCGCGGCGGTGCTGTGACTGCTCCTCCGCCATGTCACGCCGGAAATCGACGCGCTCGAGGAAACGTACCCGGACTGTGCCGCCATGGTGGCCTCCTTTATGCGCCTGCGAATCGCGACATCTCCCCGGCGATCTTACTGATCAACGCGACGGACTCGTCGCGAGGAAGGGCAATGTTGCTCAATCGGGTGAAAGCGGCGCCGTAAGCGGTGATGTCTTCTTTTCGATCGACGTAGAGACTACTCGTCAAATGATCGATAACAACCACGTCGAGATCAGCGATGCGCGGAAATGAGAAGATAACGAACGAACCCGTAACTCCTATGTGGCCTCCGGCACCGAAGGGCAGCACCTGGAGCCGGATCTGCGGCAGCGCGGCGGCGCGTTCCAGTGACCGCAACTGATCGGACATGACCGCGGGGCCGCCGACCACGCGGCGCAGCACGGCCTCGTCCAGCACGGCCCACAGTTCCAGCGGCTCGTCCTGGCGCAGCACCGCCTGCCGGGCGATCCGCACGTCGACCAGTGCGCCGGCCTCGCTCCGGGTCAGATGCGGCATGACGTCGCGGGTGAGCGCCCGGGCGTAGGCGGGGGTCTGGAGCAGGCCGGGCACCACGCTGTTCTCCATCGAGCGGGCCCGGCTGGCACCCGCCTCCAGGCTGATGAAGTCGCGGTACTCCACGGGCAGTACGTCGCGGAAGTCCTGCCACCAGCCGCGCTGTCTGCCCTGACCTGCCAGCGTGCCCAGCAGGTCGCGCAGATCGCGGTCGCGCACCTCGTAGACATCGAGCAGCACATCGACGTCCTCGGCGCTGACGCTGCTGCGGCCGGTCTCGATACGGCTGACTTTCGACTGGTGCCAGCCGGCCGCCTCGGCGACCTGCTCGCTGGTCATTCCGGACAGGTCGCGGAGTCGGCGCAGTTCGCCGCCGAGCTTGCGTCGTCGTACGGCGGGGACCCGTTCCATGGCCTCTCGCACCTCCTGAAGTGAGGGATGCCGGTAGTCGGGCGGTCATTACGACAGTGTGCCGACCAAATGCGTATCCACGTAGCAGAGTTCACCGATTTGAGCGACAGATATATGCATTGCGCGGTGGACCGTCCGAAACGGCGGCACGATTAGTGGCAGTCTGGCGCGAACCAGCCACTTCCGGGCGTGGCCCGGAGAGCCCGCGCCGATACCCCGGTCCGCGGTGGGATGGGAAAGGAACGATGTCGCCATGGCAGATCTGCAGGAAGCTTCCGTCACTCTGCCGAGCGACCCTGCCTCGGTACCGGCGGCCCGGCGCTATGTCTGCGCCCGACTCGCCGAATGGGGGCTGCCGTCGGACGCCCCCTCGGTCGACGCCGTGCGCCTGATCGTCTCCGAGCTGGCCACCAACGCGGTGCTGCACACCTCGGGAATGTCGCCGACCTTCACCGTGGACGTGCGTCTCGAACGGCAGGAGCAGTTGCTGATCGGCGTGACCGACAGCCACCCGCGCTGGCCCCAGCGGCTGCCCGCGGCGGTCCAGCAGGACAACGGGCGCGGGATGGTGATCATTCGGCATCTGGCGGCGGAGTCCGGCGGCAGGCTGCGGATCACGCCGACCGACGAGGGCGGCAAGACGGTCTGGATCACGATCCCCTGGGCGGTCCCGGTGGCCTGAGCGACGGGCGCTGTTCACGGGCGCCTCGGCGGCGCCAGCAGCGCCTCTGCTCCGACCGGTGCGAAACCGGCGGCGAGGAAGGCCCGCACGCTGGCCGCGTTGCCCGGGGCGATCTGGGCCCACAACGGCGCGCCGTCCGGGACGAGATGACGGGCCGCGAGGGCGAGAAGGCGGCCGAGGCCCTTGCCGCGGGCGTCCGGGTCCACCTCGACGGCGGTCTCCCAACGGCCCGCCACACCGCGGCCGATGAGGACGGTGCCGCCGGGCGCGGTCCAGGCCCGCACGTCGTCGCGGTGCTGGAGCGCCCGCACGATCCGCGGATGGGATCGGTCGGTGGTCTCGGTGAGGGGGAGCGGGGGCGGGCCCGGCAGCGGGGCGGCCAGGGTCAGCAGGTCGAGGTTGTTGACCACACGGCCGGTGCGGGCGCAAAGAGCGCTCAGGAAGGGCGGGTTGAGCGGAGCGGACAGGTCGTCGGGCGGGAGCAGGGCACGGAGACCGGCACCGGTGTCTTCGGACGCCGGGCATTCGGCCGTACCTGCCGTACCCGACGCGTCGGCGATGTCGGCGAAGACCACGGTGTGGGCGGTGAAGGCGATGACTCCGGCGTCGCGGGCCGACGGCTGGGCGACGAAGGTGACGGTCCCGTCGGCGGGCGGGAAGTCGCCTCGCGCGGCGGCGTCCAGCAGGGACCGCAGGGAGGGCCCGGCGCGGTGCGCCGCGGTGGTCGGCGAGCTCATCCGACCATCCTCTCAGCCGTCCCGTACGCGGCCGGACGCGCCTACGATCGGGTGACATGCGGCCGATCGCGGGGCCGGTCCCGCGAGTCTGTGCGTCATGATCAAGAACCGAGTCCGGTCGCTTCTCACGACCGGCGCGCTGACCCTGACCGCCGTACTCGCCGCGCAGACCGCGGCCACGTCGGAGACCGCGTCGGCCGTCGCCTCCGGACCCCTGTCCCCCGCGGCGCCCACCGCCCTGTCCGCGCCCTCCACGTCCCTCGTGCCCCGTCCCGCCCCCGCGGGCGACGACGGCTGGTGCCCGGTGGTCCACGACCCGCTGTTCGCCGCCGCCGACCGCAGCGTCGACGTCGAGCGCATCACCCCCGAGCCGTCCTACCGGCGCACGTGCGGGGAGCTGTTCCGCTCGGACGGCCGCGCCCCCGCCGTGGTCTTCCAGGAGGGCTTCCAGCCCAAGGCCGCGCAGGACGGGCAGTACGACCTCGCGGCGTACGTGCTGAAGAACCAGCCGTCGCCGTTCGTGAGCACCAGCTACGACCACGACCTCTACAAGCAGTGGAAGCCCGGCTTCAACTACTACGTGGACGCGCCCGGCGGCATCGACGTCAACGCCACGATCGGTGACACCCACAAGTGGGCCGACCAGCACGAGGTCGCCTTCCCCGGCGGCCTCGCCCGGCGCTTCATCGTCGGCGCCTGTCCCGTCGACAAGGCGACCAAGGACGAGGACCTGGCCGGCTGCGTACGCAACCCGTACTACGTGCCGTGGCGCGGGATTCCGGCGCCGCGTCCGCTCGCGCCGGTGCTGCTCCCGGCGGGCTGACCGTCCCCGATCCGGCCGGGGGAGCCGTACCCCCGGCCGGACCGGCTGTCCACGCCGCTGAAGGGGGTGCGGCGGGTCGCCCCGTCGCACCCGAGCCGCCGGCCCGCACTGTCCTACGGCTCCGGGCCGCTGTTCGGGCCGGACGACGGCCGGGCCGCGCGGCGGCGAGTGCCCACCGCTCCACGGACCGTATACGCCGTACGGGCGCGATACGCGGCGCGGCCGGAATCGGCCGTCCGGGTCACGCCACCCGCCCGTACCAGACGGCGCTGGTCCAGATCCTTTCCAGCCGGACCCTGGCGCCGGTCTTGGGGGCGTGCCAGATCCGGCCGCTCCCGGCGTAGATCCCGACGTGGTAAATGGACCGGCCGGTGTGGAAGAACACCAGGTCACCGACGCGGCGGGCGCCCGACGAGATGTGCCGGGTGCTGTTGTACTGGGCGGCGGCGGTACGCGGCAGCTTCTTGCCCGCGCGCTTGAACGAGTACAGCGTCAGCCCCGAGCAGTCGAAGCGGTTCGGGCCGGTGGCGCCCCACTGGTAGGGCGAGCCCTTCTTCGACGCCGCCACGTTCAGGGCCTTCACGCCCATCGTCGCGGCCTCGGCCTGCTGGGCGGTGCCCGGCAGCAGCGCGGGCAGTGCGACCGCTGTGGCGGTGAGCACGGAGGCCGTCCCGAGCCGGGACAGCCGTCCGGAGATGCACTTGAGCGCGAACATGCGCAACCCTTCGTCATCAGCCTCCGAAGGATGACCTGTCGGGTTCGGGCTGGCGAAGATGCCCGGCCGCGTGGTGCGGCTTCACCCCAAGGGACGGCTCCGGCGCTGTGCCGTGACCGACCCGTCGTACCTGGGTCCTCCGCTCCCGCCGGTGCACTCATGTCGACCTGACGTCCACGCGGCGGCGGGACTGGGCGTCCGCGTGGACCGCCCCGCCACGGCGGCGGGGGCTTGTCGTCACTACGGATGGTGACGCACAGAACCGGCCACAGCCGGGCGGGAAACGCGCGGTGTGAGTCAGGTCACGACTCACCTATTCGGGTGGACACCGGGGCGAATCACCCGGTCCGCGCCTCCGGTCGCATCATCTGACCTGCGGATATGTGACGGACGATGGGCGGTTTTGGCCGGTGCGCGCAATTCGGCCGGAGAGCATGAATCGGCGGTGAATACGCCGATGGGATGAGCCCCTTTGGTGCAGTGCCGACGGTTTCGAGCGCGCAGAGTGACCGCGCTCACACCTGGTCTGTGTCGGCGTGCCGCGCGAGCTCTCCGTCGGCGGACCGCACGAGGCTCACACCAACGGGCCGCACGGACCGCACGGGCCGCGCTGTCCGCACCAGCCTCACGCGGGCGGCGGTCCCGCGGCCGGATCGGGCGCCAGCGCCACCAGCCCCGACCGCCGCTCGCCGTCCAGCACCCGCAGGGCGCGGGCCAGCGTGGCGTGGTGCAGTTCGGTCTCGCCCCGCATGTGCATCACGGTCAGCGCGTCGCGCAGCGCGGTCGCCCGGCCCACCAGCGCCTGGGCGGCCCGCAGGGCGCTGTAGGTGTCGGCGGTGCGGGACGGATTGATCCGGCCGAGCAGATCGACGACCTCCAGGTAGGAGTCGATCAGCTCACCCTCGGAGCGGGTGAGCGCCGGAAGCGGCGGCAGTTCCGGGACCACCGCGGGTCACCGCAGGCCGTACGCGGGGCCGTTGGTCTTGCGGCTGGTGGTCAGCTTGTCCACCAGCCCGTAGGCGACGGCCTCTTCGCCGTCGAGGACCTTGTCCCGCTCGATGTCGGTACGGATCCGCTCGATGTCCCGGCCGGTGTGCCGGGCCAGCAGCGTCTCCAACTGCTCGCGGGTGCGCAGCAGTTCGTTGGCCTGGATCTCCAGGTCCGAGATGGGCCCCTGGACCACCTCGCCGAGCGACGGCTGGTGGATCAGCACCCGCGCGCCCGGAGTGATCATGCGCTTGCCCGGCGCGCCCGCCGCCAGCAGCACGGCCGCGGCCGAGGCGGCCTGCCCGATGCAGACCGTCGCCACGTCGCAGGTGACGAACTGCATCGTGTCGTAGATGGCGGTCATCGCCGAGAACGAGCCGCCGGGCGAGTTGATGTAGAGGTTGATGTCCTGCTCGGGGGCGGCGTTCTCCAGGTGGATGAGCTGGGCCATCACGTCGTTCGCCGAGGTGTCGTCGACCTGGGTGCCCAGGAAGATGATCCGCTCCTGGAGCAGCTTGGAGTACGGGTCCATCGTGCGGACGCCGTTGCTGCTGCGTTCGGTGAACTCGGGCAGGACGTAGCGGGCGGTGGGACGGAACACGGCGTGCACCTCCGGGCGGATCTGAGCGCAGGAACTGGCCACAGGTCAAAATGTACAGGACGTACATCTCGTTATGATGGGGAGCATGACCCATGACGTCCCGGTGACACAAGCGCGTGCCGAGCTCGCGGAACTGATCAACCGCGTGGTCTACGGCGGCGAACAGGTGGTGCTGACCCGCCACGGCAAGCCCCTCGTCGCCCTGGTGTCCGCCGCTGACCTGCAACGACTGCGTGATCTCGACGAGCAGGCCGAGGAGCAGGTGATCAGTACGGTCTCCGCCGTCGGCTCCCGTACGTCCGCCACGGGCGAACGCCGACGGTTCGGCATCGCGGCCGAGCACCGGGGTCACCAGACCGGCGACCGCCGTCCATAACAGCGACCGCCGCCCGTAACAGGGGTTAACGCAGTCGAAACCGCGTCGAACTAATCTCGCGGGTTCTGACGACTGTGAGGTGTGGCTGTGCAGTTGACCCCCCACGAGCAGGAACGCCTGCTCATCCATGTCGCCGCGGACGTGGCGGCCAAGCGGCGCGCTCGCGGGCTGCGGCTCAACCACCCCGAGGCGGTCGCGCTCATCACCGCGCATCTGCTCGAAGGGGCCCGCGACGGCCGCGGCGTCTCGGAACTGATGGAGTCCGGGCGCACCGTGCTGACCCGCGCCGACGTCATGGACGGCATCCCCGAGATGATCCACGACGTGCAGGTCGAGGCCACGTTCCCCGACGGCACCAAGCTCGTCACCGTCCACCAGCCGATCGTCTGACGGGCAGGAGCGCCATGATCCCCGGAGAGATCCTCAGCGCGGACGCGCCCGTGCCGCTCAACGCGGGCCGTCCGATGACCCGCCTCACCGTTCTCAACGCGGCCGACCGGCCCGTCCAGGTCGGCTCGCACTACCACTTCGCCGAGGCAAACCCCGGTCTGGAGTTCGACCGCGCCGCCGCCCGCGGACTGCGGCTGAACATCGCCGCGGGCACCGCCGTACGCTTCGAGCCCGGCATCCCCGCCGAGGTCGAACTCGTGCCGATCGCCGGACAGCGCGTCGTGGCCGGGCTGCGCGGCGAGACCGCGGGGGCGCTCGATGGCTGACCTCTCGCGGGCCGTATACGCCGACCTCTACGGCCCCACCACCGGGGACCGGGTCCGGCTGGCCGACACCGACCTGCTGATCGAGGTCGAACGCGACCTGGCGGGCGGGCCGGGACTCGCGGGCGACGAAGCCGTCTTCGGCGGCGGCAAGGTGATCCGCGAGTCGATGGGCCAGGCCCGGACCAGCCGCGCGGAGGGCGCGCCCGACACCGTCATCACCGGCGCCGTCGTCCTCGACCACTGGGGCGTGGTCAAGGCGGACATCGGCATCCGCGACGGCCGGATCACCGCGCTGGGCAAGGCGGGCAACCCCGAGACGATGGACGGCGTCCACCCCGACCTCGTCATCGGCCCCGAGACCGAGATCATCGCGGGCAACGGCAAGATCCTCACCGCGGGCACCATCGACGCGCACGTCCACTTCATCTCGCCGACGCTGCTGCCGCAGGCCCTGTCGGCGGGCGTCACCACCGTCATCGGCGGCGGCACGGGACCGGCCGAGGGCACCAAGGCGACCACCGTCACGCCCGGCGGCTGGCACCTGGCGCGGATGTTCGCGGGCCTGGAGGCGTACCCGGTCAACGTCGGGCTGCTCGGCAAGGGCAACACCGTCAACCAGCGGTCCATGTACGACCAACTGCGCGCCGGAGCCGTCGGGTTCAAGATCCACGAGGACTGGGGCGCCACCCCCGCCGCCATCGACGCCTGCCTGACGGTCTGTGAGCGGACCGGCGCCCAACTGGCCATCCACACCGACACGTTGAACGAGGCCGGATTCGTCGAGGACACCCTGGCCGCCATCGCGGGCCGCGGCATCCACGCCTACCACACCGAAGGCGCGGGCGGCGGGCACGCGCCCGACATCATCACCGTGGTCTCGCAGCCGCACGTGCTGCCGTCCTCGACCAACCCGACCCGGCCGCACACCGTCAACACCGTCGAGGAGCACCTCGACATGCTGATGGTCTGCCACCACCTCAACCCGTCGGTCCCCGAGGACCTCGCCTTCGCCGAGTCCCGGATCCGCCCGTCGACCATCGCCGCCGAGGACGTCCTGCACGACCTCGGCGCGATCAGCATCATCAGCTCCGACTCACAGGCCATGGGCCGGATCGGCGAAGTCGCCCTGCGCACCTGGCAGACCGCGCACGTGATGAAGCGACGGCGCGGCGCGCTCCCCGGCGACGGCGCGGCCGACAACCACCGCGCCCGCCGCTATGTCGCCAAATACACCATCAACCCCGCGGTCGCGCAGGGCCTCGACCACGAGATCGGCTCCGTCGAGGCCGGGAAGCTCGCCGACCTGGTGCTGTGGGAACCGGCGTTCTTCGGGGTCAAGCCGCAACTCGTCATCAAGGGCGGGCAGATCGCCTACGCCCAGATGGGCGACGCCAACGCGTCCATCCCCACCCCGCAACCCGTGCTTCCCCGGCCGATGTTCGGCGCGGTCGGCGCCGCGCCCGCCGCCAACTCCGTCAACTTCGTCAACGAGGCGGCGCTGGAGGACGGCCTGCCCGAACGCCTCGGCCTCGGCAAGGAGTTCGTGCCGATCCGCAGTACACGCGCCCTGACCAAGGCCGACATGCGGGAGAACGACGCGCTGCCGAGAGTCGAGGTCGAACCCGACACGTTCACCGTACGGATCGACGGCGAGGTCGTGGAGCCCGCGCCCGCGCCGGAACTGCCCATGGCCCAGCGGTACTTCCTCTTCTGAGGCCATGACCCCGACGACACCGCCCCCGACGACACCGCCCCCTACGACCACGACACCCGCCGCGTGCGCGGCCCTGCTGCTGCTCGCCGACGGCCGCTTCCCGGCCGGCGGCCACGCGCACTCCGGCGGCGCGGAGGCCGCGGTCGCCGACGGCCGGGTGCGGGACGCGGCGACCCTGGCGGATTTCTGCCGGGGCCGTCTGCACACCACTGGACTGGTCGCCGCCGCACTGGCCGCGGCGGCGACCTTCGGCCTCGACCCGCTCGTCCTGGACGCGGCGGCCGACGCCCGCACCCCCTCGCCCGCCCTGCGCACCACCTCCCGCAAGCTCGGCCGCCAGCTCCTGCGCGCCGCCCGCGCCGCCTGGCCCGCCCCCGCGCTCGACCAGCTCGCCGCCGCCCGCCCGCGCGGCGCCCACCAGCCCGTCGTCCTCGGCGTCACCGCCCGCGCCGCCGGCCTGCTCCCGCAGGACGCGGCACACGTCGCCGCCTACGAGTCCGTCAGCGGGCCCGCGACCGCCGCCGTACGGCTGCTGAGCCTCGACCCCTTCCACGCCGCGGCCGTACTCGCCCGGCTGGCACCGTGCGTCGACGAGGCGGCCGCCGCGGCGGCGCTCGCCGCCGAACGCGCCCTCGCCGAAGGCCCGGACGTGCTGCCCGCCGCGTCCGCGCCGCTGCTCGACCTTGCCGCGCAGGACCACGCCGCCTGGCCCGTACGCCTCTTCGCCTCCTGACCCGCCTCCCGATCCGCCTCCCGATCCGCCTCCCGATCCGCCTCCCGATCCGCAGCCTCATCCGCCGCCCGGTTCCGAACGCCGTCCGCACCAACGGAGTTGACCATGCATCTCGACCACCCCGAGACCTTCCCCGAGCGGTACGCGCACTCCTCGCCTGCCGTCCGCGCCGACGGAAGGCGGCGCGCGCTGCGGATCGGGCTCGGCGGCCCGGTCGGGTCCGGCAAGACCGCGACCGTCGCGGCGCTGTGCCGCAGACTGCGCGACGACCTGTCGATCGCCGTGGTCACCAATGACATCTACACGCGCGAGGACGCCGAATTCCTGCTGCGCAACGCGGTGCTGCCTGCCGAACGGATCGCCGCCGTGGAGACCGGCGCGTGCCCGCACACCGCGATCCGGGACGACATCTCCGCGAATCTCGAAGCCGTCGAGGACCTGGAGGACGCGGTCGGCCCGCTCGACCTCATCCTCGTCGAGTCCGGCGGCGACAATCTGACCGCCACCTTCTCCAAGGGACTGGTGGACGCGCAGATCTTCGTCATCGACGTGGCGGGCGGCGACGACATCCCCCGCAAGGGCGGCCCCGGCGTCACCACCGCCGACCTCCTCGTGATCAACAAGACCGACCTCGCCCCCTACGTCGGCGCCGACCTCACCCGCATGTCCCGCGACGCCGCCGCCCAGCGCGGCGACCTGCCCGTCGTCCTCACCTCCGTCGCCGCCCCCGACGGCGTCGCCCCGGTCGCCGCCTGGGTGGGCGACCGCCTCGCCGCCTGGGCCGCCGTCCCCGCGACGACGGCGTGAACGACGTGGCGGTCCGCGACACCGCGCACGGCGTCGTCGCCACGGCGCGGATCGTCGCCGCCCCCGACGGGCACGGCGGTACGGCGCTGCCCGTGCTGGCCGGTGACGGACCGCTGGCGCTGCGGCGCAGCCGGGTCGTCGGCGGCGCCGACGGCGAAGGGGCCGGAGTGATGGTGGTCGGCGCGATGAGCGCGCCGCTCGGCGGCGACCGCCTGCGGATCGAGGCGGAGGTGGGACAGGGCGCGCGGCTCGCGGTGGGGTCCGCCGCGGCCACGGTGTCCCTGCCGGGGCGGGACGGCGGCCGGGCGACGTACGACGTGCGGCTGACCGTACGGGCCGGTGGCGCGCTGCGCTGGCTGCCCGAGCCGGTGATCGCCGCCCACCGCAGCGACCTGCGGATGACCACCCGCGTGGACCTCGCCCCCGGCGCGCGCCTCCTGCTGCGGGACGAACAGATCCTCGGCCGCCACGCGGAACCCCCCGGCCGCCTCAGCACCCGGCTGACCGCCCACCTCGACGGCCGCCCGCTCCTGGACCAGGAACTCCGCTTCGGCCCCGGCGCCCCCACCGGCTGGGACGGACCGGCCGTCCTCGGCCGCTACCGGGCCGTCGGCCAACTCCTGCTGATCGAACCCGGCTTCGCCGACCTCCCGGCCGTCGCCCGCACGCTGCCCGCCGACCCCGCGGAAGGCCGGGCGGCCGTCACCCCGCTCGCGGGCCCCGCCGCGTTGATCACCGCGGTGGCCGCGGACGGCCTGCGCCTGCGCCGTCTGCTGGACGCCGGTCTGGCGGCCGTCCGGGCCGCGAGCGCCCCGGCCGACTAGAGCCTGTCCGGCGGATCACGAACGGCCCCTTCGGTGCCTGGCACGCCCGCCCGCCGCGTTGCCGGAATACCCGCATAGCCACGCTATGAGGGCATCCCGGCGCCTTCCGCCCGGGGGAGCACCAGGCGCCGCCTGGACTGCCCATGATCCGCCGGACAGGCCCCAGCGCGGCGCCCGCAGCGCGACCAGCGCAGGCCCGGGGGAACGGCCGTCACCCGTGCGGCGGCAGCCACCTCACGCCCAACTCGTCCGCAGAATCACACTTTGATGAAGAATCACCCGCCTGGCCTGTTCACAGGCGACTCACAGGGGAAAGGATTCGCTCCGCAGCATCTGTGACCACCGTGGCCACAAGCCACGGACCAGGAGGGGAGTTTCCGCCTTGAGACGCACGATCGTGCTCGTCTCCACCGGCGCCCTGATCGCGGGCGCCATTGCAGCCGCCCCGGCGGCCACCGCACAGTCGCACGACCAGCCGTCGAGATCGGCGCGGTCCGTCACCGTACCCGAGTCCGTCGGCGTGGTGATCGCCGCCGCGAACGCCGCCCGCAAGGGCATCGACTGGGCTGCCTGCCCGGCGAGTTGGAACATTCCGTCGCCGATCACCTGCGGCTATGTGACCGTGCCCGTCGACTACGGCAAGCCGTTCGGCGCGACCGTCAAGCTGGCCGTGGACCGGGCGGGCAACACCGGTACCCCGGCCGAACGGCAGGGCGCGCTGATCTACAACCCGGGCGGTCCCGGCGGTTCGGGACTGCGCTTCCCGGTCCGGGTCACCACCTCCTCCGCGCTGTGGGTCAAGACGGCGAAGGCGTACGACTTCGTGGGCTTCGACCCGCGCGGCGTCGGCCACTCCGCCCCGATCTCCTGCGAGGACCCGCAGGAGTACGTGAAAGCCCCCAAGGCCGACCCGGTGCCGGACAGCGAGGCTGACAAGCTCGCACAGCGCAAGCTCGCCGCCGAGTACGCCGACGGCTGCCTGGAGCGCACCGGCGCGCGGACGCTCTCCCAGATGACCACGCAGAACACCGCACGCGACCTGGACGTCATCCGCGCCGCGCTGCACGAGAAGAAGCTCAACTACCTGGGCGTCTCCTACGGCACGTACCTCGGCGCGGTCTACGCGACGCTCTTCCCGACGCACGTGCGCCGGTTGATCGTGGACAGCGTCGTCAACCCGGCGCAGGACCAGATCTGGTACCGGAACAACCTGGACCAGGACGTGGCCTTCCAGGGCCGCTGGGACGACTGGGAGGCGTGGGTCGCGACGTACGACTCCGTCTACCACCTCGGCGACACGCCCGCGAAGGTCGAGCAGAAGTGGCTCGCGCTGCGCGCCGCCGCCAAGAGCCACCCGATCGGCGGCGTCGTCGGGCCGAACGAACTCCTCGGCTTCTTCCAGAACGCGCCCTACTACGACTCGACGTGGGCCACGGTCGCGGGCGTCTGGAGCCGCTACGAGGCGGGTGACACCCAGGCGCTGCTCGACGCGGCGGCGCCCGACCTGTCCGACACCGCGGGCAACATCTCGGCCGAGAACAGCAACGCCGTGTACACCGCGGTGGAGTGCACCGACGCCAAGTGGCCCACGAATTGGCGCACATGGGACCGGGACAACACCGCGCTGCACGCCAAGTACCCCTTCCTGACGTGGGAGAACGCCTGGCTGAACCTGCCGTGCGCCACCTGGGGCGTCAAGCAGCAGCGCCCGGTGGACGTCCGCTCGCACCACGGGCTGCCCGCCGTGCTGATCGTGCAGAGCACCAGGGACGCGGCGACCCCCTACACCGGAGCGCTCGAACTCCACCGCCGCCTGGCGGGCTCCCGCTTGATCACCGAGAAGGACGCGGGCTCGCACGGCGTCACCAACCTGGTGAACCCGTGCATCAACTCCCGTGTCGAGAGCTATCTGTTGACGGGCACGGTCGACGCCCACGACGTGGTGTGCGGACCCCACGCCGCACCCGTACCCGCCGCGTCCTAGGGCGAGGAACCGGCGAGACCGCGTACGGGCGGTCCACCCACCTTCACGGTGCGGTGGGCCGCCCGCCGCGCGTCCGGCGTGACGGCCGCGCCGCCACGGGGCGGCGACAACCGCGGTACGGCTACGGCCGCTTCGCGGCGGTGTCGGTGAAGGCGGCGGCGAAGGCCGCACGGGTGGGGGAGTCCGCGCGCCGGTCCAGGACCGCGAAGACGGCCTGGTCGAAGGCGCCCACGAAGCGGCCGTCGCCGGTCAGCAGCCGGGCGAAGGCGGCGGCGACCCGCGCCGGGTCGTTCATGAAGACCCCGCAGCCCCAGGCGCCCAGCACCAGCCGCCGGTAGCCGTGTACGGCGGCCACCTCCAGGACCCGCTCGGCGCGCGCGTCGAGGGCCGCTCCGACGAGGGGCACGCGGTCGGGCGTCGTGCGCGCGATGACCCCGGCGTTCGGCGCGGGCGAGGTGAGGAAGCCGACGGTGTACGGCACGTCGAGCAGCGTGCCGCTGTCGTCGCGGAAGACCGGCACGGCGGGGGAGTGGATGACGCGGTCGCTGTAGAAGACATCGGTGTCCGCCCGGTGGTGGGCGTAGAACTCGGGTGCGCGCAGCAGACAGGTGTAGAGCGCGGAGGAACGGCACAGCGCCTCCTCCTGCGCCTGCGCTCCCTTGACGTAACCGCCGCCGGGGTTGCGTGCGGAGGCGAAGTTGAGCACGGCCACCGCGCCGCCCGCGGCGTCTGCCGCGACCAGCCTGGCCGCCGCCTCCATGCTGCTCTCCGGCGTCACCTCGCAGCGCACGGGCCCGTCGCCCCACGCTCCCTCGCCGGGGACCGCGACCGGCGCGGGGCCGTACATCCGGGTCCCGTCGGCCGCCGCCGCGACGGCCTCGCCGAGCGGGACGTACCGTCCGGCCGGGGAGTCGTACCCGCCCTCCGCCGCGATCCGCTGATTCTCCGTGGCGATGTTCCGCAGACGAGCACTCATGCCCAGGACGGTAGGGCGTGTACGGGCTCCGGCGCGAGTGAATTCGGGCGGTCGCGGCGGCCGTCGGGCCGATCCGTACGGGCTGATCCCGGACTTCGTACGGCTTCGTCCGGCCTTCCGGCCGGCTTCTTGCGGGCGGCGGTAGACGCGATATATCGTGAGTCGCGTTCCGTTTCCCTGGGAGGTAGTGCCGTGTCCGAGCTGTCCCCGAAGGCGCGTTCCGGCGAGCCGAGGATGCGGGCGTCCGACGACGAGCGCGACCGTACGGCGGCGCTGCTGGCGGAGGCATTCGCCGCGGGCCGGCTGACCGCCGAGGAGCACGCCGAGCGGATGGAGGCGGCCTACGCCGCCAGGACCCGCGGCGACTTGGCGCCGCTCACCGCCGACCTGCCCGCCCCCGCGCCCGGCGCCCCGCTCGCCTCGCCCGCCGACAACGAGGCGGTGCGGGCGCTGTTCAGCAAGGTCCGCCGCTCTGGCCAGTGGCCGGTGCCGCCGCACACCGTCGTACGGGCCAGCTTCGGCGCCGTCGTGATCGACCTGCGGCAGGCGGTGTTCACCCGCCGCGAGGTGGTCATCCAGGCCGACTCCTTCTTCGGCAAGGTCGAGGTCATCGTCCCCGACCACGCGCAGGTCTACGACGTCGGCACGGCGCTGTTCGGCAAGCGCTCCCAGCACGGCCGCCGCAGCGACAAGAGCGGCGTGGACGGACCGGTCGTACGGATCACCGGACGCTCCGTCTTCGGCCACGTCCGGGTGATGCGCCGCTTCAAGTGGCCCTGGCGGGACGGCCGCTGACGCCGCCGCGCGGACCGGGCGTCACGCCCCGCGCCCGGCCAGCCAGCGGTCCTCGGCCGCGTAGTCGAACCAGTCGCCGTGCTCCGACAGCCGCGCGGGCAGCGGGAACACCTCGCGCCAGTCCGCCTTGTCCAGCTCCGCCGCCAGCCAGGCCACCGTCCCCGGCAGCGACTCCTCGTACGAGGTGACCGCGCGGTAGCCCAGTTCGCGCTCGGCCGCCGACATGTCCAGCACCATCGGGTACGGCATGCCCCACGGAGTGTCGCCCACGGTCGGCTCCGGCGGCGGCCCGTCCACCAGCACGGTCTCGCTGGTCACACCCAGCGCCCGGTCCACCGCTGCGGAGATCTCCGCGACGGTCGGCACCCGCGGATCACCCGCGTTGAGCGCACGGGAGCCCGGCTTCGCCGCCGCCAGCCGGACCAGCTCGGCGATGTTCGACGCGTGCACCGGATGGAACCGGCTCCTGCCCCCGTACGCCAGCACCCGCACCGGACGGCCGTCCAGCGCGCGTTTGACGAAGTACATCTCACGCGGCAGCGGACTGTGCGGGCCGTGGATCGCCCCGGCGCGCAGCAGCGTTGACGGCAGCCGGTCGCCCGCCTCCAGCAGTGTCCGCTCCAACTCGACCTTGCGGGTGCCGTACGTCGCGGGGCCCGGCGCGACCGTCGCGCAGGTCTCCGGGAGCGGCACCGGGAAGCGCGGGGAGCCGTCCGGCTCCGCCTGCGTGTCGAAATTGCGGCCCGCCTCGTCCTCGTACACCGCCGCGCTGGAGATCACCACCGCGGAACCGATCCGGTCGGACAGCGACAGCAACTGCCGTGCGTCGGCGCCGTCGTAGGCCACACAGTCCAGCAGGACGTCGCAGCCGTCGCCGAGCGCCGCGGCCAGCGCGGCGCTGTCCGAGCGGTCCACCCGGACCGTACGCACGCCCGGCGGCCACCCCTCGTCCGAGCCGCCGCCGCGCGAGGCGGCCGTCACCTGCCAGCCGTCCGCGGCCAGGGCGCGTACGGCCTGCCGCCCGATCTGTCCAGAAGCGCCGATCACGAACGCGGTTCCCGTCATGGTGAGGACGCTATGCGGGCGGGCACCGCGCGGACCAGAGGGGTTCGCCCTGCGCGGATTCGCCCTCGGCGCAGCCCCGGCAGCGCGAGAAGGAGCCCCGGCAGCGCGTGGCGGGGTCCCGGCGGGGCGCGGCGCAATCCCCGGCGGGGCGGGAACAGGCCCCGGATCAGGACGACTTGCGGCGCAGCCGCCCCCCGGTGCCGCCCTGCGCGAGCGCCGCCTGCTCGGCCTTCACCTCGCCCGCGTACCGGTCCACGTACTCCTGCCCGGACATCGCCATGATCGCGTACATGATCTCGTCGGTCACCGACCGCACCACGTACCGCTCTTCCTCCATGCCGAAGAAGCGGCTGAAGTCCAGCGGCTCGCCGAAGCGGATGGTGACCCGGCCGATCCGCGGGAACTTCCGTCCCGGCGGCTGGAGTTCGAAGGTGCCGAGCACCGCGCAGGGGATCACGGGGGCCTGGGCGCGCAGCGCCATCAGCGCGACGCCGGTCCTGCCGCGGTACAGCCGCCCGTCGTGCGAGCGGGTGCCCTCCGGGTAGATGCCCAGCAGCTCGTCGCGCTCCAGGACCTCGATCGCCGCGGTGACGGCCGCCTGCGACGCCTTGCCGCCCGACCGGTCGACCGGGATCTGTCCGACGCTGCGGAAGAACGCCGCCGTCAGCCGCCCCTTCAGACCGGGACCGGTGAAGTACTCGGCCTTGGCCAGGAAGGTGATGCGGCGCGGCAGGATCGCGGGCATCACGAAATGGTCGGTGAACGACAGGTGATTGCCCGCGATGATCGCCCGGCCGCTCTCGGGGATGTTCTCCATCCCCTCGATCCGGGGCCGGAACATCAGCCGCAACAGCGGCCCGAGGACCACGTACTTGAGCAGTCGGTAGAACACGGTGGCTGCCTCCCCTGACCCGTCCCGGTGCGCCCGGAGAGCGGTGCCCCGATCCTCGGTGCCCCGGCAGAGTAGTGCCCGCGCCCCCGCCGCGCGAGCCCGGAGCACGCCCACGACCCGCGCCTTTGACCGGCCCGGGGCGTACGCACGGTTCTCCGGTCAGTGTCCGGCCGGCCCCGACTCCTCGCCCTGCCCGGCGTGTTGGGCCGCGCGCGGCATCAGGAAGGCCACCAGGAAGGCGGCGGCGAGCCCGCCCGCCGCCATCAGCAAGGTGGCCACGGCCGCCGCGCCCATGCCGTGTCCGGTCCGAGCGAAGAAGGCCGTGCCCAGGACGGCGACGCCGATCGAACCGCCGAGCTGCTGCACCGCGTTGAGCACCCCGGAGGCGGAGCCGGTCTCCTGGTCGGACACACCCGCCAGCGCGATGTCGAAGAACGGCGCCATCACCACACCGAGTCCCGCGCCGCTGACCAGCAGGGACGGTACGAGCTGCCAGCTCGTCACGGAGTCGCCCGCCAGGCGCACGGTCAGTGCCACCGCGCCCACGGACAGCGCGGTGAGCAGCAGCCCGCCCTGTACGGCACGGCGGCCGTAGCGCGGGCCGAGCCGCATGCCGGACAGCGTCGCGCCGACGGCGGAGCCGAACGCCCAGGGGATCATCGTCGCGCCCGCGTGCAGGGCGCTGAAGCCGAGCCCGTACTGGAGGTAGAGGGTGACCACCAGCATCAGGCCGGTCAGCGCGGCGAAGAAGACCAGGCCGACGGCGAGGGAGCCGGTGTAGCCGCGGTGCCGGAACAGTCCCGGCTCGATCAGCGGCGAGCCGCCGCGGGCCCGTACCGACTTCTGGTAGCGCGCGAAGAGGACGAGGACCGGTACGGACGCCGCCATGCAGAGGTGACTCCACAGCGGCCAGCCCAGGTCGCGGCCCTGCACCAGCGGATAGACCAGCAGCAGAACGGCGACGCTGAGGATGCCGACACCCGGCACGTCGAGCCGGGGCGGCCGTGGGGCGCGGCTCTCCGGCAGTACGCGCAGGGCGGCGGCGAAGGCGACGAGCGCGATCGGCACATTGATCAGGAAGATCGCCCGCCAGCCGGTGCCGAACAGATCGGCGTCGGTCAGGAAACCCCCGAGCACCGGACCGGCGACCGCCGCCAGACCCATCACCGGCCCGAACACGCCGAAGGCGGCGCCCATTTCGGCCGGCGGAAAGACCTCCCTGATCAGGCCGAGGCCCTGCGGCACCATCATCGCGGCGAACGCGCCCTGCGCCGCCCGCATGCCGATCAGCATGTCCGCGGAGCCCGAGCAGGCGCACAGCAGCGAGCAGACCGCGAAGCCCGCCACCCCGATCAGGAACATCCGGCGGCGGCCGACGATGTCACCGAGCCGCGCCCCGGTGATCATCAGGACGGCGAAGGCGAGGGTGTACGCGGCGGCGATCCACTGGATACGGGTGGAGCTGCCGCCGAAGTCCGCCTGGATCGAGGGCGAGGCCACGCCGACGATCGTGGCGTCCAGCAGGTCCATCACCTCCACGGCCAGGACCACGGCGAGGGCGAGCCAGCGCAGCCGCGCACCGCCGACCGGGGCCGCGTCCGGCTCCGACGCGCGATCCGGGTCCTCGGTGAGGGTCGATGCGGTCACGGTGATTCCTCCGGGCGGTGGCGGGACGGCGTGCTGTGAACGAACACCGTTCTACTTACGAACACTGTTCGTGTCAAGTACGATGTTCGCAGCCGCTGTCCCTGGAGGTTCCACCGCCGTGACCGAGATCCCCGCCCCGCCCTGGGGGCCGACCCGCAAGCGCGCGCCGCGCCGCGTCCTCAGCCAGGACGGGATCATCGCGGCGGCCCTGCGGATCGTCGACACCGAGGGCATCGACGCGATGAGCATGCGCCGGGTCGCCCAGGAGCTGGGCACGGGAGCGGCCTCCCTCTACGCGCACGTCGCCGGGCGGGACGAGCTGATCGCCCTGGTCCTCGACCGGGTCAGGGCCGAGATCCACTGCCCGGTCCCCGACCCCGAGCGGTGGCAGGAGCAGGTGAAGGACGTGATGCGGCAGGCCCGCGCGGCGCTGGCCGCGCACGGCGACCTGGCCCGGCTCTCGATCGAGACCGGCGTCCCCACCGGCGAGAACGCGATGCGCACGGCCGAGGGCGTGCTCGCCATCCTCGCCGCGGGGCGACTGCCCGTGCAGGTCTGCGCCTACGGGGTCGACGCGCTCGCGCTGTACGTCACCGCCGCCGCGGCCGAGGAGGCCGCCCTCGCCTTCCGCACCGGCGTCACGACGGCGGGCAAGGACGACTTCCTCGCCCAGGTCCGCGACTACTACAAGAGCCTGCCCAGCGGGCAGTTCCCCGTCATCACCGGCATGGTCGACGAGCTGATGCGGGACGTCGGCGACGAACGCTTCGAATTCGGCCTCGACCTGCTGGTCTCCGGCCTCGCCCGGCACGCGGCCCCGGCGGCGGGGGAGTAGGCCACTCGCCCAGATCCGGCCGCCCGCCCGTATCCAGCCGCCTGCCCAGATCCGGCCGCCCGCCCGTATCCGTATCAGGCCGGTCGGCCGCCCGCCCGGCCCGGGGCTCGCTCAGCCGGCCCGCTCGTTCGGCGCGCCCGCACACTCAGTGCGGCTCCCGGATCGCCGCCGCCCCCGCCGTGCACAGGCCCAGCACCACCCAGCCGAACCACAGCCAGCCGTTCGACCCCAGTGCCACGGTGTAGGCGACCACCGCGACCAGAAACGCCACCGTGGTCAACGCCATCGCTTTCACGGAACCCGGCATCGCACGCCTCCCTTCCGCAGGCGCGTGCGCGCACCCGCCGACGAGGCGGAAGCCGTATCGCGGCCCTTCCTTCATGGTGACCCCACGGGCACCCCGCGCGCCACCACGCCTCACGGCCCGCCGCGCGCCAGGCCGCTCACCACTCCCCGTCGGTCACCCGGCCCGGATCGTCGCCCAGGTGCTCGACCTGCTCCGGCTTCGGCGGCGCCCACGGCTGCTCGTCATCGCCCAGCCAGTCACCGACCGGCCTGACCCCGGTCAACGGCTCGGTGGCGGCCAGATCCTCGCCGTCCGCGTCGTAGTAGTCGAACCACGGCAGCCCCGCCGCGTTGTACGCCGCCCGGTCCACCGGGGACGCGGGCGCCGGTTCTCCGGTGATCTCCCGCCACTGCGGGGCCGTCGCCAGATGGACGAAGACCCGGCCGGACGGCTTCTTCCGCCAGTCCTGCGCGGGCCGCTCGTCGCGGTACACCTCCTGGCGCATCCGGCCGCCCGCGCCGAGCCCCATCGCGGGCGCCGACCTGGCCGCCATCGGTGCGGGCGGCGGCACGTGACCCGCGCCAGGGGCCATCGACGGGAGCGCGGGTCCGCCGTACCCCCCGCCCGCCTGCGCCGACACACCCCACGGCCCGTTCGTCGTCACCGTCCTGCGGCTCTGCTCGGCGCGCCAGCGCGCCAGCGGCTCCTCGCGCAGCTCGAACACCTGGAGCTGCACCCCGCCCCAGACCTCCTCGCCGGAGACCTGCCCCTCCACGGTCGCCCCGAGCCCCAGGGGCACGGCCACGAACTGCCGGATCGTGCCGGGGCCCGAGTTGATGCCGTCCAGCCACGGCTGCCGGGGCAGCACCACGTAATTCTGCGGGTCGCGCGACAGCCGGTCGCTCCACGGCCGGCCCGACACCGCGCACACCTTCCCGACACCGACCTGGAGGGCGGCGGGCGCGGCCGAGGAGAAGCTGAGCCACATCGCCTCGCGCTGATACACCGGCAGCAGCACCCCGCCGTGCGCGCGCCACCGCTCCGGAGTCCGCCCGGCGAAGTCGCCCACGCGGCGCAGCGGGAAGGAGCCCAGGCCGGGCGGCAGCGGGTGCGTGCCCTTCTCGGGCAGCCGCAGCGTCCGCATGAAGCGGACCGTCACCCCGCCGGGCAGCTCCAGCGCCGCCCCCGAGATCCGTACCTGTTCGCCCATCCCGGGCCCCCCTCCGTCAGCCGCGACCGCGCGCCTCCAACGATGCCAAATACGCGTTGTACGCGACGAGTTCCGCGTCACCGTCGCGGTCCGCGGCCCGGTCGCCGCGCCGTGCCTGCCGCTGCTCGGAGGTGTACCACTGGAAGAGCAGCGCCACCAGCACGACGACCGACGGGATCTCGCTGAACGCCCAGGCGATGCCGCCCGCCGCCGTCTGGTCGCCGAGCGCGTCGATGCCCAGCGAGGCGGGCGGGTGCTCGAAGGTGGTCAGCATCGGCTCGCTGGCCATCATGACCGCGATGCCGAAGAACGCGTGGAAGGGCATCCCCGCGAACAGCTCCAGCATCCGCATCACATAACCGGGCCGGTGCGGCCCCGGGTCGACGCCCATGATCGGCCAGAAGAACAGCAGGCCCACCAGCAGGAAGTGCACCATCATCGCGATGTGCCCGGTCCTGGTGTGCATCAGCGTGTCGAAGATCGGCGAGAAGTACAGCCCGTACAGGCTCGCGATGAACAGCGGGAGCGTGAAGGCCGGGTGCGTGATGATCCGCAGATACCGGCTGTGCAGCAGCTTCACCAGCAGCTCGCGCGGTCCGGTGCGCCCGCGCTCGGCGGCGGGCAGCGCCCGCAGCGTCAGCGTCACCGGGGCGCCCAGCAGGATCAGGATCGGCGAGAGCATGCTCAGCACCATGTGCTGCACCATGTGCACGCTGAACATGACCATGCCGTAGTCGTTGAGCTTGGTGCACATCACCAGAGCGACCGTCAGCACCCCTGTGACGAACGCCACGGTACGGCCGGGCGACCACGAGTCGCCGCGCCGCCGCAGCCGCAGCACACCCCAGCCGTAGAGGACCAGCGCCACCAGGCAGCCGATGAGGAAGAACGGATCGCCGCCGCTGAACGACAGCCCCCGGCCGAGGGTGAACGGCGGCAAGTCCATGTGCATGCCGTGTCCGCCGTGGTCCATCCGTCACTCTCCTGTCGCGCCGGGCCGCGTGCTGCCGGTCCGGCCCGTGCTCCGATTCGACCCTTGTGCCCGCTCCAGAGTAGAACCGCCCCCGGACGCCGATTCGGCCGGGGGCGGGGAGCGCCGACGCACGTGGTCGGAGCACGTCATGAAGCGTCAGGACACGCCACTCACAGCACGCACTCGGCCTCGACGTACCGCTCGGCGGGCACCGTCTTCAGGTGCTCGACGGCCTCCCCGAGCGGGACCAGCGTGATGTCGGTGCCGCGCAGCGCCGTCATCATGCCGAACCGGCCCTTGTGGACGGCCTCCACGGCGTGCCAGCCGAAGCGGGTGGCGAGAACGCGGTCGTACGCGGTGGGCGTGCCGCCGCGCTGGACGTGCCCGAGGATGACCGGCCTGGCCTCCTTGCCCAGCCGCTCCTCCAGCTCGACCGAGAGCTGGTTGGCGACGCCGCTGAACCGCTCGTGGCCGTAGATGTCGGTCGCGCCCGACGTGAAGTCCATGGTGCCCTCGCGCGGCTTGGCGCCCTCGGAGACCACCACGATCGCGAACTTCTTGCCCGCCTCGAAGCGCTGGCCGACGACCCGCGCCAGCTCCGACACGTCGAACGGCCGCTCCGGCACCAGGATCGCGTGCGCGCCCGCCGCCATCCCGGAGTGCAGCGCGATCCACCCGGTGTGCCGCCCCATGACCTCCACGATCAGCACCCGCTGGTGCGACTCGGCGGTGGTCTTGAGCCGGTCCAGGGCCTCGGTGGCCACCATCACGGCGGTGTCGAAGCCGAAGGTCACGTCCGTGGACGCGATGTCGTTGTCGATGGTCTTGGGCACACCGACGATGGGCAGGCCCGCGTCCGACAGCAGCCGGGCCGCCTTGAGGGTGCCCTCACCGCCGATCGGGATGATCGCGTCCAGGCCCAGGTCGGCCACGTGGCCCCTGGCCTGTTCGACCCCGCCGCGCAGGTGGGCGGGCTGGACCCGCGAGGAGCCGAGGATCGTGCCGCCGCGCGCGAGGATGCCGCTCACGGCATCGAGGTCCAGCTTGCGGTAGTCGCACTCGAGCAGGCCCTTCCACCCGTCGTGGAAGCCGATGACCTCGTCACTGTGGTCCACCACGGCGCGGTGCACCACGGACCGGATGACGGCGTTCAGCCCGGGGCAGTCGCCGCCGCTGGTCAGCACACCAATACGCATTGCTCTCGTTACTCCCGCAACTCGACCGGACGGCCGGACCCCGTCGTCCGGATGGATCGCAGCCAGCTTACCGAGAGCGGCTGTCACGCCTCCACGGCGACCGAACTGCGGACACCTGACGATTACTCAAACTCCGGGGAACGCCTGCGCAGCGTGACGGACCCACCTCGGACCCCCGCCGACGCACGACGCCCGCGCCCTCCTGCGAGGACACGGGCGCGGTACGGGTCAGGCGGGTCGGAACGGTGTCACGCGGGCTGTACGGCCGCCGCGATCCGCTCGGCGCGCAGCGCCTCGAACCACTGGTCGTCGACCGGCGGCAGCGCGTTGACGTCCAGCGCGAGCTTGATCAGCAGGTCGGCGATCTGCGGATTGCGGGCCATCACCGGACCGTGCATGTACGTACCGAAGACCGTGTCGTTGAAGGCGCCCTCGGTGCCGTCCCCCGTGCCGTTGCCCTTGCCCATCCGCAGCCGGGCCAGCGGCCTGGCCTGCGGGCCGACATGGGTGACGCCCTGGTGGTTCTCGAAGCCGGTCAGCGGCGGCAGATTGAGGTGCGGGTCGATGTCGGCCAGGACGTCGCCGACGCACCGCTCGCCCTCGCCGCGCACGCTCACCACGTCGAGCAGGCCGAGGCCCGGCTCGGGGCGGCCCAGGTCGTTGACGAACTCGTGGCCGAGGATCTGGTAGCCCGCGCAGACCGAGAAGACGATCGCGCCGTTGGCGACCGCCCGGTTCAGGCCGCCGTCGCGGCGCAGCCGCTCCGCCGCCAGCCGCTGCGGGCGGTCCTCGCCGCCGCCGATCAGATAGATGTCACCAGACGTCGGCACCGGCTGGTCGGAGCGGACGTCGACCCGGGTGACCGGCACCCGGCGCTGCTGGGCGCGGCGCTCCACGACCAGCGCGTTGCCCTGGTCGCCGTAGGTGCTCAGCAGGTCGGGGTAGACCCACACCAGGCGGAGGCTGGACTCACTCATGCGTGCTTCTCCTTGTCCGTCGTCAGCAACGTGACGCGATGTGACGCGACGTGGTCGCGGTCAGTTGCCGACCCGGCGGCGCAGGTCCTGGAAGGCGGTGTAGTTGGCGATGGCCTCGATCCGGCCGGGCGGCGCGGAGCGCACCGCCTCGTCGAGGTTGGCGCAGACCCGGAACTGGAGCCCGGCGACCTCCAGGCGGACCGCGAGGTCCAGCTTGCGGTCGCCGATCACCATGATCGGGTGTCCGGCCAGCCGGGTGTAGTCCACGTCCCACAGCCAGGAGGTGTCGGTGCCGTCGGCGCCGCGCGCGTTGACCGACAGGATCACCGGGGTGGGCGGGCCGTCGATCAGCGAGAAGGTCTCCAGCCAGCCGGCCGGGTTCTTCGCCAGCAGCAGCCGCAGTTCGCGCTGCTGGAAGCTCACCACGTCGTAGCGGCCCGCGACCGCCTGCACCGCGTACATCCGCTCCAGCGCGACCTTGGGGTCGATGCCGAAGGCCGCGGCGGCGGCGGCCGAGACCGCCGCGTTCGACTTGTTGGCGCGGCCCGGGAGCTGGAGGTGGATCGGCCAGGCGGAGCCGTGCGGGTCGATCACGTGGTCGCCGGACAGCGCCCAGGTCGGGGTGGGGCGGCGGAAGCCGCACTCGGCGCAGAACCAGTCCTCCGACGGGCGTTGCAGGACGCCGCCGCAGGACGGGCACGACCAGGCGTCGTCCTTCCACTCCTGGCCCGCCGCGACCCACACCACGGTCGGGCTGGAGGAGGCGGCCCAGGTGATCAGCGGGTCGTCGGCGTTGGCGATGATGATCGCCTCGACGCCTGCCAGGCCCTCGCGCCACTTCTCGGCCAGCATGCGGGTCTCGGCCGCGCGGTCGAGCTGGTCGCGGGAGAGGTTGAGCAGCGCGATGGCCTTGGGGGCGACGTCGCGGGCGACGCCCGCCAGGTACTTCTCGTCGACCTCGATCACGCCGAAGCGCGCCTCGGAGCCGCCCGCCAGCGCGGAGGTGATCCCCGCGGGCATGTTCGCGCCGAGCGCGTTGGAGACGACGGGGCCGCCCGCGCGCAGCGCCTCGGCCAGCAGCCGGGTGGTGGTGGTCTTGCCGTTGGTCGCCGACACCAGGATCACGTCGAGGTGCCGGGCGAGCCTGGCCAGCAGGTCGGGGTCGAATCTCAGCGCCACCTTGCCGCCGATCACCGAGCCGCTGCCACGGCCTGCCGCACGCGACACGCCCGCCGCCACCTTGCCCGCCGTCACGGCCAGTTTCGCCCGCGGCGACAGCGGCTCCGAGTTGCCTGCCATCGTCTCTCTTCCTCCTCGACTGCGACCGGCCCCGCTGCCCCGTGGCGGCTGGTTGTACGCCTCCGAGCGCCACTTGGGCGGCCGACAAGGTTCGGTCCCGGCTCAGCCTATCGACTCCGGGCCCCCGGACCGCACCGCGCCGCCCCGGTCGGACCGTGCGCCGAACTCCACGCGCACCGGGGGCATCCGCGCCACCGGCGCTGTCTGTGGGGACGGGTGCGGCCCGCCCGCGGTTCCTGATCCGCCGACCGCGTCACAGCCCCGGGCTGCCCGCCCGGTCGCCGGCCGCCGCGAGGCGGCCCCACAGCAGGTCGGCCAGGTGCCTGACCAGCAGGTCGCGGGAGAACGGCCGCTCGCCGAGCCACCAGTCGCCCGCCGCGTACATCATGCCGACGATGCCGTGTCCCCAGGCGCGGGCGAGCTGCTCCGAGTCGGGGCCGAGGTCGAGGCGTTCGGCGATCACCTCTGCCAGGTCCTCGCCCATGCGGCGCAGCAGCGGTACGGAGTGCCGTCCGGCGTCCAGTCCCTTGTCGCCGTCGGCGGGCGCCTCGGCCGGGTGCATCAGGAAGCGGTAGACCTGCGGGTGGGCCTCGATGGCGGACAGATACGCGTGCAAGGTGGCCTCGACGCGGTCCCTGCGGTCGCCGGGGGAGTCCAGCGCGGCCCGCAGGGTGGCCAGCAGCGCGTCGGTGTGCCGCTTGGCCAGCGCCCGGTACAGGCCGCTCTTGTCGCCGAAGTGCCGGTAGAGGATCGGCTTGGTGATGCCCGCCTCGGCGGCGATGGCGTTCATGGACGCCTCGGGCCCGTCCCGCAGGACGACGCGGTCGGCCGCTTCGAGCAGCTCCGCCCGGCGCCGCTCCGTGGCCGTCCGCTGGTCCTGCCGCTGGCCGGTGTCCACCCGCGCCTCCCCAATTGTTCGATTGCTGGTGGTCAGCGCAACGTAACACCCCGCCAGCCGCCCCCCGCGCGCGGCGGAATGAGTTGACATGGCCTACCGGTCGGTAACAGACTGCTGTTACCGCTAGTAACTGGCACGTGGAGGGGAAGATGGGCGACTTCACGCTCGAACTCAATGACGACCAGCAGTCCGTGCGCGACTGGATCCACGGCTTCGCCGCCGACGTGATGCGCCCGGCCGCCGCCGAATGGGACGAGCGCGAGGAGACCCCGTGGCCCATCATCCAGGAGGCCGCCAAGATCGGACTGTACTCGCTGGACTTCTACGCCCAGCAGTTCTTCGACCCCACGGGCCTGGGCATCCCGCTCACCATGGAAGAGCTGTTCTGGGGTGACGCGGGCATCGCCCTGTCCATCGTCGGCACCGGACTCGCCGCCGTCGGCGTCCTCGCCAACGGCACCGAGGAGCAGATCGGCACCTGGGTCCCGCAGATGTACGGCGACGCCGACGACGTCAAGCTCGCCGCCTTCTGCTCCTCCGAGCCCGACGCGGGCTCCGACGTCTCCGCGATGCGCACCCGCGCCGTCTACGACGAGGCCACCGGCGAGTGGGTGCTCAACGGCACCAAGACCTGGGCCACCAACGGCGGCATAGCCAACGTCCACGTCGTCGTCGCCGTGGTCGACCCGGAGCTGGGCACCAAGGGCCACGCCTCCTTCATCGTGCCGCCCGGCACTCCCGGCCTGTCCCAGGGCCAGAAGTTCAAGAAGCACGGCATCCGCGCCTCGCACACCGCCGAGGTCGTCCTGGAGGACGTACGGATTCCCGGCGACTGCCTGCTCGGCGGCAAGGACAAGCTCGACGAGCGGCTGGCACGGGCCCGCGAACGGGCCAAGTCGGCCCATGGCGGCGAGCGGGTGAAGAACGCGGCGATGGCCACCTTCGAGGCCTCCCGCCCGGCGGTCGGCGCCATGGCCGTCGGCACGGCGCGCGCCGCGTACGAATACGCCCTCGAATACGCCACCGGCCGCGAGCAGTTCGGCCGCCCGATCATCGACAACCAGGGCGTCGCCTTCCAGCTCGCCGACATGCGCACCCAGATCGACGCCGCCCGCCTCCTGGTCTGGCGCGCCTCCTGGATGGCGACGGCGGGCAAGCCCTTCACCTCCGCCGAGGGCTCGATGTCCAAGCTCTTCGCCAGCGAGACCGCCAAGAAGGTCACCGCCCAGGCCATCCAGATCCTCGGCGGCAACGGCTACACCCGCGAGTACCCGGTGGAGCGCATGCACCGCGACAGCGCGATCTACACGATCTTCGAGGGCACCAGCGAGATCCAGCGTCTGGTCATCGCCCGCACGCTGTCCGGGATGCCGCTGCGCTGAGGCGGCGCGACGGCACAGGGCTCAGGGGCGGACGCCGGGGGTGTCCGCCCCTGACGCATGTCCCGGCGGCCACCCCCTCGTTGGGCAGGGTGTACATCATCCGATACGCGCCGATTTCCGGCGCAAGCCCCGGGGAGGGCCGATGGCCGACCCGCAGTGGAAACGACTCATCGAACACGTCATGGCGGTCCCGGAACGCGTCTACGAGCACTGGAGCGGCGCCGACGGCTGGGACAACGACACCGAATTCGGCAAGGAGTACGGAGAGAACCGCGTCTCCTGGTGCGTGATCTTCGACTGGGACATGTACCACGACGTCGGTCTCGACCAGGCCGTCCCGAAGACCGACAACGTGACCGCGTTCAGCACATGGGCCCGACGCAAGGGCGCCTGGTCCGCGTACCCGAGCATCGGCGCCTGGGTGAATCTGGACGGCGGCGGGCACACCGAGATCGTCACCGGCTTCGACGAGCGCTACGTCCACACCAAGGGCGGCAACAGCGTGAAGGCCGGGGCCACCGACCGGGGCCAGGGCAACGGCGTGTGGTCGCACCGTGAACTGCGTCACGCCCAGCGCGTCACCGGCTACTTCGCGCCGCGCTTCCCCGACGGGATCTGCCCGCCGACCGCGGACCCCGCCGACCCGCGCGGCGGCACGGCGGTCGCCTCCTACCGAGTGCGCCCGACCGCCACCACGCACCCGGCGCCCGCGTTCCCCGGCCGTGAGTACTTCGTCCTCGGCGCGGTCAGCGACCACACCCTGCTGCTCCAGACCTGGCTGCAACGCGGCAACTGGGGCCCGCCGTACAAGGTCGGCCCGTCCCGCACCATGACCGCGCTCGACCTGACCAAGGTCAAGGCCCTCCAGCGGCACTACGTCGCCGCGCTCGGCCCGGCGGACGGCGCCGTCGGGCCGCTGACCTGGCTGTACGCCTACGAGGTCGCGTACGGCCTGCGCGCGAGATGACCGCGGCCGCCCGGCGCGGCCCCGCGTGACTAGTCCCCGTCGTTGCGGTAACCGCGCAGCAGGAACCAGGCGAGGAACACCACACCGACCACCGAGACGACGATGATGCTGCGCATCACCGGACCGGGGCCGGGCGAATTCGACATCGCGAACGTCGTGACGTCGTGGAACGCGCCGAGATCCATGTGGGTATGCATGGGGGTACTCCTTATGGTCCGGCTGCCCAGGGTAGACCCGCGCCCCGAGCCGTCCGCGCTCCGGGTCGGCCCGCGCGCCGACCCGGAGCGCGCGCCCAGGTCAGTGGCCGGAATGCGGGCAAAGCGGCACCAGTGTGTCCGGGCGGTCACCGCACGCGCACGTCGTCTGGTTCAATAGGACACATGGCCAGCACTACTGACTCCGGGACAGGTCGCGACGACCTCGAACCCTTCTGGCCGTCCCGGCAGGAGCACCACTTCGACCGCTGGTGTTGCCGCGCGACCCCCGCGCGGACCCGCGTCCTGAGCTGACCCCGCCGCACCGGCCTCCGAGCCGCTGCCCGCAGCCACCGGTCCCCGCGCAATACGGCGTCCTGACGACCCCATCGCGCGAAAGAGCCGAATCATGTCGAACCTGCCGAACGTCCACTCCCTTTCCACGCTGCCCGCCCGACCGGGCGGCGCGCCCTCCTCCGGCGGCGCTCCGGCCGTCAACCGGCAGCGACTGCGCGCCGTACGCCCCGACGAGGTGCCGCCCGCACCGGACTTCCTGCCGCCCGGCGCCACCTGGCTGCCCGCGCCGGGACATGTGCTGCCCACCATCCCCGGCGGCGCCCCGATGGTCGGTTACCTGGTGCTCGTCCCGGCCGAGCAGGTCCCGACCGCCGTCCCCGCCCCGGCCCCCGAGTTCCGCACCGGCCGGACGGAGACCTCCGACCCGCTTTCCCAGGTGCCGATCAGCATCGACGACGAGCGCCGCACCGCCGCGGTCGACGGTCGCCAACTCGACCTGACCTACCTGGAGTTCGAACTGCTCGCGCACCTCGTCGCGCACCCGCACCGGGTGCACTCGCGCGACCAGCTCGTGACCACGGTCTGGGGATACGGGCATGTCGGCGACGGCCGCACGGTCGACGTCCACGTCGCCCGGCTGCGCCGCAAGCTCGGCGCGGAGCACCGCGCCAGCATCGTGACGGTGCGCCGGGTCGGCTACAAGTACGCCCCCGTCGCGCCGGTATCGACCGCGGGCGCGACCGCGGCTACGGCACGACCGTGACCGGCCACCGTCCGGCTTTCACGAGCCGGACGGCGACCGAGCCGACGAACCGGTGCCCGGCGCGCTCCGAGGCGCCCACCACGACCGCGTCCGCGGTGAGCTGTTCCGCGGCCGTGGTCAGGCCGTTGTAGGGGTCGCCGCGGAAGGTGTGGAACTCCCACCGCACCGTGAACGTCCCCTGCAACCGCTCGACGGAGTCGCGGATCTCCGCCATGAGCTGCTCGGCGATCCCGGTGTCGACCTCCGACACCGGGACCCCGAGGGCGGCGCCGGTCGGCATGTACGGCTGCACGTAGACCAGGGCGAGCAGCGCGTGCTGCCGCCGCGCGAGCCCCGCCGCGTACGCGGCGGCCCGCCACGACGTGTCGGAGCCGTCCAGTCCGGCGAGGATGACCTTCGGTCCGTCCGTGCCGCGCTCGAAGTGCGCCGGCAGCTTCTGCTCTTCCACGCGCGCCAGGCTATCGGCCTCCGGCCTGCGGTTTCATCCCCCGGCACGCAGCGTTCTCACTCCAATGGGCGCATTGCCACGACATGTGCACCTTTGCGGGGCACGCTGTGCGAGAGGAGTGAAACAGGCGGCGGTACCGCGCCGGAGCCGCGCACCCCACGGGTGCGGTCGGCGTACCCGCGACGGCTCGCCGCCCACGCCGCTACCGGGGAGGTTTGTGATGCCGAGCGTGTCCACGAACGTGTTCGTGTCGAGGCCGACCACGGAGGTCTTCGACTTCCTCGCCGACGCCCGCAATCTCGCCCTGTGGAGCTCGGGGGTGGCCTTCGTCGACTCAGCGCCGGTCCCGCCGGGTGTGAACGCGGAGTACCGCTACCGCTACCCCGGACGGCGCAGACCGCACCGGCTGGTCTGCGCCGCCTTCGAACCGGGCCGCCGGATAGTCTTCCGCGGCCAGCGTATGTGGTGCCCGCTGGGCACCCAGGTGCCCGTGTACGGCTTCGAGCTCGCCCCGCACGCCGACGGCACGCTGGTGCGGCTGTCGGTCACCAGCTCGCTGCGCGCGGCCCTCGTCCTGCTCGCCCCGGTCGTGGCCATGGCCTGGCGCCGTGACCTGCCCGCGGACGCCAGGAAATTCTGCGATCTGCTCGGCGGCTCCCGCGCCCCGGCCGCCCCGCTGCACGCTCCCGTGTCCGCTCCCGCGGTCGCCTCGGCCCTCGAGGACCCGGCGCGGTCCACGTCCGCGCCGAGTGGCTTTGACTTCGCTCATTGAGTGTTAAACTAATATTGTGAAGACGTTCGCACACGTTCTTCACCCTTTACTGCCCCGGCCTGGTCCCCCCGTCCCGGCCGGGGCTCCTCCATGTCCGGACCCGCTCCGGGCCCGCCCCGAACCCGCTCCGGGCTCGTTCCCGCCTGTGCCCGGCCCGCGCCGGCCCGCCTCGGGGGCCGACTGTCAGACCCTCGTCGTACGGTGCGGACATGAACGACGCACATGAGCCGCGAATTCGCATCGAGCCCTGGTCGGCGGACGACCTGTGGCTGCTCCGCAGGACGAACACACCCGAGATGACCGAGTACCTCGGCGGACCGGAGACCGAGGAGCAACTGCTCTCCCGGCACCAGCGCTACCAGGACATCGAGAAGACCGGCGGCAGGATGTACCGCGTGGTGCTCGTCCCGGACGGCGAGGTCGCCGGTTCCATCGGCTTCTGGGAACAGACGTGGCGGGGCGGGAAGGTCTACGAGACCGGCTGGGCGATCCTCCCGGAGTTCCAGGGCCGGGGCCTGGCGGCGGACGCCGCCCGCGCGGTGACCGAGGCGGCCAGAGCCGCCGGTGCCCACCGCCACCTGCACGCCTTCCCCAAGGTCAGCCACCCGGCGTCGAACGCCGTCTGCCGCAAGGCCGGATTCACGTTGCTGGGCGAGGCCGACTTCGAGTACCCCAAGGGCAACCCGATCACGTGCCACGACTGGGTGATCGACCTGACGCCGGACGCCCCTGAGGCTGACCCGGCCGGGGCTCCCACGACGACCGGCTGACGGTCGCAGGGCGTTCGCGGGGCGCCGCGGGCCGTCAGGAACCGGCGGCCCGCAGTTGGGGAACGATCTGCTGCCGTACGTAACCGCGCACGTCCTGGCCGCGCAGGCCGCCCCGAATCACCGTCACCGAGTGCGCGGCGGCGGCCTTCCGCAGCCGACGCGCGGCCAGCGGGCCCACACCGCCGCCGATCACCAGCGCCGTCACACCGCCCGCGCCGATCAGGGAGACGGCGTCGCGCGCGCCGGTGACGCCACGCGCGTCGAAACCCTCCTCGCGAAGGACCGTGGTCGCGGAGCTGACAATGCTCTCCATACGGCCGATTACCACAACGGTCATGCTTAGCTGCTGCCCATCCACACCCCGCACACACCCGGCTGGCGCTCATCCGCCACCACCGCACCGAGGAGACCCCGTGCGCCCACTGACCCCGACCACCCTGGTCACCGCCGCAGCCCTCGCCACCACGCTCGCGGTCGGCGGCGCCGGCGCCGGTCCCGCTCCCGGCTCGGGTACGGCGCAGCCCCGGCCCGTGGCGAACCTCCCGCAGATCATGAAGGACACCGGCGGCGGCACCCAGCTCATCACCGCGAGCGCCCCCACCCTCGGCTCCACCAGCGGCACCCTCACCTGGTGGGAGAAACAGAGCGGCGGCTGGAAGGCCGTCGGCACCGCACCCGCCCGCTTCGGCGCCCACGGCCTGGCCGACGGCGCGACCCGCACCCAGAACACCAGCACCACGCCCACCGGCCTCTACGGCCTGCCGCTCGCCTTCGGCAACGCCGCCGCGCCCGCGGGCACCGCCCTGCCGTACCGCGCGGTCACCCCGACCGCCTGGTGGTGCGAGGACACCCAGTCGACCTCCTACAACCGCTGGGTCGACCCGCTGCCGAAGGACTGCCGGGGCACCGAGTCCGAGCGCCTGGCCGACTATCCCGGGCAGTACGCGCACGCCGTCCTGATCGACTTCAACTACGCCAAGCCGGTCAAGGGCCGCGGCGCTGGCATCTTCCTGCACGTCAACGGCAGCGGCGCGACGGCCGGTTGCGTCTCGGTACCCGCCGACGCGATGAGCCGGATCCTCGCGTGGCTGCGGCCCGCGGCGCAGCCGCACATCGCCATCGGCACGGTGGACGGCGGCACGGCATTGACCGGTTACTGACCCCCTGGCGCGCTGTTGGGTGACGCTACCGCCCCGTACCGTAGGGCACAGGCGCAACACCAGTGACGCGAAGGGGAATTGCCGTGTCGTTCGCAGAGGACCGGTCGCAGGCCGTGGAAGACGTCGTCCACGCGTGGACGCACGGCACCGACTGCCTGTTACGCGAGGCCGACGGCGGCTCGGGGGAGACGGTCGGGACGGAGACGGGCCCCAGGATGCTCTCGCACGCGGAAGCCGTGCAGATCGTCCACGCCCAGCTCGTCCTGATCGCCCTCGGAGCCGACCTCGGCCGCCTCCAGACGACCGCGAGGACCTGCTACCGCACCGCGGTCGACACGCGGCTCGAACGGCCGGAGGACGCCCGCGCCTATGCCAGGGCCGCCGATCTGTGCGAGCGCGCCGCCCGGCTGGTGGTCGACGCGGGAGCCGCGGGCGACGACCGGGCCAGGCGCCGCCTGCTCGCCGTCGCCGAGCACGACACCGCCGTGGCGACCGGAGCCGTGGACCCCGAGGTCGCCGACCGCGCCCGCCGCGTCCTGGAGTCCGCGCTCAGCGAGGCCGAGAACAGGGCCGCCCGCGACACCGCGCCCCAGCAGCGCGGCCCGCGCTATCCCGGCCCGACCTACGACGAGACCACCGGACGGCACCGCGTCGGCGTCGGCGCGACCGGCGAGCCCGCCTACTGGCAGCTCAACACCCCCGGCTCCGGCATGGAGAGCGGCCTGATCTGCGGCGCGCCCGGCAGCGGCAAGAGCAGCTTCCTGCTGATGGTGCTCTACGAGGCCGCGCGCCGCGAGGAGTTCACGCTGTGGCTGGCCGACCCCGGCGGCCGGCACGACACCCCGGCGCCGATCGCCGAGGCCGCCGCCCGTACCGCCGCCACCCGCGAGCAGACCGTGGACCTGCTGCGCGACGCGGTGGCCGTGATCGCCGACCGCGCCCGCCACCACGGCCCGGTCCCCGACCCCACCGACACCTGGCAGGGCATCGTGCTCGCCGTCGAGGACTGCCGACTCGTCTTCGCCGACGACCTGGAGGCCACCCGGCTCGCCGAGCGCGTCGTCGCCGTCGGCGGCCGGTTCGGCGTGGCGCTGGTCGTGACCGCGCCCGACGCCGACCTCGCGTCCTTCGGCGGCAGCCTCGCGCTGCGCGCCGGGCTCGCCAGGACCAACTGCTTCCCGCTCGGCCCCGGCGGACGGCAGATGCTCACCGCGCTCGGCCGCGCGGTCTGACGGCCAACCGCCTCCGGCCGGACGTCGGTCGGCGGGCCGCCGGTCGGCCGGCTCTCGCCCGCCTACCGCCGGATCTGACACTCCTCTGACACGCGCCTGGCCCTTTCCGGAAGGTCGGGCGGTGCATCTGTGGTTCCTGACCGAGACCTGAAGCCGGGGATCTTGTGACGGACCGGCGGACCGAAGAACCTGGTAGTCAGGATCCGGTGCGGTGTCGGCGAAAGCCCCCGGCGCGGTCCTTTCTCTCGGAATCTCTACGAATCTTCACGAATCTCGCGGATTCTCCCTGATTCTCTTTGATTCTCTCCGAACGACCATGGCGACCGTCCCCTGACGTCCGGGTGCGGCCCCTGAATCGCGTTGTCGGGCTCTGTGGTGTGGGAGGTGTGGACGATGGCAGGTGCGATGTCGTCGAACGCGGTGGCGGCCGGGACCGTCGCCGGAAATACGGTGGCGCCGCCGGAGGAACGGGTGGGCGAACCGGCCCCGTTGAGCAGACTGATGTCACTGCACCAGGCGCACCCGGTGGACGGCCGGTCACTGCGGACGGTGTGCGGGATGTTCGTGACCGGCGTGACGGTGATCACCAGCGGCGAGGACGGCAACGCCGAAGGCACCACGGTGAACTCGTTCACCTCGGTCTCCCTCGACCCGCCGCTGGTGCTGTTCTGCCTGCACAACGAGTCCCGACTGCGGTCCGTCGTGCGGGAGTCGGGGAAATTCGTCGTCAACTTCCTCCAGGGGCAGCAGGAGGGCGTGGCCCGCGCCTTCGCGGGCAAGGGCACCGCGGAGATCCACGACGTGGCCAACCACCCGTCGGTGACGGGCGTTCCGGTGCTCAGCGAGGCGCTGGCGTTCCTGTCCTGCCACCTGGTCGAGGAGTTCGACGGCGGCGACCACACGATCTTCCTCGGCCGCGTGGTCGAGTTGGGCGTGCCCCGGCAGCACCAGGAGCCGCTGGTCTTCTTCCGCGGCTGGCTCGGCGCGCTGGAGGAGGAACTGCGCGGCGTGCACCCCATCATCGACGGCTGACCGCCCCGCCCGTTCCCTGTCTCCTTGGCACGGCGGTGCGTCGCACGGCGGTATTTCGCGGCGCCCCGCGGTCTTCCGCGTGGATCCGAGGTGATCCGCGCTGTTCGTGTTCCTGACGTTTCTGCGAGTTCCCGAATTCGACCGGTGGAGGGTGTGATGGGCGTGGATTCCGGCAAGGTCGTCCGACTGGAGGACGTCGTACCGATCACATACGGCGGAGGCGAGGAGACCCGCTTCCTGCTGCGCGGCTCGGACACCAGCGGCCGTTCCTCGTTCTACGAGGTCCGGATGCCCGCGGGGGAGGGCTCGGTGTGGCATGTGCACCATGACACCGACGAGTCCTTCTACGTCCTCGAGGGCGAATTCGAGGTCAAGGTCGGCGAGGAGATCCACAAGGCGCCCGCCGGGACGATGGTGCACGGCCCGCGCGGCGTGTGGCACTCCTTCTTCAACGTGGGCGAGACCACGGGACTCATGCTCTGCACGATGACGCCCGGCGGCATCGAGCTGTTCTTCGAGGAGCTGAGCGAGGTGCTGACCCGCCCCGAGCGGCCCGACTGGGACACGATCAAGGCGGTCGGCGAGCGGCACGGCATCACCGCCGCCCGGCCGCAGGGCGGACCGCACGGCGGCCCGCCGGTCAGCGCGCCGCAGTAGTCCGTACCGTCGCGCACCGTCCTCGCGACGGGGGTCGGGAGCCGCCGGGTGACCGGCGCCCTGCGCGCCGTCGGGTGACGGGGGGCGGCCGGTCCGGGGGATTCACCCGGCGGCTCCCGGGCCTAGGGGGTGTCCGCGCGCCGTCCGGCGTCCCGGGGGTGCGCGTCCTCCTGCTCGGGGTCCAGCTCCGGCTCGGGCACCGCGTCCGGCGCGAGCCGCGGCGCGCCCGTCGGCTCACCGCTCTCGTCGAGCCGGACCCGGGAGAGCTTGTCGGGGTTGGTGACCAGGTAGATGTCGGTGATCTGGTCGTTGCTCGGGTTGAGGTCCATGACCATGACCGCGTACGGCGAGTCGCCGGAGAAGACGACGGCCGACGGGTCGCCGTTGACCTGCTGGTAGCGGATGTCCAGCGACTCGGGCAGCCGGCTGGTGGCGTAGCCGTTGAGGAAGCGGGCGACCTTGTCCCGGCCGTTGACCGGCCGGAGCGCGGAGCGGACCTTGCCGCCGCCGTCGGTCCACATCGTCACGTCCGGCGCGAGCAGGCTCATCAACTCGGCGATGTCGCCGCCGAGCGCGGCGGCCACGAACCGCTCGGTGACCTGCTGCTGGAGGTGCGGATCGGCCTGGTAGCGGGGCCGCCTGGCCTGGACGTGCTCGCGGGCCCGGTGCGCGAGCTGCCGGATCGCGGACGGGCTGCGTCCCAGGATCTCGGCGATCTCCGTGTGCGCGTAGCCGAACACCTCGTGCAGGACGAAGACCGCCCGCTCCAGCGGCGTCAGCGTCTCCAGCACCACGAGCAGCGCCATGGACACCGACTCGGTGCGCAGCGCGGACTCCGCGGCGTCCACGGCCTGCGCGCCCTGCGGGCTGTCGAGGGCGTCGGGCGTACGGGTCAGCAGCGGCTCGGGCAGCCAGGGGCCGATGTACGTCTCGCGGCGACGGCTGATCGTCGCCTGCCGGGCGAGCGCCTGGTTGACCGCGATCCGCACCAGGTACGCGCGCGGGTTGTCGATCTCCTCGGCGTCCGGCTGGCGGACCCGGCGGGCCCAGGCCAGCCAGGTCTCCTGGAGGACGTCCTCGGTGTCGGAGACACTGCCGAGCAGGTTGTAGACCACCGAGAACAGGAGTTCCCGATGGCCGACGAACACCTCGGTCGCGCGGTCACCAGCAGCCGAGGGGAGCTGAGCCGGAGTGTCGGACACGATGTGAGCCTCCCGTGATGCGTTTCACCTATGAGGTACGACGGACCCGAAAGCGTGACACTCGCGCCGCGAAATGTGACGCGCGTCTCTTTCACCTGCGATATTCCGGCGCGCCCCACCGATCTCCATGAGTGCTGGAATGATCACACGGTGCCACGATGTCACATCGACCGTGGCCCGAAGCTCTTTATCCGCGGGGCCGGACACGGTCTGGCGGTGGCCCGGACGCCGGGCCCGGAGGGGAGCCTCCGGACCGTCGAGGCTCCGAGCGGTCACCCCGATCCCCGGGGGGCCGATAACGACATTCGTACGAAGAAAGTGGTGGGCCGTCGTGGCCGAGTCGAAAGACCCGAACGTGGACATCGATTTCACCGTCATGTATGCGACGCACAAGGCGTTCCGACGCGACCTGCGCCGGCTGGCGACCGCGGTGGCCGCCGGTCAGGCGACGGCGCCGCAGGTGCGCGCGGGGTGGGACAACTTCAATCACCAGCTCCACAACCACCACTCGGTCGAGGACCGGGCGCTGTGGCCGCAGGTGGAGGCCAAGATCGCCGACCGTCCCGACGATCAGCGGCTGATGAAGGAAATGGAAGAGGAGCACGCCGAGCTGGGCCCGCGCATCGAGGCGGTGGACACCGCGATCAAGGGCGGCGGGGGCGACCTGGCCGCGCTGATCGAGGACCTTTACCAGGTGATGGACGGCCACTTCACGCACGAGGAGGAGGCCGCGCTGCCGCTGATCCAGGACGTGCTGTCGCCCGCCGAATGGCGGACCTTCGGGCTCGCCAACGCCAAGAACCTCGGCATCAGCGGCGTCAGCGTCTACATCCCCTGGGTCATCGACGACGCGACGCCGGACGACCAGAAGCGGTTCCTCGGGTCCTTCCCGCCGCCGCTGCGCGTCGTCAACAAGCTGATCTGGCAGCGCGGTTACGCGAAGAAGGAGCTGTTCAAGGTCTGACCGGACCCGGGCACCGACGACCGGGCGCCTGAACGGCCGGAATCGGCGGGCACCGCGCCACCGGGCGCGGTGTCCATGCTCGGGCGCGGTGTCCATGCTCGGGCACTGCGGAAAGGCGTGGCCATGGACAGCACGGCGATCGTGGAGCGGGCCCGACCGGCCCCGCCCGCCCGCCGCACCGGGCGGGTGCCCGGCGCGGCCGAGCTGCTGCGGAGGGTGCCGTGACCGGCGCTGTGGTGGTGACAGGTCTGGGCATCGTCTCGCCCGCGGGACTGGGCGCCCGCGACTACTGGGCGCAGGCGTGCGGGAGCGGGCGCGGCGCCGGACGGCACGGCGAGGCCCGTACGGCGGGCGAACCCGCCTGGCAGACCGCCGCCCTCCTCGACCCCGCTCCGGGCGACCAACTGTGGGGCAGGCCCGCGCCGCAGGCCGACCGGATGGCCCGGCTCGCGCTGGCCGCAGCGGACTGGGCGCTGGCCGACGCGGGCATCCGCCCGCAGGACCTGCCCGACTTCGGCCCCGACGCGGTGACGGCCGTCACCGCCGCGGCTGCCGCCGCCGCGGCTCCCGGCGGGCGGTACGGCGAGGGCCGCGGGCCCGGCTTCGGCACCCGCTTCCGTGCCGGCACCGGCGGACCGCGCGGCCAGGCCGGGCGGCAGAGCGGCGCGTACCGCTCCTTCGCCTGGTTCTACGCCGTCAGCAGCGGCCAGATCTCGATCAGGGACGGCATGAAGGGCCTGGACGCCGTGGCGCACGCCCGGCGGCAGATCCGGCAGGGCGGACGGCTCATCGTCTCCGGCGGTGTGGACGCGCCGGTCTGCCCCGCCACCTGGAGCGCGCACACCCCGCCGCCCGCCGCCCGGCCCGGCGGCGGAGCGCTGCTGGTACTGGAGACCGCGCACGCGGCCCTGGCCCGCGGCGCCAAGATCTACGGCGAGGTCGCCGGATACGGCGCGACCTTCGACCCCGACCCGAGCGGCGGACGCGAACCGGGACTGCGGCGCGCGGTGGAACTGGCCCTGTGCGACGCGGGAGCCGTCCCCGGCGAGGTGGACGCGGTGTTCGTCCCCGGCCTCGACGCGGCCGAATCGGCCGCCGTCACCGCGGTGTTCGGCGTGCACGCCGTACCCGTCACCGCGCCCCGCACCATGACCGGGCGCCGCTACCCGGGCACGGCCGCGCCGCTGGACCTGGCGGCAGCCCTGCTCGCCATGGAGGAGGGCCTGATCCCGCCGACCGCGGACGATCTGCCGTCCCCCGGCTACGACCTCAATCTGGTCCTGTCGCCGCGCACCGCGGAACTGCGCACCACGCTGGTGGTGGCCCGCGGCCACGGCGGCTTCAACTCCGCCGTCGTGCTGCGCACCCTGGACTGACCGCACCGCCCCGCGACAGCGCGGCGAGCAGCAGCACCGCACCGACCCCGTGACGTCCCCTCTCCCGCACCGGGAGCCGGGGACGTTTTCGCGTGCCCCGACACATTCCTACCCGGGAGGGACGAAGCAGCATGAACACAACCGCCCAACAGGCCCAGTCCAATGAGAAGTTCGATGTGGCGATCCTCGGCGCGGGAATGGCCGGCGGTCTGCTGGGCTCGGTGCTGGCCCGCAACGGGGTGAAGGTCCTGCTCATCGACGCGGGCGTGCACCCGCGCTTCGCGGTGGGGGAGTCCACCATCCCGTACACCTCGTCGATGACCCGGATCATCGCCGAGCGCTACCAGGTGCCCGAGATCGAGCCGCTGGCCAGCTTCAAGGGCATCCAGGAGAAGATCGCCCCGTCGTGCGGGCGCAAGCAGAACTTCGGCTTCGTCTACCACGTCGAAGGGCAGCCGCAGGACCCCGAACAGATCAACCAGCTCGTGGTGCCCGAGTGGCAGCGCACCGAGACGCACCTGTTCCGGCAGGACGTGGACGCCTATCTGTTCAACCTCGCCGTGAAGTACGGCGCGGTGCCCAAGGTCGCCACGAAGATCGCCGACATCGAGGTGTTCCCCGAGCACGGGGTGCTGCTCAGGTCCGACAAGGGCGAGGAATTCCACGCCAGTTACCTCATCGACGGCAGCGGCTTCCGGTCGCCGGTCGCGGAGAAGTTCGGGCTGCGCGAGACCCCGACCCGCGCCAGGGCGCACTCGCGCTCGCTGTTCACGCACATGGTCGGCGTCACACCCTTCGACGACGCGAAGGCGGCCCGCTCGCACAAGCAGCCCAGCCCCTGGCACAACGGCACCCTGCACCACGTCTTCGACGGCGGCTGGCTCTGGGTGATCCCGTTCGACAACCACGACGGCGCCCTCAACCCGCTGTGCAGCGTGGGCCTGCAACTGGACGAGCGCAAATTCCCCGCCGAGCCCGGCGTCTCCGCGCAGGAGCAGTTCGACCAGTTCCTGGAGCGGTACCCCGAGATCGCCGAGCAGTTCACCGGCGCCACCGCCGTACGCCCGTGGGTGGCCACCGGCCGGCTCCAGTACTCCGCGACGCAGACCGTCGGCGAGCGCTACTGTCTGACCGCGCACGCCGCCGGATTCATCGACGCGCTGTACTCGCGCGGCCTGACCAACACCCTCGAGGTCGTCAACGCCCTCGCCTGGCGGCTGATCGAGGCGTCCAAGGACGGCGACTGGTCCGTCGAGCGGTTCGCGTATGTCGACAGCCTCCAGCAGGGCCTGTTCGACATCCACGACGACCTCGTCTACTGCTCCTTCGTCGGCTTCCGCGACTACGACCTGTGGAACGCGGTCATCCGGGTGTGGGAGTCGACCAGCATCCTGCCGACGGTCACCATCGACCGGGCGTACCGCACCTTCATGGCCGACCCCGAGCGCGACGAGCAGGTCTTCCGCGACCTGGAGAAGCGCGATGTGCCCGGACTCCCGGCCCCGGTCGGCCAGGACATATCGGAGCTGCTCGGCTTCACCCGCTCCATCTGCCAGCAGGTCGAGGCGGGCACGCTGGAGGCCAAGGCCGGCGCGGCCCAGCTCTTCGAGCGGCTGCGGACGTCCGAATTCCTCCCCGCCCCCTTCGAGTTGGGCTCGCCCGACAACAGGTGCTTCGAGGCCACGCCGGCGGTGATCCAGAGCGCCGTCGAATGGGCCGGTACGGACGCGCCCGCGCACATCGCGCAGCTCTTCGCGCGCTGAGCCCTCGCCGTACCCAGGCCGTCGAGCGCCGCCGTACGCAGGGCCCCCCGCCGTACGCATCGCAGACGTACCGCACCCGCGCCAGCGCCGCCGGACGCCTCCTGACGGGCCGTCCGGCGGCGCGTCCCTGCCCGTGGCCCCGTTCGCCGGAGGCAACTTCCTTTCAGACAGGAGTCAGACGTGGACGAGAAGGTGGACGAGAAGGTGCACGAGAGGGACAGCACGGACGCGGGCGGAGCCGCTGCCCTGGACACCGATGTGATCATCGTGGGGGCGGGGCCCACCGGGCTGATGCTCGCCGGTGAACTGCTGCTGGGCGGCGCCCGGGTGATCGTCGTGGAACGCCTGGACGAACCCACCGGGCAGTCGCGCGGCCTGGGCTTCACCGCCCGCGCCATGGAGGTGTTCGACCAGCGCGGGCTGCTGCCCGCCTTCGGCGGCCCCGACGGCACCCTGGAGATCTCCCCGGTCGGCCACTTCGGCGGCCTGGTCTTCGACTACACGGTGCTGGAGGGCGCGCACTTCGGCGCCCGCGGCATCCCGCAGTCGCTCACCGAGTCCGTGCTGGAGGCGTGGGCCGTGGGCCTGGGCGCCGACATCCGCCGCGGCTGGGAATTCCTCGAAGTCGCCGACGGGGAAGGGGCGGTGACCCTCACCGCGGGGACCGCGGACGGCGTACGCCACCTGCGCGCCTCGTACCTGGTCGGCTGCGACGGCGGAAAGAGCGCGGTCCGCAAGGCCGTCGGCTTCGACTTCCCCGGCACCGACCCGACCCGCGGCATGTACCTCGCCGACGTGGTCGGCTGCGGGCTGCGCCCGCGATTCCTCGGCGAGCGGCTGCCCGGCGGCATGATCATGGCCGCGCCGCTGGGCGAGAACGTCGACCGGGTCATCGTGGTCGAGAACGGCACCCCGCCGCCGGACCGCACCGAGGAGCCGACCTTCGCCGAAGTGGCAGGTGCCTGGCAGCGGATCACGGGCGAGGACATCAGCGCCGGTACCGCCGACTGGGTCGGCTCGTTCACCGACGCCAACCGGCTGGTCACCGAATACCGGCGCGGGCGCGTGCTGTTGGCGGGCGACGCCGCCCACATCCACCTGCCCGCGGGCGGCCAGGGCTTGAGCACCGGCGTGCAGGACGCGGCCAACCTCGGCTGGAAGCTGGCCGCGGTCGTCACCGGCTGGGCGCCCGAGGGTCTGCTCGACACCTACCACGCCGAGCGGCACCGGGTCGGTGAGCGGCTGATGATGAACACCGCCACCCAGGGCATGGTCTACGTCGGCGGTCCCGAAATGGACCCGATCCGCGAGATGTTCGCCGAGCTGATCGAGTACGACGAGGTCAAGCGGCACCTCGCGGGCACCGTCAGCGGCCTCGACATCCGCTACGACTTCGGCGCGAAGGACGACGACCACCCGCTGACCGGACGCCGGCTGACCCCGCTGAAGGTCGACACCGACGGCGGCGGCACCGACACCACGGAACTGCTGCACACCGCGCAGGGCGTGCTCGTCGACCTCGCCGACGCGGCGGCCGTGCGCGCGGTCGCCGCGCCCTGGAAGAGCCGCGTCCTGACCGTCAGCGGCACGGTCGCCGAGCCCGAGGGGCTGTCCGCACGGGAGTTGGCGGGGGCCACCGCGGTCCTGCTCCGGCCCGACGGACATGTCGCCTGGGTCTCGACGGGCGGTGAGGACGGCCTGGCCGAGGCGCTCCAGCGGTGGTTCGGCGCGCCCGAGACGGGCGCGTGAGTTCCAGCCTCCGACCGGAGGGCGCCGACCGTTCGAGGGCCGGCGCCCTCCGCCAACCGAAGGGCGGGGCACGGCGGTCCGCGGGCGGGCCCTTCCGGTCGCTGGCCGTGCGCAACTTCCGGCTCTTCGCGCTCGGCCAGGTCGTCTCGGCGGCCGGCACCTGGATGATGGTGGTCGCGCAGGACTGGGCGGTCCTCTCGCTCACCGACAACTCACCCACCGCGCTCGGCTTGGTGACGGCCCTTCAGTTCACCCCGGTCCTGCTCCTCGCGCTGTACGGCGGGCGGCTCGCCGACCGCCACGACAAGCGCGCGCTGCTCGTCGCCGCCAACCTGGTCTGCGGTGTGCTCGCCGCCCTGCTCGCGCCCCTGATGCTCACCGGGACGCTGCGGCTGTGGCATCTGTATCTGTTCGCCCTCGGCCTCGGCACCGCGAGCGCCGTGGAGATCCCCACCCGCATGTCGTTCGTGCGCGAGATGGTCGGCCCCGAACTGCTGCCCAACGCTTCGGCGTTGAGCGCGGCGTACTTCAACGTCGCACGGGTGGCGGGGCCCGCCTTCGGCGGCCTGCTCGTCGGCTGGCTCGGCACCGGACCCGTCGTCCTGCTCAACGCCGTCAGCTATCTGGCCACGGTCGTCGCGCTGCGGATGATGCGGCCCGCCGAACTGCACCGCGGGCCGCCGGGCGCAGCCCGCGCCCGCGTGATCGACGGCCTGCGCTACACCGCGAGCCGCCCCGACCTGCTGCTGCCGCTCGCCCTGGTCGCCGTCATCGGCCTGGCCGGGTTCAACTTCCAGCTCACGCTGCCGCTGGTGGCCAAGACGGTCTTCCACACCTCCGCGGCCTCCTTCGGACTGCTCACCACGGCGCTGGCGGCCGGATCACTGCTGGCGGCGCTGGTCACCACCTCGCGTACGACCCGGCCGAGCGGACGGCTGGTGACCGGCTCCGCGCTGGCCTTCGGCGCGGCCGAGACCGCGGCGGGCTGGGCGCCGAACTACCTGAGCGAGCTGCTGCTGCTCGCGGTCACCGGCTTCACCACGCTCTACTTCGCCCAGGCGGCCAACCACCGCATCCAGCTCGGCGCCGACCCCGCGTTCAGCGGGCGGGTGCTGGCCATCTACGCGCTCATCCTCCAGGGGACCACCCCGCTGGGCGCGCTGGCGGTCGGCTGGCTCACCGAGCACTGGGGCGCCAGATCAGGACTCTACGCGGGTGGCATCGTCTCGCTGGCCGCGGCGGCGGTCGCCATGCTGCTTGACCGGCCCCGTCCGGGCCGAGGGGACGACGGCGACCGGGCGGAGCGCGAGGGCGACCGGGCGGAGCGCGAGGGCGACGGTGATCGGGAGGCCGGGCGCGCGCGGGAGACCGACAGCCGGTCGCCCGAGACCCCGGCCGTCCCGACGACCGGCGCGTGACGCCGGCGCGCGCACGGTGCCCCGAGGTCCCCGCACCCCCTCCCGTACGCGCCCCGTCCGTACCGCGCCCGTCCCCACGAGGGCCGCGGGCCCGGTCCCGGACGACCGCCGCGGGCCGATGCTCCGCCACCGCGCGGAGCGACCCGTGCCCCGCGGAGCCGTCCGCGCGGCACGTTCTCGAACCTGCCGGTGAACCGCCGCGCCACAGCGCAACGGCGGCGCCGGTCCGTGCACTACCGATGGAAGGCGGTATGCCGTGATGGAACAGACGGTCCCCCTGCACCTGAGGGGGCTTCCCGACCCGCACGTCCTGCGTGCCGCGGGCATCGACGTGCGGACCAGGATCATCGAGCGTTACATCTGCCGTCAGTTGGAGCCGTATCTTCATGTGCCCCCGGCCCACCGGATCAGCACCGACCGGTCGCTGCGCAGCCAGGGCGTCGACTCGATCACCGCGCTGGCGCTGCGCCGCAGGCTCGTCTCGGCGCTGGGCGTCGACGTCCCCGCCGCGGACCTGCTGCGGGACGACTCGGTCACCGAGGTGGCGGCGCTGCTGGCCGGGCTGGTGACCCCCGTCCCGCAGAGCGTCCCGCAGACGGCCCCGGTCGGCGCCGTCGCCGGGGCCGTCTTCGACACCCCGGCGGAGAGGCCGCGGCTCACCGCAGCGGCGCGCACCGCGCGGTGAGCGGCGCGGTGGACCGTACGGGGGCCGCCACCGCACCGGCTCTGACCGTCGCGCCGGGCGACCTGCACATCTGGGTGCTGCCCCGGCCCTGGACGCACACCGACCCGGCGCCGCTGCCGGTCGGGGAACTGGACGACGACGAACGCGAGCGTGCCGCGGGCCTGCTGCGTACGGGCGACCGGGTGCGCTACCTCTCCGCCCACGTCGCCCTGCGCCGCCTGCTGTCGGCCTACACCGGCCTCCCGCCGCGGGCGCTGCGGCTCGGCCGGGACCGCTGCCCCTGCTGCGGCGGCCCGCACGGCCGCCCGGTGCTGCTCGACCGCCCGCGCGGCCCCGTGCCCGACTGGCCGCACTTCTCGCTGTCCCACAGCCACCAGGTCGCGGTCGTCGCCCTCGCGGGCGCCACCGTCGGCGTGGACGTGCAGCGGGTGCCGCCGGCCAACGCCGTACGGCTGTGCCTGCCCGACCTGCACCCCGCGGAACAGGCGGAGTTGGCCGCTGTGCCCGGCCGCAGGAGGCCCGCGGCCTTCGCCCGGCTGTGGACCCGCAAGGAGGCGTATCTCAAGGGCCTCGGCACCGGTCTGCGCCGCGACCTGGCCGCCGACTACCTCGGGACCGCGGCGGCCCGGCGCGGCGGCCCGCACCGCCCGTCCGGATGGTCCGTCACCGATGTGCCGGGACCGCCGGGCCACGCCACCGCGGCGGCCGTCCGCACCCCGCACCACTACCGCACCGTCGTCCGCACACTGACCGCCGACTGCCTCCACGCCGAGGACGCCACGGAGCTGATCGCCGATTCCCGCACGCGGGTGCACCGCGTGCCGCAGGCCGCCGTCCGGCGGCCACAGGAGTGATCGACATGAACCCGAGCAAGGGAGGGTGGAGCGCCATGCCCAACGCGGAGTCTCCCGCCGAGGTCCCCGACCGGTTGCAGGAACTGAGCGACCTCAAGGAGCTGGCCCGGCAGGGCCCCGACCCCACGGCGACAGAACGCCAGCACGCCAAGGGCAAGCTGACCGCGAGGGAGCGGATCGACCTGCTCCTGGACAAGGGCAGCTTCACCGAGGTCGAGGCGCTGCGGCGGCACCGGGCCAGCGGCTTCGGCCTGGAGGGCAAGCGCCCGCACACCGACGGCGTGGTCACCGGCTGGGGCACCGTCGAGGGCCGGACGGTCTTCGTCTACGCCCACGACTTCCGGATGTTCGGCGGCGCGCTCGGCGAGGCGCACGCCGAGAAGATCCACAAGATCATGGACATGGCCATCGCGGCCGGCGCCCCGCTGGTCTCGCTCAACGACGGCGCGGGCGCCCGTATCCAGGAAGGCGTCTCCGCGCTCGCCGGTTACGGCGGCATCTTCCAGCGCAACACCAAGGCGTCGGGCGTGATCCCGCAGATCAGCGTGATGCTCGGCCCCTGCGCCGGGGGCGCCGCGTACTCCCCGGCCCTGACCGACTTCATCTTCGCCGTCCGCGGCATCTCGCAGATGTTCATCACCGGGCCCGACGTCGTGCAGGCCGTCACCGGCGAGGAGGTGACCCAGGACGCGCTCGGCGGCGCCGACGTGCACGCCAGCGTCTCCGGCGTCGCCCACTTCGCCTACGACGACGTGCACACCTGCCTCGCCGAGGTCCGCTACCTGCTGTCGCTGCTGCCGTCCAACAACCGCGAACTGCCCCCGGCCAGCCCCGGACAGGACCCGGTGGACCGGCCGGGCGACGCACTGCTGGAGATCGTGCCGACCGACGGCAACCGCAGCTACGACATCAGGGACGTCATCGAGGAACTGGTCGACGACGGCGACTCGATGGAGGTGCACGCCGCCTGGGCGCCCAACATCGTCTGCGCGCTGGCCCGGCTCGACGGGCAGACCGTCGGCATCGTCGCCAACCAGCCGTCGGCGATGGCCGGGGTGCTGGACATCAAGGCGTCGGAGAAGGCCGCGCGCTTCGTGCAGTTCTGCGACGCCTTCAACATCCCGATCGTCACCCTGGTCGACGTCCCCGGCTTCCTGCCCGGCGTCGACCAGGAACACGACGGCATCATCCGGCGCGGCGCCAAACTGCTGTACGCCTACTGCAACGCGTCGGTGCCGCGGATCTCGGTGGTGCTGCGCAAGGCGTACGGCGGCGCGTACATCGTCATGGACTCGCAGTCGATCGGCGCCGACATCGCGCTGGCCTGGCCCAGCAACGAGATCGCCGTCATGGGCGCGGAGGGCGCGGCCAACGTCGTCTTCCGCCGCGAGATCGCCGCCGCCGAGGACCCCGAGGCGATGCGGATCCAGAAGATCGAGGAGTACCGCAGGGAACTCGTGCACCCCTACTACGCGGCCGAACGCGGCCTGGTGGACGACGTCATCGACCCGCGCGACACGCGGTCGGTGCTGATCCGGTCGCTGTCCATGCTGCGGACGAAGGACGCGGACCTGCCGCGCCGCAAGCACGGCAACCCGCCGCAGTAGCCCGCCGTACTCCGCACAGCCCTTGACGGTGCGTCAGCGCAGCCGCCCGCAACTCGTGCATTCCGTCCGGCAGTTCCGAGACCGAAGGGGACACCGCCCATGCCCGCCGCCATCACCGCTCCCACCCCCGCCGCACCGCACCTGGTGCGGGTCGGCACGCTGACCATCCCGGCGCAGCCGGGACCGCCCGCGCTGGAGACGATCAACGCCGCGCCCGCCGTGGTGCCGCTCGCCGCACCCGAGGCGGCTCCGGCGCCGACGACGCTGGTACGTGTCGAGCGCGGCACCGCGACACCCGAGGAGATCGCCGCGGTCACCGCCGTGCTGCTCGCCCGCGCCGCCACCGTTCGCGCGGCGGCCGACGCCGACCACGCGACGGCCGCCCGCCGCCGGGGCGCCGCCCGCTGGCGCGCGCACGGCTTCACCGGCCCGCGCGCCTGGACCGCCGGGACCCGGGATCTGCTCGCGAGTTGAGCGCGGGCGGTCCCGTAGGAGTACCTGAGCGCCCGACGCTTTGAGCACTGAGCACTGAGCACTGAGCACCGAGCACTGAGCACTGAGCACCGAGCACTGAGCACCGAGCACCGTCAACGGCCCCACGCGCTTCGGCGCGTGGGGCCGTTTTTCGTCGTCTCACCCGCGATTCCCGCCGGAGGCGATTTCCCCCGGCCGCGCGGCGGGGTCCCGCGGCCGGAAGAGGGCAGGCGTCGTAGCGTGACGGGGACGTACAACGGATCATCGGACCGCACGACGCGAGGGGACCTCATGTGCTGGAGCGCCACGGCCGATCTGGCGGCGGGCTCGGTGATCTGCGCCCTGGGCGTGACCTGCGTCGCGCGCGTACGCCGGGCCCGGGACCTGCCGCTGGCGGCGCTGCCGCTGGTGCTCGGCGCCCATCAGCTCATCGAGGCCGCGGTCTGGCACCGCGGCGGCGGCACCGGGCCCGCCACCCTCGCGTGGGCGATCATCGCGCTGCCGCTGCTGGCCGCCTATGTGCCGCTCGCCGTGCTGACCGCCGCGCCGCCGGGCGGGCGGCTGCGGCTGGCCGTACCGGTGCTGGCCGGACTCGCCACCGCCGTCGTGCTCGTCGCCTGCCTGATCGACCGGGCGCCCGTCGCCGACATCCGCGGCCACACCGTCGGCTACGCGGTGGACGTGCCCGCCGTACCGCTGGTCATCGCCGGATATCTGGTGGCCACCGTCGGCTCCCTGCTGCTCAGCGCGGACCGGATGCTGCGGCTGCTCGGCGTCCTCACCGGGGTGGGGGCCGCGGTCTGCGCGGCGGTGTGGCGGACCGAATTCGTCTCCACCTGGTGCGCCTTCGCCGCCGTCGTCTCCGTCGTCCTCCTGCTGTGGGTACGGCGGCCGTCGACTGGGCCGGCGCCGAGCGCGCCCGTACTGTCGTAGCGGCTGATCACACGTCAGACTGAGCGGATGCGTCCTCACCGTACCGTGTCCACGGTCGCCCTCACCGTCGTCCTGATCACGCTCGGCCCGGCTCTCGCCGCCTGCTCGTCGGGCTCGCCGTCCCCCGGCTCGCCCGGCGCCGCCCGTTCCGGCCCGTCCGGCCCCGGCACCGTTGATCCCGACGCGGTCGACCCCGACAGCGGTGTGAAGCCGTCGGAGTCGACCGCCTCGGGCCGCACCGTCGCCACGTACACCGCCGCCTCGGCGATGAGCGCGGACCAACTCCAGGAGACGGTGCGGCGGCTCAAGGAACGCGCCGCCGCCTTCGGACTGACCGGCACCCGTATCGAACAGCGCGGCAACGTCATCACCGCCGACGCGCCCGGCGACAGCGGCGACCGGCTGCGGCAGTTGGCGGCGACCGCCGAGCTGGCCTTCCGGGCGGTCAAGGGCGATCACGCGGAGGGGTCCGCCGAGATTCGGCAGCGCTTCGACGCCCTCACCTGCCCGGTCACCGGCACGCCCCCGCTGTCCAGGCCCGAGGAGCCGACCCCGGCCTGCGACGCCAAGACCGGCCAGAAGTACCTGCTCGGCCCGGTCGCGCTCGACGGCGAGGACGTCAAGAGCGCCAAGCCCGCGTACGAGCCGAACTCCGGCCAGTGGATGGTGAATCTGAACTTCACCGAGCGGGGCGCGAAGACATTCGGCACGGTCACCGCGGCGCTGGCCCAGGAGACGCCGCCCGCCAATCAGTTCGCGATCCTGCTCGACGACGACCTGCTGTCCGCACCGGCCGTCCAGCAGGCCATCACCGACGGCGCGGCGCAGATCTTCGGCGACTTCGACCGGCAGCGCGCGGAGGACCTGGCCGCCCTGATCGGCAGCGGCGCGCTGCCGGTACGGCTCACGGTGAGCGGGGTGACGCGGCAGCCGTAGCCGGTCGCCGCGCCGGCATGATCGCCGGACACTGTGTGTCCGGCGTGTGTTCGGGTGTGTGTTTGGCTAGGGTGACGGCCGGAGGTGGTCCGGTTGTCGAATGAGCAGGGCGAGCTGTTCGCTTCGGTCGACGCGCTGCTCGAACAGGTGGCCGCGCAGGACTCGCTGCCGGAACCCGCCGAGCGCAAGCGGCTGCGTGAGGCGGCCGGGATCAGCCAGGACCAGATCGCGAAGACGCTCAAGGTGCGGCGCGAGACGGTCACCGCGTGGGAGTCCGGCCGCGCCGAGCCGAGGTCGCCGAAGCGGGCGGCGTACGTACGGCTGCTGGACGGTCTCGCTGCGCTGCATCCGGCGCCGCCGGTCGCCACGGCTCCTGAGCCGGCCCCGCAACCTGTGCCCGTACCTGTGCCCGTACCTGTGCCCGCGCCGGTCGCCGTGGTGGCGCCGCCAACTCCCCGTTCCGCGGCCCCCGTTGACCCCGCACCCGAACCAGCAGCCGCCCCCGCGCGCCAGCCCGCCGCGCCGCCGCGCCGCCCCGCCTCTGCTCGTCGCCCCCAGGCCCCCGCCTCCGTCCGTGCCCCCGAGCCCGGTGCCGATCCGCGGTTCGCCAACGGACCGCTGGCCGTCGTGGACGGCGACGGCAGCGCGTACTGCGTCGGCGGCCTCGTCCTGGAATGCCCGGCGGACGACATTCCGTCGCTCGTGCAGTGGGCCCTCACCGACGCACGCCTCGGCGCGGCCCGGCTGCACCGCTCGGGCAAGGACGCCGACCCGCTGGTCGTCCTCACCGAGTCCGCCACCACCCGCTTCGGCCTCCCCGCGGAACTGGCCGACCGGCGCGGGCTGCGGCTGCCCGAGGACCACGAGGCCGTACGCCGCGTCGCCCGCGCGGGCTGGCAGCTCACCCGGCGCGGCTTCGGCCCCTGGGCACGCGTCTACCGGCCCGCGCAGGCCGGACAGCGCCAGTGCGTACAGCTCGCGATCCTGCCCTGGGGCGCGCTGGACAGCCGGTCGTGGGGGAACGTGGACCAGGCGCCGCCCGCCGAAGTGGCCCGCGTCCTCGGCACGTACGCCACCCGCGTGATCACCCCGCGCGGCTCGACCGCCGTCTGCGGCCTCGAACTGATGACGAGCCTGCGCCCGCCGACCAGGGCCGTACGGGACGAGACGAGCGGCGCGTGGGTGTCGGGGCAGGTGGCAGGCGCGCTCGGCGCCGCCGTCGACCCCGCGCCGCCCGAGGCCCCCGACGAGCACCCCGTGGCGGCCCGGCTCCATCCGCGCGGCCACCGGCGCACACCGGACCAGGTGCTGGACGAGGAGGCGTACGACTGGATCCGCGACCCGCAGCTCCTCGGCGACGACGAGTGCGCCAGGCCGTACGCGGTCGGCATCGACGTCAACATGGCCTTCGCCGCCGCCGCGAACCGCCTCACCGTCGGCCTCGGCGCCCCCGTCCACCGCACCGCCCCCGGCTTCGACAAGGCGCTGCCCGGCTGCTGGCTCGTCGACCTCTCCGGCATCGAACTCGACCCCCGGCTGCCGAGCCCCTTCACCCCCCAGGGCACCCGCCCCGAGGGACCCGCCTGGTACGCCACCCCGACCGTCGCCTACGCCGTCGAACTCGGCCACGACGTCAAGCCCGTCGAGGCGTACGTACGGCCGGAGACCGGCGCGTATCTGGACGCCTGGTACACCCGGCTGCGGGACGCCTACCTCGCCACGATGGGGCAGCTCGGCGTCACCGCGGGGATGGACGAGGCGGACTTCCTGGCCGCGATGGCCGTCCACAAGGACACCGATCCGGGCCTGGCCGCCGTGCTGTCCGCCGTCAAGGCGACCGTCAAGGGCGGCATCGGCAAGCTCCGCGAGCGCCCGCAGGGCGCGGGCTACCGGCCGGGGGAGCGGTGGTCCGCGCTGGACCGCCCCACCTGGCGGCCCGACATCCGCGCGGCCGTGATCTCCTCCGCGCGGGTCAACATGCACCGCAAAATGCGGAAGTTCGCCGCCGTCGGGCTCTACCCGCTCGCCGTGCTGTCCGACTGCGCCGTCTACGCCTCGGACGGCCCCTCGCCGCTGGACTTCCTGCCGCGCGCGCCGGAGGGCAAGCCGCTGCCCGGCGGATTCCGGCTCGGCGTCAGTCCCGGCATGGTCAAGCACGAAGGCACCCAGGACCTGATGTGGGCGGTCGAACTCCTCGACCAGGGCCACAACCCGGCCCGCCACATCAAGGGCACCGACGCCGCCGTCGACGGAGAGTAGGACCACAGCGTGGGCATCATCGGCGACAGCCTCGACAAGGCGACGGCCAACACCCAGACCCGGCCGATCCCCAAGTCCGCGCAGGCCCAGATGCGCTTCCTGGTCAAATACGCCAAGGGCTCCACCCGCGCCGTCGCCCAGCGCCTCGGCGTCACCCAGCGCACCGTCGAGCGCTACCTGAAGGGCACGCTCAAGCGGCCGCGGCGCGAACTCGCCGACCGCCTCGCCGCCGCCGTCCGGCAGGACTGGCAGCCCCGTGTCAAACAGCGCGCCCAGCGCCGCGCCGCCACCTCCGACGGCCTCGTCATCGAGACCCGCGCCCGCTTCGGCTTCACCGCCGCCCCCGGCTCCACCGACGACGGCCGCATGCGCCGGATCACCCAGCACCTCCCGCCCGCCTACGCCGCCCGGCTCTTCGAAGCCCAGTCCTCCGGCGCCACCGAACAGCAGCTCCAGGCCATCGCCGCCGAGGGCCTCCAGGAGGTCTACTTCAAGGACAGCGGCCGCCGCGCGGACGGGCTGCTGGTCGAGTTCACCGACATCGACTACGTGGAAATCGACTTCTGACGGAGGCGCTCGTACGGGCGGACCGCACGCACACGGTGACGCCGACCTGGCGGACACCGCGCTGCGCGCCGCGGAGTCCAAGGCGCGCCAGCGCGGCGCCGCCGTGCGGTTCCCGCGCCACGACGCGCGGCGGCTGCCGGAGCTGGGGGAGCGGGCAAGAGGCGGGGCCCGCCGCGCAAGAGACCGGGCAAGAGACCGCGTATGAGGCGAGGCCCGAGGCGGAGAAAGGCCGTGCGGGCCGTCAGTAGCGCAGCACGGCCGCGATGTGGTGGGAGCCGTTGAGCATCGCGTCGGGGACGAAGTGCACGCGGGCGCCGGTGTCGAGGGCCTGTTCGGCGATCTCGTCGACGATGTCCTCACGGGCGCCCGGGGTTTCTGGCGTGGCGGGGACGAGGTGGTCGGCGTCGTCGCGCACGGTGGTGCGGTAGTCGTCCTCGATGACGACGACGGCGGCGCGGCCCTCGACGACGCACTGCCAGACCTCGTCCACGCCCGCGGCGAAGGTACGGCGGCCTCGGGCGGCGTCGAGTTCCGCGAGGACATCGGAGACGTCCTGGTCGGCGCGCTCGCGGACGGCGGGCAGCACGGCCTGCCGGACGGCTTCGGCGGGGCCCTTGGACAGACCGCCCTGGAGGACCCGGACGGCCTCCTTGGCATCGGGGCTGACCTCGTCCAGGACGGCGAGGGCCTCGGCCTCCGCGACGACGTAGAGGGGCCGCGGCTCGGCCGTGAGCACCGTACCGACGGCGTCGGCGACCTCGCGCAGATAGCGGCGGGTCTCCTCGTCGTTGAAGGTGCTGGGCCGGTCTCCGATGCGCTCCTCGCGCTCGATGTCGGTGTCGGGCAGCGACCGGGTCTTCGGGAAACCGCTCGCGGTGTGCTCGGTCAGCCGCTCCCGGCCGCCGCCCCACAAGGTGGCGTGGTCGGCGGAGACCGCCAGCACCCAGTACGGCTGGTCGGCCGCCTGCGCGGCGATGAGGTTACGGGTCAGGAACGTCTGCGCGAGCAGCACCCGCTCCGGCACCGAGCGGTCCAGCGACCACACCTGGTGCTCACCGGGGGCCGCGAAGATCGCCAGACCGTCCTCGGCGTGCACCAGGTCCACCTCGGACAGCGCCTTGTCCAGCTGCTCGACCACATCGATCCGGTCGGCCCTGGACACCTCGGGGTCGGACTCCACCTCGTCCTTGGCCCGCGCGATGAGATTGCGCAGGCGTACGGCGTCCTGCGCGTTGTCCGGCTCCCGGCGGTGCGTCGGCATCAGCACGGAGACGGCGGGGTAGTGGCGCGGACGGCGCAGGTCGGCGAGGGTGGCGGGGCTGAGAGGCGAGTGCATGGCAGGCCCTTCCGGCGAAGTCCCCCCGGACATGAAATCCCTTTGTCTCTTTATGGATATCTCACTGGGGCAGTGGCCGCAGCTCGTACAGCAGTGCGTCCTCCGCCCACGCCAGCGCGTCCTCCACGCTGTCGTGCCGTACCGCGACACCGCCCCAGTGCTGGTCCGGCGCGCCGACCAGGGCGACCTGGTGCCCCGCCGCCGAGATCCGCTCGAAGGCGTTGCCGAGCATCAGCCCGGCCACCTGATTGACGTGCGTCACGCGCTCCATGTCGACCACCACCCAGCCGGGCACCAGCGGCACGGCGCTCGCCAGGGCGTGCAGCAGCCGCTCCGCCGCGGGGAAGTCCACCTCGCCGCGCGCGGCCACCAGCACCACCCGGTCGCCGTCCCGGTCCAGCAGGTCGCGGTCGGCCGTCACCCGCTCCCGCCCGGAGGAGACCCGGGTCCCCGTACCGCCGCTGCCGCCCGTGCCGACCCGCGTCACGGTGTCCGCGCCCGGCACCGGGTGGTGCATCAGATGCATGCCGAACCGCCGCGACAGCTCCCGCAGCGCGACCACCCCGCGGATCGTACTGCCGGTACGGTCCAGCGGCGGGCTGTAGCAGGCGATGCCGAACCGGGCCGGGCTGGCCGCCGCGAGGCCGCCGGACACCCCGCTCTTGGCGGGCAGCCCCACCCGCACCAGCCAGTCACCGGCCGCGTCGTACATCCCGCAGGTCGCCATCACCGACAGCACCTCGACGGCCACCTGCTCGGCCACCACCCGCTCGCGCGTCACCGGATTGACCCCGCCGTTGGCGAGCGTCCCCGCCATCACGGCCAGATCGACGGTGTTCACCAGCACCGAGCACTGCCGGAAGTACACCTCGGCCGCCTCCACCGGATCGGTGCGCAGCGAACCGGCCGCGTGCATGAGATACGCCAGCGCCCGGTTGCGGTCGCCGGTGGCCGCCTCCGAGCGGTAGACGTCCTCGTCCACGGTGAGCCGCCGCCCGGCGAAGGCGCTCAGCGCGTCGAGGATGCGCGCGGACCGTTCGCCCGGCGAGGCGGCCGGTACGAGATTGGTCGTCGCGATGGCCCCCGCGTTGATCATGGGGTTGGCGGGGCGGCCGGTGCCGTGCTCCAGGCTGATCGCGTTGAAGGCGTCGCCGCTCGGCTCGTTGCCCACCCAGCGGGTCATCTCGTCGAGGCCCAGCTCGGACAGGGCCAGCGCGTGCACGAACGGCTTGGACACCGACTGCACGGTGAACTCGGTACGTGACCTGCCCGCCTCGTAACGGTGGCCGCCCATGCTCACCAGCGCGATGCCGAAGTCGTCCGGGTCGGCCAGCGCGAGCTGCGGGATGTACGACGCCACCTCGCCGTCCCGCAGCGGCAGCAGCCGCCGGTGCACCTCGGCCAAGCCCTCGCTGACCACGTCGAACGCCACCGGATCGGTCATGGCCTCATGCTCGGCCCGCCCCGCCGACCCCGCAAACGCGCAAGGCCCGCGGCGGACACCCCCTCGCAGGGCCGGTGCGGACACCCGACCGCCGGGCCCGGCGCGTCACCCGTACGGCACCGCGCACGCTGCGCGCCGCCGGGGCACCCCGCACGGTGGAGGGGCGGCCGGAGCGTGTGCCCGGCCGGTGACCAGCGCAGAAACCGGAGGGGAAGCCCGTGAGCCGACGTCGTACCGAGGGGACCCGCGCAGGAGAAACCGGTGACGGACGGGTCCGTACGGCCCGCTCGCGCCGCCTGCGCTCACTGACCGCGGCGGCGCTGGTGGCCATGGCGGCCGGCGGCCTGGCGCTGGTGTCGGCCTGCGACAACTCCTCCGGCAACAGCTCGACCGGAGCGACGACGCCCGGCGCCCCGCCCAGCACCGGGAACTTCTCCGGCACCCTGCCCTCCCCGCTGGACTCCCTCGCCTCCGCCGCCCAGCAGACCGCCTCCGCCGCGCAGTCCTCCGCGAAGGCAGCCGCCTCCAGCTTCGAGGCGTCGGTGGAAGCGGGCGCGGGCAGCGCCGCGGCCGAGGCGAAGTCGGAGCTGGCCAAGGTCGACGGGCAGGGCAACGCCGTCGAGGACGTCCAGCTCACCGGCTTCCCCAAGGCCAGGACCGGCGGCCTCAACGCCGTCCTGGTCAGCATCACCAACACCACCGACACGAAGGCGTCCTTCGCCGTCAAGGTCGAATTCGCCGACTCCGACGGCGCCGTCGTGGACTCCACGGTCGTCGGCGCCCGCGACGTCGAGCCCGGCAAACACGCCCAGCCGGTCGCCTTCAGCACGAAGGACGCCGACAAGACGCTCTTCCCGCGTGTGGCCCAGGCCCAGCGCTACTGAAGGACGCCCCGGCCCGCTCCCGCCCCCCCCGTCAGCGCGTCCGCCCCGGCGGGGGGCCTGCTGACAGCCCTGGACTCGTGTGCGAAGCTGCCTTCCGCGACAAGGGGAGGTGGCGGTGGGACGGGCGGGGAACGGGGGAGGGCCGCGGACGAGCGCCGGGGCACGGGCGGCGCTCGGCGTCCTGGTGATCGCGGGTCTGGCGCTCAGCGCCCTGGTGCTGCGGCCCGAGGGCAAGGCGTTCGGCAAGGGCGGCGGACCGCTCGGCGGCAATGTGTTCGTGGTGGCGCTCGGCCTCGCGTGGTTCATCGGCGCGCTGATGCTCCACAACCGCTATGTGCTCCAGGTCGGTGACGACGCCGAGTCCGACCCGCTGCGGCAGCGGCTCGCGGACGTGGTCCGCGCCGCACTGCTGGGCGCCGCCTTCGTCGTCCCGCTGCTGATCTTCGTCATGCACCGGTTCCACGCGTCCGGCCGTACCTCGGGCGGCGGCAAGGACCGCAAATGGCGAGACGCCACCGCGCCGACCCCCAGCGCCCCCACACCGCCGCGTCCGCTCAAGAGGCACCAGGACAACCACGGCTTCCCCTCCTGGCTGACGCATGTCCTGATCGGCATCGGCATCGGACTGCTGGTGCTGGCCGTCGTCCTCGCCGCCGTGCTGCTCTGGCGCTATCTGCGGTCGGGCGAGGCGGAGCGGCAGGACGGCCCCGGGTACGACCAGGCCGACGACGAGGACGAACTGCTCGCCGAGGCCGTGGAGTCCGGGCGCCGGGCACTGCGGGACGACGCCGACGCGCGCGCCGCCGTCATCGCCTGCTACGCCGCCATGGAACGGTCCCTCGCCGCCTCCGGCATCGCCCGCCGCGCCTCCGACAGCCCGCAGGACCTGCTCGAACGGGCCGTCACGGCAGGCCGGTTGGCGGGCCCGAGCGCGGCGGCGCTCACCGCGCTCTTCCGTGAGGCGCGCTACTCCACCCACCCCATGGACGACGGCCACCGGGACCGCGCCGCGCGGGCACTCACCGAGATCGCCGCCCAACTCGCCCCGGACGAGGCCGCCTCGGGCGACGGCGGCGGTTCCGGGGAGCGGACCACCGAAGCAGCCGCGGAGGCCGCACAGTGAAAGAACGCCTCCGGCGGGCGGCGGGCCCGCCCGGCTCCGTACGCCACTCGCTGACCCTGCTCGGCTGCCTCGTCGTCGCCGCCGAAGTGCTGCTCGCGCTCACCGACGGCCTCGTCGCCGCGGCCACCGGCCTCGCCCTGATCACCGTCGTCGCGCTGGGCGTCGCCCGGTACGTCGGCGGCGCGGGCGCGCAGGACAGCGGATACCGCAAGTCCGTACGGCTGCTCGGCGGTCGCGCCCCGGCGCTCGGCGAATGGCCGCGGGTCGTCCGCAAGGCGCTCGGCCCCGAAGGCGCCCTGCACTTCCACTCCACGCTCCGCCCGCAGTTGCAGCGGCTCTTCGCGGCCCGGCTCGCCGAGCGGCACGGGGTGCTGCTGCGCAAGAGCCCCGACCGGGCCCGCGCGATCGTCGGTCCCGACCTGTGGCGGTGGATCGACCCGACGACCGGCCCGCCGCAGCCGGCGATTCCCGAAGCCGTACTGCGGGCGCTGCTCGACCGGCTGGAGACGCTGTGACCGCGCCCGCATTCCGCGCGTCCGCCGCCCCGTGCCCGCATTCCGCGCGTGCACCATGCGGCGCGCCCCCGTACCCCGTTTCACGACGCTCCACGACCAGGCAAGGTGAGGACCGCAGTGACCAGCTCCGAGCGCATATCCGACCACGACGCCGACGCCCTGAGCCCCCGGCGGGCGGGTGAGAGGGCCGCCGAGGTGCTCGCCGAGATCCGCACCGCCGTGGTCGGCAAGCCGGAACCGCTGGAGCTGGTCATGCTCGGCGTGCTCGCGGGCGGCCACGTCCTCATCGAGGACCTGCCGGGACTCGGCAAGACGCTGCTGGCCAGATCCTTCGCCACCACCCTCGGACTGGACTTCCGCCGCATCCAGTTCACCCCCGACCTGCTGCCCTCCGACGTCACCGGCGCGCCCTTCTACGACCAGCACAGCGGCGAGATGGTCTTCAGGCCCGGCCCCGTCTTCACGCACCTGCTGCTCGCCGACGAGATCAACCGCACCCCGCCCAAGACCCAGGCCGCCCTGCTGGAGGCGATGGCCGAGTCCCAGGTGTCGATCGACGGCAGCACCCGCGAACTGCCCGACCCGTTCGTGGTGATCGCGACCGCCAACCCCATCGAGTACGAGGGCACGTACACGCTCCCCGAGGCGCAGCTCGACCGGTTCCTGCTGCGGGTGCGGATGGGCTATCTGTCGGCGCCGCAGGAGACCGACATGCTGCGGTCCAGGATCGACAGGGCCGCGCCCGAGGCGAAGCTGCGCACCCTCAGCGGGCCGTCGGAAGTGCTCGCGATGCGCGCGGCGGTGGAGCGGGTCGAGGTCGAGGACGACCTGCTGGAGTACATCGTGGCGCTGGTCGGCGCGACCCGCGACCACGCGCACATCCAGGTCGGCGCGTCACCGCGCGGCGGCCTCGCGCTGGTCCAACTCGCCCGCGCCCGCGCCGTGCTCGACGGCCGGGACTACGTCACCCCCGAGGACGTGAAGTGGGTGGCGGTCCCGGCGCTCGCCCACCGCGTCACGCTCCGCCCCGAGCTGTGGGTCCGGCAGATCAACGCCGACGACGTGATCCGGGAGATCGTGCAGTCCGTACCCGCCCCGCAGACCCTGCCGCTGGCGGCCCGTGACGCCGTCGCGTCATGACCGACCCCCACGCGGCCGTCGCCCGCGCGCTCGGCGGCGCCCAGTCTCCGCCCGGCGAGCGGCGGGCCGTGCCCGCGGAGCCACCGCCGCCGCCGCCGACCGGCTGGCGGGCGGGCGAACGCGCCCTGCGGTACGGCACGGTGACCGCGGTCGCCGTCGCCGCCGCCCTGCTCACCGGACGGCCGTGGCTGCTCGCGCTGGCCGCCGGCCCGCTGGTGCTGCTCGCGCTCTCACTCCCGTACGGCACGCGCACGGCGCGGATGGACGTCACGGTCGACGTCGAACCGCGGCGGCTGTTCGAGGACGAGACCGTCACCGCCAGGATCACCGTCGCGTACGACGGCGACCGCGGGCGGCTCGACCCGGGCGTCACGCTGGGGCCCGGTGTACGGCTCGACCATCTCACCGTGGGCAGCTCGCGCGTGGAACTGCGGCTGACCGCCGAGCGCTGGGGCCGCTGGACGCTCGGTACCGTCGACCTCGACCTCTACGACGCGGGCGGCACCGCCCGCCGCACGGTCCGCGCGGACCTCGGCGAGGTGCGGGTGTTCCCCGTGCCGTCCCGCGCCGGGATGACGCCCATCCCGGTCCGCCTCCCGCAGCGGCTCGGCGAGCACACCGCGGCGCAGCGCGGTGAGGGCGTCGAGGTCACCGGCGTACACCCGTACATCCGCGGCGAGCGGCAGCGGCGGATCAACTGGCCCGCCACGACCCGCCGCGGCTCCCTGCAACTCCAGCAGTTCGCCGCGGAGCGCGCCGCCGACACCGTCGTCATGCTCGACGGACTCGGCGACGTCCTCGACCCGGTCACCGGCACGTCCTCGCTGGACGAGACCTTCCGCGCGGCGGCCGGACTGGTCCGCGCCTATCTGCGCACCCACGACCGGGTCGGCGTCGTCTCGGTGGGCGGCACGACCCGCTGGCTCCAGCCGGGCAGCGGGGACGGCTACTTCTACCGGATCGTCGAGAGCGTCCTCGAAGTCCGCAAGGACATCTCCTACCGCACCGAGGGCGTGAGCAACCTCCCGCCGCCCGCGCTGCCCGAAGGCGCGATCGTGTACGTCTTCACGCCGCTCGCCGACCAGCGGATCCTCGACGTGCTGCATCGCGTGGCCGCGCGGGCCCTCGCCCTGGTGGTGATCGAGATCGCCACCGCGGACCCGTACATCGAACCCGGCGACGTCAACGCGGAGCTGGGCCTGCGGCTGTGGCGGTCCGAGCGGGACGCGACGCGCTTCGCGCTGAAGGAGCGCGGCATCGCGGTGGTCACCCACGAGCGCGGCGAGACCCTCGATCTGGCCCTGGCGCCGCTGGTGCGCACACGTATCCACGGAGGCAGGCGATGAGCGGTACGGCGGAGCGGCCGGGCGCGGCCCCGGCACCCTCGCCCCTGACGCCCGCGGCACCTTCGGCCGACGCGCCCGCGGCGCCTTCGGCCGACGCGCCCGCGGCGCCTTCGGCTCCCGCCCTGACGCCCGCGGACCCGGCCCCCTCGGCCGACGCGCCTTCGGCACCTTCTGCACCTTCGGCCTCCGCCCGGGCGGCCCGCCGCATCCGGCTCCCCGCCCAACTGCCCGCCCGCTGCCTGGCCGTGGCGCTCGCGCTCGCGGCGTGCGACGCGCCGGAGGCCGTACGCCACTCGCTCGGCGCACAGGTGGCGCTGCTCGTGGTGGCCGGGGTCGCCTGGTGGGCGGCGCCGATGGTGGACGAGCGGCCGGTGCGCAATTCGATGCGCTGGGCGAAGATCGCCGCCCGCCGCCGCTCCACCGTCCTCGCCGTGGGGTCGGTGGTGGCCGCGGCGGTCACCGAACCGCCGACCTGGCTGGCCGCCTGCGTCGTGGGCCTCTTCCTGGCGTATCTGCTGATCACCGACGACTGGACGCGGGGCGCGACCGCGCCGCGCGCCGCCCGCGGCCCGGCCCCCGCCCTGACCGCGGCGGCGGCCGTCGCCCTGACCTTCGTCTGCGCGACGGTGCCGGTGGCCGGTACCGACTGGGCACGGCTGCCCGCCGCGCTGGCCCTGGCGGCGACGGTCGGCTGCGTGGCCCTGGCCGTGCGCGGCCGGCGCGGCCCGCGCTGACCGCCGCCTCCTCGCGCGGTGCGGCCTCGCCGCGTGCCGCGGCCTCCCGCGCTCAGGCCGACTCCGCCGCGGCCAGCGCGCGGGCCTGGGCGAGCCACCGCGTGAACAGTTCGGCGTCCACGTCGTCCAGAGCGCGCAGCTTGACCGAGGCCATGGCCCGCGCGCCCGGCTCCAGCCGCCCGCTGGCGTCCTCGACCTGCTGGCCCTGCCAGAGCCCGAAGGTCACATAGGAGCCGTACGCCTTGAGCAGGCAGACCGGTGCGACGCCCGGCGCTCCGCCCAGGCTCCACACCGGGTGGCCGTGCCACATGGCGCCGGGCGCGTCCGGCAGCGCGGCCTCGATGATCTCCCGCGCCTTCGTGCCGACTTCGCGCAGCGGCTCCTCCAGGGCGGCGAGGTAGTCGGTGACGGTGGTGGTGGACTTGGCCATGCGGATCACTCCCGAGGATCGGATACGGCTTGTGCGGGGTTGACCGGCGCGGCGTCCGAAACTCATCGCCTCCGGCGGAGGTTTTTTCACCGCCACGGCCCGCCGGGTCCCGCACCGGCCCCGGACAGGCTCCGGGCCGGCTCCGGGGCGGCCCTGTATCGGTTCAGCAAACCCCCTGACATCAAGGGAACACCCCGCTTCCCATCAGCACTTGCGGTGCTTTACCGTTTAATGGACAGCCGGTCGGCGGGGTCGCTAGGTTGGGCGCCGCGGGCCACGGGGCCGACAACCGGCCGGAAACCGCCCGGCGGCAAGGCAACAGCAGGCAAGGAGCAGGGATGAAGGACGTCACGCCGATCGCCGACGGCTGGAGGCTGCGCCTTCCCGAGTCCGGGTCGGCAGCCGGAGGCGGAGCCGGAGCCGGAGCGGACGCCGCCCCCGCGCTCGGGGGCGGCACCGTACCCGCCCAGGTACCCGGCTGCGTGCACACCGACCTGATGGCCGCCGGGCTGCTGAAGGACCCGTTCCTGGATCGGAACGAGACCGCGGCGGCGTGGGTGGGACGCGCGGACTGGACGTACGAGACGGCGCTGCCGCCGCGTGCCACCGGGCACGAGCGCACCGACCTGGTCTTCGACGGCCTGGACACGGTGGCCGAGATCCGCCTCGGTGACACCGTCCTCGGCGCCACGCGCAACATGCACCGCGGTTACCGCTACGACGTCACCGAGCGGTACGGACCGGCGGCCGAGACCGCGCTGACCGTCGCCTTCACCTCCGCCTACACCGAGGCGGAACGGGTCCGCGCGCTGGTCGGCGACCGGCCCAACTCGTACCCCGAGCCCTTCCAGTACATCCGCAAGATGGCCTGCTCCTTCGGCTGGGACTGGGGTCCGACACTGGTCACCGCCGGGATCTGGAAGCCCGCGCGGCTCGAACACTGGTCGACCGCGCGGCTGTCGGGCGTCACCCCGCTGGTCACGGTGGCCGACGGCACCGGACGGGTCGAGGCCCGGCTGGAGATCGAGCGCACCGCGTCCGGCCTGAACCGTCCGCTGACCGTCCGCCTGCGGGTGGGGGAGACGCGGGTCGAGGCCGACGTGCCCGCGGGCGCCGACCGGTGCACCGTCACCGCCGAGGTGCCCGGCCCCGAGCTGTGGTGGCCGCACGGCTACGGCGCCCAGCCGCTGTACGACTGCGAGGTCACCCTCGTCGACGCCGGGACCGAGGGCACCGACGGCGAAGGCGGCGTCGCGCTCGACCACTGGCAGCGTCGCATCGGCTTCCGCACCGTCACCCTCGACACCGCCCCCGACGAGAAGGGCACCCCCTTCACCCTGCTGGTCAACGGCGAGCCGATATTCGCCCGCGGGGTCAACTGGATCCCGGACGACGTCTTCCCGACCCGGATCACCCCCGACCGCTACCGCCGCAGGCTCCAGCAGGCCAAGGACGCGGGCGTCGACCTGATCCGCGTCTGGGGCGGCGGGATCTACGAGAGCGACGACTTCTACGACGCCTGCGACGAGGCCGGGCTGCTGGTCTGGCAGGACTTCCTGTTCGCCTGCGCCGCCTACTCCGAGGAGCAGCCGCTGCGTTCGGAGGTGGAGGCCGAGGCGCGGGAGAACGTGGCCCGGCTCGCCCCGCACGCCAGCCTCGTGCTGTGGAACGGCAACAACGAGAATCTGTGGGGCTTCCGCGACTGGGACTGGGAGCAGGATCTGGCGGGCGCGTCCTGGGGCGAGGGCTACTACCTGGGCCTGCTGCCCCGCGTGGTCGCCGAGACCGACCCCACCCGGCCCTACTGGGCGGGCAGCCCCTGGTCCGGCTCCTGGAACCACCACCCCAACGACCCGGCGCACGGCACCGCCCACTCCTGGGAGGTGTGGAACCGCCGGGACTGGACCGGCTACCTGGAGGACGTGCCGCGCTTCGTCGCCGAATTCGGCTGGCAGGCGCCGCCCGCGTACGCCACGCTGCGCCGGGCGCTGACCGACGACCCGCTCACCCCGGACTCGCCCGGCATGCTGCACCACCAGAAGGCCGCCGACGGCAACGGCAAGCTGGACCGCGGCCTGGCCCACCACTTCCCGGCCCCCGCCGACTTCGACACCTGGCACTACCTGACGCAGGTCAACCAGGTCCGCGCCATCGCGTGCGGCATCGAGCACTGGCGCTCGCACTGGCCTGCCTGCGCGGGCACCGTCGTCTGGCAGCTCAACGACTGCTGGCCGGTGACGTCGTGGGCCGCGATCGACGGCGACGAGCGCGAGAAGCCGCTTTACCACGAGCTGAAGCGGCTCTACGCGGACCGGCTGCTCACCGTCCAGGAGCGCGCCGACGGCCTGATCGCGGCCCTGATCAACCAGAGCGCGCGGGACTGGTCGGGCACGGCGGTCCTGCGCAGGGTCGCGGTGGACGGCGCCGTACTCGCCGAAGCCCGGCTGCCGTTCACCGCGACGGCCCGCACGGTCGCCGAGATCGCCGTACCGCGCGACCTCGTACCGCCGGGCGACAGCACCAAGGAACTGCTGACCGTCGAGGCCGAAGGACCCGGCGGCGGCGAGGACGTCCGCGCCCTGTGGTTCCCGGCCAGGGACAAGGACTTCGCCTACCCCGCGCCCCGCTGGGACCTGGAGCTGGCCACCTCCGACGGCGGCGCCACCGAAGTGACCGTCACCGCCCGGACGCTCCTGCGCGACCTGCTGCTCCAGGCCGACCGGCTCGACCCCGCGGCCCACGCCGACCGGGGCCTGGTCACGCTGCTGCCCGGCGAGCGCGTCACGATCACCGTACGCGGCTGGGACCGGCCGGAGCCCGGAGCCGCCGCCGCGGCGCTGTACTGCGTCAACTCCGCGGTCCAGCGCACGGATCCGGGCGACGAGCGGTGAGCCCTCCGGCCGGGGAGCCGGGACGCCGCCCCACCGCGATCCTCCACGACAACGACCTGATGGCCGTCGCCGGTCTGTCGGTGGCCGCGAGATGGGCCTCGCCGTCCCCCGTGACGTCTCGCTGCTCGCCTGGGACGACTCGCAGCTGTGCCAGCTCACCCCGCCGAAGCTGTCGGCGATGAGCCATGACGTCTTCGGCTTCGGCGCCGAGGTGGCCCGGCTGCTGCTGACCGTGCTGAAGGGCGGCACACCCGCGACGGGACCGGTGGCCACCCCGGTGCCGACCCCGCGTGAGAGCACCGCCCCGCCCGCCCGTACGACCTGACCGGCGAGCGCCGGTCCGCTTCGCTCCCGCTGCGTCCCTACTTCGTCGCGCCTCTGGTGAATCCGTTGTAGATGAACCGCTGGAGGAACAGGAAGATCACCAGCGTCGGCACGATCACCAGGATCGCGCCCGCCGAGATGTCCTCCCAATGCGCGCCGTAGGGCCCCTTGAAGCGGAACAGCGACGTCGAGATGGTCCCCAGACTCTCCGACGGCATGTACAGGAAAGGGATGAAGAAGTCGTTGTAGACCGTGATCCCCTTGATGATCACCACCGTGGCGATGGCCGGTTTGAGCAGCGGCAGGATGATCCGCCAGTAGATCGTGAAGGTGTTCGCGCCGTCGATCCTGGCCGCCTCGTCCAGCGAGACCGGAATGCTCCGGATGAACTGGAGGAAGATGTAGATCGACACGATGTCCGTGCCCATGTACAGCACGATCGGTGCCCAACGGCTGTCGTACATGCCGAAGTTGTTCACGATCTTGAAGGTCGCCACCTGTGTCGTCACGCTCGGCACCAGCGAGCCGATCAGGAACAGCGCGATCACCAGCCGCCGCAGCCGGAAGTGGAACCGGTCGATCGCGTACGCCGCCATCGAGCCGATCAGCACCGTGCCCGCGATCGAGAAGACCAGGATGAAGGCGGTGTTCCCGAACGCGCGCAGCATCTTCCCGGCCCGGAAGGCCGTCACATAATTGTGGTAGTTCAGCCAGTTGTGCGGCAGCGACAGCGCCCCGCCGTCCGCCGTCATCTCCCGCGACGTCTTGAGCGAGGTCAGGAACACCGCGACCAGCGGCAGCAGCACCACCGCGGAGGCCAGCACGAGCGAGAGGTACACCAGCGCTCTGACCAGCACCCTGCGGGTGCGGGCGGGCCAGTCGACGGTCTCCGGCGGCGGGGCCTGCGCCGTGTCGCGGACGAGCAGCGAGGTCATACGAGATCGTTCCTCTCGTCGGGCACCACGACGCGCTGCAACCAGGTCACCAGCAAGATGATCACCAGCAGGGCGACGGCCGCCGCCGAGGCCAGCCCCATCTTGTTGAACTCGAAGGCCAGCTTCACCGTCTGGATCACGAAGGTCTGAGTGCCCGCCGCGCCGCCGGTCATGATGTACGGGATCTCGAACGCCGACAGCGAGCCGGAGATCGCCAGGATCGCGCTCAGACTCAGCACCGGTTTGATGCCCGGCGCGATGATGTGCCGGAACTGCTGCCAGCGGTTGGCGCCGTCCAACTCCGACGCCTCGTACAGCTCACCGGGGATCGACTGGATCGCGCCGAGGAACAGCACGAAGTTCAGGCCCATGAAGCGCCACACCGACACCGCGGACAGCGAGGTGTTCGCCGTCCGCCCGCTGCCCAGCCAGAAGTGGTGCCCGTGCACCCCGAAGGCGCTCAGCACGGTGTCGAGGGTGCCGTGCGGCTGGAAGAAGTACAGGAAGACGAAGCCGATCGCGACCCCGTTGAGCAGGTAGGGGAAGAACAGCAGGCCCTTGAAGAGATTCCGGAACCGCAGGTCGAAGCTGAGCACGGTCGCGAAGTACAGCGCCAGCGCGATCTGCGCCACCGACGCCACCAGGTAGTAGACGCTGACGAAGAAGACCTGGAACAGCTCGGGTCTGGTGAACAGCTCCACGTAGTTCTTGGCCCCGACGTAGTTCCGGTCGGGGCTGACCCCGTCCCAGTCGGTGAAGCTGTCCCTGATCATGGTGCCGACCGGCAGGTAGGTGAACGTGATCAGCAGAGCGAGCGGCACCGCCAGGTACAGCCACGGCGTCACGGTCCGCCAGACCCGGGCGCGCGTCACAGGGCGGCGGTCTTCTGCGCGTTCGCCCACTTCTTGGCGAGGCCGGCGAAGATGCCGGGGAGATCACCCCCCGCGGCGCCGCGCGCCACGTCGATCAGGTGCTGGCGGTACTCAGGCTTGTCGGTCATGCCGATCTCGGACTGGTTGTCGATCCTGGTGACCTTGGCGCTCTGCGCCTGCGACATCTCCACGAACCGCACACCGGCGTCCTGGAACGGCTTGAGGGCCGACGGCAGCGGTCCGCCCTTGAGCGTGGGGACGGCCTGATTGGTCTGCACGTAGCCGGACTTGTCGGTGAACCAGTCGATCCAGGCGCGGGCCGCCGCCTTGTTCTTGGAGTGGACGTTCACCGCCTCCTGGTAGTCGGGCGCCACCGGGGTGCAGAAGGTGCCGTTCTTCTGGGAGGGGAAGGGCATGTAGCCGATCTCGGACGGGTCGCGCCCGGCCTTCTTCGCCGCGTCCTGCATCTGCACGATGGACCACGAGCCCAGCCACATGGTGGCGATCTTGCCGGTGGCCAGCAGATTCTTGCTGTTCTCCCAGTTGGTGGTGGTCGGGTCCTGCTCGGAGAGCTTGTCGTGCACGATGGTGTAGAGCAGCGTGTCGCCGACGTTCAGGTCGGTGCCCGCGCGCCAGGGGTCCGGGTCGGTGGCGGGCTCGTCGGCCGCCTCGGCGTCGCAGGTGGCCGCGCCCTGCACCGAGGTCCAGGCGGTCAGCGGCCAGCCGTCCTTGTAGTTGGTGTAGTACGGCGTCGCGGAGGTCTTGGCCTTGACGGCCTTGAGGTCGGCGAGGAAGGCGTCGGGAGTGGTCGGCCAGTCGGTGACCCCGGCCTGCCGCCAGACGGCCTTGTTGTAGACGAAGCCCGCCGCGTTCGCGAAGTTCGCGATGCCGTAGACCTTGCCGCCGACCGTGGCCTTGCCGGTGAAGGTGTACTTCTTTCCCAACTCCTCGGCGCTGCCCAGCGAGGCGAAGAACTTCGGGTAGTCGTCGGTCTTGATGGCCGCCGGGATCATCAGCACATCGCCGTAGTTCGAGGTGTTCATCCGGATCTTCACCTCGCCCTCGTAGTCCGTGATCCCCTCGAAGGTCACCCGCACCTTCGGGTAGAGCTTGCTGAACTCGGCGGCGTACTTCTTCATCGTGCCGTCCTGCACGAGGTCGGTCCGCTGGGTGAGGACCTTGATGTCACCCGACACCGCCGACGGGTCGGCGGGCACGGTGGCGGTGCCGCCCTTGGACGTCGAGCCCCCGCCACCGCAACCCGCGGCGAGCAGCGCCATGGTCGCCAGCAGCGACCCGGCGAGTGCCTTGCCCTTCATGTGCACCATCTCCGTCTCCACAGCGCGGTACTTAAGCGATTCAGTGGCGGAACGACCGCACTATTGCATTGGGTTGTGGGCCGGTAAAGGGACTGATTCAGCGCTGATGCTTAACCGTTACATTGCGGTTAGTGCGCCGCCGTCCGAGGGCGCGGGTCCGGGGCGACGGGCGCGGCGCGCCGTGGGGTAGGGTCGATGCCGTCAGCGGCGGGCCAGGACCCGCCACAGCAGTGGAGATCAGCCGAGATCAGCCGAGGAGGTGGGACCGATTACCGGTATCGCAGGCCGGGTGCTCCCGCCGTACGGCCGAGCGGTCTCTCCGACGTAGGTGAGGCCGGGGGAGTGCCCGTGGGCTTCCCGAAAGGCTCTACATGTCGGACTTCACCGCACCGTCGCCCGAATCCACCGTCGTCGCCGCGCTCAGGGCGGCGGGCTGCGTCTTCGCCGAGGACGAGGCGCGGCTGCTCATCGCGGCGGCCGGGACCCCCGAAGAACTCACCGCGATGGTCGCGCGCCGCGCGGACGGTCTGCCGCTCGAACACGTCCTCGGCTGGGCCGAGTTCGCCGGACAGCGGTTCGCCGTGGACCCCGGCGTCTTCGTGCCGCGCCGCCGTACCGAATTCCTCGTCCAGGTCGCGGCCGGGCTCGCCGCGCCCGGCGCCGTCGTCCTGGATCTGTGCTGCGGCTCGGGGGCCGTCGGCGTCGCCCTGGCCACCGCGCTCGGCGGCGGCGTCGAACTGCACGCCGCCGACCTCGACCCGGCCGCGGTGCGCTGCGCCCGCCGCAATGTGGCCCGCGTCGGCGGGCGGGTGTACGAGGGTGACCTCTTCGCGCCGCTCCCGGCCGACCTGCGCGGACGGGTCGGGCTGCTGGCCGCCAACGTCCCCTACGTACCGAGCGAAGAGGTCGGCCTGCTGCCGCCCGAGGCCCGCGACCACGAGGCCCTGATGGCGCTCGACGGAGGCGCCGACGGCCTCGACGTCATGCGCCGTGTCGCCGCGCGGGCCACCGACTGGCTCGCCCCCGGCGGTTCCCTGCTGGTCGAGTCGAGCGAGCGGCAGGCCCGGCGGGCGGTCGGCCTCTTCACCGCCGCCGGGCTCCGCGCGCACGTCACCGACTCGGACGAGCTGTACGCGACCGTCGTCGTCGGCACCCGCCCGCCGCTCGGGGCGGGCGGTTAGGGCCCGCCCCGGACGCGTCGTGGGCCGTGGGCGGGCCGCCGGTCAGTCGGCCTGCTGGTCGGCGGTGCGCAGGCCCGCCGACCACTTCTCCTCGATGTTGCCGAACCGCCAGACGGCGAAGGCGACGGCCCAGGTGGCGAAGAACAGGCCCACGATGACGTAGCCGACGATGTTGAGGTCGATCCCGCCGACCCAGTCCCAGAAGGCGCCGTGGAATCCCGCCTTGTCCGCGACCAGGCCGAGGAGTTCGACGGTGCCGATGATGAGGGCGACGGCGACGGACAGGCCGGTGATGGTCAGGTTGTAGTAGACCTTGCGGACCGGCTTGGAGAACGCCCACTCGTAGGCGAAGTTCATGAACGAGCCGTCGATGGTGTCCAGCAGCGACATGCCCGCGGCGAAGAGCACCGGCAGGCAGAGGATCGCGTACCAGGGCAGCCCGGACGCCGCGCCGGAGCCCGCGAGCACCAGCAGCGCGATCTCGGTGGCGGTGTCGAAGCCGAGGCCGAAGAGCAGGCCCAGCGGGTACATCTGCCACGGCTTGGTGATCGACTTCATGACCCGGCCCAGCAACCGGTTCATGAAACCGCGGTTGTTGAGCTGCTCCTCCAGCGCCGCCTCGTCGAAGTGGCCCTCGCGCATCTGCCGGAAGACCTTCCAGATTCCGGCCAGGATCACCAGGTTGATGAAGGCGATGACGTACAGGAAGGTGCCGGAGACGGTGGTGCCGATCCAGCCGGTGACGTTGTGGAGCTGGGAGTCGTCGTCCTCGACGGGATTGGCGAGCGCCTTGACGCCGAGCGAGAGCAGGAAGGCCAGGCCGAAGACGATGCTGGAGTGGCCCAGCGAGAACCAGAAGCCCACCGACAGGGGCCGCTTGCCCTCGCCCATCAGCTTGCGGGTGGTGTTGTCGATCGCCGCGATGTGGTCGGCGTCGAACGCGTGCCGCATGCCGAGGGTGTACGCGGTGACGCCGATGCCGATGCCGAAGGACTTGGTGCCGAGGCTGTAGTGCTCGGGGGCCACGATCGCCACCAGCGTGAACCAGCCGATGATGTGCAGGGCGAGGATGAAGGCGAACATGCCGCCGACCCTCGTCCACTCGGCGCGGGTCATCGAGCCGGCGATGCGGCGCCAGCGGGACCCTGGTGGTGCCGGTGCGTCCGGAGACGTGGCGGTGGTCATTTCATCAGTCCTTTGTCGAAGCGGGCGAAGCCAAGCTAGACGCACCTCTGTCCTTGTTGCAAGGTACTGGCAATAAGGATGCCCACCCTGGCCTGCCCCAAGCTCAGCGGGGTGCCGGTACCACCGGCGCGAGGACGCAGTCGCCGCAGAGCCCGCCCGCGCCCCCCGGCGCGGCCCGGTAGATCAGGCAGCAACTGCGCCGGCGGAAAGGCGCGCCCGGTGCGCCCGTACGTGCCCCCGTGCTCGTACCGCGCAGCGGCGGCCGGTCCAGCAGCAGGGCGGCCAGCGACCGTACGCGCCCGGCGTCGGCGGGGCGCGCCGCGGCGAGCATCCCGGCGGCGCCGTTCAGCGCGGAGGCGCTGTTGCCCCACAGGATGTGCGGGGACACCTTGAAGGGCGTGAAGGCGTCGGCCAGTTCGCGCACCGGCCCGTCGAGCAGATGGCGGGCGAGGGCGGCGGCCAGGGCCTCCCCTCCCGCGGGCGCGACGGGAGCCGTGTGGCCGGTGTCCTGAGGCGTGTGCGGCAGCGACAGCGGGAAGGGGCCGCCCAGGACCGGCTGCCAGCGCAGATCGGCGAGCCGCAGGCCCGGCGCGACCTCGCCGCGCAGGACCGCGAGGGCCAGCGACGGCGACAGCACCCGGGCGACCAGGCCGAGGTGGGCCACGGACGCGGCGACCCGCGGTTCCACGGCCTCCGCCTCCCGGCCGCCCGCCGCCGCGAGATACCGCCTGACGCCCGCCACCCGGTCGCCGAGCGCGGGTCCGCCGTCGGCCAGCTCGGCCATCGAACGCCAGGGAGCGCCGGTATCGGAACCGGCGCGGTGCCCCTCGGCGGCGAAGAACGGGCCGAGGGCCGCGAGATCCGCCGTCCGGGACGCCTCGGCGGGCGGCTCGGACGGCGGCGGCGCGTCGTCGTTCATCGGTTCACGCGCTGACCGGGTCCGTCCTGCCGGTCTGCGCGGCGGGGGCGGTGCGCGAGGCGAGCACCCGCTCGGCCAACGGGCCGAAGGCCAGCCCGATCACCGTCCACAGCAGGAGCTGCGCGGCCACCGAGTAGAAGCGGAAGGAGAACAGCACATCGGCGGGGAATCCCGGATAGACGATCCGGCCCTTGTCGTCGGTGAGCGGCAGCGGCGTCTCCGTCGCGTGGTTGCCGAAATTCTCCTTGTTGTACGCCAGGTGGCCCAGTTGCGGCAGCAGCGCCATCACCACGCCGATCGCGACGACGAAGGCGGCACCGGCGAGCAGGGTCGCGTTCCAGTTCCCGAACCGGGCCTGGAGCCTTCTGCCGAGCAGTGCCGCGCCGACCAGAAAGGCCAGCGAACACACGACCATCACCAGATAGAGCCCGGTGCGGTCCTTGATGGTGTCCTCGTGCCCGATGGCGGGCGGATTCGCCGGGTACTTGAGGAACGGCACCAGGTAGATGCCGAGGAATCCGCCGCCCGCGACCAGCAGCGCGAGATTGCGCGCCCGCAGATTGCCGACGCGTCCCAGGCAGACCGCGTAGGCGACCGCGAAGAGCGCGCCCATGGCCATGCCGAAGAAGATCATGCCGACGCCGATGCCCACGTCCGCCTGGACGGTGCGGCTGAACAACTCGTGTCCCGCGTGCTCCATCGGCAGCCCGGCGGCTTTGTCGAGCGCGGCCTGCGCGTCGTCCCTGCCGCTCTCGTAGTCGATCGCTTTACTGATGTCCGGCTCCGCGAAGATCCGCGCGAAGAGGAATGCGAGCAGCCCTGCGACTGCGCCGACGACTATGCCGCGCAGGATGAGTTTCTTTTCCATGTCGAATTGTCCGTCTGTTCTGTCGGCTCCGTCGGCGCGAACTCAGTGGCAGGGGAAACCGAGGAAGTGCCGGGCGTCGTGGACGAACTCGTGGATGTGGGTGTCCTTGCCGAAGACGCTGACCGCGCCCTGGTCGACACCGATGAAGTAGTAGACGGCGAAAGCCAGGATCGCGGTGCCTACCAGCCACATCACGGCCTTCGAGACCGGCAGGACAACCGGTGTGGCGGTGGTGGTGGGAGCGGACACAGAGCTCACGGGTGGGCCTCCTTCAGGGATTCGGCGTCCCTCGATCGAATGGGGCGTTGTGACGGCGGAGTATCTGACTCACCGGCCACCTCCTCGATGACCGGCTACACAGTGGCGCGACCGTGCTGGATTTTCACCAGCTTCCTCACGCCATCACGTAATTGAGCGTAGGGGCTGTCGAACAGGCACGTCAATCGGGCCTGCGACGTTGTGACATACGCCCCTGACCGCTGTGCGAGACTCCGGACCGTGAAACAGATCTTCGTCATCGGTATCGGGGCGGGCGACCCGGACCAGCTCACCCTCCAGGCCGTGCGGGCGATCGGCCGCACCGAGGTGTTCTTCCTGCTCGACAAGGGCGAGGAGAAGGCCGATCTGGTCGCGCTGCGCGAGGAGATCCTGCGACGGCACGCCGTACGGCCGCACCGTGTGGTCGTCGCGCGCGACCCGGAGCGCGACCGGGAACGGACAACTCCCGGCTACGCGAACGCGGTTGGCGACTGGCGACGGCGCCGCGCCGACATCTACGAGCGGCTGATCGCCGGGGAACTGCCGGACGACGGCTGCGGGGCGTTCCTCGTCTGGGGCGATCCGGCCCTGTACGACAGCACGTTGGGCATCCTCGAAGAGGTGCACGGCCGGGGGAGCGCCGCGTTCGAGTGGACGGTCGTGCCCGGCGTCAGCAGCGTCTCGTCGCTGGCCGCCAAGCACCGCACGGGCCTCAACCAGGTCGGGCGGCCGGTGCAGATCACCACCGGGCGCAGGCTCGCCGACGGCGGGCTGCCGGACGGGGTGGACGACGTGGTGGTGATGCTGGACGCCCACCAGACCTTCGGGCGCTTCACCGGCCAGGGGCTGGAGATCTACTGGGGCGCGTATCTCGGCACGCCCGACGAGATCCTGCTGTCCGGACCGCTGGACGACGCCCTCGCGCAACGGATCAGCGACGTACGGGCGCGGGCCAGGGCGCGCAAGGGCTGGATCATGGACACCTATCTGCTGCGGCGCGGCGTCGCCAAGTGACCTCGCCCGGCGCGGAGTCGAGGCATGTGCTGATCCTCGGCGGTACGGGGGAGGCCCGGCGGCTCGCGGAGCTGCTCGCGGCCGTTCCGGGGTTGGTGACGACGAGTTCGCTGGCCGGGCGGGTCGCGGAGCCCCGGCTGCCGGACGGCCGGGTCAGGATCGGCGGCTTCGGGGGAGCGGACGGGCTGGCCCGCTGGCTGCGCGAGGAACGGGTGGACGCGGTGGTCGACGCCACGCATCCCTTCGCCGCCGTCATCAGCGCCCACGCTGCCGAGGCGGCCCGCGCCGTACGCCTGCCGCTGCTCGTGCTGCGCCGGCCGGGCTGGGCGGCCGGTCCCGGCGACCGCTGGCACTGGGCCGACTCCGTCGCGGACGCGGCGGCCCTGCTGCCGGGCCTCGGGAGCCGTCCCTTCCTGACCACGGGGCGCGGCGACCTCGCGGCCTTCGCCGCGGCGCCCGCCACATTCCTGCTGGCACGCTCGGTCGACCCGCCGGACCCGCCGCTTCCCCCGTACGTCCATGTTCTGCTGGCCCGCGGCCCGTTCACGGCGGAGTCCGAACGGGCGCTGCTGCGCGAGCACCGGATCGACGTCCTGGTCACCAAGGACAGTGGCGGCTCCGCGACCGCCCCCAAACTCACGGCGGCCCGTGAGGCGGGTATCCCCGTCCTGATCGTCCGCCGCCCGCCCCCGCCGGAGTCCGTCCCCGTCGTCGCGACCCCCGCGGAGGCCGTCAGCCTGCTGCGTGCCCCACGCAGGACCTGGCCGCCTCCATGGGGGTGGCCGTCCCCGCGAGGACCTGGTCACGGTGGGTCCGCGCCGTGACCATCAGGGCGTCGAGGGTGTCGCGGGTGCGGACGAGGTCGTCGATATGGGCCGAGAGGCGGTCGCGCTCCAGGGCCATCCGGTCGAGGGCGGCGTCGGAGTTCTCCTCGCTGGGGGAGTCGACGCAGGGGAGCAGTTCGGCGATGGTGCGGCTGGACAGGCCCGCCGCGTAGAGGCGCTGGATGAAGGCGACGCGCTCGACCTCCTCGTCCGTGTAGTGCCGCTGCCCGCTGCCGCTGCGCACGCTGGTGAGCAGCCCCTGCTCCTCGTAGTAGCGCACGGACCGCACGCTGACCCCGGCCCGCGCCGCGAGTTCCCCGATCCGCACGATGTCCTCCCGGCTGTTCCCACCGCCCGGGCGGTGGCTCCCGGGCGGGCTATGGTCTGCGTCACAGAGCTTGCCTCTGACGTCAATGTCAGGTTTTAGCGTAGCAGTCGTGTCCGGGAGACCGGGCGGTACGGAAGTGACGCGCTACGCATGAAGGAGCCCGACGTGACGAACCTCTTCACCAGCTACCGGCTCGGCGGTCTGACCCTGCCCAACCGGCTGGTCATGGCCCCGATGACCCGGGTCAGGGCCGCGGCGGGCGGGCTGGCGACACCGTCGATGGCGGCCTATTACGCCCAGCGGGCGACCGCCGGGCTGATCGTCAGCGAGGGCGTGCAGCCGAGCGCGATCGGGCAGTCCAACCCGGGCACGCCGGGGCTGCACACCGACGAGCAGACCGCCGCGTGGCGTCCGGTGACCGACGCCGTGCACGCCAGCGGCGGCCGGATCTTCGCCCAGCTCATGCACGGCGGCCGGGTCTCGCACCCCGACACCATCGGGACGCTGCCGGTCGGGCCCTCGGCCGTCGCTGCCGTGGGAGAGGTGTTCACCCCGACCGGCCCGCAGCCCGCCCCGACGCCCCGCGCCCTGGAGACCGCCGAGATCCCCGAGCACGCGCGGTCGTACGGCGACGCCGCCCGCCGCGCGGTCGACGCCGGGTTCGACGGGGTGGAACTGCACGGCGCCAACGGCTATCTGATCTCACAGTTCCTCTCGTCCAACGCCAACCTGCGCACCGACGGGTACGGCGGCTCGGTCGTGAACCGGATCCGCTTCGCCGTCGAGGCGGTCGCCGCCACCGTCGAGGCTGTCGGCGCGGACCGCACCGGCATCCGGCTCTCGCCGGGCGCCACCTTCTGGGGCGTCCGGGAGGACGACGTACCGGAGCTGTACGCGGCGCTGCTCACCGAACTGGCGGCGCTCTCACCGGCGTACGTCCACCTGGAGGCGACCGCCGACGAGGAGGTGCTGACCGCTCTGCGCCGGGCGTGGCCCGGCACCCTCATCATGAACCCCGTGCTGCCGATGGGCCCCAAGCAGACGGGCCGGGATGACGCCGACCACTGGCTCGCGCTGGGCGCCGACCTGATCAGCTTCGGCCGCGGCTTCATCGCCAACCCCGACCTGGTCGAGCGGCTGCGCGTCGGCCTGCCGCTGGCCCCCGTCGACGAGGCCACGTACTACCAGGGCGGCGACGCGGGCTATCTCACGTACTCCTCCCACCAGTACGCGGCCTGAGACCCTGGTCGGTCAGGCGGCCTCGACCGCGGGCCTGAGGACGTCCTCGCACCACTGCCGGAGCGTGGTGGGGGTGTCGACGGCGTGCTGCGGGGTGCGGGTGATCCCGTTGTCGAGGCCGCCGTCCTTGGCGATCGCCATGTCCAGCATGCCCTGGGCGATGGCCTCGGACATGCCCGCGCCGAGGAACCGCTCCTTGAACGGCCCCGCCGGGACCTGCTGGTAGCGGACCGGGAAGCCGAGGACGTCGGCCATCACGGCGGCCGTGTCATTCTGCGACAGGTCCTCGGGACCGAGCAGCGGTACGTCCTCCCGGCCGCTCCACGAGGGGTCGAGCAGCAGGCGGGCGGCGACGGCGGCGATGTCGCGGGTGGCCACCGTGGGCAGCGCGCGGTCAGGGGAGAGCGCGTTGAAGAACACGCCCTGCGCCTTGATCACTTGGGCCTGGCGGAGCAGGTTGTCCATGAAGCTGGGCAGATTCAGGGACCGGAAGGCCGCGCCGGTCTCCGCGAGCCGGTCGTCCAGGGCCAGCGTGGCCGTCACATGCCCGGCCCGGTCCGCGTAGGCGGTGCCGCGGCCCAGGGAGCTGACGCTGACGACGTGCTTGACGCCGTAGGCGCGGATCGCCTCGACGGCGGGCCGGGCGAAGTCGGAGTACACCTCGTCTAGGGTGGCCGCGTGGGGGTTGGGCGGCGGCAGCCAGAACAGCGCGTCGGCGCCGTCGAGGGCGCGGGCCACGGCCTCGGGGTCGCCGTGCGAGCCCTGGACCACCTCCGCGCGCTCGCGGACGTCGGCGCTCAGCCGGGCGGGGTCGCGGACGACGACGCGGACCGGCTCGTCGGCGGCGAGGACGCGGCCGACCACCTGGTGTCCGATATTTCCGGTAGGTGCGGTGATGACGATCATGAGTTCACTCCAGCGGCATGGGAAAAGGTCGCTCGAACAAGTAAACTCTACCGTACCGTTTACTTTTGAGGATGCAAGCCGATGACCGAAGAAGGCGGGCCGCGACAGCGCGGGGAGCAGCGACGGGGCGAGGAGTTGCGGCGCCACATCCTGTTCATGGCCAAGGATGTGTTTCTCGAGGCCGGGTACGCGCGCGCCTCGATGGACGCCGTCGCCGCCCGCGCCGGGACGTCCAAGCGGTCGCTGTACGCGCACTTCGAGAACAAGGAGAAGCTGTTCCTCGCCGTCCTCGGACTCGTCCGCGAGCTCTACCTCGGCAGGCTGCGGACGCCCGACGCGTACTCCGCGGACCCCGCGGAGGCCGTCACCCTGTTCTGCGGGCGGTTCCTCCAGCTCATGACGTGGGAGTCGCAGGTGCGCACCTGTCGGCTGAGCATCGCCGCCGCCGCGTGGCTGCCCGCCAGTTCGCGCGCGTACTTCGACGCCATGTTCGCCACCACCCACGAACGGCTGGCCGCGTATCTCGTCGAGCACTACGGCATGGGACCCGAGGACGGCGCCGCCCTCGCCGAGGACCTGCTCGGCCGCACCGTGCTGCCGCGCGTCTTCCGCACCCTGCTCAACGTCGAGGACGCGACCACGGGCATGCCGGAGGACGACGCGCTCGCCGCGAGCGTCGACCTGCCCGCCATCCGCCGGGTGGTCGCGACGGCGCTGCCCGCCGCCGAGGACTGACGGCTACCGGTGTTCGCGCCGAGACGCGGTCCTCACGCGCAGGACGGGCACACGCCCCGGTAGGTGACCTCGAACGCCGAGACGGTGAAACCGAAGCGCTCCTCGGGCGGCAGGTCCGCCAGCGGGGCGCCGGTCGGGTGGACGTCCCGGATCGTGCCGCAGCGCGAGCACACCAGGTGCTGGTGGGCGTGGTGCGCGTTCGGGTCGTACCGCTTGGCGCGGCCGTCGGTGGAGACCTCGATGACCTCGCCGAGCGCGACCATCTCGCCCAGGGTGTTGTAGACGGTGGCCCGCGAGATCTCCGGCAGCCGCCCGGCCGCGCGGGCGTGCACCTCGTCGGCCGTCAGGTGGACGTGGTCGCCGTCGAGAACCTCGGCGACGACGCGCCGCTGGGAGGTCATCCGCCAGCCGCGTCCGCGCAGCCGCTCCAGCAGGTCACTCATGTCGGTTCACCTATTCAGGTTCGGCGGGATGCCCGAAGTTTACTCATGGGCGTCCGGAGTCTGATGGGATATGAGCTTGGCCCGCTTCTTGACTTGGACACAGTCCATCGTAGGATCGGTTCCGGCGATAACCAAGGGACAGGAAGCCCCCAGTAGGGCAGGAGACGGAGACGTGACGGGACCACCGCCGTGAAGTCGCGCGGCGTCGGCCTGAGGGTGGGGACCGCCCGCGTCACGGCCACCGCCCGCCCGACCGTGTCCGATGACCCTGACTCGTCGTTCGACTTGTCGCCCGACGAACCGCGGTCGTCTCCCGGGGCCGAGCGCCCCGACTGTTCCATTTCCCCGCAGTTCCTGAGCACCGTGATCCGCCTGGTCCGGAAGGATTCCCATGTCTGAGAACCATGATGCAATCGTCACTGACGCGAAGGCGGAGGGCGGGGGTGGCTGCCCGGTCGCGCACGGACGCGCGCCGCACCCGACTCAGGGCGGCGGAAACCGCCAGTGGTGGCCCGAGCGGCTCAATTTGAAGATCCTTGCCAAGAACCCCGCCGTGGCCAACCCGCTCGGCGAGGACTTCGACTACGCCGAGGCGTTCAAGACCCTCGACCTCGCGGCGGTCAAGCAGGACATCGCGCAGGTGCTGACCAGCTCCCAGGACTGGTGGCCCGCCGACTTCGGCAACTACGGCCCCTTCATGATCCGTATGGCGTGGCACAGCGCGGGCACGTACCGCATCAGCGACGGCCGCGGCGGCGGCGGCGCGGGCCAGCAGCGCTTCGCCCCGCTCAACAGTTGGCCGGACAACGCCAACCTGGACAAGGCCCGCCGTCTGCTGTGGCCGGTCAAGAAGAAGTACGGCCAGAGCCTGTCCTGGGCCGACCTGATGATCCTCACCGGCAATGTCGCCCTGGAGCAGATGGGCTTCGAGACCTTCGGCTTCGGCGGCGGTCGCGCGGACGTCTGGGAGCCCGACGAGGACGTCTACTGGGGCCCCGAGACCACCTGGCTCGGCGACGAGCGCTACACGGGCGACCGCGAGCTGGAGAACCCGCTCGGCGCCGTCCAGATGGGCCTGATCTACGTCAACCCCGAGGGCCCCAACGGAACGCCCGACCCGCTGGCCGCGGCCCGCGACATCCGTGAGACCTTCCGCCGGATGGCGATGAACGACGAGGAGACCGTCGCGCTGATCGCGGGCGGCCACACCTTCGGCAAGACCCACGGCGCGGGCCCGGCCGACAGCGTCGGCGACGACCCCGAGGCCGCCTCCGTCGAGCAGCAGGGCCTCGGCTGGAAGAACAGCTACGGCACCGGCAAGGGCGGCGACGCGATCACCAGCGGTCTCGAGGGTATCTGGACCAACACCCCGACCGCCTGGGACAACAGCTTCTTCGAGATCCTCTTCGGCTACGAGTGGGAGCTGTTCCAGAGCCCCGCGGGCGCCAACCAGTGGCGGCCGAAGGAGGGCGCGGGCGCCGGCACCGTACCGGACGCGCACGACGCGTCCAAGAGCCACGCCCCGACGATGCTCACCACCGACCTCGCGCTGCGGGTCGACCCGGCGTACGAGCAGATCTCGCGGCGCTTCTTCGAGAACCCCGCCGAGTTCGCGGACGCCTTCGCCCGCGCCTGGTACAAGCTGACCCACCGCGACATGGGCCCGGTCGTGCGCTACCTCGGTCCCGAGGTCCCCTCCGAGGTGCTGCTGTGGCAGGACCCGCTGCCCGCCGCCACCCACGAGCCGCTCGACGCCTCCGACCTCGCCGCCCTCAAGAGCCAGATCCTCGGCTCCGGGCTGTCGGTGGCCCGGCTCGTCTCCACCGCGTGGGCCTCGGCCTCGTCCTTCCGCGGCAGCGACAAGCGCGGCGGCGCCAACGGCGCGCGCGTCCGCCTCCAGCCGCAGATCGGCTGGGAGGTCAACGAGCCCGACCGGTTGGCGACCGTGCTGCGCACCCTGGAAGGTGTCCAGGAGTCCTTCAACGCCGCCCAGAGCGGCGGTAAGGGGATCTCCTTCGCCGACCTGATCGTGCTGGCCGGTGGCGTCGGCGTCGAGCAGGCCGCCAAGGCGGCCGGGTTCGACATTCAGGTGCCGTTCACGCAGGGCCGCGTGGACGCGACCCAGGAGCAGACCGACGTCGAGTCGTTCAGCGCCCTGGAGCCGACCGCCGACGGATTCCGCAACTACCTCGGCAAGGCCAACCGGCTGCCCGCCGAGTACCTGCTGATCGACAAGGCGAACCTGCTGAACCTGAGCGCCCCCGAGCTGACCGTCCTCGTCGGCGGCCTGCGCGTCCTGGGCGCCAACTACCAGCAGTCCGCCCTCGGCGCCCTCACCGAGACCCCCGGCACGCTGACCAACGACTTCTACGTCAACCTGCTCGACCTGGGCACGACGTGGAGCGCGACGTCGGAGGACGCGAACACCTTCGAGGGCCGCGACGCCTCCGGCGCGGTCAAGTGGACCGGCACCCGCGCCGACCTGGTCTTCGGCTCGAACTCCGAGCTGCGCGCCCTGGCGGAGGTCTACGCGAGCGACGACGCGAAGGAGAAGTTCGTCAACGACTTCGTCGCGGCGTGGGCCAAGGTCATGGACCTCGACCGGTTCGACCTGGTCTGAGAACGGTGCCTCCGGGGCACCGCGTGAGGACGCCTGACCGCGTCTGACGCACATCCCGGCCACGACGTCCGGGGCGGCTCGCAGAAGCCGCCCCGGACGTCGCTGTGTGCGGGGCCCTTTCGGCCGCCGGGTGCCCAGGCGCCCAGCGGCCCGGGGGCTCAGTCCTGGGCGAGCACCGCGCGGATCACATGCCGGGCGTTACGTGCCATCGTCGGATTCGTCTCGCGGTAGTACGGCAGCGCGTTCACCGCCTGGGAGAGCGCCCGGCCCCGCCCGCGCCTCCACGTCGCGTCGTCGACGCCGAGCGCGCCGCGCAGGACCTCCCGCGCGTCGGGCGGCAGCAGATTCCACGCGGGGAACAGGTCACAGGCCGGATCGCCCACGCCCGCGCACCCGAAGTCGATCACCGCGGTCAGCCGGCCCCCCGACACCAGCAAATTGCCCGGCATCAGATCGGAGTGCACCCACACCGGCGGCCCGTCCCAGACGGGCGCGCGCAGGGCGTCCTCCCACACGGCGGTCAGGCCGGCGCAATCGACGCCCTCCTGCGGAATCCCGCGCAGTCGCGCGATCGCCGACCGGGTCGACGCGTCGTGGTGGGCGAGCGGTTCGCCGCGATAGGCGGGCGGCGGGTCCGGCAGCGTGACGTCCCGCATCGCCCGCACGAATCCGGCGATGTCCTCCGCCAGGCGTACGGGTTCGGTCAGCGCCCCCGCCTCCGGCGGCTCGCCGTCCAGCCACCGGTACACCGACCACGGCCACGGATACCCCCGCGCGGGCTCCCCGGCGCCGAGGACTTCGGGAACGGCCGCGGGCAGCAGGGGCGCGAGCCGCGGCAGCCACTCCTGCTCCAGCGCGACGTCCCCGGCCCCGCCCGCCACGAGTGGCAGACGGACCACCATGTCGTCGCCGAGCCGGTACATCGCGTTGACCGTGCCGCCGGACGGGAACCGCCGCACGTCCAGCCCCGCCCACCGGGGGAACTGTTCGGCCACCAGCCGCCGTACGAGGTCGGCGTCGATGGGGTGCAGGTCAGGGTGCATGGGCGGGGTGGTCATGGGGCGTCATACGACCTCGCGGCGGCGGCTCCCGTCAACCGCTTTTCCCCGCGCGTCGGCCCGCCGCGCGGGCGCCCCGCCGGGGGCCGGCGAGGGGGGCCCGATCCCGCCCCCGCAATCCATTTGCCATTCCTTTACTATGGCTCGGTCGGTCCGCCCGCGACCCTGGTAGGAGCCGCGGTCGCCGCCGACCCGGCGAACGCGCCGCGCCGCCCGACCGCCCGACCAACACCGGTCGGCCCGGACGCCGTTCACACGACACGTCCCGTCCCCCTTGGAGCACGCAATGCAGCACACCGTCCACGCGCGCAAGACCCCGCTCCCGGGGGTGGGCATCCGCTACGACGTGTCCACCGACGCCGGTCGGCACCTGTCGGTGGTCGTGCACCACGACGGGCGGCGCACCCTGGCGTTCCACGACCCGGAGGACGACGACGCCTGCAAGGACGCCGTGGTCCTGGAGCCGCACGAAGTGAGCGCGCTCGCCGAACTGCTCCCGCCCGACCCGGTCGCGCACCTGCGCCAGCACTTCGAGATCGACCTGGTCACCGAGCACATCACGGTGAGCAAACGGTCGCCGTACGCGGGCCGCACGCTCGGCGACACGCAGGCCCGTACCCGTACCGGCGCCTCGATCGTCGCCGTGCTCCGCCGCACGGCCGCCGTGCCGTCGCCCACTCCCGACTTCCGCTTCGCGGTCGGCGACATCCTTGTCGTCGTCGGCACCCGCGAAGGTGTGGACGCCGTCGCGGAACTGATCACAGGGGGATAAGAGCCTGTGCACGACACGACCGACATGCTCATCGAGCTCGGGGCGATCATTCTCGCCCTGGGCATCCTCGGCCGCCTCGCGGGACGCGTCGGCTTCTCGCCGATCCCCCTCTATCTGCTCGCGGGGCTGGCCTTCGGCAATGGCGGGCTCATCCCGCTGCACGCCAGTGAGGACTTCGTGGCCACCGGCGCCGAGATCGGCGTCGTCCTGCTGCTTCTGCTGCTCGGCCTGGAGTACAGCGCTTCGGAACTCGTCACGAATCTGAAAACGCAGTACCCCTCGGGCGCGGTGGACTTCGCGCTCAACGCCGTACCCGGCGCGGTGGCCGCGCTGCTGCTGGGCTGGGGTCCGGTCGCCGCCGTCGCGCTGGCGGGCGTGACGTGGATCTCCTCGTCGGGTGTGATCGCGAAGGTCCTCGGGGACCTCGGCCGTCTCGGCAACCGTGAGACCCCGCTCATTCTGGGTGTGCTGGTCCTCGAAGACCTCTCGATGGCGGTCTATCTGCCGATTCTCAGCGCCCTGCTGGCGGGCGTGAGTCTCGCGGGCGGCACCCTCACACTGCTGATCTCGCTCGGCACGGTCGGGATCGTCCTGTACGTGGCGCTGCGCCACGGGCGGCTGATCAGCCGCGCGGTGTCGTCGGACAACGCGGAGATGCTGCTGCTGGTCGTGCTCGGGCTGACGCTGCTGGTGGCCGGTGTCGCGCAACAGCTCCAGGTCTCCGCCGCTGTGGGCGCGTTCCTGGTCGGCATCGCGCTGTCGGGTGAGGTCGCCGAGGGGGCGAGAAGTCTGCTGACTCCGCTGCGGGACCTGTTCGCGGCGGTCTTCTTCGTCTTCTTCGGCCTGAGCACCATCCCCGCCGACATCCCGCCGGTCCTGGTCCCCGCGCTGATCCTGGCCGTCGTCACGACCCTCACCAAGGTCGCCACCGGCTGGTACGCGGCGCGCAGGGCCGGAATCCGGTCCGCCGGACGGTGGCGGGCGGGCGGCACGCTGGTCGCGCGCGGCGAGTTCTCCATCGTCATCGCGGGACTCGCGGTCGGTGTCGAGCCCCGGATCGGGCCGCTGGCCACCGCGTATGTGCTGATCCTGGTCGTCCTCGGCCCGCTCACCGCCCGCTGGACCGAGCCCATCGCCCGCAAACTCACCGGGGCCATCGGCCCGTACGCGCGCCGCCGCGCCGCGCTCCCGGCCGCCGCCGCGTCCCCCGGCCCGGCCGAGGAACAGATCGACACGACGGCCACGCGTTCCTGAGCGCCCCGCCCGCTCCGCGACGACGGCTCACTCGTGTCGCTGGGCGCGCACCAGCACCTCCCCGGCGTCCGTCCGGTAGTAAAGCACCGACCGCCCCGCGCGACGGCGCCGGATCAGACCGACGTCGAAGAGCACCTTCAGATGGCGGCCGACGGAGCCGAGTCCCTGGCCGGTGAGCGCGACCAGTTGGGTGGTGCTCTTGGGGGAGTCCAGGAGGACGAGGACGGCCGCGCGCCCCGGCCCGAGCAGCGCGCGCAGGGCGTCCGGCGCCGAGGGCCGGTCCGGCTCGGCCAGTACGCCCGCGCACGGGTAGATCACGGCGTAGCGGTGCGGCCGGTCCCAGGAGACCCAGCTGCGGCGCGGGGTGACCGGCACGAACAGCAGCCGCGCCCCGGAGATCTCGCGCGGCGGATTGTCGTACGCGTTGATCTGGAGCCGTCCCTCGCCCAGCCAGCGCATCCCCGGCCGCATGTCGTCCAGCGCCGCCGTCCAGCCGCCCTGGCTCAACTGCCGGGTGCGCGCCACGATGTCGGCCTCGAGAACGCGGCGCCGCCGTGGCCAGTACGGCAGGACCGTCTCCGTCCACACCCACCGCATCACATCCGCGGCCCGCCGGGGCACTTCGGCCTCGGGCAGCCAGGCGGGCAGCGGTCCGCCCAGCGATATCGCCAGGTCGGCGCGGGCGACGTCGGCCGGGGTCGTACGGATACGGTCCAGCTCCGCCTCGATCGACGGCTCGCCCTCGGCCCGCGGCGGGGGGATGAGGAAGTCCGCGATCCAGGTCGGCCGGAATCCGGCCCCGACGATCAGCGCGGCGACCGGGTCCTCGGCCAGGCGGCGCCGGTACGCGGACCGGTGGGCGCGCAGCCACGCGCTCTCGCCGGGGTGCGCGGCCGTGCCGCCCGCCAGGTCGAGCAGGCTCGCGACGGTCTCGGCCAGCGGGGAGACGACGAAACGGCCTCCCGCGAGGGTGTCCGCGTTGACCAGCCACCAGCCCATCGTTTCGCCTCCCCGCGAAACTCTAACGCCGGGCCGGCCGGGCCGCGGAGACTCCCCGTCCATGCGCACCTACCGAGAACTCTTCCGCGCCCCGGAGTTCACGCCGCTGTTCGCGACCGGCTCGCTGTCGACGGCCGCGTCCACGGTGAGCGGTCTCGCGCTGGGCACGCTGATCTACACGGCGACCGGCTCGCCGCTGCTGTCCGCCCTGGCGATGTTCGGCCCGGCGCTGGTCCAGGTCGTCGGCGCGACCACACTGCTGTCGGCCGCCGACCGGCTGCCGCCGCGCGCCGCGACGGCCGGGCTCGCCCTGCTCTTCGGCCTGTGCACCGCCGCCCAGGCCGTGCCGGGACTGCCCGTGTGGGCGGCCTTCGCCGTACTCCTCGGCGAGGGGCTGATCGCCTCACTGGGCGGCGGAGTGCGCTACGGGCTGCTCAACGAGATCCTTGAGCGCGACGGCTATCTGCTCGGCAGGTCCGTGCTCAACATGTCGGTCGGCGCCACGCAGATCTGCGGCTTCGCCGTCGGCGGGGTCCTGGTCACCGTGCTGTCCCCGCGCGGCACCCTGCTGGCCGGCGCCGCGCTCTACCTGGCCGCCGCGGCCGTCGCCCGGCTCGGCCTGAGCGGTCGCCCGCCGCGTACCGCGGGACGCCCCTCGGTCGCCGACACCTGGCGCACCAACGGCCTGCTCTGGTCGTCCGTGCCCCGCCGCTACGTCTACCTCGCCCTGTGGGTGCCCAACGGGCTCATCGTCGGCTGCGAATCCCTCTACGTCCCCTACGCGCCCCGGCACGCCGGGCTCCTCTTCGCCAGCGCGGCCCTCGGGATGCTCGCGGGCGACACCGTCACCGGCCGCTTCCTGCCCCGCCGTTGGCGCGAACGCCTCGGCGCGCCGCTGCGGCTGCTGCTCGCCGCCCCCTACCTCGCCTTCGCCCTCCACCCCGCCCTGCCGCTCGCCGTGACCGCCGTCGTCCTCGCCTCCGTCGGCTACTCCGCGAGCCTCCTCCTCCAGGAACGGCTCATGTCCCTCACCCCCGACGCCCTCAGCGGCCACGCCCTCGGCCTCCACTCCTCCGGCACGCTCACCCTCCAGGGCGTCGGCGCCACCCTGGCGGGAGCTGTCGCCCAGCGCACCTCACCCGCCACCGCCATGACCGTGATGGCGACCGCCTCCGTAGCCGTCACCCTCGCCCTGGCCCCCGGCCTGCGCCCGCTCCCCACCGCTGAAGGTCCGGCCCTCGGCGAGACCCCGGCGCGGAGCCCGTCCGCCTGACCGGGCCCGGCGGGAGCGCCGACCGGGAACGGGAGGGGGGCTCGCCTAGGGTGGCTGTGAACCGGTGGGAAAGGGGCGGGGCGTGGGTCCGAGGAGCGGGGTGGCGCGGGCCGATGTCGTGGTGGTCGGGGGAGGCGGGAGCGGGGGGCCGATGGCCGCGCGGCTGAGCGAGGACGCGGGGCGGACGGTGGCGCTGATCGAGGCGGGGCCCGCGCCGAGAACCTTCGCGCCGGAGTTGCTGGACGCGCGGCTCGTACCGGGGGCGTGGGCGCGGGGGGCGCCGCTGTGGCTGTATCCGGCGCGTCTGACACCCGAGCGTCCCCACACGATCGGCCGCGGCAGGATCCTGGGCGGCTCGACCACCGTCAACGGCGGGTATTTCGTACGGGCCCGGCGGGACGATTTCGACCGGTGGGCGGCGGCGGGCAACGACGCCTGGTCCTTCGACCGGATGCTGCCGTTCCTGCGCCGGATGGAGACGGACCTGGACTACGGCGCGTCCGCCGTCCACGGCGCTGACGGCCCGGTCCGGGTGCGGCGGACCGCGCTCGACCACCCCGCCGCCGCGGCGTTCGGCGCGGCGGCCCGCGAGTCGGGGTTCCCGGCCGAGCCGGACAAGAACGACCAGGGCGCGCCCGGCTTCGGCCCGGTGCCGTCGAACGCGGTCGACGGCGTACGCGCCAACACCGCCGTCGGCTACCTCCAGGACGCGCTCGCGCGCCCCAACCTCACCGTCCTCGGCGACCGCACCGTCCGCCGAGTCCTGGTGGAGCACGGCCGCGCGGTCGGCGTGGAGACCGAACGCGACGGCGTACGGGAGACCGTCACGGCGGGTGAAGTCGTGCTGTGCGCGGGCGCTTTCGGGTCACCGCACCTGCTGGCGCTGTCCGGCATCGGCCCGCGCGCGGACCTCGAACGCCTCGGCATCCCCGCGCTGCGGGACGCCCCCGGCGTCGGCGGGTCGTTCAGCGACCACCCGCAGATCGTCGTGGAGTGGACCCCGGTAGGCGACGTGCCCGCCGCCGACGGCGGTTGGCTCGGCGGCGCCCTCCACCTTGCGTCGAGCGGCGGCCCCGCGGCGGGCGACCTGGAAATCCTCCAGTCGCTCACGCCGATGGCGGCCCTGATCCGCGCCCGCACGTCGCTGCCCGGCGCGCCGCTGCCCTTCCTCGTCTCCGCGCTGGCCCCGCGACCGCGCGGACGCCTGCGGATCGTCTCCGCCGACCCCGCGGTGCCGCCGACCGTCGACTACGGCTATCTGCGGACGCCCGACGACCGGCGGCGGCTGCGCGAGGGCGTCAGGACGACCGCGGCACTGATCGCCGCACCCGCCTTCCGTACCGTCGTCGCGCCGGACTCGACGGCCGGGCCCGGCCACGAGACGCTGGCCGACGACGGCCTGCTCGACGCGTGGATCCGGGCCCGGATCGGCACCTCGGTGCACGCCTGCGCGAGCGCGCCCATGGGTCCGGCCGACGACCGGCACGCCGTGGTCGACCAGTACGGCAGGGTCCACGGGGTGCGGGGGCTGCGGGTCGCGGACACCTCGATCCTTCCGGCCGCTCCCCTGCGCGGTCCCGCGGCGACCGCCGTCCTGATCGGCGAGGTCGTCGCGGACGCGATCCGCCACGACCGCGCGTGAGCGTCAGCCCGAGGCACCCTTGCCGGACCCCAGGCGCGGGCGCAGCGCCGCTGTCGAGCGGCCCTTGAGCGCGGAGAGCCAGACGCCCGTGCCGTAGGCGAGGTCGTCCAGGCGGCGGGCGACGGCGTAGCGCAGGGGGTCGAGGCCGACCTCGCCCGGACGGTATTCGAGGGCGACGTCGGCGACCGACGCGACGGCGACCGCGCGCCGGATCCGGGGGGAGACCGCGCAGCCGACGGCGGCCAGCGGCCACCAGTGGCGGGTGAGCAGGGCGCCGGTCTGGGACAGGGCGCTGACCGCGCCGTTGGCGGTGAGCCGGGTGGCCAGCCGTACCGGGTGGTCGGCGCCCTTGAGTTTGCGGGCGATCCGTACGGTCGTGACCCCGCAGACGGCGCCCGCCACCGGCAGCGACCAGCGGCGCTGGGCCAGCAGCGCGAGGGACAGCGCGCCCGCCCAAGGGGCGAGGACGGCGGGGGCGATGAGTTCGGGGTGGCGCTCGGCCAGCGGATGCGCTCCCGTGCCGTACGCGGCCTTGCGCAGCATCCAGTCCGTGAACCGCACGCGGTGCTCGTGCTCGGCGCGGACCGACGGCTCGTACCGTACGCGCCAGCCGTCCTCGATCAGCCGCCAGCACAGGTCGACGTCCTCGCCGACCCGCATGGCCGCGTCGAAGCCGTCCGCCATCGCGTCCACCCGCGCCACGCTGCACGCGGTGGAGGCCCAGGAGACGGGGGTCCCCGGGCGGACGGCCGCCGGGTCCCGGCCGAGGTCGAGCGAGGACCTGGCGGCCTCGTACCGGCCGATCCAGCCGGTGGCCGCGGCGGTCGGCAGCCCGGTGATGCGCGGCACGGCCATGCCGACCTTGGGGTCGGTGAAGTGCCGGAGCAGGACGGGGACGGTCTCCGGGGGCAGCACGATGTCGGAGTCCACGAAGACCACATAGGGGGTGCGGACCAGCCGCAGCCCCGCGTTGCGGGCCGCGGCCGGGCCCATGTTCCGCTCCAGCACGACCAGTTGGGCGCCGTGCTTGGCGGCGGTGTCCTCGATGTCGTCGGCGTGCCGCGATCCGTCGTCCACGACGACGACGCGCTGGCCGGGGCCGATGCTGGTGAGCAGCCGGTCGAGTTGCGCCGCCCGCTCGTGGACGGGCACGACGAAGGTGTGCCGCGGGTCGGGATTCTGCGGCAGGTCGCGGGCGACCGGGTACGCCATGCCGTTGTCGAGCAGCCGGTCGGCGAGGACGCCGCTCGCCGCGTCCCGGACGCGCACCGTACGGTCGTCGGCCAGCAGCGGGCGGGCGCGGGGGGTCAGCCGGACGAGCCGGGTCGGGAAGCCGCCGAGCAGGGCACGGCCGCCGTCGATGACGCGGGTGTGGCGGTTGAGCGCGATCACGAAGCCGCCGGGCAGCCGCGCCGTCCCGCCGGGCGCGCCCGTACCGCTCCTGCCGTCCGGAGCGCCGGCGCCGCGCTTGCCGTCCGGCGCACCCGTACCGCCGTCGCCTTCGGGCGCGCTCCCCGCCGGTTCCGCGGTCATTCGGTCACCGTCCCGTCCACCGGTTCGGCGTCGACCAGTCGGCCGCGGGTGTCCGCGGACCCTTCGGCGATCAGCCGGGTGGCCGTGGTGACCATGTACGTCATCGCCTTCTCTCCTTCTTCGGCGGACGCCCCCGCCGGGTCGCCGAGGACCCCGGACGGCGAGACCGCCAGCACACCGCCCGCGACCAGGTCGGGCATGAGGTCCGCGAGCGGCCGGGTGTCCCCGGCGACGGCCTGCGCGGTCCGCACGTCCCCGGGCGCCAAGTGGAGCATGACCGAGGTCTCCCACCGTCCGGCGTGCGGGTCCGCGTCGGGCGCCACGCACGGCACCCACGCGACGTGGTGGCCCTCGGCGCGCAGCAGGACGACCGCCTCGGCGAGCGTGGCGACATTGCCGCCGTGCCCGTTGACGAAGACGATCCGCCCGGCCCACATCGCCAGCGACCGCACGGACTCCACGAGGACCGCCTTCAGGGCCTCGCGGCCGATCGAGACGGTGCCCGCGAAGCCCGCGTGCTCGCCGCTCGAACCGTAGGCCATGGTCGGCGCGACCAGGGTGTGCCACTCGGGCGGGGCCCCGGCCGCCACCCGCTCGGCGACCGCCCGCGCGATGGCGGCGTCGGTGCCCAGCGGCAGATGCGGCCCGTGCTGCTCGGTCGAGCCCAGCGGCACCAGGACCAGCGGCGCGAACGGGACCGTCGGCCAGACGGCGTGCGCCAGGTCGGAAGGGGCCGCGGGTCCTGCCGTGCTCCCGGGGCCCGCGCGGTTCGCGGGTGTCGACGGCATGTCAGCGGATCGGGTCCTTGGAGCGCGGCGCGGCCTCCGCGGCGCCCGCGCGGTCCGCGCGGCCGACGAGCCCGCCGCCGAGTGTCCTGGTGAAGCCGTCGGGGATCACCAGGTCGTCGGGGGACAGCTCGTGCACCGACGAGTGGCCCAGGCCCAGCACCGCGGAGTCCAGGCCGCCGCGCATGATGTCCAGGACGTTCTCCACCCCGGCCTGGCCGTTGGCCGCGAGCCCCCACAGGTAGGCGCGGCCGATCAGCACCGCGCGGGCGCCGAGCGCCAGCGCCTTGGCGACGTCGCCGCCGCGCCGGATGCCGCCGTCGAGCACGACCTCGATCTGGTCGCCCACCGCCTCGGCGATCGACGGCAGCATCCGTATCGTGCCCGGCGTCGTGTCCAGGTTGTTGCCGCCGTGGTTGGACACCGAGATCCCGCTGACCCCGGCGTCGACCGCGCGCTTGGCGTCGTCCACCCGCGTCACGCCCTTGAGCAGGAACGGGCCGCCCCACTCCTCGCGCAGCCACTTCACGTCGTCCCAGGTGGGCGGCGCCGTCTGCATCCACTCGTAGTAGGCGCCGAAGAAGGTGGGCGCCGCGCCGCCCGGCGGGCGGAGGTTGGGCGCGGTGAGGTCGGGGAGCCGACGGGATTTGAGGAACCGCATCAGCCAGGCCGGGTGCGGCGCCACGTTCGGCGCGAACTTCAGCATCGTCTTGAAGTCCAGCTTCTCCGGGATCGAAGGACTGCCCCAGTCGCGCCCGTTGGAGAAGGACCAGTCGAGCGTGGAGATCAGCGCCTTGGCCCCGGCGGCCCTGGCCCGGTCCATCCGCTGCACCATCGACTCGCGGGTGCCGGTCCAGTACATCTGGAAGAAGGTGTTCTCGTTCGCCTCGGCGACCTCCTCGACCGGCTTGCTGGCGAAGGAGCTGAGCCCCATGATCACGCCCCGGTTCGCGGCGGCCCGCGCGACGGCCACCTCGCCGTCCGGGTGCACGGCCTGCACACCGGTCGGCGAGATCACCACGGGCATCGACGTCGGGATCCCCAGCACCGTCGTCGACAGGTCGCGCTCGGCGTGATGGCCCACCACCCGCGGCGCGAAGCCCAGTTCGGCGAACGCCTCGATGTTGTCATCGACGGTCCGGCCGCGCTCCGAGCCCGCGACCAGGGCTCCGTAGACCGAACTCGGTAGTTGCTTCTTTGCCCGGCGCTGCGCCTCGGCGACGGTCTCGAACCAGGGATTCCTGCTCATTGCGTGTTCCTCTTCGTCTCGGAGCCGGTCCTTCGGGGCCGGTCCATGTCCGTGAGCGTCAGGTGCCGCCCGTGCGCCGCTGAGGCGCGGGTCAGCCGCTCCTCACGTGCCCCGGGCGAACGTGCCTCCACGCGCCGTTCATGTGCGGAAGACCTCCCTGAGAGCCGGTGCGATGTCGTGGTGGGTGCGGATGCGGTGGAAGGTGCCGTGCCCGGCCCTGGCCAGTTCCGCGCCCAATTCGACGTCCTTCTCACCGCTCGTGTCGAGCAGCACGTCCAGCCGCGGCAGCCGGGCCGCCGCCGGGCGCGGGTCCGGCCCCGCGTTGTGGACGCAGTCCGACAGCAGCAGCACCCGCGCGCCGCGCCGCGGCACCGACGCCAGCCGGGCGGCGGCGAGTTCCAGCGGGAAGGCCACATTGGTCAGGCCCCTGGCCGGGATGCGCAGCATCGCGTCCAGCAGCTCCATCGGCCTGACCGGGTCGCCCAGTTCGAGCAGCACCGCCGCGTCCGACCAGAAGGCGACGACGGCCAGCGCCTCGGACTCCAGCTCGGCCGCGAGCGCGCCCACGGTCGCCGCCGCGGTACGTACCCGCTCGCCCTTCATCGACCCCGACAGGTCCACCGCGAGCACGACGGAGCGGGGCGCGCGGACCCGCTCGAAGACGAAGACGTCCTCGTCGTCGGGGACCGGCCGCTCCGCCAGCCGCTCCAGCGTCGGATCCAGGTCGATGTCGCTGCCCCGCTGCCGGTACGGGAGGCTGGCCAGCCGCCCCGAAGCGGCCGGCCGTCCGCCGCGCGCCCGCTTCGGCTTCGGCAGGGACAGCCGCGCGGCGATCTCGCGGGCCCGCGCCCGCACCGCGGGGTCCACCGGCTCGGTGTCGTCCGAGCCGCTGAGCAGCTCCCCCCGCTCCTCGGTGAAGTCGGCCGCCGAGCGGGTCGGCCGCGGGCGCGCGGGACCGGCGCCGCGCGAGCGGGCGCGCAGCACCGTGCCTCCCGTGCCTGCCACCGCTTCGAACACCTTCGGCTCCTCGTCGAGTGTCTTGGGGATACGGCGCAGCGGTCGCCGCGACCGGTCCGTGGACGCCGGTTCGCGCCGCCGTACGGGCGAGTCGGCCTCCACCGCTCTTCATCCGGGCTCCGCCCGCGCCGGATCCAGCACGAAGCGGTCCTCCCAGATCTCCCGCAGGACGCGCTCCGCGGTGGTCTCCGCCGCGTCGTCCAGCCGGATCCGGCCGGACAGCGAGACCGTCATCGCGTCGTAGAAGCTCTCCGGGTAGCGGTCGTCGTCCGGTCCGCCCAGGCCGCGCATCGTCATCAGGCCGTCGGCGACCAGCGCGCAGTCGATCGCGCCCCGCACGCTGCTGCCCGCACGCAGATCCGGGTGCGCGCGGGTGGCCCGGGTCACCGCGACGGCGTCGGGCACGATCCGGTCCGCGAGCGGACCGGACAGCGCGGCGCGCAGCCTGACGATGTCCTCCTCCGCGGCGGCGTCCTGGTAGCCGACCACGATCCGGTTGAGCCGGTCGCTGACGCCCGCCGACAGCCGGGTGGTGCCGATGTCGTCACTGGGGTTCATCGAGGCGATGACCCGGAACGACGGCTCGGCGGTGACCAGGCCGACCCTGGGCACCTCGACCGCGCGGTCGGCCATCGCCGACAGCAGGGTGTTGAGGGTGTCCTCGGGGGCGCGGTTGAACTCCTCGATGTAGAGGAACCCGCCGGTGCGCATCGCCTGGACCAGCGGCCCCGCCACGAAGTTGTCGGCGCTGTAGTCCTCCCGCAGCACCCGCGCGGGATTGTGGTGCCCGACCAGCTTGGCCGGGGTCAGATCGGCGTTGCCCTCCACGAACACCAGCGGGATGCCCCACTCCTCGGTGATCGCCTTGAGCATGGTGGTCTTGCTGGTGCCGGGCGGGCCCTCCAGGACGAGATCCCGCCCGGCGCCGACGGTCGCGAGCGCGAGTTCCAGCTCGCGCTCGCGGCCGACGATGCGCGAGGCGATCCGCTCCCCGGCCGCCGCGACGCCGGAGCCGGCCCCGGCGTCCCGTACCGTCCGCAGTGTGGTCATCGTTCGCGCTCCCTACGCTCGACGTGGCTGACAGACCCGCTATTTGGCCGTCTGGCCCGCGTCGATCGGCAGGGTGACGCCGGTGACGTACCGCGCCTCGTCCGAGGCCAGCCACAGCACCGCGTTGGAGATGTCGACCGGCTCGACCCACGGGATCGGCAGCGCGTTCATCGAACCGAAGCGCGGGCCGAGATTCTCCTTGGTCCGCTCGGCCACCGGCAGGTCGGACGCGAACAGCTCGTACGTCGCCGAATTCTGGATCATCGGGGTGTCGACCGACGTGGGGTGCACGCTGTTGACCCGGATGCTGTCCGGGGCCAACTCCAGCGCCAGCGTGCGCATCAGGCCGACGACACCGTGCTTGGCGGCGACGTAGTGCCCGATGTTCTCCATCGCCATCAGTCCGGCCGTCGAGCTGGTCAGCACGATCGAACCGCCGTTGCCACCCGCCTTGATGTGCGGGATCGCCGCCTTCGCGGTGTGCCACACACCGGTGAGATTGACGTCGATCATGTCCTGGAACACCTGCTCGTCCAGCTCCGACATGGTGCCGAAGCTGAAGATGCCCGCGTTCGCCGAGACGATGTCGAGCCGTCCGAGCTGCGCGACCCCGGTGTCCACGGCTGCCTTCAGCGCCTCGAAGTCACGGACGTCCGCCTGTGCGGCGACGATCCGCCGGTCCAGCTTCTCCACCTCGCGTACGGTCTCCGCGAGGTCGTCGGGCGTCGCCATCGGGTACGGCACCGAGTCGATCTGCGACACGACGTCGACGGCGATGATGTCCGCGCCCTCCTGCGCCAGGCGTATCGCGTGGCTGCGGCCCTGACCACGGGCGGCCCCGGTGACGAGTGCGACCTTTCCCTCTACACGCCCCATCGCGTGTTCACCTCTTTCTCTTTCGATGACGCTGTCGTTCTGCGAACCCCCGTGAACCCCCGCTGATCCCCGTGAGCCGTGTCGCGTTCTGCCGCGAACCGCCTGGCTCGCGGCCCTACTTGAGGAAGTTGCCGCCGTCGACGGGCAGCGTGACCCCGGTGACGTACCGGCCCTCGTCCGAGGCCAGCCACAGCAGGGCGTTGGAGATGTCCACCGGCTCCACCCACGGGATGGGCAGCGCGATGACCGACCGCGAGACCTCGGCGAAGTCCTCCGCGGTCGGGTGCTCCAGGTCGGGACGGAACAGCTTGTAGGTCATCTCGTTCTGGATCATGGCCGTGTCGACCTGGGTCGGATGGATGCTGTTGACCCGGATGCTGTCCGGGGCCAACTCCAGCGCGAGCGTGCGCATCAGGCCGACGACGCCGTGCTTGGCGGCCACGTAGTGACCCGCGTGCGGATACGCGCGCAGGCCCGCCTCCGAGCTGGTCAGGATGATCGAGCCGCCGCGCCCGCCCGCCTTGAGGTGCGGGATCGCCGCCTTCGCGGTCTTCCACACGCCCGTCAGATTGATGTCGATGACATCGCGCCAGCGCTGGGCGTCCAGTACGTCGAGGGTGTCGGGTATGACGCCGATCCCGGCGTTCGCCGCGACGATGTCGAGCCGTCCGAGCTGCGCCACACCGTCGTCCACGGCGGCCTTCAGCGCCCCGAAGTCACGGACGTCCGCCTTCGTGGCCACGATCCGGCGGTCCAGCTTCTCCACCTGCCGTACGGTCTCGGCCAGGTCCTCGTCGGTGGCGCCCGGGTAACCGGCGCTCGGCACGTCCTCGCAGATGTCCACCGCGATGATGTCCGCGCCCTCCTGCGCCAGCCGCACCGCGTGGCTGCGGCCCTGACCGCGCGCGGCTCCGGTGATGAATGCGACCTTTCCTTCTACACGCCCCATTGCGTGCACCTTTCGTTACGGGTTGATTACTGTGAGTGATGTCCCCGAGGTGTGCGGAATCGATACGGTGGCCGGGTTCCGTGACCGGAACCGGCGGCCGGGCCGGTGGGGCGGTCCCGGAGTGCTCAGACCGGACGGAAACCGGCGAGCGGATCCTCCGCGCAGTCGCTGACGGGCGGCCGGTCCAGATCCTCACGACGGGTGAGGGTCAGCGGGACCGGTCCCCGGCGCGGTGCGGGGGAAGTACGGTGTGAGTGGTCGACGGACGACTTCGGGACGGGTGTGTGCTGCGTACGGTTCGCGAGCAGTTCCTCGCCGTAGCCCTGCACGCACTCCGGGTCCGGCCCGTCCAGCGGCAGGCCGGTGAAGAACTTGGCCGCCATGCACCCGCCCTTGCAGGTGTCGAAGAACTGGCAGGAGGCGCAGGCGCCGCCCGACTGGGGCTCGCGCAGGCCGCGGAACAGCTCGGACTCGCGCCATACGCCGGTGAAGCCGCCGGGTTGCCGGATGTTCCCGGCCAGGAACTCCTCGTGGATCGCGAACGGGCAGGCGTAGACGTCCCCGACCGGGTCGATGAGGCACACCACGCGTCCGGCGCCGCACAGATTCAGGCCGGGCAGCGCCTGCCCGTAGGCGGACAGGTGGAAGAAGGAGTCACCGGTCAGCACGCTGTCGCCGTGCGCCACCAGCCAGTCGTACAGCTCGCGCTGCTGGTCACGCGTCGGGTGCAGCTCGTCCCAGACGTCGGCGCCGCGCCCGGACGGGCGCAGCCGGGTCAGCCGGAGCTGGGCCCCGTACCGGTCGGCGATGGCCTTGAACTCGTCCATCTGGGGGATGTTGTGCCGGGTGCACACCACGGACAGCTTGAAGTTCTTCATCCCGGCGGCGGACAGATTCGCCATGGCGCGCAGCGCGGTGTCGTACGAACCGGGGCCGCGGACCGCGTCGTTGACCTCGGCGGTCGCGCCGTCGAGGGAGATCTGCACGTCGACGTAGGAGTTCTCGGCCAGCCGGGCCGCGACCTCCGGGGTGATCCGGACGCCGTTGGTGGAGAACTTCACGCCCACGTGGTGGGCGGTGGCGTAGTCGACCAACTGCCAGAAGTCGGGGCGGACCGTGGGCTCGCCGCCGCCGATGTTGACGTAGAAGACCTGCATGCGTTCCAGCTCGTCGATCACCGCCTCGGCCTCGGCCGTGGTGAGTTCGCGCGGATCGCGGCGGCCGGAGCTGGACAGGCAGTGCGTGCAGGACAGATTGCAGGCGTAGGTCAGTTCCCAGGTCAGGCAGATGGGCGCGTCGAGTCCGTACTCGAACAGGTCCACCAGCCGTTCGGCGCCGGGAGCGCGGGCGGGGGCGTCCGTGGTCGTCGTGGTCATGGGGCTCACGGGGTCCTTTCCACCACCATCGACGACCTGGCGAGGGTCGCGAGGGCGCGGCCGTACCGCGGCACGTCGGCTTCGGTGACCCCGGCCGCCGAGCAGGCGGCCCGTGCCGTGGGGGAGTCCTTGAGGGACTGGACGACCGACAGCAGTCGCCGGTCCTTGAGGAACGAGAGTTTGCGCGTTCCGAAGTGGTACAGCAGGGCGCCGAACGGTTCCGGCCGGACCGAGACCTGCGGGTGCAGATCCCAGGGGCGGTCGAGATCCATGCCGGGCGCCGGGTCCGGGGCGTTCACCGGACGGTCCGTGCCGCTCATGGCGGGGCGGCTCAGTAGACGCCGCACATGCCGTCGATCGAGACCTCTTCGACCAGGTCGTCGGCCTCGATCACGGAATCCGCGGTGACATCCTCGTCGGCGGCACGCGGCTCGCCGGGCTCCTTGAGCTGAAGCTCTTCCATACCATGGCTCCTCAGTCGGGCGATGGTCGCAGGCGGGGTTGTTGTCGTCCGCCGTGCCTTCAATAATGTTCAGACTAATGGCACCCGGTGCCAAATGGAAGAAGGAAAATCCGTGAGGTCCCCAGCCGACGCTCCGAAACCGCCGTCGACCAGCACTCGCATGGGGCGTCAGCCCTCCACGACGGTGGACGAGCTGAGCCATGTGGCGCTGGAGCTGTTCGCCGAGCGCGGCTTCGCCGAGACGACGGTGGACGACATCGCCGCCGCCTGCGGCATCGGCCGCCGGACGTTCTTCCGCTACTTCCCGTCCAAGAACGACGTGCCCTGGGGTGACTTCGACGCCCTGGTGGAACGGATGCGCCGCTACCTCCAGCGCACCCCGCCGGACATGGCGCTGGCCGAGGCGCTGCGCGGCGCCATCGTGGAGTTCAACCGCTTTCCGGCCAGCGTCGTCCAGGACCACCGGCTGCGGATGTCCCTGCTGCTGAACGTGCCGACGCTGGTCGCGCACTCCACGCTGCGGTACGCCACCTGGCGGCAGGCCATCGCCGAGTACGCCGCCCGCAGGCTCGGGGTGGACGAGGACGACATGCGGCCGCAGGTGATCGCCTGGGCGGCGCTGGCCGCCTCGCTGTCGGCCTACGAGCAGTGGCTCAAGGACGAGGACGCGGATCTGCCGGCCCTGCTGGGCTCGGCCTTCGACATCCTCGGCGAGACCTTCTCCGGCGAAGGGCGCTGAGTCGGGCCTCGATCGCGGGTGTTGAGCATGTCCCCAGCCAATCGCGGTGCGCCTGGCCGCCGTTGGCGTGAAAGCACCGCAAGGTCGGGTGCCCGCGACGGGTACGTCAGGCGCCGACGTACGCCGCGAGGTGTTCCCCGGTGAGGGTCGAGGCGTCCGCGACCAGGTCGGCGGGGGTGCCCTCGAAGACGACCCGGCCGCCGTGGTGACCCGCGCCGGGGCCCAGGTCGATGATCCAGTCGGCGTGCGCCATCACCGCCTGATGGTGCTCGATGACGACGACGGACTTGCCGGAGTCGACCAACCTGTCGAGCAGGCCCAGCAGTTGCTCCACATCGGCGAGGTGCAGGCCGGTGGTCGGTTCGTCCAGCACATACACACCGCCCTTGTCCGACATGTGCGTGGCCAGCTTCAGCCGCTGCCGCTCGCCACCGGACAGCGTGGTGAGCGGCTGGCCGATGCCCAGATAGCCCAGGCCCACATCGGCCAGGCGCCGCAGGACGGCGTGCGCCGCGGGGGTGTGCGCCTCGCCGCCGCCGAAGAACTCCTCGGCCTCGGCCACCGACATCGCCAGCACCTCGCTGATGTCGCGCCCGCCGAAGCGGTAGTCGAGCACCGACGCCTCGAACCGCTTCCCCTCGCACTCCTCGCACGTGGTCGCGACCCCGGCCATCATCCCCAGGTCGGTGTAGACGACGCCCGCGCCGTTGCACGTCGGGCACGCGCCCTCGGAGTTGGCGCTGAACAGCGCGGGCTTCACCCCGTTGGCCTTCGCGAACGCCTTGCGGATCGGGTCGAGCAGCCCGGTGTACGTCGCCGGGTTGGAGCGCCGCGAGCCGCGGATCGCGCCCTGGTCGATCGACACCACCGCCGTACCGTCGGCGCCCTTGACCTGCGCGCCCTTGACCAGCGAGCCGTGGATGAGCGAGCTCTTGCCGGAGCCCGCGACACCGGTCACGACGACCAGCACACCGAGGGGGACATCGACGTCGACACCGCGCAGATTGTTCGTGGTCGCGCCGCGGATCTCCAGCGCGCCGGCCGGTTCGCGGACCGTCTTCTTGAGCGAGGACCGGTCGTCGAAGTGCCGCCCGGTGAGGGTGCCGCTGGTCCGCAGCCCGTCGAGGCCGCCCTCGAAGCAGACCGCGCCGCCCGCCGTACCGGCGCCGGGCCCCAGGTCGACCACATGGTCGGCGATGGCGATCGTCTCCGGCTTGTGCTCCACGACGAGCACCGTGTTGCCCTTGTCCCGCAGCCGCAGCAGCAGGTCGTTCATCCGCTGGATGTCGTGCGGGTGCAGACCGGCGGTCGGCTCGTCGAAGACGTACGTGATGTCGGTGAGCGCCGACCCGAGGTGCCGGATCATCTTCACGCGCTGCGCCTCGCCGCCGGACAGCGTGCCCGCGGGCCGGTCGAGCGCGAGATAGCCGAGGCCGATCTCCACGAACGAGTCGAGGGTCCGGAGCAGCGCGGTCAGCAGCGGGGCGACCGAGGGCTCCTTCAGCTCGCGGACCCACTCGGCCAGGTCACTGATCTGCATCGCGCAGGCGTCGGCGATGCTGATCCGCTTGATCTTCGAGGACCTGGCGCCCTCGCTGAGCCGGGTGCCGTCGCACTCGGGGCAGGTGGCGAAGGCGACCGCCCGCTCCACGAACGCCCGGATGTGCGGCTGCATCGCCTCCTTGTCCTTGGAGAGCATCGACTTCTGGATCCGGGGGATCAGCCCCTCGTACGTCATGTTGATGCCCGCGATCTTCATCCGCGTCGGCTCGCGGTGCAGGAAGTCGTGCAGCTCCCTCTTGGTGTACTTGCGGATCGGCTTGTCCGGGTCGACGAAGCCGGACTCCTTGTACAGCCGCATGTTCCAGCCGTCCGAGCCGTAGCCGGGGATGGTGATGGCGCCTTCGGAGAGCGACTTCGTGTCGTCGTAGAGCTGTGCGAGGTCGATGTCGGAGACCGTGCCCCGGCCCTCGCAGCGCGTGCACATGCCGCCGGTCCGGTGGAAGGTCGCCTTCACCGCCGTCTTCGAGCCGCGCTCCACGGTGATCGCGCCGCTCGCGCTGACCGAGGGGACGTTGAACGCGTACGCGCCGGGCGGGCCGATGTGGGGCTTGCCGAGGCGGCTGAAGAGGATCCGCAGCATCGCGTTCGCGTCGGTGGCGGTGCCGACCGTCGACCGCGGGTCGGCGCCCATCCGCTGCTGGTCGACGGTGATCACCGTGGTCAGCCCGTCCAGCACGTCGACGTCGGGGCGTGCCGTGGTCGGCATGAAGCCCTGCACGAAGGCGCTGTAGGTCTCATTGATCAGCCGCTGCGACTCGGCGGCGATCGTGCTGAACACCAGCGAGCTCTTGCCGGAACCGGAGACCCCCGTGAACACCGTCAGACGGCGCTTGGGGATCTCGATGCTGACGTCTTTCAGATTGTTCACCCGCGCGCCGTGCACACGGATCAGGTCGTGGCTGTCGGCCGGACGCACCGCGGACGGCCGGGTCGTCCCGGCGCTTTCGGCGGCCTCGTCCGCGCCGGCGGGTGCGGCGGTCCTCGCAGGCTTGGCGGTTTTGGCGGTCCTGGCGGTCTTGGTGGTTGCCGCGGCTGTCGGCCTGGCCGTCTTCTTCGCCGTGCTCATCGTCTCTCCATGACGTCAGGTCGACCGGCGGGCGTCGTCACCCGGCGCGTGGCCGGACTCGCGCGGGTCGGCGGTCATCGGTCCTGGAGGATACCGAGGACATTGCCGTCGGGGTCGGTGACGGTGGCCACCAGCCGGCCGCCGCCCACGTCCGACGCCGCGTCCTTCACGGTGGCGCCCGCGGCGGTCAGCTCGGCCAGCTTCGCCTCGATGTCCGACACCTCCCAGTACACCACCGGGGACGTCAGACCCTGCGGGCCGCCGCCCGGCACCAGCCCGATGTGCTGGTCCCCGGTCTCGAAGCCCACGTAGTACGACTCGTCGGTCTGCGGCTCGATGCCGAGCAGCGCCGCGTACACCGCCTTCGCCTTCGGCAGGTCGGACACGGGGTGCAGCACGGTCTTGATGCCCTGGGTGGTGGTGCCGGTCATGATCGCTCCTGTGGTCGCGGGCCGCATGGACCCGGTGTTTCCGTGCCGAGGTCCCCTGACGTTCGGGGGCTCGGCGTCCATGCGATTCACGCTACGGGCGGGCGCCGGGATTCGCTTCTCCATTCCTGACCGGTCCCGCGCCGCCCTCGCGACCGGCCCTTTCCCGCCGGGGCCCGAGGCCCGGTGGCCGGGGCCCCGCGCCCGGTGTGCTCAGGCGCGGGCGGTGGGGGACATCTCCCAGGGCGCCTGCGGCAGCACCTCACCGGTTTCGAGCAGCGACTTGAGGTTGGCCAGCACGGCGGGCCAGCCCCGCGAGATGCCGTTGAACATGTCCGTATTGGCCAGCTTCTCGTGGGTCACGGTCAGCCGCACGATGTCCTGGTGCGGCTCGACGAGGAAGGTGACCTCCGACGGCTCGCGCGGCGGCTCCTTGCCGACGGAGTCCTCGAAGGTGAGGACCAGGCGCGTCGGCGGCTCGGCCTCCCGCACCTGGCCGACGGCGTCCACGGCGCCCGAGCCGTCGGCGCGGCGGTGCTCCCAGGCCGAGCCCGGCCGCCAGTCCGAGACGTTGGCGTGTCCCCAGTACCGCGCGGTCAGATCGGCGTCGGTGAGGGCACGCCACACCTGCTCGGGCGTCGCCCGGATGTAGGTGACGTAGACATAGGTCGGTACGGATACGGATTCGTCGGTCATGGCGTACTCCTCTGCCAGGTTCTTGATGGCGCTCAGGGCCCGCAGCCGGGGCTTGTCGAACCCCGAGATCCAGCGTTCCTCGATGTCGTGGATGGGTGCCGGATTCAGGTAATGCAGCCGCTCCCGCCCACGGCGCACCACGGTCACGAGATTGGCCTGCCCGAGCAGGTCGAGATGCTGCGTCACCGATTGGCGGGCCATGCCGAGACGCTCGCACAGCTCACGCAGCGTCTGACCGTTCTGTTCCCGCAGCCGGTCCAGCAGGAGTCGCCTGGTCGGGTCGGCCAGTGCTTTGAAGACCGGGTCCATCTCGCTCGGTTCTGGGCTCACCTCTCCATTATGCAGGTATCTGCCTGCCTATTGTCAACGACGCAGGTCAGGGGCGAGGTCAGGGGCGAGGTCAGTGGCGCGGGCCAGTGAGGTGGGCCCCATGGCTCAGCTCGGGGACTCGGCCCGGCGGCACCGTCCACGGGCGCCGGGCGCCACGCTGTCGGGGCAGGGACGAGGGCGCGTCCCCGGTCAGTCGTCGGATTTGTCGGCGACCGACGAGACGCTCAGCAGCTCCTCGAACTCGGACAGGCCCGCGACCAGGTGTTCGGGGCTGCCGGTGCCCTCGACGTCGACCGCGACCAGGGCGGTGCCGCCCTCGGTGGGGTGCCAGTTCTCGTCGTCGGGGTGCTGGGCGGCGCGGTCGACGCGGACCTGGACGACGCGGAAGCCCTGGGTGGCGGTGTATTCGAGGACGCGGGTGAGGACGCCGGTGCCGATCCGGTACGCGAGGTGGATGCGGGTGCGCTCGGGGGTGGCGAGGACCGGGACCCGGCGGGTGAGCCACGGGTAGCCCTGGACGACCAGGAAGTGCGCGAGGGTGACTCCTATGGCCAGCAGCGGGAGACCGCCGCCGCAGGCCATGCCGACCGCGCAGGTGAGCCAGACTGTCGCCGCGGTGGTGAGGCCGCGGACGGCGTCACGCCGTACGAAGATCAGGCCGCCGCCGATGAAGCCGATGCCCGAGACGATCTGGGCGGCCACCCGCGACGGGTCGAACGAGACGGCCTGCATGCCCAGCACGGCGTTGAACCCGTGCTGGGACACCTCCATGAACAGCGCGCTGCCGACACCGACGAGGGTGTGGGTGCGCAGTCCCGCGCTCTTCTGCTGCGTGGCGCGCTCGGCGCCGATCAGGGTGGACAGCAGCAGGGCGAGGCCCAACTCGGCGAACTGCCTGGCCCCTTGGCCCGCGCCGGGATCGAAAAGCGGCAGAGCGAACGAAATATGCTGCATGAGGAGATCCTGCCACTGGCCACGGCGGCGGCGCGGAACCGGCTCTCCCACGCCCGGTTGGGCGGATCAGCGCATCAACCGATGAGCGCGTAGCGGGACGGGCGGCCTGGGGAGCCCGCGCCGCGAGCGACTGCCCAGCTCCGGACGGCGGTTCGGGTTACGGCGTCAGGACGATCCGGCCGAACACCTCGCCCGCGTCCATCTTCCGGTGCGCCAGCGCGGCCTGCTCCAGCGGCAGCACCTCGTGCACCGCGAGAGGCAGCTCACCGCGGCTCGCGGCGGCGAACTGCGCGGTACGCACGGCGGTCAGATCCGCCGCGGCCACGGTGTCGGTGCTGAAGGTGGCGAACGAGAGGGACTTCTGGAAGGCCGCGATCATCGTCATGCCGAAGTCGGCGGGCGGCGGGCCGCCGACCACGCCCACGGCCACCATGCGGCCGTTCGGCCGGAGCCGGCCGAAGAAGGACGGCAGGTCCGCGCCCGCGACGATGTCGATGATGACGTCGTATCCCCCCGGAGCGTCGTCGGGAGTGTCGTCGGCGCCGGAACCGCTGCCCATGGTGTCGCCCGAGCGGTCCAGCACACGCGTCGCGCCGAGTGCGCGCAGCCGCTCGCCCCGCGCGGCCGACGATGTCGTGACCGCCACCGCGGCGGCGCCCGCGCGGGACGCCAGATGGACCGTCATGATCCCGATGCTGCCCGCCGCGCCGCGCACCAGCACCGACTCGCCGGGGGCGAAGCGGGCGTGGGCCAGCGCGAAATGGGCCACCGGGCCCGAGTTGCCGAGCGTCACCGCGTCCACCGCCGACAGCCCGTCGGGCAGCGCGAGGACCGCCTCGACCGGGACGGCCGCCTGCTCGGCGTAACCGCCGCTGAGCCCGGTGAACGCCCACACGCGCCGCCCGATCCACGACGTGTCGACGCCGTCGCCGACCGCGGTCACCGTACCGGCCGCCTCGCTGCCGAGGATGTGCCCCTCCTTGAAGCCGTACGAGGCCAGCGTCCCCCTGCGGATCACGGCGTCCACGCCGCCGACACCGCTCGCCTCGACGCCGATCAGCACCTGCCCGGCGGCGGGCGCCGGGGCGGGGAGGTCGACGACCGCCATGCCCTCGGGGCCGCCGAACGTCTCGATCGCGACTGCCTTCACCGTCTGCTCCCTGCGCTGGTCCACGGCCGGTCCCGGCCCTCGTGGTCCGCGCCCGTCCGGAACCCGGCGGCCCGCGGACCTGGTGCTTCGGACGGTAACGGACGCCGCCGTCCGTTTGGCTAAAGTGAGAGCGTGACCGACGAATTGCCTCACACCCTGCGCTCCGACGCCCTCGACAACCGCGAGCGCATCCTCGAAGCGGCCCGCGAGGTGTTCGCGACCGAGGGGCTGAATGTGCCGATGCGGGAGATCGCCCGGCGCGCCGGAGTCGGCCCCGCCACCCTCTACCGCCGCTTCCCGACCAAGGAGACGCTGGTCACCGAGGCGTTCACCGGTCAGTTGCGGGCCTGCCACGACATCGTGGACGAAGGGCTCGCCGACCCGGATCCCTGGCGCGGCCTCTGCCTGGTGATCGAGAGGATCTGCGAGCTGCACGCCCGCGACCGCGGCTTCACCGCGGCCTTCATGTCGACGTTCCCGCGCGCCGTCGACTTCGACGCGGGCCGCGAGTACGCGCTGAAGGCGGTCGCGGAACTGGCCGCCCGCGCCAAGTCCACCGGCCGCCTGCGCCCCGACTTCGTGCTGGACGACCTGATCCTCGTCCTCATGGCCAACAGCGGCATCCACGCGCCGTCACCCGCGGCCCGCGTCGCGGCCTCCCGGCGCTTCGCCGCCTTCGCGATCCAGGCGTTCCGGGCGTCCCCGCAGCACGCGCCGCTCCCGCCCGCGGCACGGCTGTCACCCGTACCGCCGGTCATCCCCGTGGCGCCCGCCCGTACGCCGACCGCCGCGCCCCGCCGCTAGGGCCTGTCCCGCCAGAAGCTCCGGCCCGCGTACGTCAGCCGGTCGAGGTCAGTCGGTCGCGGTCGGCCGGTGTATGCGGTGGCGGCCTATTGGGAGGATCAGCGGGGTCCGCGAGACCTCGTCGGTGACGATGCGGCACTCCATGCCGAAGATGTCGCGGACGGTGTCCTCGGTGACGACCTCCGAGGGCGGGCCCTCCGCGGCGATCCGGCCGTCCTTCATCGCGATGAGGTGATCGCCGTACCGGCAGGCGAGGTTGAGGTCGTGGAGGACCGTGACGACGGTGGCGCCGCGCTGCCGGTTGAGGTCGGTGACCAGGTCGAGGACCTCGACCTGGTGGGGGAGGTCGAGATACGTGGTCGGCTCGTCGAGGAGCAGGACGCCCGTGCGCTGGGCGAGGGCGACGGCGATCCACACGCGCTGCCGCTGGCCGCCGGACAGTTCGTCCACCGAGCGCTCGGCCAGGTCGAGGGTGTCGGTGGCGGTCAGGGCCTCGGCGACGGCCTCGTCGTCGGTGGCCGTCCAGCGCCGGAACCAGCCCTGGTGCGGGTAGCGTCCGCGCCCGACCAGGTCGATGACGCGGATGCCGTCCGGCGCGACCGGGGTCTGTGGAAGGATGCCGAGCCGGGCGGCGACCTGACGGGTGGGCAGGCGGTGGATGTCCTGTCCGTCGAGCAGGACCTCGCCCGAGGTCGGCGCGAGCAGCCGGGCGAGGCCGCGCAGCAGGGTGGACTTGCCGCAGGCGTTGGGGCCGACGATCATCGTCACCCGCCCGGCGGGGATGTCGGCGGTGATGCCGGTGACCACGGGCCGCTGGTCGTAGCCGAGTCGCAGGTCACGGGCGGCGAGCGTGCTGGGCGCGTCCACCGCGCCCTTTCCGTACGTCTCGGCCCGCGTGTCGACCGCCCTCTTCCCGTTCGTCTCGGCCTCCCGCTTCCCGTACGTGTCGCCCCGGCTGCCGTACGCCTCCGCCGCGCCGGATACGCCGTCCGTCGCGGCGGCCGGCCGCGCGGGCGCGCCCTGCTCTGTCGTGTCCGTCATCGCGGTGTCCTCATCCTCCCTGCCCGACCCGGTTGGCCCGGGCCAGCAGCCACAGCAGACCCGGGGCGCCGAGCACCCCGGTGATCACACCGACCGGGAATTCGGTCGGGCCCAGCAGGTGCTGCCCGGCGAAGTCGCAGCCGAGCATGATGACCGCGCCGGTCAGCGCGGACAGTGTCAGCGCGGGACCCCGGCCGTGCACCAGACGGCGGGCGACGGGACCGGAGAGAAAGGCGACGAAGGCGACCGGCCCGGTCGCCGCCGTGGCGACCGCGGCCAGACAGACCGCGAGGCCGATCAGCACCAGGCGGCTGCGCTCGACGCGTACCCCGAGGCCGGTCGCGCTGTCGTCGCCGAGCCCGAGCACCGGCAGCGAACGCACCGCCAGACAGACCGCGGGCAGCAGCGGCAGCAGGCACAGCAACAGGGCGCGGGCGAGCGGCCAGTCCGCGCCGTTGAGGCTGCCGGTGAGCCAGAGCAGTGCCTGCTGCGCGGTGTAGATGTCGGCCCTGGTCAGCAGGAAGGACACGATGCTGGAGAGCCCCGCGGCCACGCCGATGCCGACCAGCACGAGCCGGTAGCCGGTCACCCCGCGCCGCCAGGCCAGCAGATAGATCGCCAGCGCGGTGGCCAGCGCGCCCGCCACGGCGAGTCCCGACACCGTCGCGCCGCCGAGCCCGAACACGACGATCGCCACCACGGCCGCCGCGCTCGCCCCGGAGGTGATCCCGATGACGTCGGGGCTGGCCAGCGGATTGCGGATCAGCGTCTGGAACACCGCGCCCGACAGGCCGAACGCGGCGCCCGCCGCGACCGCGGTGACGGCCCGCGGCAGCCGCACCTTCAACACGATGAAGTCGGTGGCCGCGTCGCCCCGCCCGGCCAGCGAGCGCAGCACGTCGGACAGCGGGACGGAGTAGCTGCCGACGCACAGCGAGGCGCACAGCAGAGCGACGGCGCACAGCACGAGGACGAGTGCGACGGCGCTGGTACGCGCCCTCGGCCGGCGCCGCGCGGCCCGCATCGCGCGCAGGGTGTCGGCAGGCACCGTCGTCGAGATCGTGCGGTCCGAAGCGGCGCTGCCCGCTATGGCCCTGTCCGAAGTGGCGGCGTCCGCAACGGCGCTGTCCGATCCGGCGCGGCCGGTCGGCGGTCCGGGGGTCCGCGGTCCGGGCGGCACGGACGTCTGCGGGCCGGAGGTCGGTCTCACTAGAGCCCCGCCTGCCTTCCGCGCCGGACCAGCACGATGAGCACCGGCGCACCGAGCACCGCGGTGACGATGCCGACCTGGATCTCGCCGGGCCTGGCCACGATGCGGCCGAGGACGTCGGAGACCAGCAGCAGAGCCGGGGCGATGAACAGCGAGTACGGCAGGATCCAGCGGTGGTCGGGGCCGGTGAAGGAGCGGACGACGTGCGGAACGGTCAGCCCGACGAAGCCGATGGGACCGGCGAGCGCGGTCGCGGCGCCGCACAGCAGCACCACGGACACCGCGCAGAAGATCCGGGCGGCGGCGATGTTCGCGCCGAGCCCGCGGGCGGTGTCGTCGCCGAGGCTCAGGGTGTTGAGCAGCCGTCCCGATCCCAGCGCGCACACCGCGCCGACCAGGAGGAACGGTCCCGCCTGGTAGGCCACCGGGAGATCGCGCCCGGCCAGCGAGCCGACCTCCCAGAACCGGAACCGGTCGAACGTCGCGGTGTCGGTGAGCAGGACAGCGGTGGTGAGGGAGGTCAGCCCCGCGCTGACGGCGGCGCCCGACAGCGCCAGCTTGACCGGTGTCGCGCCCTCCCGGCCGAGCGAGCCGACCGAGTAGACCAGCAGGGCCGCCGCCGCGGCGCCCACGAAGCCGAACCACACGTAGCCGGTGAAGGAGGTGATCCCGAAGACGCTGATCGCGGTGACGACGGCGAGCGAGGCCCCGGCGTTGACGCCCAGCAGGCCGGGATCGGCCAGCGGGTTGCGGGTCAGACCCTGCATCACCGTCCCCGCCAGGCCCAGCGCCGCACCGGCCATCAGACCGACGACCGTACGCGGCAGCCGCAGCGAGGTGACGACGGTCTGGTCGTCGTTGCCGGAGTCGTGGTGGAAGACGGTGTCCAGGACCGTGCCCAGGGGGACGGACTTGGCGCCGATCGCCAGGCTCGCGCCGACCGCGAGGGCGAGCACGACCGCGGCGACGATCAGTCCGGCGCCGAGCGCGGCCGTACGATCACGGCGGGGTGAACCGTGCGCGCTCGCGGGGGAGCCGGTCGCGGCCGGGACGGGAGGCGTCCCGTCGGCCGGTACCGGGGCGGGCCCGCTGCGGGCTCGCAAGACGTTCATGGGCCAACTCCTCGGCGGACTCACCCGGGCGGAAAGTAAGGGCAGGCTAACTTAAGCCGTGCGGTCGTTCTGCCGCCCCTTGGGGGGAATCGAGCCGCCCGGCGGCGGCGGACAGGCCGTAGGAAGACATCTTGTGTCGCCGAACGGACACTCCTGAGCGGTCCTGTCCGATCGGGCCGATGCTCCGTGCGGCCGTTCCGTCGTCGCACCGGAGTGCGGAATTCCGTGCCGCGCGGGGGAGTTGGCGAGATCGCGTCCGTACGGCGGCGGGAGCGGCCGGAGGCCGCGGGTGACCTTCTGCCGACACCGACTGGCCGAGGCCAGAATCCACCCCGGAAAGCCGCGCTTAGGGTAACCAAAGTTAGGTAAACCTAAGTTCTGCTCGGAGGTCCTCATGTCGTCCCTGCCGCCCGGCCCCTCCTCGTCGCGCCTCGCGCGTCCGACCCGCCGCACCCTGCTCGGCGCGGGCGCGGCGGGCGCCGCGCTCCTCGGCCTCGCCGCCTGCGGATCCGGCGGATCCGGCTCCTCGGACAGCGCTTCGGCCGGAACCAAGGGCGGCGGCAAGAGCGGCGGAAAGGCGACCCGTACCGTCGACTCCGCCAAGGGCCCGCTGGAGATCCCGGACAAGCCCCAGCGCGTCGTCGCGATCAACGACTTCCCGATGTCCGCGATCTTCGACCTCGGCCTGACCCCCGCGGGCCTGTTCAACGCGGGGGAGGAGTACGTCCCGCAGCGCGACCTGGAGCGCTGGAGAAAGATCCCCAAGGTCTCCAACGGCGTCGGCGGCGCCATCGAGGTGGAGAAGGTCGCAGCCCTGCGCCCCGACCTGATCATCGGCATCGACGTCCAGGCCAACCTGCCGTACAGCCAGCTCAGCGAGCTCGCGCCGACCGTCCTGCTGCCCTTCTCCAAGTCCAAGGCGCCCTGGCGGGACATGTCCGACCAGACGGCGGCGGTCCTCGGCGTACCGACCGCTCTCGACAAGCTCAAGGGCCGCTACGCCCAGCGCGTCGCCGAGATCAAACAGAAGCACGCGGACGTCCTCGGCCGCGTCCACTGGGATCTGCTCCAGGGCGGATTCGACGAGGGCCAGTGGTGGCTGTACGGCGTGGGGTCGCCGATCGGCGGCATCCTCAAGGAGGCGGGCGCGCAGTTCGCCACCGCCACCCAGCGGCTGGCCGAACAGCAGCCCGTCTCCTACGAGTTGATCACCGCCAAGCTCTCCGACGCGGACGCGATCTTCTACTACACGACCAACGACGGGAAGCCCGCCAACCTCGGGCCCAAGCTCTTCGCCCAGAAGTCCTTCAAGCAGCTCGCCGCCGCCAAGGCCCACCACCTCTACGGCAGCGACTACTTCCTGCCCGGCGGCTACGAGGACGCGCTCGGCGTGCTCGACGACTTCGAGAAGGCGCTGACCTCGCTGTGACGGCGCTGCCGCGGGACCGGTCTCAGCGGGGCGAAGCGGAGAAGTACGCGCCCGGTGTGCGGCCGGTCTCCTGGCGGAAGGCCGCGATGAACGAACTGGGCGTGGAGTACCCGACCTGGAGCGCCACCGCCGCCAGCGGCCGGTTGCCCGCCATGTGCTCCAGCCCGGCGCGCAGCCGTGCCCTGGTGCGCCAGCGGCCGAACGACATCCCGGTCTCGGAGCTGAACAGCCGCGCGAGCGTACGGGCGCTGGCCCCGACCTCGCGCCCCCAGTCCTCCAGCGGCCGGTGGTCGGCGGGCAGCGCCAGCAGCGCCTCGGCCACCTTGCGGGCCCGGCCGTCCACCGGCATCGGGAGGTCGATCGTCGTCACCCCCACCGGCCGCAGCAGGTCGAACATCACCGCCTCCGCCCGCGCCCTCGGCTCCGGCTCCAGATCCGGGTCCGCCAGGTGCGTGATCAGCTCGCGCAGCAGCGGCCCCACCGCCACCACCGTCGGCTGCGACCACGCCAGCGGGCAGCTCTCGGGATGCACGTACACACTGCGCATCCGGGCGGTGCGGCTCGCGCTCGTCGTGTGCGGCACCCACGCCGGTATCCACAGCGCCAAGGTCGGCGGCAGCACCCACGAGTGCGCGCCGATGTCCACGGCCAGGACACCGGTCGGCGCCCACACGAGCTGGTGCACGTCGTGCTCGTGCTCGCCGAAGCGCTGGCCGCGCGCCATGTCGAAGTTCACGACGCGCAGCGCCTCGGCGCGGGCGGGCGGCGTCGAACCCTCGGCGACGGCATGGCTGTTCAGCGACATAAGTCAGCAGCGTAGCTCATTTACGACAGCCCGGACCGACCCGTAACCTCGCGGTGGCCGCCGCACGTACCACCGTCCGGCGGCCGTACGCACGACGCACCACCCACCGGCCAAGGTCCCCGCGGGCCTGGAAAGAGCGCACACCTCGCCATGCCCCAGACACCGCCCACCGCCGCCGTCACCCCCGCCGCCGACCCCGGCCCGCTGCGCGCCGCGGCGCTCCACGTACGCGGCAGCCTCACCGCCGCGGTGCTGCTGCGCAGCGGACATCTGGCCGGTGAGGCGCTGGTGCCGGTGGTGGTCGGCGTCGTCATCGACCGGGCGGTGGACGGCGGCTCCGGCCGGGAGCTGGCGGCCTGGCTCGCCGTGCTGGCCGCCGACTTCCTCGCACTGTCGCTGTGCTTCCGCTTCGGCTCCCGCGCCACCGTCGCCGCCGCCGAACGCTCCGCGCACGCCGTCCGCGTACGGCTCACCGACCGGATGCTCGCGCCGGACGGGACGGCCGTACGGGACCGGATGCCCGGCGACCTGATGTCGGTCGCCGTCTCGGACGCGCAGAACGTCGGCAGATTCACCACGTCCGTCGTCCAGGCGATCGCGTGCGTGTTCGCGCTCGTCCTCGGCGCGGCCCTGCTGCTGCGCATGTCCGTCACGCTCGGCCTGCTGGTGCTGCTCGGCACGCCCGCCGTCCTCGTCGCGGTGCATCTGCTCGGCCGACCCCTGGAGCGCCGCGGCGCGGCGGAACAGGCAGCCGCCGCCCGCGCGTCGGGCACCGCGGTCGACTTCGTCGCGGGACTGCGGGTCCTCAAGGGCCTGCGCGCGGAGGGCCCCGCGTACGCCCGCTACGTCGAGGCCAACCGGACCAGCCTGCGCGCCACGATCTCCGCCGCCCGCTTCGAGGCGCTGATGGACGCCGCCGCCGTGCTGCTCGGCGGAGTCCTGGTCACCGCGGTCGCCCTGGTCGGCGGGCGGCTCGCCCTCCAGGGCCGGATCAGCCTCGGCGACCTCATCGCCTGCACCGGCCTGTGCCAGTTCCTGCTCGGGCCGACCCAGGGCCTCATCGCCGTCGGCCCCGACCTCGCCCGCGCCCGCGCCTCCGCAGGACGCGTCACGGCGGTGCTCGACACGGCGGGCGCGCCCGGCGCTCCCGCCGCGGCCAAGGACGCCCCGGAGGCCGACTCCCCTGCGAACCCGCGTGGCGCGCTCGAACTGCGCGCCCTCACCTACGGGCGGCTGCGCGGGGTCGAACTGAGCGTCGCGGCCGGGGAGCACGTGGGGCTGGTCGTGCCGGACCCGGCCGCCGTCGCCGACCTGATGGCGTGCCTGCGCGGACAGGCGGAGCCCGAGAGCGGCGCCGTCCTGCTGGACGGCACGGCGGCCACCGACCTCACCGGGGCCGCGATACGCGAACGCGTCCTCGTCGCACCGCACCACCCGTTCCTCTTCGACGGCACGATCCTCGACAACCTCGGCTCCGGCCCCGAGGGAACCCCTCCCCGGCCCGCCCCCGACGGCCTGCTGCCCGCCGCGGGGGACACCCGCGTCGGCGAGCGCGGCGCCTTCCTCTCCGGCGGCCAGCGCCAACGCGTCGCCCTCGCAAGGGCGTTGGCGGCCGACCCGCCGATCCTCGTGCTCGACGACCCGACCACCGCGATCGACTCGGTCACCGAGGCCAGGATCGCCCGCACGGTCACCGACGAGCGGGCGGGCCGTACGACACTGATCGTGACCACGTCCCCCGCGCTGCTCGCGGCCTGCGCGCGTACCGTCCTGATCACCGAAGGCGCGGTGGTGGCCAGCGCGCGGCACGCCGACCTCACAGCGGCCGAACCGGCCTACCGGGCGGCGGTGTTCGCATGAGCGCGCAGACCGAGCGGACCGGGGAAGCGACCACCGTCGCCGACCTGCTGCCCGTCGCGACCCCGGCGAGAACCGGCCGCGCGGTGCTCGAACTCGTCCGCCCGCAAAGGGCGTTCGCCCTCCTGACCGCCGCGGTCTTCGTCGCCGAGGCACTGGTCGGCCTGGTCGGGCCGCTGGCGCTCGGCCGGATCGTGGACGTGGTGCAGCAGCGGCGCGGCGAGGGACCGGTCTACGTGGCCGCGGGTGTGCTGCTGGCCGCGGTGCTGGCCCAGGCCGTACTGACCGCGATGGGCCTGCGGCTGACCGCGCGGGTCGGCGAGACCGCCCTGGCCCGGCTGCGCGAACGCGTCATCGAGAGCGCCTTCGCCCTGCCTGCGCAGCGCGTCGAACAGGTCGGCGCGGGTGACCTCGCCGCGCGGATCGGCGACGACGCCTCCCTGGTGGCGGGCGCGCTGCGCGGCGTGCTGCCCAGTGTCGCGGGCGCCGCGCTGACCATCGGCTTCACCGTCATCGGACTGACCGCCCTCGACTGGCGGTTCGCCCTGGCGGGGCTGTGCGCCATGCCGATCCAGACAGCCACCATGCGCTGGTACTTGCGCCACTCGGGTCCCCTCTACGCGGCCCAGCGCGTCGCGGGCGGCGAGCGGACCCGGCAGATTCTCGAATCGGTGTCGGGCGTCGAGACCGTACGGGCCTTCCGGCTCACCGAACGGCACACCAAGCGCGTCGCGGACCGCTCGGCCGCCGCGATGGGCTACGCCCTGCGCGCGGTCACCCTGCGCTCGCGCTTCTACGGCCGCCTCAACGCGGCCGAGTTCACCGGCCTCGGGCTGATCCTGTGCACCGGCTACTGGCTGGTGCACACCGGCCACGCGGGCGTCGGCGAGGCCACCGCCGCCGCGCTGCTGTTCGTCCGGCTCTTCGACCCCGTCAACGTGCTGCTGGGGCTCGCGGCGACCGCGCAGGAGGCGGCGGCGGGACTCGCCCGGCTGGTCGGAGCGGCCGACCTCGCACCGGAGTCCGCCGCCGAGCCGGGCGTGACGCCCGTACCCGCGCCGCGGGGGCCCGCCGCCGACGCCGCACAGGGCCCGGCGTATCTCCTCGACGCGCGGGACATCCACCACGCCTACCTGCCGGGACGGCCCGTGCTGCACGGCGTCTCGCTGCGGCTGGCCCCCGGCGAGCAGGTGACGCTGGTCGGCACGACCGGCGCGGGCAAGAGCACCCTGGCGAGGATCGTCGCGGGCGTCCATCCGCCGACGTCGGGTCACGTGTCGGTCGGGGCCACCGGGCGGGCGGGGCGGCCCGCCGTGCTGCTGCTCGACCAGGACACCCACGTCTTCGCCGGTACGGTCGCCGACAATCTGCTGCTGGCCCGGCCGGACGCGGACGAGGCGGCGCTCACAGCGGCTCTCGACGTGGCGGGCGCCCTGGCGTGGGTCCGCGCGCTGCCCCAGGAGACGGCGACGCGGGTCGGGTCGGGCGGCATGGCGCTCACCGCCGTGCAGTCCCAGCAACTGGCGCTGGCCCGGCTGGCGTTGGCCGATCCGCCGATCGCCGTGCTGGACGAGTCGGCGGCCGAGGCGGGCAGCGAGGGCGCCCGCACGCTGGAGGCCGCCGCGCGCGAAGTGCTCGCCGGACGCACGGCGTTGGTGGTGGCGCACCGGCTCACGCAGGCCGCCAGCGCGGACCGGGTCGTGGTGATGGACGACGGCCGCATCGTCGAGGAGGGCCCGCACGACGAACTGGTCGCCGCGGGCGGCCGGTACGCCGAGCTGTGGTCGGCCTGGTCGTCGCGGGCGACCGCGCCCGCCACGCCTCCGGTGTCCTGAGCCGCGACACCCGGAGTCCGGCACAAGGCATGAGGCACCAGCCATGAGGCATCAGCCATCAGGCATGAGGCATCGGGCACTCGGCGTCCGCCGCGCGGTCAGCCGGAGCCGCGCACGTCCCGTCCCGCGGCGGCCCAGTTCGAGGTCAACTGGTCGAGATAGGACTGGGCTTGTGACCCGGGAGTGACGCCTCGGGCGAAGGCCAGCATGTTGCCCGCGCCGGTGTTGTAGCCGAGCGCGATCAGCTGATTCACCGTCAGTGAGGTGGAGCGGTGGGCGGGGAGCTGGGCGGCCAGGTCGTGCAGATACCAGGCCGCCGACTCGATGGCCAAGCCGGTGTCGTCGGGCAGCTCGTCCCAGTCGCGGCCGGCGAAGTCGCGGCCCCGCCTGGTCTCGTCGAAGGTGGCCTTGTGCATGTTCGCGATCCCGAAGGCGGCGTCCGGCTTGAGCTTCTGCCAGGCCCGTTGGAAGGCCGGGTCGTGCGGCTTGTAGTCCTCGTTGTAGAGGATCGCCATCAGCACCTGCGGGTCGATCCCGGCGCGGGCCGCGTACCGCTTGACCTGCGGCGCGTACTGCCCGAGACCGTCGCTCGCGGAGGCCGAGGGTTCGGCGGACGTGCTCGGCGCGCTGCTGCTCGGCCGGGCGGAGCCGCCGGCCGCCGACCGGTCGGCGGCGTCGGGACTGTGCCCACGGCCGCCCGCGGCCCATCCGGCGACCACCAGGGTCGCCAGGACGACCCAGGGCCACCGCTTCCGGGGCTTGTCCACCGCCACTGTCCCGCCGCCTTCCGTCACCGCACGGTGCCACCGTACGGACTCGCCCCGCGACACGCGCGTCCGCCGCGTCGCGAGGGGGTACCGACCTCCGCCGCAGGTCCGGGCCTGGACCTGTGAGCACTTCAAAGATTGCGCAATCAAGGAACCGCGTCGCGCGGATCCTCGTTCTTCTCAGTAGAGGACGCGAAAACAAGCGGGAAGGTGGAGAGGGCTCGTGGGTGTGACTCTGTCCAAGGGCGGCAATGTCTCTCTCAGCAAGGAAGCCCCCGGACTGACGGCCGTCACGGTCGGCCTGGGGTGGGACGTACGGACCACGACGGGTTCCGACTACGACCTGGACGCGTCCGCGCTGCTGTGCGACGCGGGCGGGAAGGTGCTGAGCGACCGGCACTTCGTGTTCTTCAACAATCTGGAGAGCCCGGACGGCTCCGTCACGCACAGCGGCGACAATCTGACCGGCGGCGGTGACGGGGACGACGAGCAGATCAGGGTGAGCCTCGCGACGGTCCCGCTCCAGGTCGACAAGGTGGTCTTTCCCGTGTCGATCTACGAGGCCGAGAAGCGCGGCCAGAGCTTCGGCCAGGTCCGCAACGCGTTCATCCGTATCGTCAATCAGGCCGACGGGCGCGAGCTCGCCCGCTACGACCTGACCGAGGACGCCTCCACCGAGACGGCGATGGTCTTCGGCGAGCTGTACCGCAACGGCGCGGAGTGGAAATTCCGCGCCATCGGCCAGGGGTACGCCTCCGGTCTCGCGGGCATCGCCACCGACTTCGGCGTCAACGTCTGAGGTCCACCGAGCCGGGGCCGCCCCTTCCACCCCCCCTGGGGGCGGTCCCACCCCCCGTCGCCTGAATCCCGCCACGTCCGCACCCGCAACAGTTCCCCAATTGCGTAATCGATAAAGTGTCGCGCATGGAGAGAGCAGGGAACGGCGCCGACGGCTGGGAAGCCGCGGTCCTTGACGGCGGTCCGGCGGACGGCGTGCGGATACGGGTGGCCGGACGGCCGCGAGTGGTGCAGGTGAGCTGTCCGTGCCCCCTCGACGACGAAGCGGGCACGACGGGCGTACGGGTGGACGCGCTGCACATCTATCGACGCACGTCCCGCGCCGGGGACACCCCTTTGCGCTACGGCTTCGACGCCGCCAGTCCCTGACGGGCGGCGGTCCGCGCCTCGTACCGCGTCTTCGCCATCACTAGCGCCGTCCCGTACGACATGAGGACCGCGGCGAGCAGCGCGTAATAGAAGAGCGGGAGCGCGGTGAAGCCGAGGGCGGGGGCGAGGGGGGAGAGGGGGACGAGGATGCCGATGGCCGCCAGCGCGCTGGTGGTCAGCCGGATCGGGCCGGGCGCGCGGCCCTCCGCGGCGGTGCGGCCGGTGCGCAGCAGCAGCATCACCAGGGCCTGCGTGAGTAGATTCTCGGTGAACCAGCCCGACTGGAAAGCCTCTTGGCTGGCGCTGGTGCCGAATCCCCTGATGGACAGGGCGAGGATGCCGAAGGTCGCCATGTCGGCGATGGCGTTGAGGATGCCGAAACCGGTGACGAAGCGCAGGATGGCGCGGGGTTCGAGGGCCGAGGGCCGCGCCATGTCGGCGGCCGGCGGCCGGTCGTAGGCGAAGGCGAGCTGCGCGCCGTCGAAGCAGAGATTCTGCACGAGGACCTGCATCGGCAGCATCGGCAGGAAGGGCAGCAGCAGCCCGGCGGTGAGCATCGCGATGACGTTGCCCAGATTCGAGGACAGCGCGATCCGCAGATAGGTGGCGATGTTGCCGCTGCTGCGGCGCCCGGCGACGATCGCGTGGCAGATCGCGGTGAGGTCCTTCGCCGCGAGCACCACGTCGGCCGCCTCGCGCGCCACGGCGGTGGCGTCACGCGGGCTGATCCCCACGTCGGCGGCGTGCAGCGCGGGCAGGTCGTTGACACCGTCGCCGAGGAAACCGGTGACGTGGCCGCCCGCGCGCAGCGCCCGCACCACGCGGGCCTTGTGTGCGGGGGTGCAGCGGGCGAAGACCGTGGTGGTCTCGGCGAGTTCGGCCAGAGCGTCGTCGTCAAGGCCGTCGATCGTGTCGCCGGTGACCACCAGGCCGGGGTCGAGTCCGATCTCGTCGCAGGCCCGCGCGGCGGTGCCCGGATGGTCGCCGGTGAGCACCTTCACGGTGACACCGCGCCCGCTGAGCGCCGTCAGGGCGTCGGCCGCGGTGTCCGCCGCCGCGTCCCGCAGCCCGACGACGCCCAGGAACGTCAGCCCGTACTCGTCCGACGCCGTGACGGACGAGGCGCCGGACTTCGCGGGCCGCTCCGCCGCGGCCACGGCGAGCACCCGCAGACCTCCCTCGGCCCGCTGCGCGCACATGGACAGCAGCCGCGCGCGGGCCTCGTCGTCCAGGTCGGTGTCCCGGCCGTCCACGCGCTGCCGCACGCACCGGGCGATCACCGCCTCCGCCGCGCCCTTCACGACCAGCGCGTGCGTGCCGGGACTGCCCGGTGTCCGAAGCACCACCGTGGCCAGGCGGCGTACGGGATCGAAGGGGAGCGCCGCCACCGCGTCGTGGTCGAGGTCGTCGCCGCGCTCCTCCGCCGCGTCCAGCAGCGCCTCGTCGAGCGCGTCGGGCGAGGGCAGCTCGGCGAGTTGGAGGGTCCACAGACTGTTGACGGCCGCCCAGTGCAGGACGTCGGGACTGTCGTGCCCCTCGCCGTCGACATGGCAGGCGACGACGGGCCGGTCCTGGGTCAGGGTGCCCGTCTTGTCCGTGCACAGGACGTCCATCGCGCCCAGGTCGTGCAGCGCGGGCAGCCGCTTGACGATCACGTCGCTGCCACGGGCGAGCAGGGACGCCCCCCTGGCCAGCGTCGTGGTCACCACGACCGGCAGCATCTCCGGCGTCAGGCCGACCGCCACCGCGACCGCGAACGGCAGCGTCTCCAGACCGCGCCCGCGCAGACCCGCGTCGGCCATGAGCACCAGCGGCGGCGTCAGCAGCATGAACCGGATGAGCGACCAGGAGATGCCGTGCACGGAACGGTCGAAGGCGCTCTCCCGCCGCCGCGTCGACGTACCGCGAAAGCCCCGCGCGAACCGGGTGTGCTCGCCGGTCGCCATCACGACCCCCGTCGCGCTGCCCGAGGCGACGCTGCTGCCCTGGAGGCACAGGTGCGGCGCCTCCTGCGCGGACGACGAACCGTGCCGGTGCCGGCGGTCGCCGGACGCCCCGTCCCCCGGCTCCTCGTCGGAGGCGGGCGACGCGTCGCCCGTCGGGGCGGGACTCTCCACCGGATACTTGGCGACGGGCGCGGACTCCCCGGTCAGCGCGGCCTGGTGCACGGTGAGCCCGGTGGCGCGCAGCAGCCGCAGATCGGCCGGGACCAGATCCCCCGGGCCGAGCAGGACGACATCCCCGGGCACCAGTTGGTCGACGGGGATCTCGCGGGTCTCCGGCGCGCTGTTCGCATCCGCTCGACGGCGTACGGTCGCGGTCGCGGCGACCAGTTCCCGCAGCGCCGACGCCGACTGGTCGGCGCGGTACTCGCCGCTGGAGCGCAGCACGCAGCTGACCGTGACCAGCGCCATGATCACGCACGCGGTGTTCCAGGCGGCGACGGCGGCCGACACCAGGGCGAGGCAGAACAGCACGGTGGTGAAGGGATCGCGCAGGCTGCGCAGGAAGCGGCGCGGCCAGGAGACGGAGCGCAGCGCGGGAAGGACGTTCTCGCCGTACCGGGCGAGCCGGTCGTCGGCCTGCGACTCCAGCAGCCCGCGCGGACCGCTGCCGACCACGCGCAGGAACTCCAGCGTGGGCAGATCCGCCGTGTCGGGGGCGGTGAGGTGACCGGGCGGCGCGCCCTGCTCCAGGCCGTCGACCGGCTCGGGCGCCGCCCAGGCGGTGGGACGTGGTCCGCTGTCAGGCGCCCAGGTCACGGACGCGCCCAGGCGTTGTCGTGTACCCACCGCGTTCCGCGAGCTGCCGCAGCATCCACCGCACCATGGTCTCCACGTCCGGGTCGTCCACCAGGTACACCACGTGCCGTCCCTCACGGCGCGACCGCACCAGGCCGGCGAGCTTGAGCTTCGTCAGGTGCTGGCTGACCGCGGGCAGCGCGCCGCCGACCCGCTCGGCGAGCGCGGTCACATCGCTCTCGCCCTGCATCAGCGTCCACACCAGGTGCAGCCGCGCGGGCGAGGCCAGCAGGCCGAAGGCCGCGGCGGCCTGTGTCAGCACCTCAGCGGGCAACTCCTCGAAGTCGCCCCCGCCCCTCGCCACCACCGCTCTCCCTCCGGACCGCGCCTGCGCGCCGACCGCGCGAGCGCTCAGTCTAGAGCGTGTCCGCGAACGCCGGACCTCTCCCGTGACCTGCGCTTCACGGGCGCCGGACACCGACCCTCCGGCGCGGCCGGGCACCGGCGCGTGAGGCCGCGGGGTAGGGCAACAGCCGTCGGCTCAGAGGGACGTGACCCACTCGTCGGTGGTCATGACCTGGGCCTGCTTGGGGAAGACCTTCTCGATGAGGATGCGGTGGACGTCGGGCTCGTTGTCGGCGCAGGCGTCGGACAGGACGGTCAGGCGGTAGTCGAGGTCGGCCGCCTGGCGGATGGTGGACAGGATGACGCCGCTGGTGGACAGGCCGGTGAGGACGAGCGAGTCCGCGCCGGTGCCGCGCAGCAGGACCTCCAGGTCGCTGCCGGTGAAAGCGCTGACCCGGCGCTTGACGGCCACCGGCTCGTCGGCGCGCGGGGCGAGCGCGTCGACCACCTGGGTGGCCGGGTTGTCCTGGGTGAAGGCGTCCCCTGCCTGGCTGAGGGCGCTGAAGGAGAGGTTCGAGGCGGCGGTCTCCGGATAGCCGGGCCGGAAGGCGACCCGTACGAAGATCACCGGAATCTCGGCGGCGCGGGCGGCCTCGACCGCGCGGGCCGCCGCGGCCACGACGGAGTCGTCGGCGATGCGCTGCACGATGCCGTTCTGGAAGTCCATGACCAGCAGGGCGGTACGGGATGCGGACATGAGGGGCGGGTCCTCTCGGCGGAGAAAGTAGACAGTCTTAACTGAACAGTGAGAATTAAACAGTGTAGACTGACGATATGCAAAGTGAAGCGAAGCCGGTCGCTCCCGGCATGCTCCAGGCGTCCCTGGACGTCCGCGTGGTGGTGGGCAGACTGCGCCGCCGCATCCTCCAGGTGACGGACGGGGAGGATCTGACCCCGTCGCAGTCGTCCGTGCTCATGCGCGTCAGCCGGGGCGACGCCGTCACCGCCGCCGCGCTGGCCGACGCCGAGCACGTACGGCAGCAGTCCATGGCCGCGACGCTGTCCTCACTCGAGCGGCTGGGACTGATCCACCGCACCCCCGACCCCGCCGACGGCCGCCGCCAGATCGTCGAGCTGACCCCGGCGGGCCGCGAGCGCGCGGAGGGCGCTCGGCAGGCGGGCGTGGAGTGGCTGGCGCGCGCCTTGGAGGAGCAGTACGACGACGCGGAGCGGCACACGATCAGTGAGGCGATGCGCCTGTTGGGCAGGCTGACGAACTGATGGCCGCGATACCGCAGGGACAGCCCGGGCAGTCGGGGCCGTCCGGGCCGTCTGAGCAGCCCGAGGCGTCCGCCGTGGCCGCCGTACGAACGGAGCAGGCCGCCGTACGGCCGGAACGGACCGCCGCGTCGGGTGCGCCAGCCGCCGTACAACCTGCCGTACAACCCGCCGCGCAGGACGCCGGACCGGCCGCTCCAGGCCGGCCCGAGCGGCCCCAGCGGTCCGAGCGGTCCGAACCCTCCTCCGCACCGGCCGAGGGCGCCTTCGACCGGCGGCTGCTCGCGCCGATGATGATCGGCTCGATCCTCAACCCCATCAACTCCTCCATCATCGCCGTCGCCCTGGCGCCGATCGGCGCCGCCCTAGGCGCCGACGCCGCCCGGACGGCCTGGCTCATCTCCGCGCTCTACCTGGCCACCTCCATCGGGCAACCGCTCGTCGGACGGCTGGTCGACACGTACGGCCCCAAGCGGCTGTTCCTCGCCGGGGCCGCGCTGACCGGCGTCGCCGGGGTGATCGGCACCCTCGCCCCGAACCTCACCGTCCTCGTCGCCGCCCGCGTCGTCCTCGGCTTCGGCACCTGCGCCGGTTATCCGGCCGCCATGTACCTGATCCGCAGCGAGGCCGAACGCACCGGGATGAAGAGCCCGGCGGGCGTGCTCACCACGCTCGCCGTGACCGGCCAGACCGTCGCCGTCATCGGCCCGACCCTCGGCGGCCTGCTCATCGGACTCGGCGGCTGGCGGAGCACCTTCGCCATCAACATCCCGCTCGCGATCGCCTGCCTCGTCCTCGGTTGGATCTACCTGCCGGGCAGGACCGCGATCGCGCCGTCGGGCGCCGCCGACGGCGCCCCGCTCCCCGACGGTGGGCCGCTCCCAGTCGGCGCCCCGCTCCCCGACGGCGGGCCGCGTCCGCGCAATCGCCTCGACTGGGCGGGCGTCCTGCTCTTCGCCGCCACCCTCGTGTCGCTGCTGCTGTTCCTCATGGACGCCCGCACCGACCGGGCCTGGCTCATCGCGCTCACCCTGCTCGCGGGCACCGGCTTCGCCCTGCGCGAGCGGCGCGCCGCCGACCCGTTCATCGACGTCGGCGTCTTCGCGGGCAACATCCCGCTGCTGGCGACCTACGCCCGCACCTTCGTCGCGTACACCGTCTCGTACTCCTTCATCTACGGCTTCACGCAGTGGCTGGAGGACGGCAGGGGGCTGAGCGCCTCCGCGGCCGGGCTGCTTCTGCTGCCCACCTTCGCGGTCGGCATCGTCGTGTCCACCCTCACCGGGCGCAAGGCCGTCGTGCGCGGCAAGCTGGTCGTCGGCGCCGTGGCCCAACTCGTCGCCTGCGCCATGCTGTTGGCCGTGGGCGACCACGCCGCGGTGTGGCTGCTGGTCGCGGTCGCCGTCGTCCTCGGACTGCCGCAGGGCCTGGTCAGCCTCGCCAACCAGAACGCGCTCTACTTCCAGGCCGACCCCGCGCGCATGGGCGCGTCGTCCGGGCTGCTGCGGACGTTCATGTATCTGGGCGCCATGGTCGCCTCCTCCGCGACCGGCGCCTTCTTCGGCCGCCGCGCGACCACCTCGGGACTGCACGGCCTCGCCCTGTTCATGCTCGCCGCCGCGGCCGTCTTCCTCGTCCTCACCCTCGTCGACCGCTCGCTCGGCCGGATCGCCGCGCCGCAGGAGACGAAGCAGGCCGCGCCCGCGCGGTGAGGGGCACGGTGGTCAGCCGCGTCCCGTCGCCCCCAGCAGGCGCGACACCGCCGGCAGCCGCAGAATCCTCGGCAGGAGCAGGCCGAAGAGATACGCGAGGGCCACGCCCGCGATCGTGGCCCACAGGCGCTCGTCGGCCCGGGCACGGGCCTGGTCGGGCTCCGCGTGCAGCAGCAGGAGCAGCACGAGGACCGTCGAGTACGCGGGGGTCAGATACCAGCGGCTGCCCTGGGTCGCCGCGGCGAGCGCGAGCGTGGCCGCGGCGGTCACCGCGTACGCCCAGTCCGGCGCGTCGTTACGGAGCAGCAGGAGCGCGACCGCGCCACCGGCCAGCACCGACAGCACCCGGCCGAAGGACCGCAGCCGTTGCATCTGGGGTCGCGGACGCATGACCATCAGCGCGGCCACCACCGGCCAGCCCGGATGCGTCGGCGCCAGCGCCAGACCGCAGCCCGCCGCGGCGGCCCCGGCCGCGCCGAGCCGCAGACCGTACATCCTGGCCTGCTCGGCGGAGTGCGGCGGGTCCGGCGGCCCGGGGGGCGGCGCGGTCGACGGCCACAGCAGCGACACCAGCCAGGCGTACGCGGAGCCCGCGACGATCAGCCCGGTGATGCCGAGCGCCTGGGACACGTCGTCGTAGCTCAGCCCTGCGCCCACCATGGGCAGGCTGAGCGCGAGCAGCACCATCCCTGCGGGGCGCCGTGCGGCGACGACGGCGGACGCGTATGCCAGCAGGAACACGCCGGGCACCGCGACCCACCGCACCTGCACCAGCAGCGACCCCAGCACCATCGGCAGGCCGGTGCACAGGCCGACCACGACGGTCATGAACCGGGCCCGCCGCCGGGCGGGCATGCGCATGACGGCGGCGGGGAGCACGCCCACCGCCAGCGCCATGCCCGCGCCCGGATCGTGCAGCGCCACCGCGGCGCCCGGCAGCGCGTACAGCAGACCGCGCGCGAAGCCGGGCCACGCCCAGGCGACCCGCGGCGGCGACCCGGCGGCCGGTGTCGCGGTGTCCTCCTCGCTCACGGCCGGTGTCGCGGTGTCCTCCCCGCTCACGACCGGTGTACGTCCGCTGGTACGGAGCGGGCGGGCGACGGGTGCAGGGACCGCATGTGCGCAAACCTCCGGTACGGAGCCCCCGCCCGGCGCGGCGCCCTGAACTTCCCACCCTTCGCCGTAACACCCGGCCGCGCACGTCACGGCACGCATCGGGGTGACGGTATGTCACGGGACCCGCCGCCCGTTCCCGCCGTCGGGCGGGTGCGCGGGCCGCGCGGAGGCGGGTGGCGTCCCGGCTGGAACGGCTGCGTCGAGCGTCACGATCCCCGCCGCTGCCGCCCCGTCCGTCCGATCCCGGATGTGGCAGGTGTGAAAAGGGTGTCGACCGTATGCTGTTGACCGCTGGTGGTGCGCCGGCCGGGGCGAACAAGGGCAGTTCGGCGCATCGCGCGGCTCCCGCACATCGCAAGAGGGGAAGCGCTCACGTGACCGATCCGACCGAGCAGGAACTTCCGGACAACTGGGGCCGCTGGGGTTCCGACGACGAACTCGGCACGCTCAATCTGATCACCGACGCCGTACGCGCACAGGCCGCCGCCGAGGTGCGGACCGGCCGGTGGGTGTCGCTGGCGCAGCCGATCACGCCGACCCCCATCGTCAGCAGCCCGTTCGCGCCGACGACGGTGGACGTCTCCCCGGTCCAGCAGATGATGTCCTACACCGGCGTTCCCGTGGCGGCCGATCTGACGCTGACGCAGAACCACCACGCGGGCTCGACCCACATCGACGCGCTGGCGCACTGGTCGACCGACGGTCAGGTCTACCCCGGACGCCCGAGGGACCAGGTCGTGACCGCCGCGGGCGTGACCTTCGCTTCGACGGGGGCCTTCGCCGCGGGCATCGTCACACGCGGGGTGCTGCTCGACCTGGCCGTGGACGGCCCGCTCGCGCCCGGTCGCGCGGTGACCTCCCACGACCTGGAGGAGGCCGAGAAGCGGCAGAACGTCGAGGTGCGCTCGGGCGACGCCCTCGCGATCCGGCTCGGCTGGCCCGCCACGCCCGTCCCCGGCACACCGACACCGGGCATCAGCCTCGACGCGGTGCGCTGGATGCACCACCGCCAGGTCGCCGTCTACACCGGTGACCGGGGCGACGCCTTCCCACCGCTCGATCCGAACGCGCCGTCGCCGCTGCACGGCGTGGCACTCGGCCGGATGGCCATGCCCCTGATCGACGCCTCACAGCTCGACGATCTCGCCGCGCTGTGCGCGGAGTTGGGGCGCTACAGCTTCCTGCTCTCCGTCGCGCCGCCGCGTATCCACGGCATGACCGGCGTCCCGGTCAACCCGATCGCCCTCTTCTGATCGGCCGGTTCCGCACCGTGGGGACCGGCTCGCGGGCGTCAACCGGCCAGCAGCAGGGCGCCTGCCGTGATCAGGGCCGCGACCTTGGCGGCTTCCAGGCCGATGTAGGCGTAGTGGGCGTGGGAGCGCGGCGGGTCCTGCCCGGCCAGGACCGCGTTCGAACGGCGGGTCAGGCGGGGCCGTACCACGGCCAGTTGGAGGACGAGCAGAGCCACGGCGGCGGTCAGCGCGACCGTCGCGCGGGCGGAAAGGGGTCCGCTGGCCGCGACGGTCAGCAGGGTCACCGCGAAGACCCCTTCGACGGAGTTGAGCGCGCGGAACACCAGGCGGCCGATGCCGAGACTGATACGGACGGTGACGTCCGGGGCGCGGAACTTCAGCGGCGCCTCCAGGAAGGAGATGGCGAGGACCATCCCGAGCCAGGTGAACACCAGGGCCACCGAGGCCGCCGCCGAAGCGCTCAACGCCCCTTCCCTTCCACGGGGCGTGCCGCCCGGCCGAGGTGGACCACGCACAGGTCGGGTTCCACGAACGGCTCCAGCCGCTCGGCGGTCAGCGGCGCCTCCATCGCGGCCAACGCGCCCTGGATCAGGCCCAGATGGATCGGGCAGACGATCTTCGACCGCTCCTGCGCCAGGTCGAGGAAGGGGCAGTGCCGCAAGCCGATCCGGTCGACGGCGCCGCGCGGCGGGCGCTCCGGGGCGAAGCCGAGGTCGTCGAGCAGGCGGATGAGACCTTCGACCGCGCGCGCCTCGGTGACCGTCGTGCGCGCCTCGGTGACCGTGCCCGACGGGGCCGTTGCGTCCGGTGCCTCGGTCAACTCCCCGCCCCAGGCGCGCCCGGCCGCGACCGCCGCCTGCGTGGGACGGGGCCTGTGCGACAGCTCCTCGACGAGGATCGACGCGAGCAGCCGGTAATTGCGCGGTCCCGTCCGGTCCATGCCAGGGGCGGCGCGGAACAGCAGCGGCGGCCTTCCGGGCCCGGTGCGCGCGGCCGCGACCTGCTCCGCCTGCCCGTGCCCCACCAATGTGTCGAGGTGGAACCGGGCCGTGTTCGGGTGCACTTCGAGGCGGCGGGCGATGTCGGCGATGCTCAGCGGCGCCGCCGATCGCCGGAGCAGGTCGAGGACGTCCCGCCGACGGCCGGCGAGCGCGTCGGTCACGGCGTCCGTGGGATCGGAGGGAGGCGTCATGCGCTAGAGTTTACACAATCGCCACTTGTAGAAATAGAGGGAGGCGCGGCCCGTGCCAGGACCCGAGCTCGACGTACGTCCGCTGCCCAAGCCCGGCAGGCACCCCGCCGTCTTCGCCGCGTACGACGCCCTCGCAGTAGGGGATTCGCTGGTCCTGGTCAACGACCACGACCCCCGCCACCTGCGCGAGGAGTTCGACACGGAGCACCCGGGCGGCCACGACTGGCAGTACGAGGACAAGGCGCCGGGGGAGTGGCGGATCCGCATCCGCAAACTCGCGTCGACCTCGCTGCCCCGCGTCCTGACCGGCGCGCGGCGACCGGACTCCCCGGCAGCCTCGGACTCCCCGGTGGTTTCGGACTCCGCGGTGGTTTCGGCGGCCCCGGCCTTCCCGGATGCCGCGGACGGGCCGGGCGCCCCGGCCGTCGCATCGCCGGGCGTGCCCGACGCCTCCGGCGCGGTGTGGAAACTGCGCATGCGTGACCGCGACTTGGACTCCAACATCATCCAACTCCCGCCGCACGCGGGCATCGCGCCGCACCTCGGCCCCGACCTCGACGTGCTCGTCCACATCCTCGACGGCGGCGGCCGCCTCACCACCGAACTCGACCAAGTCCCCCTCGTCCCCGGCGATTTGGTGTGGCTCCCGCGCCGCTCGCTACGCGCGTTCACCGCAGGTCCGCACGGGCTGCGCTACCTGACCGTCCATCAGCGCCGCCAGGCCCTCGTCCTCGCGCCGCCGAGCCCTCGCGTCTGAGGGACCCCGTGTGAGCGGCCGCATGGCGCGCGGCCGGCGGTGATTCCCGCTGCCGACGAGGTCTGCCCGGACCGGGCGGTGCGGAGGACACCGGGCGCGGACCGGACCGCGACAGGAGGGCAGCGGGCACGGCATGGCGTGTCGTCGTCCATAAAACGCTGTAGTAGCATGCTGGTCCGAGATCGACTCCTTTGCGCTGACGCACGCCTAAATGGGGCCAGTTCCCACGGCCGGCCCGTCTCCCGTCTCTCTGCCGTGAACGGAGATCCACCCCATGGCCACTGATGCCGCGCAGCCGTCCTTGCTCCTGCCCGAGGTCGGAGGGCGGCTGCTGGCCGCCCTGGACATCGGCGGGACGAAGATCGCCGGAGCGCTGGTGGACGCCGAGGGCCGCGTACGCCACCGGGCCCGGCGTCCGACGCCCGCGGGCGCCGACTCGGCGGTTCTCGGCGCCGTCCTCGAAGTGCTGGCCGAGCTGTCGGCACATCAGGACTGGCGCGCGGTCACGGCGTTGGGCATCGGCAGCGCGGGTCCCGTCGACATCGCGGCGGGCACGGTGAGCCCGGTGAACATCCCCGCCTGGCGCGGCTTCCCGATCGTCGAGCGCGTACGGGCGCACCCCGCCGTGGCGGGAAAGCCGGTGGTGCTGTGCGGCGACGCCGTGGCGATGACGGCGGCGGAGCACTGGATCGGCGCCGCGCGCGGATACCGGAACGCGCTGTGCATGGTGGTCTCGACCGGCGTCGGCGCCGGACTCATCCTTGACAACGCTGTCCGCAGCGGGCCGACCGGCAACGCCGGGCATCTGGGGCACATCACCGTCGACCTGCTCGGCGAGCCGTGCGTCTGCGGATCGCGGGGCTGCGTCGAGCAGTTGGCGAGCGGCACGTCCATCACGCGCCGCGCGCTGGAGCAGGGCTGGCGACCCGAGGAGGGTCCGGCCGACGCGGCGGCGGTGGCCGTCGGCGCCCGGCGGGGCCACCCGGTCGCGCTGGCGGCCTTCGACTCCGCCGCGCGGGCCCTGGCCGCGGGCATCGCGGCGGTCGCCACCCTGGTGGAGATCGAGGCCGCCGTCATCGGCGGGGGCGTCGCCGAGGCCGCCGACGTGCTGTTCCCGCCGCTGCGCCGCCACTTGGAGTCGTACGCCGCGCTGCCGTTCGCGGCCGGAGTGCTCGTGGAGCGGGCCGCGCTGCGGGGGGACGCCGGACTGGTCGGTGCGGCGGCCATCGCGGGAGCGGCCACGGCCGGAGCGCGCTGAGCCACGGGCCCGCGTCGCGGCGTACGGCCGGGGCGTGGGCCCGTCGACCGGCTCCGGTGCTGCTTGGGCCGCTGACCGTCGCCGACCGGCGCGTATGCAACGTTTGAGTGTACGCTGAGTCGACGAGGCGGCTCGCACGGTCCACCCCTCGGCCGGGACTTCCCGCGACCCGCGACTTCCGGCCCCGGTGCGGCGCGTCTCGGCACGGCCCGACCACGAGACGAAGGCGGACATCCGGGTGAGCCAGACGGCAGCAGCGGGCGGCGGGCGCAAGGCCACGATCAAGGACGTCGCCCGGCGTGCGGGAGTCTCGCCGTCCGCTGTGACCATCGCCGTGCACAACAAGCCGGGCGTGTCGTCCAGTACGAAGGAGCGCATCCTCCAGGCCGCCCGTGACCTGGGCTGGAGCCCGAACCAGGCGGCGCAGTCGCTGTCCGGCCGGGCGCTGCACACCGTGGGACTCGCCATCGCCAGACCCGCGCGGATGCTCGGCCTCGAACCGTTCTACATGGAGTTCATCTCCGGTATCGAGAGCGTGCTCGGCCGCCACTCCTGCTCGCTCCTGCTGCGGCTGGTCGAGGCCGACGACGAGATCGAGGTCCACCGCGAGTGGTGGCAGGGAAACCGGGTCAACGGCAGCATCCTGGTCGACCTGAGGGTGGACGACCCGCGCATCCCGGCGCTGTCCGCGATCGGCCTGCCCGCCGTGGCCGTCGGACACCCCTCGCTCGCCGGTCCGTTCACCTCCGTGTGGACCGACGACGCCGCCGCGACCGTCGAGGCGGTCCGCTACCTGGCGGCGCTCGGGCACCGCAGGGTGGCCCGGGTGAGCGGACCCGCCGAGCTGGGGCACAGCGCCATCAGGACCCGCGCGTTCACCGAGACGGCGGCCGAGTTGGGCCTGTCGGCGCAGACCGTTGTCGCCGACTTCTCCGCCGACCAGGGCAGCCGCGCCTGCCGTACGCTCCTGCTCTCCGCCGAGCGCCCCACGGCGATCGTCTTCGACAACGACATCATGGCCGTCACCGCGCTGGGCGTGGCCGCCGAATTCGGCCTGTCCGTACCGCAGGACCTGTCCCTGCTCGCCTGGGACGACTCGCAGTTGTGCCAGCTCACCCGGCCCATGCTCTCGGCGATGCGGCACGACATCTTCTCCTTCGGCGCCGACGTCACCGAGACGCTCTTCGATGTGATGACGCATCAGAAGCCCGCGTCCCACGCGGCCCAGATCCCCGGCCTCGTCCCGAGGGGTTCGACAGCGCCGCCGCCCAGGCCGTAACACCGCGCTGTCGTCGGGCTGTTGAGGTCGGATCGCCGGTGACGGCGCGCCGCCCCACCGCTGTCGGCGCCGCGTCCCTCGTCCGTACGAGTACGTCTCCCCGCGCTGTGGCCCGCCCGCGCTCTCTCGCGTGCCCGGCCGCGCCCCGCGATCCCTCTTTAGTTACTGATGAGTAACTGGCACGTTTTAGAAAACCTGTGCCGGACTCATTGACATGGCCTAGACCAGAGTTCTAGCTTCCAGGCGTTGGTCTTTCCGCCGTTTTCCCGTGGCCGCGATGACGCGACATCTCGCTGCCACGGACGCGCGGCATGCAACGTTCCACCCCCATGGGATACATGAGAGGGTCCGATGAGAGCGAAGATCTTCACCCGCAGGCGGGCCGCCTTGCTCGCCGCGCTGCCGCTGGTGGCCGGGGCGTGGCTGGTGACCTCGCCGCCGCAGGCGTCGGCGACCGGTGCCTCGACGCCCGACGCGGTGATCGGCTACCTGCACCAGATCAGCGGGAACCATGTGATCAGCGGCGTCCACAACAAGGAGCCGCTCAGCCAGCCCTCGGCCTACACGGCCCAGGCCCACTCGATCACCGGGAAGTGGGCCGGGCTGTGGGGCGGGGAGTTCGGCTTCCGGCCGGACGACGTCGCCAACCGCCAGACGATGATCGACCAGGCGAAGACCGAGTGGGCCAACGGCTCACTGGTCAACCTGACCTGGCACATGTGCCGCCCCGACGTGGCGACCTGCGACTTCGACACCGGCCCCAACCCCATCAAGGGCAGCCACCTGTCGGACCCGGAGTGGAGCCAACTCGTCACGGACGGCTCGATGCTGAACACCGACTACAAGCGCAAGCTCGACCAAGTGGTGCCGTACTTCCAGCAGTTGAAGGACGCGGGCATCCCCGTGCTGTTCCGTCCGCTGCACGAGATGAACGAGGGCTGGGCCTGGTGGGGCGGCAAGACCGGCGCGGCCGGGAGCGCCCGGCTGTTCCAGATCACCCACGACTATCTGGAGTCCAAGGGCCTGGACAACATCATCTGGGTCTGGAACGTCAAGGACATCGACGGCGGAGCGGCCCACGTGGCCGACTACTACCCGGGTGACGCGTACGTGGACGTCGCCAGCCTCGACCCGTGGGTGCACGGCTCGGCCAGCACCGAGTGGTACCAGGCGATCGTCAACCAGGCCCACGGCAAGCCGGTTTCGCTCGCCGAGGTCGGCACGGTCCCCACGCCCGCGCAGTTGGCGGCCCAGCCGCTGTGGACCTGGTTCATGATCTGGTCCGACTACCTCACCTCGGCCAACACCGCCGCCGGTCTCCAGACCACCTTCAACACCTCCCGCGTCCTCAGCCAGGGCCAGTTCACCGTCCCCACCGGCACCCCGCCCACCTCTCCTCCGACTTCGCCGTCCGCTCGTACGGGACCCATCACGGGTGTCGGCGGCAAGTGTGTGGATGTGGCGTCGGCGAGCAGCGCGGACGGCACTCCCGTGCAGCTTTACGACTGCAATGGCACCAACGCGCAGTCGTGGACGGTCGGTTCGGACGGTACGGTCCGGGCGCTGGGCAAGTGCCTGGACGTGACGGGCCAGGGGACGGCGAACGGGACGAAGGTCCAGCTCTGGACGTGCAACGGTTCGGGTGCGCAGCAGTGGCAGGCCCAGGCGTCGGGCCAGCTCAGGAATCCTCAGTCGGGCCGTTTCCTCGATGATCCGGGCGGCAGCACGGCCAACGGCACCCAGTTGCAGATCTGGGACTCCAACGCCAACGCCTGGCAGAAGTGGAACCTCCCCGGCGGGGGAGGGACGGCGCCGGATCAGTGCGTGCCCGCGCTCGGCAGCGGGCAGTACAACACGCCGGTGTCGTTCGGCGGCGCGACCTACCAGGTCCTCGTCCATATCCCGGCTCGCGCCCAAGGCGCGCTGCTGCCTCTGGTGCTGGATCTGCACGGCAGCCAGGGCACGGGCGCCGGGCAGCTCGCGTACAGCGACATGGCGCCGACCGCCGACGCGAACGGCTTCGTCGTCGCCGCGCCCACCGGGGTGGTGCCCAGCGGCGGCGGCTTCATCTGGAACGTTCCCTCCGTCACCCCGCAGGGCACCCGCGACGACGTCGGATTCCTGCGCCAGGTGATCGACACGGTCACGGCCTCCGCCTGCGTCGACCCGGCGCGGGTGTACGCGACCGGCTACTCCGGCGGCGGCCGGATGACCTCGGCGCTGGCGTGCGCGCTGGCCGACAAGGTCGCCGCGATCGCCCCGGTGGCGGGCATCCGCGCCGGGCGCCCCGACCCCGCCGACGGCAGCCGGCCGGACGCCGCGTCCTGCGCGCCCGGCAGAGCCGTACCGGTGATCGCCTTCCACGGGCAGCAGGACAACACCAACCCGTACTACGGCGGCGGCGACAGCGCCGCCTGGCACTACTCGGTGCCCGTCGCCCAGCAGCGCTGGGCCTCCCTCAACGGTTGCACGACGGGACCGGCCACCACCCAGACCACCGCACACGTCCAGCGGACCGTCTACGGAGGCTGCCGCGACGGCGCGGACGTCGAGCTGTACTCGGTGTCGGACGGCGGTCACACCTGGCCGGGATCACCACAGGACTCCGCGGGCAACGGTACGACGACGCGTGAGATCAGCGCCGACGCCCTGATGTGGCAGTTCTTCCGCCTGCACCCCATGCCCCTCACGCCGTCAGTTCTCTGACGAGCGCGGCCACTTGATCCGTCTCGATGAGGAATCCGTCGTGCCCGTACGGCGATTCGACGATCCGCAGCCGGTCGGAGTGCGGGATGCCCGCCGCCAACTCGGCCTGCTGGGGGAGGGGGTAAAGGCGGTCGGAGTCGACTCCGGCGACCAGGGTCGTGGCGGTCACGCGGCGCAGGGCCGCCGCCGTACCGCCGCGGGATCTGCCGATGTCGTGCGCGTTCATCGCCTCGGTGAGCACGACGTAGCTGGCCGCGTCGAACCGCCGCACCAGCTTGGCGGCGTGGTGGTCGAGATACGACTCGACGGCGTACCGCCCGCCGCGCCAGGGCTCCTCGCCGTCCTGCGCGGAGCGGCCGAAGCGGGACCGCAGCTCGCCCTCGCTGCGGTAGGTGACGTGGGCCAGCCGCCGCGCGAGGCCGAGCCCCGCGTGCGGTCCGCGGCCCGGACCCGCGTCGTGGTAGTCGCCGCCGCGCCAGTGCGGGTCCGAGCGGATGGCGTGCGACTGGACGGCGGCCCAGGCGATCTGCTCGGCGCTCGCCGCGGCGGGGGAGGCGAGCAGCAGCAGGGCGCGGGTGCGCTCGGGGCGACCGACCGCCCACTCCAGGGCGCGCATCCCGCCCATCGACCCGCCGACCACCAGCGCCCAGCTCCCGATGCCCAGCGCGTCGGCCAACTCCGCCTCGGCAGCGACCTGGTCACGCTGCGTCAGAAACGGGAAGGAACCGCCCCAGCGACGACCGTCGGGACCGTACGAGGACGGACCCGTACTGCCCTGACAGCCGCCGAGGACGTTCGGCGCGACCACGAACCACCGGTCGGTGTCCAACGCGCGGCCCGGTCCGATCAGGGCGTCCCACCACCCGGCGGTCGGATGCCCGGGACCCGCCGGACCCGCCGCATGGCTGTCCCCGGTCAGGGCGTGCAGCACCAGGACCGCGTTGGACGCGTCCGGCGCGAGCCGCCCCCAGGTCTCGAACGCCAGCCGCACGCCCGGCAGTTCGCCGCCCGCCTCCAGGGCCAGCGGCCGGTCGAGGGCGTGCCAGTTCCGGCGCCCCGGCGGGTCCCCCGGCTGCCAGGCGCCCGTGGCGGGCAGCAGGGGGACCCCAGTGGTGGCAGCGGTGTTCAGGACGCGCCCTTCGCCGCGCGGAAGCCCGCCTCCAGGTCGGCCTTGAGGTCGTCGATGTGCTCGATGCCGACCGACAGCCGCACCAGGCCCGGCGAGGTGCCGGTGGCGGCGAGCTGCTCCTCGTCCAACTGGCTGTGCGTGGTGGACGCCGGGTGGATGATCAGGCTCCGCACGTCACCGATGTTGGCGAGGTGGCTGAAGAGCGACACCGCGTCCACGAACCGCTTTCCGGCCTCCGCGCCGTCCCGCAGCTCGAAGGCGAGCACCGCGCCTGCCCCGCGCGGCAGATAGCGCTGGGCCGCGTCGTGCCAGCGGCTGGACGGCAGTCCCGGATAGTGGACGACCGCGACCTCGTCACGCGCCTCCAGCCACTCCGCGAGCGCCTGCGCGTTGGTCGAGTGCCGCTCCAGCCGCAGCGACAGCGTCTCGACGCCCTGGAGCAGCAGGAAGGACGAGTGCGGCGACAGCGCCGGGCCGAGGTCGCGCAGGAGCTGCACGCGCAGCTTCGCCGCGAAGGCGCCGGGGCCGAGCGCGGGCCAGTACTGGAGACCGTGGTAGCTGGGGTCGGGCTCGGTGAAGTCGGGGAACCGCTCGGCGTGCGCGCCGAAGTCGAAGGTCCCGCCGTCCACGACCACGCCCGCGATCGTCGTGCCGTGCCCGCCGAGGAACTTGGTCGCCGAGTGCACCACGATGTCCGCGCCGTGCTCGATCGGCCGCAGCAGGAACGGCGTCGGCACCGTGTTGTCCACGATCAGCGGCAGACCCGCCGCGTGCGCGACGTCGGCGACCGCCCGCACGTCCAGTACATTGCCGCGCGGATTGCCCAGCGTCTCGGCGAACAGCGCCTTCGTCTCCGGCCGGATCGCCGCCCGCCACGCGTCCGCGTCGTCGGGGTCCTCCACGAAGGACACCTCGATGCCGAACTTCGGCAGCGTGTGACGGAAGAGGTTGTACGTGCCGCCGTACAGCGACGCGCTGGAGACGATGTGGTCACCGGAGCGCGCCAGTGTGAGGATCGCCAGCGTCTCCGCGGCCTGCCCCGACGCCAGCGCCACCGCCGCGACACCGCCCTCCAGCGCGGCGACCCGCTGCTCGAAGGCGTCCTGCGTCGGATTGTGGATGCGCGTGTAGATGTTGCCGGGCTCCGCCAGCGAGAACAGGTCGGCGGCGTGCTGCGTGTCGCGGAACACGAACGACGTCGTCTGGTAGATCGGCACCGCCCGCGCGCCGGTCGTCGGGTCGGGCGCGGTGCCCGCGTGCACCTGCTGGGTCTCGAACGACCACCCCGGCAGGTCCCGCGCCGCGGTGTCCTCCGCGGTGGTGCCCGCGGTCACGGAGTCGATGGGCTGGGTCATGGCTCTCCCCTGGGAAATGGCGTACGGCCCTCGGCTCGCGCGGAGCGCGCCGTACGGATGTGCGGATGTGTCCGGCGCGCGGACCGCCGCCGCGACGACCCGTACGGCGGGCGGCGAGGACGGCACCCGGCGGTGGCACGGCGCGGCACGGGAACGCGCCTTGCGTGGTGAAAGGGGCTGATCAGCGGCCGTTGCGGGCGGCAGGACGTCGAGAGCGCGACGTCAGCGCACGGCGGGACAGGCCATGTTCGTGACACGCCCGTAGTCCACGTGGCGGCGCATCACGAGCAGCGGGGTCATGACGCCAGGGAACCACAGCGGCGGCCGGTGTGTCAGCGGACCGGCGCCCTCGACCGGCCGGTGTGACACGTTGTTCATCTTTCTGTCCGCGTTCACCTCTCTGTCCGCCTTTCGACCCGTCCTCCCGAGCCCCTCCGGGACCATGTCGCGCCCGCTTCCGCGCCACCGCCGTGACCGACGGCGTACCCGCCGGGTCCCCAGAGGCGGGCCGGGGCGTCGCGGGAGATGATGGGCGGGTCAGGAGGTCCCATATGGATTACCCGGAGATCTACGAGCTGGTGTTCCAGGCCCCCGCGGTGGAGGACGACGTCGTCGTCGTACGCAGGACCGAGAAATCCGGCGCGGGCGGCTACCCGGTCTACGAGGACGAGACGGGGATCGTCCGCGCCGAGATCAGCGCGGACGGCGAGGTGCGGATGATCGCCAGCGGCGGCCACCAGGCCCCCGGCGTCCCCCGCGCGGTCCGCTCCCTCCACCCCTGAGACCCCGGAGCGCGCGAGCCCCCGCGGAGGCGGCGGCGTAGGCCCCGTCCAGGGGTCCCCTACGCCTCCGCCCCGCCCTGCTCCACCAGCGCCCGCTCGCGCGCCGAGATCACCGCCGCGGACAGGCTGTCGATGTCGTACGCGCCATGGTGGCGGCGGCCGTTGATGAAGAAGGTCGGGGTGCCCGACACCCCGCTCAGGTCGGCGGACTCCACGTCCTTCGCGATCCGCCGCGCGCCGTGCCGCTTGTGCAGCGACTCTTTGAACAGCGCCACGTCGAGCCCGATCTCCCGCGCGTGGTCCAGCAGATCGCGCACCTTGAGCGCGTTCTGCCGCTCGAAGAGCAGGTCCCGCATCTCCCAGAAGCGGCCCTGCTCGGCGGCGGCCTCCGACGCCTCCGCGGCGAGCTGGGCGTGCGGGTGCACGTCGTTGAGCGGCAGGTGCCGCCACACGTAGCGGACGCTGTCGCCGAAGTCGGCGAGCAGCTCGCGTACGACGGTCTCCGCCTGGCCGCAGAAGGGGCACTCGAAGTCGCCGTACTCCACGATCGTCACCGGCGCGTCCACCGGCCCGCGGACATGGTCGCGGGCCGGGTCGACGGGCTCGACGAGGTCCACGACGGACTCCGCGGTGCCCAGCAGGGCACGCGCCCTGCGCGTCTCCGGCAGCCGCCCGGCGACCAGCGCGACCACCGTCGTGCTGAGCATGGCGAAGACGACCGCGCTGAGCACGCCGATCTTCGCCTGCGCGAGCTGGTCCCCGTCGAAGGCCAGCGTCGCGATCAGCAGCGACACCGTGAAGCCGATACCCGCGATGGAACCGCCGCCCAGCACCGCCGCCCAGCCGACCGACGGCCGCATCCGGCCCCGGCTCAGCCTGGTGGCCAGCGCGGACGCGCCCACGATGCCGATCGGCTTGCCGAGCCCGTACGCCAGCAGGATGCCGAGCGTGATCGGCGAGGTGAAGGCGTCGGCCAGCAGCGACCCGTTGATCTCGATCCCCGCGTTGGCCAGCGCGAACAGCGGCACGATCACATAACTGCTCCACGGGTGCCACAGCCGCTGGAGCCGGTCGTTGGGGGAGACCGCGGAGGCCAGGCCCAGCCGCGCCTCGCGCTCCAGCTCCGCGGTCGGCTGCTCGCGGAAGGACCGGAACAGCCCCGTCGCCCGCTCCAGCGCGTCCCGCGACGCCGGGTAGGCGAAGGAGAGCAGGCCCATGATCAGACCGACGACCAGCGGGTCCACCCCGGAATGCAGGAACGCCACCCAGGCGATCACTCCCAGCACCCCGTAGACCGCGCCGCGCCGCACACCGGCGCTGCGGACCGCGTACACCACCAGCAGGACGCCGATCCCGACGATCAGCGGCGTCCACGAGATGTGGTCGCTGTACGCCACCGCGATCACGCCGAGCGCCAGGAAGTCGTCCACGACGGCGACGGTCAGGATGAAGGTGTGCAGCCGTTCGGGGAACCGCGAGCCGAGCAGCGCCAGCATGCCCAGCGCGAAAGCCGTGTCGGTGGACATCGCGGTGCCCCAGCCGTGCACCGAGGACCGGCCCGCGTTCACCATGAGGTAGATCGCGATCGGTACGGCCATGCCGCTGATCCCGGCCAGCATGGGCAGCGGGATACGGCGCCGGTCGCGCAGCTCGCCCATGTCGAACTCGCGCCGCGCCTCCAGGCCGACGACCAGGAAGAACAGCGTCATCAGCCCGCTGTTCACCCATTCCCGCAGGTCCAGGTCGAGCCCGTGGTCCCCGAAGCGGAAGGACAGGTGCGTCGCCCACGCCGACTCGTAGCCGCCGGGCGCGACATTCGCCCAGACCAGCGCCACCAGGGTGGCCGCGAGCAGCACGGCCGCGCTGCCCGTCTCGGTACGGATGTACGCCAACGCGGAGGCGGCCGTCGTACGGTCGCGCTCGGTCCTGCCTGACAAGGGCGCGGTGAAGCCCCGGAACATCCAGCCTCCCAGCAGAGGAACGGTCTTCCCACACCCTGGCACGAGCGGGACCCCGGTGGCGCGTCCAATCGCCATCCACGGATGAGCGGTACGGTGCGGCGTTCCGTATTTGGTACGGACCGGTGACGGACCGGAAGAGGCCGCTGGTGGGAGGATGAATGAGACGGAGATTCCAGGACCGGAACGGACACGAGAAGTGAGGGGCGGCCGGGAATGGCGCAGGACGAAGCCGTGATCGGTTGTACGGGGGAGCTGCTCATCGGCACGCGCGGCCTCGCCGGACCCGGTGAGGTCTACGTGCGGGTCAGAGGAGGCAGCGAGACCTTCCTCGCCTGGTCCGAGGAACCCCTGCCTAAGGGGGCGACCGTGCTGGTGGTGGACTCGCGTGGCACACGCCAGGTGGACGTCATCGAGTGGGCCGACCCGTTGGACGCGCTGGCCGACTGAGCCGGCGCACATGAAGGAGACAAAGGATGTTCGGTTACCGCGTTCCCGCGCCGGACGAGGCGATGTTGATCTCGGGCGGTCGGCGTGGACTGGGGGGTGCGCCGTTCCGTGTGGTCACCGGCCACGGAAAGTTCGTTCTGCCGGTCTTCCGCAAGACCCGGTTCATCACGCTCGCGATGTGCGAGGCGGAAGTCGCCGAGACCTGTGTGACCCGGCAGGGCATCGCGCTGACGGTGAAGGCCGTCATCGCGTTCAAGGTCGGCAACGACCACGAGAGCATTGTCAACGCCGGACAGCGTTTCCTGTCCGACCAGGACCAGATGTCGATTCTGACCGGCCGGATCTTCGCCGGTCACCTGCGGTCGATCATCGGCTCGATGACGGTCGAGGAGATCGTCACCGAGCGGCAGAAGCTGGCCTCCGAGGTGCTGGAGACCTCCAAGACGGAGATGGCGAAGATCGGCCTGAGCGTCGACTCGTTGCAGATCCAGTCCATCGACGACGGCGAGACCGGCTACATCGACGCCATGTCGGCGCCGCACAAGGCCGCCATCCAGCGGCAGGCGCAGATCGCGCAGGCCCAGGCCACGCAGGCGTCGGTGGAGGCGCAGCAGATCGCCGCCAGGAACCAGGCGGAGTACGCCCGGCAGACCGCCGTCGTTCAGGCCGAGTACTCGGCGCAGGTCGACCGCGCGCAGGCCGAGGCCGCGCAGGCGGGCCCGCTCGCCCAGGCGCACGCGCAGCAGGAAGTGCTCGCCGCGCAGACCGAACTGGCGCTGCGCGCGGCCGAGTTGCGTCAGCAGCAGCTCGTGGCGGAGATCGTCAAACCCGCTGAGGCGGAGGCCGAGCGGATCAGGGTGCTCGCCGTCGCCGACGCCGAGCGGATGCGCATCCAGGCCGCCGCGGCGGCCTCGCACGACCGGGTGGCGCTCGACCGCATGCTGATCGACCAGCTCCCGCTGATCGTGAAGGAGGCGGCCGGCGGTCTGGCCGGTGCCAATGTCAACGTGCTCAACGGCGCCGACGGGCTCAGCGAGATCGCGGCGGGCCTGGTCAGCCAGGGGCTGACGATTCTCGACTCGGTCCGCAACAACCTCAACGGCGGCGAGGGGGGCTCCGGTTCGGACTCGGACAGCTCGGACCACCTGCCCGCGCTGCGCGGTCTGACGCACCCGGGCGACGGCCGCAACGGCAAGGGGAAGGGCGGCAAGGGCACGTCGTCCGACGGCCCGATCGACATCGAGTAGGACGCGTACGGCCGCTCCGCCGGGGCGGCCGTACGGCGTGTGCGCACAGCACAGACGGGCGGACCTCCTGTACGGAGGTCCGCCCGCCGCTTTGACGGGTGCGGTGCGGGCCGGGGCTGGAGCCCGCACCCTCAACCGTTCGTCCTCAACCGTTCGTCCGCAGCCCTTCGCGCTCAGCCCTTCGCCCTCATTCTTTCGCCCGCAGGTCCTTGACCCGCTGGATCTTGCCGACCGAGCGCTCCAGCGTCTCCGGGTCCACGACCCGCACCTCGACGCTCACGCCCACACCGTCCTTGACGCCCTGCGCGATGGCCGCCGCGCCCGCGTCCCGCAGCTCCGTACCGGCCTCGGCCCTGGCCTCTGCGTAGACGGTCATGTGGTCCATCCGGCCGCGCCGGGTCAGCTCGATCCTGAAGTGCGGCGCGACACCGGGCGTCCGCAGCACGATCTCCTCGATCTGGCTCGGGAAGACATTCACCCCGCGCAGGATGATCATGTCGTCGCTGCGGCCGGTGACCTTCTCCATCCGGCGGAAGGCGGGCCGCGCGGTACCGGGCAGCAGCCGCGTCAGGTCGCGGGTGCGGTACCGGATCACCGGCAGCGCCTCCTTGGTGAGCGAGGTGAAGACCAGCTCACCGCTCTCGCCCTGCGGCATGACGTCGTCGGTCAGCGGGTCGACCACCTCCGGATAGAAGTGGTCCTCCCAGATGTGCAGACCGTCCTTGGTCTCCACGCACTCCTGCGCCACGCCGGGGCCGATCACCTCCGACAGGCCGTAGATGTCGACGGCGTCGATGGCGAAGCGCTCCTCGATCTCGCGGCGCATCTGCTCCGTCCACGGCTCCGCGCCGAAGATCCCCACCCGCAGCGAGGTGCCGCGCGGGTCGACGCCCTGCCGCTCGAACTCGTCGAGCAGCGTGAGCATGTACGACGGGGTGACCATGATGATCTCGGGCTCGAAGTCCTGGATGATCTGCACCTGACGGGCCGTCATGCCGCCGGACGCGGGGATGACCGTACAGCCCGCACGCTCCGCGCCGTAGTGCGCGCCCAGGCCCCCGGTGAACAGGCCGTATCCGTAGGCGACATGGACCTTGTCGCCGGGACGGCCGCCCGCCGCGCGGATCGAACGGGCCACCACGTCGGCCCACATCGACAGATCGCCCTCGGTGTAACCGACCACCGTGGGACGACCGGTGGTGCCGCTCGACGCGTGCACCCGGCGCACCTCGGACATCGGCACGGCGAACATCCCGAAGGGGTACGTGTCGCGCAGATCGGCCTTGGTGGTGAAGGGGAAGCGCGCCAGATCCTCCAGCGTCCGGCAGTCGGCGGGTACGACACCCGCCTCGTCGAACTTCCGCCGGTACAGCTCCACATGGGCATACGCGTGGCGCAACGTCGCCTGGAGCCGTGTGAGCTGAAGGTCCGTTAGCTCCGCGCGGGTCATCCGCTCCGCCGCGTCCGGGGTCTCCCGCGGGGTCGTCCCGCCCAGGTGGCTCACGAGGTCTCCTTCGCGTCGGCGCCGCGCAGCGTACGGCTCCGGCCGCGGAATTCGGCGATCAGCTCGTCGCCGCGCCGCACCTGTACGTCGTAGATCCCGCTGCGGCCGAACCGCGCCCGCTCGCGGGCGGTGGCCAGCAGCGCGTCGCCCTCATGGGCCGGGGCGACGAAGTCGATGTCCGCCGCCGCGGCGACGGTCGCCGCCCCGTCGGTGTTGCAGGCACAGGCGAAGGCGGTGTCGGCCAGCAGGAAGAGATAGCCGCCGTGGGCGGTGCCGTGCCCGTTGACCATCGCGGCGGTGACGACCATCCGCACCACGGCGACGCCCTCACCGAGGTGCAGCAGCTCGATACCGAGCCCGTTCGACGCCCGGTCGGCCGAGAACATCGCCTGCGCCGCCGCGATCCCGGCCCCGTTTTCGGCCCCGTCCGTGGTCCCTCGCGCGGCCGCTCGCACCGCGTCCGGGGGCGGACCCGGTGCCGGTCCCGTGTCGAGCCTGGCGTCGCTGCCCTGAGTCACCGCTGCCCACCACCTTGTGGATGCACCGACCGACCATTCGGTTCGGGCGTATGACAGCTAAAAAATCAGCATCGGGAGTGCCTGTCAAGCACAAGGCGGGACGAGCGGCCGGCCGCGGGGGAGAGGCGGCACCGGACGGCCGGGCGCCCGGTCCGCCCGGCCGCCGCGGTCGCTGCGGTCGTCGCGATCACCACGGCCGCCACGGTTCGCCGGGAAAACCGGTACGCCGATCGCCGACCGGCTGCCTACGATCCGGGCATGAGTACACGCACCTTCCGGATCACCGTCCGCGGCGCCTTCGACGCGCTCACCGCGGACCAGCGGACCGCACTCCTCGCGCGGGCGGCGGAGCACGACATCCTGCACGCCGCCTTCACCGCCGAGGGCACCCTGACCTACGACCTCGCGGCCCGCCCCTTCTTCACCTTCCGCTACCTGGACTCGGGCGAGGCGGAGGAGGACATCCTGGAGGCCACGGAGCGTGCCGAGGCCGCCGCCCGCGGCTGGCTGACCGAGCGCGGCTACGGCTGGAAGAACCTCACCTCGAACGCCGAGGACCTGTCGCAGGCAGCCCTCGGCAAGCGCCGCCGCCAGGCCGCGGCCCGCGGCGAGGGCTGACCGCCTGGGCGGGGTCGGCACCGCGACTCCCGGGGCTCACCGCGCGGCGACGGACGGGCGGCGCCGGTCGCCCAGGGCCGGTACGAGCGCGGCGAGCATCAGGCCCGCGGTGAGCGTGAAGGCGAGCGGATAGCCCGTGGCGGCGGCCAGCGCGCCGTATCCGAGGGCGCCGAAACCCATCCCGGCGTCGTACGCGGAGTTCCACAGCGCGCTGACGGTGCCGTAGCCGGACTCCGGGACGCGCGCGTACATCAGGGCCAGCGTCGCGTTCTGGGCCATGCCGAAGCCGACGCCGAAGAGGGCGACCCCGGTGAGGACCGCGACCGCGCTGCCGGTGAGAGCGGTGAGCAGCAGCCCGGAAGCCGACAGCAGCAGGGCGGGCAGCACGAGGCGCTGCGAGCCGTGCCGGTCGCCGCTGCGTCCGGCGAACCAGTTGGCCGCGGTGGACGCGGCGGGCTGTACGAACAGGGCCGCGGCGACCAGGCCGGTCGCGCCGGAGGGCACGGCGAGCGGCAGGAAGGTCACGATGATCCCCACGCCGAGCGCGGTGGTCGCGAAGACCGCGGTGGGCCTGGCCAGCGCGCCGGTACGGAATCCGGCCAGCACACCCACCGCCGCCTTGTGCCCGTCCCCGGTCGGGGCGTGTCCCGGCAGGGCGGGAACGACCGCGACGGCGGCGAGCGCCAGCAGCCCACCGGCCACGCAGACGGCGGTGTATCCGACGTGCGCGGCGAACCACACCCCGAGCGGCAGCGCGATGAACGAGGGCACCCCCTCCATGGCGCCCGCGAGCGCGAGGCCCTCGCCCCGCCGCTCGGCGGGGATGAGCGTCGCGGTCAGCGCGCCGCCCGCGACGATGGTCAGGGCGAAGCCCACGCCCCGGACGAAGCAGACCGCCGCGATCCACGCCATGCCGTCCGACGCGGTCAGCACCAGGGCGGGCGCGCCGAGCAGCACGAGACCGGCCGCCAGCGCCCGCCGGTACCCGTACCGGGCGACGAGCCGAGGCGTGGCCAGCTCGCCGCAGACAGTGGCCAGCATCAGCGTCCCCGACGCCAGCCCCGCCCCGCCACTCGCGCCGGACCGCTCCGCGTACAGCGGCACCACCGACAACAGCAGAAAGAAGCTCGCCGACGCGCCGACGATCGTGGCGCAGCGCAACAGCAACTCCCGCGTCACCAGCGTCGGCCGCACGCCGCCGGACCCGGCCCCTGCCCCCGAGCCGGTCGCCGCCGGACCGCGAGCGGCCGACGAGCAGTCCCGTGCCTGCCCCGAGCCGCCCCCCTGGGCGGGACCCGAGTCCGCCCCCGCCTCCCGGCCTGAAGCGGGCTCCTGGGCGGAGCCCGAAGCCGGATTCGCCTCTTTGCCCGAGCCGCCCCCCTGGGCGGGACCCGAGTCCGCCCCCGCCTCCCGGCCTGAAGCGGGCTCCTGGGCGGAGCCCGAAGCCGGATTCGCCTCATTGCCGGAGCCGGGCTCCGGTCCTTGGCCCGTGGCGAGAGCCGTCTCCTCGCCCGAGCCGGGCCTCTCGGCGGGAGCCGAGGTCAGGCCCGCCTCCCGGTCCGAGCCGGGCCCCTGGGCAGGACCCGAGTCCAGGCGCGGATCTCGGTCCGAGGCCGAGGCGGGTTCCGGGGCCGGGGTCGGCTCACGGCAGGTGGCGGGCTCCGAGGGGTCGTCGGCATCTGGTTGCGCGGCGGGGTCGGCGGCGTCGGAGGCGCGCGTCGTGGTCGGCATGGCATTGACGCTAGGGGTGCGGCCGGTACCCGGGTAAGCTCCATTTTCATGCCGCTGGAGTGGTCCGGTTTGTCGCCGGAACTGTTGCTTGTGATCGACCGGGACAGTACGGAACCGCTGCGATCGCAGCTCGAACGCGGGGTGCGGGACACGATCAGATCCGGCCGGCTCCAGGTCGGCGAGCGACTGCCCTCCTCCCGGGAACTGGCCTCGGCCCTGGGCGTCTCGCGCGGCCTCGTCCAGGACTGCTACGCCCAGCTCCAGTCCGAGGGCTATCTGGTCACGCGGGTCGGCTCCGCGACCCGCGTCGCCGCCGGGGCCTGCGCGCCGCCCGCGCCGCAGCCGAGGAGGCCGCCCGCACCGCGCCTGCTCGCCGACTTCCAGGCGGGCGTCCCCGACCTGGCCGCGTTCCCCGTCGCCGACTGGCTGTGGGCGATGCGCGAGGCGGTCCGCGCCATGCCCGCCTCGGCCCTCGACTACGGCGACCCGCGCGGCCACGCGCTGCTGCGCGAGGTGGTGGCCGGATACCTGCGCCGGGTACGGGCCGCCGCGGCCGACCCGGAGCGGACCGTGATCTGCTCCGGGTACGCCCAGGGCCTCGCCCTGACCCTGCGCGCGCTCGCCCGGTCCGGCGTCCGCACCGTGGCGTACGAGGACCCCGGCTCCCACGCCGTGATCGGGCCGGCGGCCGCGGCGGCGGGCCTGACCGCCGTCCCCGTACCCGTCGACGAGCACGGCGTCGACGTGACCGCGCTGGAAGCGACCGGCGCCCGCGCGGTCGTCGTGACCCCCGCCCACCAGTGGCCGACCGGCGTGGTGCTGGCGCCCGAGCGGCGCCTGGCACTGATCGAGTGGGCGGTGCGCAGGGACGCCGTGGTCGTCGAGGACGACTACGACGCCGAGTTCCGCTACGACCGCGAGCCGGTCGGCGCGCTCCAGGGCCTGGCCGCCGACCGGGTCGTCGCCATCGGCACCGTCAGCAAATCCCTGGTGCCCGCGCTGCGGATCGGCTGGCTGCTCTGCCCGCCCGCGCTCGTCGACGCGATCGTGGCCGACAAGCATCTCAGCGACCGCGGCTCACCCACCCTCGACCAACTGGCCCTGGCCCGGCTGATCGAATCGGGCCGCTTCGACCGCCATCTGCGGCGGATGCGCGGGACCTACGGGGCCCGGTGCGAAGCACTCAAGGCGGCGCTCGCCGCGCACGCGCCCGCCATCCGGCTCAGCGGCCTGGCCGCCGGTTTCCACGCCGTGGCGCACCTCGACGCCGCCGCGCGGCCCGGCGTCACCGAACACTCCGTCATCGCCGCCGCCCGTGGCCGCGCGGTCGGCCTCTACGGCATGAGCGCGTTCCGTTCGACGGGCGCGCAGTCCCCGGCCCAACTCGTCCTGGGATTCGGCAATGTGAACGAGCGCGCCGTCACGGAAGGGATCGCCGCGGTCGCCGACCTGCTCGCATGAGCCGGTGCCGGGCCGGTCGGCCGGGCCGAAGTCCGCGACGGCGTCACGTACCTGAATCCCGGTCAGGTCAAGGTCCGCGCGCGACCCCTTGACGCGCCGCGTCCGGAGCAACACTCTTACTCCTCAAGCAGGTTAGGAACCTTTCCTAACTATCGCGACGACCCTCTCCTGCCCGGTGCGCGCTCCCGTGCCCGGCGCCGTACCCCACAACCGACGAGGAGTTGGAAGATGCCACGACCCGTGAAGACGAGGACGAGGAGGCTGGCGGCCTGTACGGTCGCCGTCTGCGCGTCCTTCGGCCTGCTGGCGACCGCGGGCGGCGGAACGGCCGACGCCGCCACCGCCCCGGCGCACCCGTTCCCCGCGCACACCACGTACAAGGTGGGCGTGCTGCCCTCCGCGACGCAGACCACCCGTGACGCGGCGGTGAAGAAGGCGTACGACTCCTGGAAGAGCGCCTACCTGGTCAAGGGCTGCGCCTCCAACGAGTACTACGTCTCGACCAAGGGCGACGACGACGCCCCGCACAACGGCACGGTCTCCGAGGCCCAGGGCTACGGCATGAACATCGTGCCCCTGATGGCCGGTTACGACAGCGACGCCAAGGCCGAGTTCGACGGCCTGTGGCAGCTCGTCAAGGACCACAAGGACGCCGACGGCCTCATGCAGTGGCAACTCGACGGCAAGACCTGCAAGTACACCGACAGCGGCACCCCGGACTCGGCCACCGACGGCGACCTCGACATCGGCTACGGCCTGATCCTCGCCGACAAGCAGTGGGGCGGCTACACCGCGGACGCCAAGGCGTGGCTCGCCTCCTTCTACGCCCACGACGTCGCGCCCGACGGCCACCTCAAGTGCGAGGACGACGGCCCCACCACGGACACCCGGCCGTCCGACATGATGCTCGACCACCTGCGCGCCTTCGCCGCCTACGACACCGCGCACGACTGGAACAAGGTCGTCACCCGCACCGAGGCCGTGATCAGCGAGTTCACCGCGGGCTACTCCTCGTCCGCCGGACTGCTCTCCGACTTCGTCGTCAACGCCAATACCACCAGCCCCAAGCCGGCCCCCGCCGACTACCAGGAGGACCAGCCGGACAACATCGTCGGCTACAACTCCCTGCGCGTGCCCTGGCACTTGGGCACCGACGCCCTGGTCAACGGCTCCTCGACCGCCGCCGTCGCCTACGGCGCGGCGAAGAAGGAGTCCGCCTGCCTGAAGTCGCTGTCCGGCGGCAACCCGGCCAAGGTCCAGCCGCACATCAAGCTCAACTGCGCCAACGGCAACGTCTCGGGCGACACCGAGGCGGAGGAGGCCGGGGACTCGGCCGGTCCCGCCGCCATGGCCTCCGGCGACCAGGCGTGGACCGACGCGATCTGGAAGCAGCTCGCCTCCAACCCCTACGAGGACGCCTACTACGGCGAGACCATCAAGATGCTCGTGTACATCGTGATGGCGGGCGACTACTGGAGCCCGGCCGCATGAGCCGCCTCCGTACCCCGCGCGGCGCGGCCGTCCTGTGCGCCCTCGTCCTGGCCGTCATGGCCGCGCTCGTCGGCGCGACCCCGTACGCCTCGGCCGCCCCGAAGTCCCCCGCGGCGGCGGCCTCCACCGACCGGCAGGCGTTCCTCACCTTCTACGGCTGGTACGACAACACCCCGCCCGGCGGCGACATCTCCTACCCCGGCCTGCACGACACGGCCGGCGGCACCGGGACCTACGCCGACCCGATCACCTTCGCCTCGTCCACCAAGGAGATACCGGCGGGCACGCGGATCTGGGTGCCAAGGGTCGGCAAGTACTTCGTCATGGAGGACTCCTGCGAGGAGTGCGGCGCCGACTGGAGCGGCCACGGCCCCAACGGCGGCCCGAATCTGTACCACTTCGACCTCTGGCTCGGCGGCCAGGGCGGCAACGCCTTCGACGCCATCGACTGCGAGGACGCGCTGACCCACTACAACGACGACAGCACTCCGGTGCTCGAATCCGTCGTCGTGGACCCGCCGTCCAACGAGCCGTACGACGCCACGCCCGTCTTCAACACCAAGACCGGCGCCTGTTACGGCGGAGCCCGGCCGACCACCACCGTCGGCCAGTACAAGAACGTCTCCACCGGGCAGTGCCTGGACAATCCGGGGAACAGCTCGGCCAGCGGCACCAAGCTGGACACGGCGGCCTGCACCGGCTCCGCAGCGCAGGCGTTCACCTTCCACGGCGCCTTCCTGATCAGCAACAATCTCTGCGCGACCCTGTCCGGCTCGTCGATCACACTCAGGGCCTGCGACGGCGGCCCGAACCAGCAGTGGTCGGTCAACCCGAATCTCACCGTCTCCGACATCCAGACCGGGCAGAAGTGCTTCCGGGCGAGCGGCTCGACGCTCACCGCCGGAAGCTGCTCCGGGGCCGCGAGCCAGTGGAACTTCACCCCCTCCGGCGGCACGGGACCGCCACCGGGCGGCGGTGACACCCTCCTCTCGCAGGGCAGGTCCGCCACCGCCTCCTCCACCGAATCCACCGCCTACCCCGCGAGCAAGGCGGTCGACGGCGACCTCACCTCCACCCGCTGGGCCAGCAAGGAAGGCTCCGACCCGCAGTGGATCCGGGTCGACCTGGGCACGAGCGCGCACATCAGCCGGGTGAAGCTGAGCTGGGAGGCCGCCTACGCCAAGAGCTACACCGTCCAGACCTCCCCGGACGGCGCCGCCTGGACCACGGTCTACTCCACCACCGCGGGCAAGGGCGGCACCGAGGACCTGACCGGCCTCACCGGCACCGGCCGCTACGTCCGCGTCAACGGCACGGCGCGCGGTACGGCGTACGGCTACTCGCTCTACGAGGTCCAGGTGTACGGCGCCACGCCCTGACCCCCGGTCACGGCGCCACCTCCTGATCCTGCTCGTCTCGACGGCCCCGCCGGCGGCCGGCGGCCACCGCGCCGTCGGCCGCTGCCGTGTCCGCCACCTCCTCGCCGACCGCCGTGTCTGCCGTCCCTGCCGTGTCCTCGGCGTTCGTGGTGTCCTCCGGGCGCTCGTCCTGGTCGATCGAACGGATGCCGGGCACCGGCGACGGCAGCAGCCACAGCACGGACAGCGCCCCGCCGACCGCCGCGACCAGCAGGGTCGTACGCAGCCCGAGGAAGGTCGCGAGCACGCCGCCGACGACCGCGCCGAGCGGACGGATGCCGTAGTTGACCGTGGCGTACGCGCCGGAGACCCGGCTGCGCATCCCGTCGGGGATCACGGACGCCTGAAGGGAGTTGAGGTTGACGTCGAAGAGCATGACACCGAGGCCGGAAAGGAACTCGGTGCCGGTCAGCGCCACGGCGCCGACCCACGGCGGCCCGTCGGCGACCGCCACCAGCGCGATCGGCGCGGGGAAGAGCACCGCGCCGATCGCGATGCTGCGCCCCATCCCGATCCACCGTGAGATCCGCGGCGCCAGGACCGCGCCGAGCAGCGCGCCCGTGGAACCGATGCCGAAGGCCAGGCCGATGAAGCCCGCCGACAGACCGAGGCTCCTGGTGGCGAAGAGCACCATCAGACCGCTGCCGGAGACGAAGGTGAAGAAGTTGACGGTGGTCGAGGTGCCGAGCCCGGCCCGCAGCACCGGGTGCCGTACGACGAACGCCAGCCCCTCCTTCGCCCGCAGCAGCGGCGCGTCCCGCGCGCCCGCGGCGACCGGCGGCTCGTCGATCCTGATCCGCCCGATCAGCACGGCCGAGGCGAGGAAGGACAGCGCGTCGACCACGACGGCCACCGGCGCGGTGAGCGCCTGCACGAGCGCGCCGCCCACGGCAGGACCCGCGACATACGACGCGGACCGGCTCGCGCTGAGCTTGCTGTTCGCGTCCACATACGACGAGCGCGGCACGAGGTGGGCGAAGAACGGGGGATAGGAGGTGTTGAACAGCACCTCGGCGGCGCCGATCAGCAGCGCCACCGCGTAGAGCTGACCGAGCGTCACCGCCCCCGCCAGGTACGCGACGGGCAGCGACAGCAGCACCCCGGCGCGGATCAGATCCGCGGCCACCATCAGTCCGCGCTTGCGGGCCTGGTGGTCGACCCACGCGCCCAGGACGATCGCCAGCAGATTCGGTGTCCAGATCAGCGCGGTCAGCCACGCCACCTGGTTGGCGGAGGCGTGCAGCGCGCTCACCGCGATCAGCGGCAGGGCCAGTTCGCTGATCCGGTCGCCGAACTGCGAGACGCTCTGGCCGGCCCAGAAGCGGACGAAGCGGCGGTCGCGTGCCACGGATATCGGTGGCGGCCGCGTCGCTGCGGCGGTCACCGGGTGCCGCCGCCGTCGCCGTCGTCGTCCTTACGCGCGGCCGTCCGCGTACCGGTATCCGTATACGAGTCCGAGTCCGAGTCCGAGCCCGGGCCCGGTGCGCGGCCCTGTGCCTCAACCTCAGCCGGACCTTCACCCTCACCTTGAGGTTCACCTTCAGGGAGCGTGTAGCGCAGCAGGCGTACGGAGCGGGCGGCGGCCGGGCGGTCCGCCGCGTCCCGCGTCACATAGGGCGCGAGCACGCGCTCGATCCCGTCCTCGATGGCGGCGGCCTCCTCGGGCGTCACCATGACGCGCGTGTTGGCGAGTCCCGAGAGCCGCCGCCACGCGGGATCGAGGCCGGGCTCCACGGTGGCCGCCCAGCGGGCCGGCAGATCGGCGGAGCGCAGGAACATCTCACGCGAGAGCAGCCGCGCCGCCGAGCGGCCCTCCTCGTCCCCGTCGTCCTCCGGCACCTCGAAGCGGAAGCCGCGCGCGACCGCCTGCCACCGCCGCTCACGCCGGTCCCGTCGCCCGTCGCCCCCGGCGTCCGGATCGGGGTCCGCGTCCCGGACGAGCCCGAAGCCCGCGAGATGGCGCAGATGCCAGCTCGTCACCGAAGGGGTCGCCCCGACGCGGGGTGCGAGCACGGTGGCCGTCGCGGGCCCGTTGCGTTGCAGATGCTCCAGGATCGCCAACCGCACCGGATGCGCGAGCGCGCGCATCGCCTTGGGGTCGGTGATCTCGATGTCTCCCAAACGGTTACCCGGTTCCATGGCGTGAGAGTGTCCTCTCACAATGTATGAGAGTCAACTCTCACACTTTTCGCGCTGCTTGTGGCGGCGCGCGGCGAGGTCCGCCGCGCGAGGAGACATGCCGGGTCAGGGGGATGCCGAATCAGGGGGCCGCCGGGGCGTCGCGTACGGCGGTGGCGACCGTGCTCGTCGCCGTATCGGTCGGACCGGTCGCCCGACCCCGGGCTCAGCCGCCGCCCTTGACCGCCCAGGCGGGGTGCCCTTCCGTGGCCGCGTCGGTGCTGAGCCGCCGTTCGCCGGTGCCGTCGGCGCGGACCGCCCAGATCTCGGGAGTGGCGAGCGGGCCGCGGACGAAGGCCACCCACGCGCCGTCGGGAGACCAGTCGGGGTCCATCTCGTGGGCCGGGGTGGCGGCCAGCGGCCGGTCGCCGGTGCCGTCGGTGCCGACGAGGCGGATGTCGCCCTGCGTGCCCTTGCCGTAGTCGCCCGAGGTGTAGGCGAAGACCTTGCCGTCGGGGGACCAGACCGGGTCGAGGGCGGGCCGGGGCAGGTCGGTGATCCGCTGCGGGGCGGCGCCCGGCGTCGTCGGATCGACCATGTTGATCTGCCAGTTGCCCGTCCCCTTCTCGACGCAGATCGCGATACGGGTGCCGTCCGGTGACCAGGAAGGGTCCTCGATACGCGTGTTGCCGGTGGTCATCTGCTGGGCGGAGCCGTCCGCGACGTCCACGACGTAGAGCTGCTGGACGCCGCCGGTCTTGCGCAACACGGCCAGTTTGCCGCCGTCGGGAGACCAGGAGACCCGGCCGCCCGAGGTCTCGGCGATTCGCTTGGCGCCGGTGCCGTCGGCGCCGACCGTCCACACCGAGGTGTCCTGGGCGGTCCTGCGGGTGAAAGCGACGGTCTTGCGGTCGGGCGACCACTTGGGGAGGAAGTCGCACGGGCTGCCCGACGCGAGCCGCTTGAGGCGGTCGGTCGTGCTGTCGCGCAGCGCGATGTAGGAGTGGCAGGTGGCGGGCCAGCCGGGGGCGGTGTCCACCCGGACCAGCAGCGGCACATCGGGGAACGGCGCCGGGGTCGGCGGCGCCGACGAGGCGGTCGTGGTGTGCCCGCCCGAGGGAGCGCCCGCGTTGTCGTCCTTCGCGGAGCCGGACGTCCACGGATGCCAGACCAGCGCCCCCGCGACGGCGGCGGCCACCACGACAAGACCCACGGCCGCGGTCCCCTTGCGCCGGTCGCGCGGCGGCCCCGACGGCGGACCGAAACCGGGCGTCGGGGTGGGCGCGGGCGTCGGCGGGCCGCCGTACCCCTGCCCCGGACCGTACGGGGACGCGAGCGGCGACGGCGAACTCCCCGCCGGGGGACCCGCGTAGGAGGCGGTCGGCTCGGACGCGGCGGCGGGCCCGGTGGCGTGGGGCGGGGGCGGGGGCGTCGAGACCGCGGGCGGTACGGCCTGCGGCACCACCTGCGTCAGCAGCGCCGTCGCCTCGGCGGGCAGCCAGTCGCCGTCATCCGGGTGACGTACCGTCAGCCTGCTCAGGAACTCCGAAGGGGTGGGCCGCGCCGCGGCCTCCTTCGACAGACACGCGGCCACCAGCGCGCGAAGTTCGTCAGGTACCGCCCTGAGGTCCGGCGACTCGTGAACGACCCGGTAGTGCCGGGCCGCTGACGGGCCATCACCGAAGGGCGCGCCTCCCGCCGCCTGGCTGAGCACCACGCCCAGCGCGAACATGTCGACCGCCGCGGTGACCTGACCGCCGGTCAGCTGCTCGGGCGCGAGAAAGCCGGGGGTGCCGATCTGGAGCCCGGTCTGGGTCAGCGCCGTGCCGTCGAGGGCGCGGGCGATGCCGAAGTCGATGACGCGCGGGCCGTCCTCGGCCACGATGATGTTCGCGGGCTTGAAGTCGCGGTGGATCACCCCCGCCCGGTGGATCGCCTCCAGCGCCTCCGCCAGCCCGGCCGCCAGCACCGTGAGGGTGTCCGTCGGCAGCGCGCCGACATCGGCGAGCACGTCCGCCAGCGTGGGCCCCGGCACGAACGCCGTGACCAGCCAGGCCGGTTCGCCGTGCGGATCGGCGTCCACCACGGGCGCGGTGTGGAAGCCGCCGACCCGGCGCGCCGCCGCCACCTCGTCGGCGAAGCGGCGCCGGAATCCCGGCTCGGTGCTCAACTCGGGGCGTACGACCTTGACCGCCACCGCCCGGCCGGACCGCGACCGGCCGAAGTACACCACACCCATACCGCCTTGGCCGAGCCGGCCGGCCAACCGGTATCTGCCGTCGCCCACGGAAGTGGGATCACCCGCTTCGAGCGGCTTCATGGTTCCCCCCATTCGCACCGTCCGCGCGGTGACGGGATCTCCCTACCGCCCCGCGCGGGACCAGTCAAGCACCGCCCGGCGCGGGTCCGCCCACTCCTTCACTCCGGTCCTTCACCCGCCCTTCCCCGTGCGTACGCCGGGGGCTGCTTCCCTGGGCACATGGACCACATCACATTCCTTGTGGCACTGGTCATCGTCACGGCCCTGGCCTTCGACTTCACCAACGGTTTCCACGACACCGCCAACGCGATGGCCACGTCCATCGCCACGGGAGCGCTGCGGCCGAAGGTCGCCGTCCTGCTCAGCGGCGCGCTGAACCTGGCGGGCGCCTTCCTGTCGACGGAAGTCGCGAAGACGATCTCCGGCGGCATCGTCGACGACGCGCTGGTGACCCCCGGCATGATCTTCGCGGGCCTGGTGGGCGCCATCCTGTGGAATCTCATGACCTGGCTGCTCGGACTGCCGTCCAGTTCCTCGCACGCGCTCTTCGGCGGCCTGATCGGCGCCGTGTGGGTCGGTGCGGGCCGGCACGGCGTCCACTTCGGCAAGGTCGTCGAGAAGATCCTCATCCCCGCCGTGGCCTCGCCTGTCGTGGCCGGGCTCGCGGCGCTCGCCGCGACGTACCTCGCCTACCGGCTCACCGGCCGGGCCCGTAAGGGCACCGTCTCCAAGGGCTTCAGGATCGGCCAGATCGCCTCCGCCTCGCTGGTCTCGCTGGCGCACGGCACCAACGACGCGCAGAAGACGATGGGCGTCATCACCCTCGCGCTGATCTCCTGCGGAGCGCTCGGCCACGACGCCGGTCCGCCCGTCTGGGTGATCCTCGCCGCCGGACTGGCCATCGCGCTCGGCACGTACCTGGGCGGCTGGCGGATCATCCGCACCATGGGCAAGGGCCTGGTCGACATCGAGTCGCCGCAGGGCTTCGCCGCGGAGTCGGCGTCCACCGCGGTCATCCTGTCCTCTGCGAATCTGGGCTTCGCCCTGTCCACCACGCAGGTCTGCTCCGGCGGCATCCTCGGCGCGGGCATGGGACGCAGGCTCGCCGAGGTCCGCTGGGGCACCGCGGGCCGGATGGCGCTCGCCTGGCTGGTGACGCTGCCCTCGGCCGCGGCGGTCGGCGCGGTGGCCGCGAGCGTCGTCGTGCACGGCGGCACGCCGGGCGTCGTGGTGATCGCGCTGATCGCCGTCGCGGTGGCGGGCGGCATCGTCGTCCTCTCGCGCCGCAACCCGGTCCACGCCGACAATGTGAACCACGGCCACACCACCTCCGTCCGTCCCGCCGCGCCCGCCGGCGCGGGCGTCTGAGCGGCGACGCCACCGGAATCACCGGCATCATCGGGGAAAAGGGGAACAGCAGTATGAGTGTGGACTGGAACGCGCTGGGCGAGGTGGCCGCGGTGAGCTTCGGCGTCACCGTCGGCGTGGTCGTGGTCTTCGCGGTCGGGGTGCTCGCGCTCTCCGCCCGCGACACCGTACGGGCGTCGGGCGGCAGCGGCACGGGACAGTTCGCGGGCGCCGGGGTGTGTTTCCTGGCGTGCGCGTGCGCGGTGCTCTACGGGCTGTATCTGATCATTCCGCAGTTCCACTGAGGCCACCCGCGGTGGCTGAGGACCACCGGGTCCACTGACGGTTCCACCGGCGAAGGGCGGGCGAGCGATGAGCGCAGGCACCGACGGCTCCGCACTCCTTGCGGGCATGCATGTCGACTACACCGACCAGGACGACCCGGTCCTGGTCAGGGCGGACGGCAGCGTCGTCGACACCTGGCGGGAGAACTACCCGTACGACACGCGGATGGAGCGGCCCGAGTACGAACTGCACAAGCGGCTCCAGCAGATCGAACTGCTGAAACTCCAGAGCTGGGTGAAGGAGACCGGCCAGCGGCTGGTCATCGTCTTCGAGGGCCGGGACGCCGCGGGCAAGGGCGGCACCATCAAACGCTTCATCGAGCACCTGAACCCGCGCGGCGCACGGGTGATTGCCCTGGAGAAGCCGACCGAGCGCGAGAGCGGGCAGTGGTACTTCCAGCGGTACGTCGCCCACCTGCCGACCGCGGGCGAGATCGTGATGTTCGACCGCTCCTGGTACAACCGGGCGGGCGTCGAGCGGGTCATGGGTTTCTGCTCGGACGACGAGTACCACCGCTTCATGCGGCAGGCCCCGGCCTTCGAACGGATGCTGGTGGACGACGGCATCCACCTGGTGAAGTTCTGGTTCTCGGTCTCGCGCGACGAGCAGCGCACCCGGTTCACCATCCGGCAGGTCGACCCGGTGCGGCAGTGGAAGCTCAGCCCGATGGACCTCGCCTCGCTCGACCGCTGGGACGACTACACCGCCGCCAAGGTGGCGATGTTCCGTGAGACGGACACCGCCTACGCGCCGTGGACGGTGGTCAAGAGCAACGACAAGAAACGGGCGCGCGTCGAGGCCATGCGCAGCGTCCTCGCCCGCTTCGACTACGCGGACAGGGACGACGAAGTGGTCGGTACGCCCGACCCGCGCATCGTCGGCTCCGCGGCCACGCTGCTGGAGCGCGGTGAGGACACGCTCTGAAGGGCGGTGAGGAGACCGTCTGGATGACGGAGCTGGCCGCGACCTGGGAGGAGCGGCTGGGGCTGCTCAAGCGGACGGCGGAGGCCGGTCCGCAGGGTGAAGCGGGTGCGGGTGCGGGTGCGGGTGCGGGTGCGGGCGCGGGCACGGACGCACGTACTGGCACTGGCACCGGCACGGCTGCGGACGCGGGTCCGGAGCCCGGCGGTTCCTGACCGGAATCCCGTGCCCGCCCCGGCGCGTCACTCTCCGGTGAAGTGGCGACAGGCTCCTACGATGTGACGAAATGTCAGAGTTCACCCCGTAGGAGCCTTCATGCTTCGCTTCTCGCGAGCCTGTGCCACCGGTCTCACCGCCCTCACGCTGTTGACCGCCCCCGTGGCCCAGGCCGTCGCGGCGGACAGCGTCGCCGTGGCGCCCGCCGTCGCCCGACCCGCCATCACCGCCAAGGCGACGGTCAGCGCGATCAACGCATGGCAGCAGTTCCGGATCTACGGCGCGACCAAGGACATCAAGGTCGGCACGCGGGTGACGCTCCAGCAGATGCAGGGCAAGCGCTGGGTCTCGCTGCCCGCGTCGATGAACACCAACCACGACGCCACGTACAACCTGCGGGTCAAGCTGGGCATCAAGGGCCTCAACAACCTGCGCATCGTCGGCGGTGGCGGGATCTCCAACGTCGTCAAGGTCACGATCCGCTGACGCGGCGAACAGCGCGAACAGCGCGCAAGCCGCTCACGGCGTCAACAGCGCGAGCACCGCGTCAGCCGCGAGGACCGCGACAGCCGTAAGGCGTCGCGAGGCGTTCGGCCGCGGGTACGGAAGATGCGCTCCGGGCCCGCGGCCGTGCTCCCGCCGATGCCGCCGTTCCCGCCGTTCCCGTCGCGCCGCTCTCCTCACCGATGTCACGCGGCGGTCGGCGGCAGCGATACCAGCGGTTCGTGGGCGATCACGGTCGCCTCGACGGGTGTCGGCAGCAAGGTCACCATCCGCACACGGGGGTTGTGGGCGGGGGAGGAGACCAGGGTGCGTACGCGGTACGGGGCACGGCCGCCCGGCGGGATCAGCAGCCGGACCTGACCGTCGTTGTGCAGCGCCATCCGTCCGCCCCGGCCGACCGTCTGCCACAACACGCCCAGCTCCGGATCGAGTTGCAGCTCCGCGACGATACGCCGCAGCTCCGGCTCTTCGCTGATCCCCGCCTCCAGCCTGAGCTGCCGCAGGTACGGCACCGCCCAACTCGCCTGCCAGTCCCCGCACAGGCGGCGCGCGTAGGGCGAGAAGAGGATGAAGCGCAGCAGATTCGCCGGCGGCCGCTGGCCCTCGGGCTCGAACAGGCCGCGCCAGGCCGCGTTGTCCTCGTGGATCCGCCACGTGCTGTCGAGAACGAGCGCGGGCACCTGGAGCGCGCGCAGGTACAGCCGCCAGCCGCTCATCGCCTCCAGGTCCGGCTGGGCCGGGCCGGTCGGCGCGAAGCCGCCGGTCACGATGAACCACAACTCGTCGCGCTGGTACGGGTCGAGGCCGAGGGTGCTCGCGAGGCTGTCCAGCCGGTGGACCGGCACCGGCCGGCCGCCGCCCTCCCAGTCCTGGTACAGCCGCGGCGAGATGTCCATCCGGTGCGCCACCGCCTGCTGGCTCAGCCCGGCGGGGCGGTGTCCCGTGTGCCCGCTGCCCGGCTCCGGCGGTCCCGCGTAATCCTTGCGGGCCTGCCGCAGAAACCCGCGGATGAGCGGGGTGGTGCTGTTCGAGCCGCGCGTCATGACCGTTCCCCCCGGATGCTCGGCCCGCGCCCGGACTGACCAGTGGCGTGCCCAGCCGCAGAATGCGCTTACCAGTCGATCGTGTTCGCTGGACGCATGGGGTGTCAACCGACTTGGCCGGCCCCCACCACCTGCGCAAACCCGTCCTCAGCGGTCGAATCCCGCCCTGCGTCAGTGGTCGGTCGCCGTCCGTGGCAACGTCGTTGACCTGCGACGACGTACCGACCAGTGGCAGTCGGCAAGCGCGCTCGCTACGCCGCCGCCACCGTTGTCCAGTTGGGTCGCTGTCTCCTTTTGGACACCTCGGGTGGCCTGCGCGAAGCCGTTCACCGGGCATTACGTACTCGGGGGTTCGTAGCCAGCGGTTGTCGGGTGGGCAAAGATCGAGGTGTGGTCGGGTACGGCGCCGAAGGTGACTTCGGCCGGTGCGCGGCCTCGGGGGGAACGGCATGCCGTCGGCTCCGGGAGGGCTCGTGAACGTTCAGGCGTAGCGAGGGAGTTGTCGGCAGGCCGATCACCATCACGCGGAGGTCCCGCGTGCGCACCACCCGCCGCGGGCGACGGCCGGACCGCCGCGGCGACACGACTTCCGGCCCGTGGATCCCCCGAATGTCCGCGGGCCGGGGCTGCCGGAGGCGGCACTCCACCTGGTGTGGAGGCCGCCGAAGGCAGTCGGCGGGGGCACCACCTGGGCCTGGTGGCGCCCCCGCTGGTACGTCACGGCCGTCAACGGGTGACCCAGGCCGGTCAGTTCAGCGGGTAGACCTTCATCAGGGCCGGGTCGCGGGCGAGTTTGAGACCCGCCTCGAAGCGGCTTGAGGCATTGAGGCGGTCCATCAGTTTGGCGACCGCGCGCTGGACCGTGCGGCGGTGCACGCCCATCTTCCGGGCGATCTGGTCGTCGCTCAGCCCGCTCGCCATCAGCCGGATGACCGTGCGCTCCTGGTCGTTGACCTCCGGGCCCTCGGCGGGCGCGGGCGGCGCGGCGAGGACGACGGGGGAGGCGCGCAGCCAGTAGTCCTCGTACAGCGCGGTGTAGCCCTTCAGGAGGGCGGAGCCGCGGATCAACAGCATGGACTCGCCCGGCCGTTCGGGGTCGCCGGGCACGCACGCGGTGTGCCGGTCGAAGAGCAGGATGTCGAAGGGGGAGTGCTCCAGGAGCCGTACCTCGACGCCGATGTCGAGCAACCGGTGCAGATACCAGGTGTACTTGGGGGAGCGCAGCAGCGACTCGGGGTAGATCACCCGGACCCGGATGCCGCGCGAGGTCAGCTTCGCGTCCTCGTCGAGCGACGCCTCCAGCGCCTCGGCCGGGGGCATCGGACCGGGGTGCATCGAGTCGCAGGCGTCCAGGACGGCGGCGTTGAGGTCCCGCACCGTACGCGTCCTGCGCTTGCGGTCGCCGAGCCGCTCCACCGCGACATCGGCCGAGTCACGGGCCACGGCCGGGCGGAAGACGGTCATCAGGGACTCGGTGACCCGGCGCAACGAGTGCGCGTCCCGCAGTTGCCTGGCGGTGTTCTCGTTGTAGGTGTCCATCGCGTGCGCCATGGCCGCGTCCGGGTCGACCGGTTCGACGACCGCGCCCACGATCCGGATCAGGCCCAGCTCGTCCAGCCGCCGCCAGCCGCCCGCGGATTCCGCGGCGTCCAGACCGGCCGCCTCCGCGACCTCCGCGATCCGTCCCTCGCCCATGTCGCGCAGGGTCCGGTAGAGCGTGAGCGCCGCCGCCTCGTCGCGCTGGAGGTGCGCCGCGGACACGGCCGGGTGGTCCGGCGGGACCGGTCCGCCTCTGGACGCGCGCAGCGTCACCGGGATCTCCTCCAACCGCGATCGGCAAACGGTGCGTGCCTCCGCCCGCGTGTACGGCTCGACACTCTATGACGCGACACCGGTGTTCGCAGGGGTGTTCGGGTGGGGCCGGTCGCTCATTGCGGACAACCCGTCACGGACCGCACGGCGAGGCATCCGCACATTGCGAACCCTTTACCCGCGCCGGTGCCGTCCGGGTCTTCAGGCGCCGTCGAAGGCGGCGAACGCCGGTCCGGGGTCGCGGAAGCGCAGCAGCAGCATCGCCGCGTCGTCGTGCAGCGGCCCCTCCGTGTGCTGCACCAGATCGGTCCGCAGCGCCTCCAACGCGGCTTCCGGATCCGGGTCCTTGAGGAAGTGCGCGCGCTGCCCCAGCGGATAGAAGGCGCCGGTGTGGTCGCGGGCCTCGGTGACACCGTCGGTGTAGAGGAGCATCTGGTCGCCCGGTCCGAAGGGGACGGCGAACGGCTCGGGAGCGTCACCGCCGTGCACGCCGAGCCCCAGCGGCATCGCGTACTGCGGCGGCTCGGGGAAGCACGCGCCGCCGTCCTGGCGCAGCACCATCGGCGCGGGATGGCCGAAGTTGAGGAGGGTCGCGCCGCGCTCCTCGCTGATCTCGGCGATGATCGCGGTGACGAATTTCTCGCCGCTCAGCGCCCGGTCGGCGGCCCGCTGCACCCGCTCGCCGACGCCCGTCAGATCCCGTTCGTCGTGCGCGGCCTCACGGAAGGCGCCGAGCACCACGGCGGCGGTCTCCACCGCTTCGAGGCCCTTGCCCTGCACATCGCCGATGATCACCCGCACGCCGACCGGCGACGCGACGACCTCGTACAGATCGCCGCCTATGCGCGCCTCGGCGACGGCGGAGGTGTACGACACGGCCGTGCGCAGGTGGCCCGCGCTGCGCGGTACGGGGCGCAGCAGGACGCGCTGGGCGACCTCCGCGATCGACCGTACGTTGGCGAATTCGGTCTCGCGGCGCTGGCGCATCACGGCGGCGATCACTCCGGCGACCGTCACGCCGATCACCGAGGCGAGGGCGCTGAAACCGCGCCGCTCCTCGAACAGGCCGTCGTAGACGCCCAGGGCGCACACGAGCGCGACGGCCAGGGCCCCGACCAGGGCGGTCCGCCGCCAGCCGCCGACCAGACCGGAGAAGGCGGGGCCGAGCGAGACCAGCGGCAGCAGGCCGACACTGGTACCGACGCTCACGTCCACCACGGCGACCACGGCCATGAACACGTAGGGCAGCGCGGTGAGCACCGGCGGTGTCCGCCCGGCGACCGACACCTGCGGCGAGAGGTCGGGGTGGGGCGTCGGGAGGCGGCGGCCGAAGGATATTCGTCGTGTCACGGCCACCTCCCTCTCCCCGGCTCAGGCTAGGCAGATGATCCGGGGCCGGAGGAACACACCCTACTCATTGTCACCTGTTCAGGGGACAACTCGCACCTGTGAACACCCTGAGATCTCCCGCCCCTCCCTTCCGGCGCGTCGCAGGTCGGTGCGGGTCCGGGGCGGCGCCCACGGGCTGAGCGGAGAGCTCCCCGGCTCAGGCGGAGGTCTCCAGCAGCCGCCGCAGATCCTCGGCCATCCGCAGCGCCGCCGCGCGCCCGTCACCGCCGAGCGAGCCGCTGTCGGCGGGCCGCGCGCGGTCCACGACCACCCGCAGCGCCGCCGCCGCGTGCCGGGCGAAGAGCGCCAGCAGATCCAGTTCGTCCAGGCTCGACCTGGACTGCGGCACGGGATCGAGGACTTCCAGCACCCCCAGCACCCGGTCACCGTGCGTCAGTGGCGCGGCCATCAGCGAATCGGGCACGTACTCCGTGGACTCCGCGAAGTCCCGGTCGAAGGACGCGCTGTGCGACAGGTCGTCCACCACCATCGGCTCACCCGAGGAGACCACCCATCCCGCGATCCCGCTCTCGGCCGGGAAACGCCGTCCCACCAGGAAGCTCTCGCCCTGGCCCGAGACGGCCTGGAAGACCAGCTCGTGGCTCGACTCGTCCAGCAGGAACACCGAACTGGCCTGGGCGCCGAAGATGGCCCGTGCCGTGTCGACCACCGACTGCATCAACTCCTGCGACAGCGGATCCGTCGCTGTGTTGCTCTGTGTCACGAAGCACCCCTGATGCCCAGTTGGACGTTGGCCGCGGAAAGGTAGAGCGCGTTCTTGAGCTGGAAGGTCGTCATCCGGCGGTGCCGGGACAGAATGCGGGCGCAGAGCCCGGCGATGTACGGCGTGGCGAAGCTGTTGCCCGTCGTCCTGATCGTCGCCCCGCCGAGCCACGCCACCTGGACGTTCTGTCCCGGCGCGAAGAACTCGACCGGCGGGCTCGGGTTGTACAGGTGCAGATCGGGATCGTCCTCCTGGTGGCTGCCCACCGAGATCACCGAGGCGAAGCGCCACGGGTAGCTCTCCACCGGAGTGTTGTGCGCGGAGGCGACGATCGCCGTCCCCCGGAAGTACGCCTCGTCGGCGAGGACCCGCAACTCCTCGGCGAACTGCGGCCTCGTCGTGGACAGGCTGAGATTGATCACGTCGAAGCCCTGCCGGATCGCCCAGCGCAGTCCCGCGAGCAGGACGTCGCCGGTGCCGCCGAACCCCTTGCCGAGCACCTGCACGCTGTACAGCTCGCAATCCGGCGCGGTCCTGCGGATGATGCCCGCGCAGGCCGTGCCGTGCCCGCAGGTGTCGGTCGCCGTCGTCTCGACCACGCTGGTGCCCGTCTCGTCCTTGCGCACCGTCCACGCGCCGTCGACCGGGCCGATCAGCGGATGGCCGTCCTCGACACCCGAGTCCACCACGCACACCCGCACCCCGGCGCCGCGCGCGTCGTCCCAGCTCCGGTCGAGCGCGGGCAGCTCGCCGTCGGCGGTGATCAGCACGTCCTCGGGGCGCTTGCCGCGCAGCGTCCAGGTGAGTCCGGGGCCGGCGCCGTGTTCGGCGGTTTTCATCAGCAGCCTTTCGCGTTCTGGCGTTGTCGCCTTCCGATGCGGTGGTGGCCCGAGAGGCCGGGGCGGGAGCGGACGGGCGCCGGTCGGCGCCCGCGGCTCCGGTGCCCCTGGTCCTGGCGCCTCACGGCGGACCCTCCCCCCATCGCACGGCGCGGCGCGCCCCCGGCACATGGCCCTTGGCGCCGAAGTGCCGGGCGGCCTGCGCGGCGGCGCTCGCGGACTCCTCGGTACGGCCCGCCAGGCGCAGCACGTCGGCCCGGTCCAGCCAGGCCACCGCCAGGACGACGGGCGAGTCGGTGCCGGACGCGGTCCGCACCGCCCGCTCCGCCAGCGGTGCGGCCTCCTCGGCCGAGCCGCGCGCCGCGGCGATCCTGGCCAGCAGCCCGTCGAGGTCGGCGGCGTCCGAGGCGGCGAGTGCCGTGTGCCCGGGGTCCGGCGCGGTGGCCAGCCTGGCCGCGGCCTCGTCGTGACGGCCCGCGTCCACCAGCAGTCGCGCCGCGTCCCTGGCCACCGCGTCCCGCAGGGCCTCGGCCTGCAACTCCCGTGCGGCGCCGTCCGCTTCGTCCAGCAGACCGAGCGCCCGGCTCCCGTCGCCCGCCAGCGTCGCCACCGCCGCGGCGAACAGCGGCAGCACCACCCGGCCCTCGGCGTAACCGAGTTCACCGGCCAGCCGCTCCGCCCCGGTGAGGCAGGCGTGCGCGTCGTCCCAGCGCTCCTGGAGCGCGAACAGCACGGCCAGCGGGCAGTTGAGGGTCAGCCGTACGGTGGGGCGACGGTCGCCGTGCTCCGCCAGCAGGCGGCGACTGCGCGAGACCGCCGAGGGCACCGGCTCGGGCCCGCGCCACAGCGAGACGCCGATCGCGCCCAGCGCCAGGGCCCGTTCGGGCTCGGCGCCCGAGCGGCGCGCGTGGTCCAGAGCGCGGGAGAGCAGGACATCGGCCTCGCCGTGCCTGCCGTGCAACTGCCGCTCCTGCGCCAGCCGGATGCACGCCCGTGCCTGCCCGAGGTCGTCGCCCGCACTCTCGAAGACCGGCAGCGTCCGCTGGGCGACGCTCCCCGCGCTGCTCCCGTCGGGGGCCGCCGACACCGCGGCCAGGGCGAGGTCGGCGTGCGCGGCCTCCACCGGCCGCACCGCGTCCCCCGGCGTGGCGTCCGCGGCGGCGAGCACGCGCAGCAGCAGCGCCCGGCCCTCGTCCGTCCGCCCGGTCGCCAGCAGCACGTCACCGAACCGCCGGGCCGCCGCGGCCCACTCCGGCTCGCCCTCGACGGTCAGCTCCACCGCCCGCTCCAGCAGCCCGCCCGCCCACGCCAGATCCGAGCGCGCGAGCGCCCTGGAACCGCCCTCGATCAGCAACGTGGCGGCCCGCAGGCGCAGTTCGTCCGTCTGCGGACCGAGCGTGCCCAACTCGGCGCGGTAGCGGTAGGCGCGCTCCAGGTGACCCGCCACGGCGGCGGCATCCTCGGCGCCGCGCGTACCGGGAGCGCCACCGCCGAACAGGACACCGCCGTACGGGGCGGCGCTTTCCCCCGCGCTCCCCGCCGCCGTGCCGCCGCCCGCCAGCCGCGCGGACAGCGCCGCCGCGGCCCGCTCGTGCCGCTCCGCCCTCGTCCGCTTGGCCATCGACTGATACGTGACCTCGTGCACGAGACCGCTGCTGAAGCGCAGCCGGTACGGGGAAGGCCCCTGCCGGTCCGCGGGCCGCAGCAGGCGGTGACTGCTGAGCATGCCGAGCGCCGCGCCGACCGCGCCGTCCAGCGCCGGGACGCCGGACCCGGTCTCCGCCGAGGGCGGGTCCGCGTCGTGCAGCGCGCCGCCGGGCGCACCTTCGCGGTCCCCGCCCACCAATTCGGCCACCTCGTCGGCGCTGAACTCCCGGCCCACCACGGCCGCGATGTCCAGCGCCGCGCGCTCCGCCCGGCCGAGCGCCCCGATCCGGGCGCCGAGCAGCGCCTGCAAGGTGGTCGGCACATCGCCTCCGCCGTCGGGGCGGTAGCCGGACTCGGGCTGCGCGAGAGCGGCGATGAGCTGTTCCAGATAGAACGGATTGCCGCCCGCGGACTCCAGCACCTGGGGCGGCACGCCCGTACCCCCCTCATGGGACGGCGCCCCGCCGTCCCAGTGCGCCCCGACCTCGGTCAGCGCCTCGGCCACCGCCTCGGCCTCCGTCGCCGTCAGACCGGGCAGCGTCAAGGAGAGCGAGCGCGGGCCGCCCTCGCCCCAGCCGACGCCGCGGTCGAGCAGATCGGGGCGGGCGGCGCAGACGAACAGCACAGCGGACGCGGTGAGTTCGGCGCTGAGCGCGCTGACCATCGTCAGCAGCGGGTCGCTCGCCCACTGGAGGTCGTCCAGCACCAGCACGACCGGCCGCCTGCGCGCGAGCGCGGCCAGCAGACCGGTCAGCGCCGCGCAGGTGTCGTCGGTCGACGGATTCGGTGTGCCGTCCTCCAGCAGCCCGGCCGACAGTACGGCCAGCGCCGCGTCGATCTCCTGGCGCTCGGGCGAGGGCTCTCCCGCGCGCGCCGGGGCCTGGGCGATCTCCGGGAAGGCGTCCAGGAGTTGGCTCACGGCGTCGGCCAGCGGCGCCAGGCTGCCGCGTTCACCGTACGTGCGGCAGCGGCCCGAGCCGTAGCGGAAGGCGCGGCCCGACCGTTTGCGCCACTCGTGGATCAGCCGGGTCTTGCCCATCCCGGCCTCACCGAGGACCGTCACCAGATTCGGGCCGCGCCCGGCGCGGTCCGCGACGGCGCGGAACGTCGCCCACAGAGCGTCCAGTTCACGGTCCCGGCCGACGAAGGGCACATCGAAGCGGCGGGTCAGCTCCGGCTCCTCCTCGACCACGTCCAGCAGCCGGTAGGCGGTGACCGCGTCCTCCTTGCCCTTCAACCGCAAAGGGCCGACGCGCTCGGTGACCGCTGTCGCCCCCGCGGCCCTGCGGCTCTCGGGACCGATCAGGACCTCGCCCTCACCGGCGTTCTGCTCCAGCCGGGCCGCGACGTTCACCGTCTCGCCCGACACCAGCGCCTGACGGGACGACACATCCGAGGCCGTCACCACCGGGCCGGTGTTGATGCCGATCCGGACACCGATCCGAATGCCGAGCGTCGGCTCCAACTCCGTTTCGTTGAGCCGCTGTATGGCGTCGAGCATCGCCAGGCCCGCGGCCAGCGCCCGCGCCGCGTCGTCCTCGTGCGTCACCGGCACGCCGAAGACGGCCATCACCGCGTCGCCGATGAACTTCTCGACCGTGCCGCCGAACTGCTCCAGGCACTCGCGCATCAGGTCGAAATAGCGCAGCACCACCGTGCGCAGCGTCTCAGGGTCGAGCACACCGGACAGCGCCGTCGACCCGACGAGGTCGCAGAAGACGACGGAGACGACCTTGCGCTCCTCGACCGCCGTCACGGGTGCGGGGGAGTCGGCCGGTGTGCCGCAGGACGGGCAGAAGCGCGCGTCCTGCGGCAGGTCGCCGTCGCACGAGGCGCAGCGCGTGGTCATCTCGTCTCCCCGTCCCTTCCCCGTGTCTTCCCGATGGTGTGGACCCCGGTCGCGGGGAGATGTCAGAAGAGCGCCCCGCCGGCGATCTCGCTGTGGGCCTGCACCTCGGGACCCACCTCGTCCAGCCGGGCCTTGATGTCGAGCATCATCGACAGCTCCTGGCTGCTCAGCCCGCGCAGCACCTCGCGCTGTTCGTCGGTGAGTTCGCCGACGCCGAAGCCGTGCGACTCCAGCACCACCAGCGCGTCGTCGGCTCCGTCGCCTGCCCGCTCCGCGCTCTCCCCGCCCCGCGCCGCCGTGTCACTCATGAGGTGTACGTCCCTTCCCTGAGGTGTTCCGGCTCCGCTGTCCGGCCGATGCGCGCGAAAAGCTCCACAAGTCCGTCCACGGTGTGCAGCGCGCTCATCACGACCGCGCGTACCTGGGCCTGGTCCAACGGCAGCGCGTCGAGCAGCGCGAAGAGCGCGGCGGTGTGCCCGGTGTCCAGTTCGGCGTGGCCGCGTACCGTGCGCAGCGCCGCCTCCGGCACACCCGCGGCGGCGATCCGGTCCGCCAGCCAGGGCGCGGGCGCGTTGCTCTCCAGCACCGCGATGTAGCCGAGCAGCGCTACCGGATGGTGGTGCTCGATCCAGTAGTACTGCGCGCCCGCCAGGCGCGCGACGGCGGATATGGGCTGCTCGGCGAGGACCGCCGCTGGTTCCCCGCCCAGCGCGGTGATGTCACCGAGCAGCCAGTCGTCGTGGCCGCGCTCCTCCTCGATGTGCTCCCGCAGATAGTCCGTGAGCGGCTCGCACAACGGGTCGCGCGGGCCGAATTCCGCCAGCCGCGCCACCGCCCGTTCCATCAGGGGCACCGAGGCGCGGACGACTCCGTGCATCACCGTCAGATACGTGGCGTAGCGCGCGGCGAGTCCGGGCGGTCGCCACACGGCCGCGGTCGTCGCCCGCACGGCGGGGGCCGTCAGCAGCAGCCGGACCCGCAGCGCGGCGCCCGCGCCCGCCGTGCCGACCGTGGTCATCGCCGCGCTCCGGGCAGGTCGACCAGGTCCGCGTAGGGCGCGCAGCCGTGCCGCCGCACCAGCGTGGCCGCGCCCGCCTCGACCTGGCCGCGGGCCGCGTACCGGTCGAGCAGCGCCCCCACGGGCCCGCTGGCCGCCGCACTCGCCGCGGCCAGCGCCTCCGGATGGTCACCGAGTGCCCGGCAGCCCGCGCAGTAGTCGGGGCGCGCGGTCGCCTGCTCCGCGCCGCCGTACCGGTGCAGGAGGTGGGCCGGGCCGACCGTCCTGATCATCCGCAGGACCGGAGAGGTACGGGCCCGTACGGCGACCGACCGCCAGTCGTCGGTGGCGATGTGACCGAGCGTCAGGTGACGCGGGGCGGGCCTGCGGTCGACGACCCGCTGATTGCAGCAGGCGACCACCGTGCCGTCGGCGGCCACCACCGGCCACGCGGCCATCGAGCACGGCAGCGCCCGCTCGGGGTCGGGCGCCGCGGTACCGGGCAGCGCGGCACCGGGCAGCGCCGTGTTCGCGGCGGCCCAGGACGCGGCGCGTCCCACCCGGCGCAAAGAGTTGACGAGCATCGGGACGCGGTCGCCGAAGGTACGGCGGATGTCGGCGGTGACGTCCGCGAGGTACGGGTCGTCGGGGCCGGCGCCGACCAGGTGGAAACTGGTGGCCACTCCGGCGTCCAACACCCGCCGGATCAGGCCGAATACGGACCTGCGGTCGACCTCGCGCTCATGGAAGGCGTCAAGGCTCACCGAGAAGTGGTCGACGGAGGTGACGGCCCGCCAGATCCGCTCGGGAACAGGCACGGAGTCGGGCACGGGAGCGGGCAGCGGGCCGGCGCCGGAGGCGAGGTGTCCCGCGCCGTGGTCCGCCCGGCCGACGAAGAAGGCGCCGGTCAGCAGCGCCGTCCTGGTGCCCGCCGCGCGCGCCGTGGCGGCGAGGTCGGTGACCAACTCGGGCCGCAGCAAGGGCTCGCCGCCGGTCATCATCAGCACCGCAGGGTGCTCGGCCGGGGTGAAGGTGGAGACGAAGGCGCGCAGCCGGTCCGCGTCCGGCTCGTCCGCGGCCATCGTGGCGGCGGTCGAGCAGTGCGCGCAGTGCAGGGGGCAGCGGCCGGTGACGGTCAGGAGCAGTCCCGCGCCGGGTTCGGGGCGCAGCGTCATGAGTTCGGCGAGTTCCATCGCGTGCTCCCTTCCTCGTCCACCGAAGTCTCGGCGGGGCCGGTTCGAGGTCGGGGTCATGGACGGTTGGGAAACGGTAAATCCGCAGCTCACCGGCGCGCCTGGTGGCGTGTTCCGTCGCGTGTGCCCTGCACCGAAGGCCCCTCAGGCGGTGGCCCGGGGGAGTGGCCGCATCCCCAGGAGGGATTGTTCACGCGCGTAGACTCTTGTCAGGCGCGGGAGTTCGTACCGCGCTGCGTGCGCGGTGACCTCGCTGTCCGGGGCGAGCAGCGCGCCCGCGTCGAGCAGGGACTCCAGCCGGCGCAGCGCGTCGTCCTGACCGCAGGTGAGCGCCGCCGCGGCCTGCCGCAGCGTGAAGGGCCCCTCCGGCAGGTGTCCCAGCAGACACAGCGTGGTCCGGTCCGCCGCCGACAGGTCCCGCCACCCGCTCGCCAGCCGCGGCCGTACATCCGTGTCGCCCGCGACCAGTTCGTCCAGTACGGTCCTGCCGTCGGCCAGCCGCGCCGCGTATTCGCCGAGCGGCAGATGGCGTCGTACCGCGAGCTTCAGACCGCTGACCCGGACCGCGAGCGGCAGCATGCCGGTCGCGGTGACGATGCGCCGGGCCGCCTCCGGACAGGCCCGCAGCCGCTCGTGGCCCACGATCCGGCCGAGCAGTTCGAGGCTCTCGCCGAGGTCGAAGGGCGCCAGTTCCAGCCGGTCGGCGGAGACCAGTCCGGCCAACTGAGCGCGGGAGGTCACCAGTACGGCGCTGCCGCCGGAGTCCGGCACCAGCGGCCGTACGGACGCCTCGTCGGCCGCGTCGTCCAGCACCAGCAGGATCCGGCGCGGCCCGAGCCAGTCGCGCCACGCGGCGGCGGCCTCCTCGGCGTCCTCCGACCCGTCGTCGACGGCCGCCGCCCGCTGCCCGGGGAGGTCCGCCATCCGGGCCAGCTCGGCGACCACCGAGGCGGCCGAGCGCGGACGCCCGGCCGCGTCGCGCATCCGGATCAGTACGCGGCCGTCGGGGAACTCCGCGGCGAGCCGGTGCGCGGTGTGCACCGCCAGCGCGGTCTTACCGGTGCCGACCGGCCCGGTGACGACCGCAAGATGCCGGTCACTGCCCAACAGCTGGAGCAGGAAGCGCAGTTGGCGTTCACGGCCGGTGAAGTCGGCCAGGTCCTGGGGGAGCAGGGCGCCGAGGACTCTGCAGGAGCGCCGCGCCGCGGCCCGCGCGCCGGACGGAGCGAAGGGGCCGCCGGGCTCCTGCGGGCCGCCGTCGAGCATCGAGCGGTACAGCGTCTCCAGCGCGGGGCTCGGCTGGAGCCCGTACTCGACGGCGAGCAGCCGGCGCAGCCCCTCGTACGCCGCCAGGGCCTCCGTCTGCCGCCCCTGGTCGAACAGCGCGTTCATCTGGACGGCCCTGAGCCGTTCGCGCTCGGGGTGACGCTCCACCAGATCGGCGACGGTGTCGGCGACTTCGGTGGCCCGGCCCAGCCGCAGCTCGGCCTCGGCCCAGTCCTCGTAGACCTGGAGGTAGCGGCTGTCGAGCCGCTCCGCCTCGGATCTGACGGTGGGTGAGAATCTCAGGTCGTGCAGCGGCGGCCCCTGCCGCAGCCCCATCGCCTCGCGCAGCATCCGGGACGCCGGGCCGAACGCGCCCTGCCCGGCGGCCTCGCGGGCTGATCTGGCCAGGCCCTGGAAGCGCAGCGAGTCCAACTCGTCGTCGCGCACCCGCAGCAGGTAGCCGCCCGGGTGGTGCTCGAGCCGGTCGCCCGCTCCCGCGCGGTCGAGGAGTTTGCGCAGTGCGGAGACGTACACCTGGATGTTCTTGCGCGCGGTGCGCGGCGGATTGCCGTCCCACAAGGTGTCCGTCAACAAGGCCAGCGAGACCGGGGTGTTGGGGCGGCACAGCAGCATGGCCAGGAGCAGCCGCTGTTTGAGCGGGCCGAGCGGGAAGGGGCCTTCGGCTGTGCCGACGGACAGCGGGCCGAGGACGGAGAGCCGCAGGCTGACGTGCGCTGGTTCGGCCATATCCGGTTTCACCTTTCCCGCCCGTTGATCCGGAGATGGGATCGTGAGCTGAGATGAATGACATCAGGCAGACGACTTATATCAGATGATGTGCCTGTGGCGAACCGGCAATGCGGGGACTGCTGGTGAGAGTTCGGACCAACCCCGCATCACCTGGGACGATACCGCGCTTATACCGCGGCTTCACCGGTTCCGAAACGGCCGGTCCTAGCTTCTGAGGTGTTCCCACCACCTGCTCGTACCCCGCCCAGAAGAGGAGACGATCATGGCTGATTCCGTCGAGCCCACCAACGAGGACATCGCGGAGACCCCCGAGAACGAGGTCGAGGCGCACGCCGAATCCCCCCTGGACCTCCAGGAGATGGGCGTGAGCAAGCCCGACCAGGGCGAAGGTGTGCTGGGCGGCCTCCAGGCCCCGGGCAGCACGGTCAGCCTGGCCGCCTGCGCCTGACCGAGCTGGGTGGGTGGCGCGTCCTCGTGGACGCGCCACCCACACGTCTTTCCCGCTCGCGTTGTCCTCCGGGGCGGCCCTTCCGACACCTGAGAACCGACAGGAGACGACCATGAGTGATTCCGCCGAATCCGCCGCCGAGGAAAACGCGCCCGAAGGCGCGGACGCAGGCGAGGGCGAATTCGAGGTGGAGGCGCACGCCGAATCCCCCCTGAGCCTCCAGGAGATGGACCCCACGACGTCGGTGATCAGCAGCCCCGTCGCGTCGATGAGCGCGACCAGCGTCGTCGTCTGCTGCTGAGCCGCCGCCCCCTCGCGTCCCACATCGGAGAGGCCCATGATCCCCTTCCCGTTCGTCGTGGCGGACAGAGAGTTCTACGCGCCGCTGGAGACCACCCGTGACCGCGGTGAGATCTACCGGCCCGGGCCGGTACCGGACGGGTGGACCGAGACCCCGTCGGGGATCTGGACCATGTGGCACCGGGGCAAGCAGCTCCGCGGTGTCGAGGACGGCTGGAAGGTGCACGTGTCCGCGCGGCCCGACCGCCTGCCGTACGTCCTCGACACCGTCGCGGCCGTCTGCTTCGAGCAGGACGTCGCCTTCAAACACCTCGCCGGCAGGCTCTTCTACTGGTGGACCCACCACAAGCAGGCCGCCAGGCAGCAGAGCGGGAAGTTCATCGCCGCGTATCCCACCAGCGTCGCCGCGGCCCGTGACCTCATGGAACGGCTGCGCACCGAACTGGCCGACGAGGAAGGCCCGTTCATCCTCACCGACAGGCGGTACCGGGACTCGCGTACGGTCCACTACCGCTACGGGGCCTTCGCCCCGCGCGAGCGCGTCAACGCCGACGGCACCCACACCCTGCTCGTCCGCGGCACCGACGGCGAGTTGGAGGAGGACCGCAGGGGCTTCTCCTTCTACCTCCCGGCGGGCATGACCGACCCCTTCGTCGAGACGCGCCCGGCGCCGAAGTCCCCGGCCGAGCCCGCTGCCGCATCCGCCGACAGAGCCGTCGCGAAGGCCGGGGCGGAGGCGGGCGCCAATGCCGCCGCCGATCCCGCCGCCGATTCCGTGGACGAGCCCGCCGCCGGCGGAGGCGGGCCGATCGTCTTCCACGGATTCGCCTTCGAAGACGCGCTCCAGTTCACCAACTCCGGCGGCGCCTACCTGGGACGGGAGACGGCCACCGGCCGCAAGGTCTTCATCAAAGAGGCGCGCGCGCACACCGGCGTGGCGATGGGCGACACCACCGCACCCGACCAACTCCGCTCCGAATGGCAGACGTTGACCGCGCTGCACGAAACGGCGCCCGGCCTCGCCCCGGAGCCGCTCGCCTACTTCCGCGAGTGGGAGCACGACTTCCTCGTCACCGAGTTCATCGAGGGCACGACGCTCCAGCGCTGGATGGTCGCCAACCAGGTCATGCTCGGCGTCGACCGCGGACCCGAAGCGGCCGGGGACTACTACGGCCGGTGCGAGAAGCTGTTCGCGGAGATCGAGAGCACGCTGCACCGGCTGCACACGGCCGGCTACCTCTTCGTCGACGTCAGCCCCGGCAATGTGATGGTCACCGAGGACGACGGCATCCGACTGGTCGACTTCGAGGCCGCCCAGCGCCTGGACAGCGACGACACTCCGGTGATGGGCACGCCCGGCTACACCCCGCCCGCCGAACTCGTCGGCGACGATCCGCTGATCCACGACAAGTACGGCCTGGCCGGCCTCGCCCTGCTGCTCATCGGGCCCTTCCACCAGGTGGCGCAGCGCAATCCCGACACCCTCGCGCACCTGCGCCGCGAACTGCTGGAGCGGGCGCCGCTGCCGGAACCGCTGTGGGAGCGGGCCGTCGCGTATCACCGGCCGCGGCCCGCGGCGCAGGGCGTCACCCCCATCCCGACGCCCGAGGAAGTCGCCGCGGACCCGCTGCGGCACCTGGCCGACCTGCGCGACCGTACCGCCGACGCCATGGTGGCCATGGCCGACCCGGCCCACCCCGACCGGGTGTTCCCCACCATCGCCGAGGGCTACCAGAGCAACACCCAGTGCCTGGCCTTCGGCACCGCGGGCGTCGTGCACGCCCTGACCCGGGCGGGCCGCGCACTGCCGGACGGCGTGCTGGAGCGGCTGCGGCACGACGCGCTCGGCGGCGTCGGGAAACTGCCCCCGGGGCTGTTCGCGGGCACCGCGGGCATCGCATGGGTGCTCGCCGACCAGGGGATGCTGGACGAGGCGAGGGATCTGCTCACCGCCGCCGACCGCCACCCCATCATCGCCTCCGGAGCGTCGGCGACCCTCTACGGCGGCACCTCGGGGGTCGCGCTCACCCACCTGGCGATGTACGGCCACACCCGCGACGAGCACCACATCGACCGGGCCCTGGAGCTGACGGCGGCGCTGCCGGCCGACGCCGACCTCACCCCGTACCTCGGCGCCAACGACGCCACCGGCCTCGTGCACGGCCGCACCGGGATCGCGCTGCTGCTCCAGCAGCTCGCCGCCGTGACCGGCGCGGACGACGAACTCGCGCGCGGCGTCCGGCTGTTGCACGCCGAGCTGGACCGTGCCACCGAGCCGGACTCGCCGGGTCTCGCCTTTCCCATCTCGGCCACCGACAACCGCAGCCTGCCCTACCTCTACTGCGGTTCCGCCTCGATGGCGCACACCGTCACCCGCTACACGCGGTCGGTGGACGACGAACGGCTCGCCGACGCGCTGCCCCGGCTGCTGACCTCGACGCGCACCACCTACACCGTGATGTCGGGGCTGTGGCAGGGACTGTCCGGCCTCGGCCTCGGTCTCGCGGAGTACGGGCGGCTGACCGGTGACGGCCAGGGCCGGGACGACGCGATCCGTGCGGCGTGCGGGCTGTTCAAATTCGCGGTGCCGCACGAGACCGGTATCCGTTTCCTCGGCGACCAGCTCATGCGGTTCAGCGCCGATCTGTGGAGCGGTTCGGCAGGGGTGCTGCTGTTCCTGTCGCAACTCCTCGCCCCCGCGCCCGACCCGCTGTTCACCGTGGACGCACTCGCCGGCGCGTACTCCCGTTCCGTCGCGGCCCGTTGAGGTGAACTGATGAGCCACCAGGAAATCGCCGAGCCGGCGCAGGCGCCCGAGAGCGCCGGCCCGGGGGACCCGGGCAACGCCGTCGGACGTGACGTCAGTCTCTACTGGTGCGGGCAGACGGCCTCCGCCTTCGGCTCGACCTTCACCGCCATCGCGCTGCCCGTCGTGGCCGTCGTGCACCTCCACGCCTCGCCGGGCGCCATCGGCCTGATCAGCGCCGCCACGACCGCGCCGATCCTGCTGCTCGGCTTCCCCGCGGGCGCGCTCGCCGACCGCATCGCCCATCCTCGCCGCACGCTCGTCCTGCTGGACCTGATCTGCGCGGCGGCCATCGGCGTGGTCGCGCTGGGCCTGGCCGTCGGCGCCATCTCGCTGCTGTGGCTCGGCCTGCTCTGCGTGATCATGGGAGCCTCGTCCACCCTGTCCGCGGCCGTCTACTTCCTGCACCTGCGCCAACTCGTCGGCCCCGAAGGCATCGGCGGTGCGCGCGCCAGACTCCAGGCAGGACAGTACGGCGCCGCGCTCGTCGGACGCCTGCTGGCCGGTCCCGCCATCGCGGTGCTGGGCGCCGCCGCCGCGCTGTCGGTCGACGTGGCGAGCTATCTGCTCAGCGCGACCGCGCTGATGACGATGCGCTCACCCGACATCGTGCCCCGCGGGCCCGCGCCGTCGGTCCTCACCATGATGCGCGGCGCCATGGCGGGCATGCGGGTCTTCACCGGTGACGCCTTCCACCGCGCGCTGGGCCTGTTCATCGTGGTGCCCGCCGCGACGATGGCGGGCGTGACCGCCCTCACCGGCCCGTTCCTGCTGCGGGTGATCCATCTGCCGACAGCCGCCTACGGTTCCCTGTTCGCGCTCTCGGGGCTGATGGGCCTGGGCGGTTCCGCCGTCGCCGCACGGCTGCTCGCCCCGGGCCGCGACCCCCGGCGGGTGATGCTGATGTCGTTCACCGGCGCGGTGGTGTGCAGCCTGCTGCTGCCGCTGGCGGCGGGACCGCTGCCCCTCGCCGCCTTCTGCGCCGCGATGGGCATCGGGCTGCCGGTCTTCTTCGGCGCCGTCGCCAATGTGGCCGTCAGTTCCGTGCTCGTCGCCGACATGTCGGAGGACACCCTCGGCCGCGCGATGGCCGCGCTCCAGGTGTGCCTGGCGGGGGCGGGCCTGATCGGGGCGGTGGGATGCGGTCTGCTCGGTGACCTGGTCGGGGTACGCGGCGCGCTGTGGGTCATGGGGCTGACAGCCCTCGGCTGCGTGGCCCTGAGTCTGCCGTCCGCGCTGCGCGCCGCACGGCGGTCCCACGACGCGGCGCAGCCGTCACCGGCCTCCGTTTGACCCAAGACCCCGTCGCCGTCCGGCGGCGGACCACCGGAAATCCCATGGACGAGAGACGAGGAAACACCCATGAACGAGGTGCTCAGGCTCCAGGCGCTGGGGAGCGAGAAGGACCAGGGCAAGGCGAATCTCCAGCCGATCAGCGTGGCCGGCAGCACGCTCAGCGTGGTGTGCGGATGGGACTGCGTCTGGGGCAGTTCCCTGCGCATCGCGCAGGAGCCGCAGGGCCCCGGCCTGCTGAACCCGGCCTGACCGACCCGCCCGACCGCACCGGTCGGGCGACAACTCCCTTGCCTCTTAGGCCAATCGGCGGCGGTGTCCGGCACGACGGACACCGCCGCCGCCGTATGGGCGCACGCAAGCGGGCCATTCCGGCGGCTGTGTGTACCAGCTAGGATGAAGCCGGACACGGGACGAACCCATACTGGCTGCACCGACGAAGGGGAGGCGGGCGATGGGCGAGAACGAGTCGCGGGCCCCCTCCGCGTCGACGCTGGCCGACAAGATCGACGCCCTGTTCCGGGTCGTGCGACGGCCCAACCGTGAGCCGTACAGCCATGAAGAGGTCGCCCGCGCCTGCCGCGAGGCCACCGGCGAGAGCTTCTCCGCGACCTACCTGTGGCAGTTGCGCACGGGCCGTCGCGACAATCCCACCAAACGTCATCTCGAAGCCCTGGCACAGTTCTTCGACGTGCCGGTCGGATACTTCTTCGACGACGAGCAGGGCGCCGCCATCGCCAAGGAGCTTGAGCTGCTCGGCGCGCTGCGCGACGCGGGCGTCCGCAGCATGGCCCTGCGCGCGGTCAACCTCTCCCCTGAGGGCGCGGCCACGATCAGCGACATGATCGATGTGCTCGCCCGCAGGGAGCGTGGCTCTCCCAGCCGCGAACCCTGACAGCGCCTGAAGTGCACGCAGCGCTTGAAGTGCGCGAACTCTTCGGTGAGATCTCGCGGTTCCACCCGGCGGACAAGGGGACAGCGTGTGAGACGTGTGCGACGTGACCGGAGCCGAGCTCTGTGGCACAGATGTCAGCGGACGGTCGACGGGCTCGACCTGCCCAATCCGTTCGACGCGACGGTCTTCATCGGGATGCTCGCGGTCGCCCGCGGCCGTCCGATCGAACTCGTGCCCGTCTCCTCCCGGCCCCACACACCGTGCGGCCTGCTGGTGACCACCGACCACGGCGACTGCATCCTCTACGCCGCCGACACCAGCGCGCTGCACCAGCAGCACATCCTGCTGCACGAGGCGGCCCACCTGGTCTGCGGCCACCACGAGACCGCGCCCGCGGCTTCGGCCGCCGCCCAGGTCCTGTTACCGCACTTATCGTCGTCCCTGGTCCAGCGGGTACTCGGCCGCAGTGTGTACACCGAACCGCAGGAGCAGGAAGCCGAGTTGGTCGCTTCGCTGATCCTGACCCGTACCGCCCGTCCGTTGGGGAACACCGTCCCCGTGCCGCCGCCGCATCCGCAACGAACGCGTCTGGACAGGTTGTTCGGCATACCGGAGGACCGCGCGTCGGGCCGCCGTGATGGCTGATCTCCTGTCGTTCGTCTCCGCCGCGTTCTTCCTGGTCTTCGGTGTCCACCGGCTGGTGATCACCCGCCGGCCGTGGTCCGATTCCGCGCAGCGCTACGTCTACGGCTTCGCGCTGTGCCTGGGCTCGGGCATGCTGTTCAACACCCCCGCCCTCACGAAGGCGTTGTCCTCCGACACGACCTTCGACAACCTGGTCAACCTGGGCATCCACGACGTGAAGATGGTCGGTTTCGCCTTCCTCGTCCTGGTGGCGTACGCGCTCAAGTCCCCTGCGGCGGCGGCCCCGCGTGCGGTGCGCCTCCAGATGTGGGCGGCCGGTGCGGTACTGGCCGTCTCCACCGCGCTCTACCTGGTGGCCGACCCCGCCATCGCGGGCGACACGCTGACCGTCTCCTCCGGCCACCGGTGGGCCCTGGCGTCGTACAACGCGCTCTTCGCCCTCTACGGTTCGTGGTGTCTGGCCGTCCTGGCCAGGGAACTCGCCGACCACGCCGCTCGGACCGCCCCCGGGCTGCTGCGTACGGGACTGCGGCTGATGCTGCTCGCCGCCGCGGTCGGCGCGGTGTGGACGCTGTGGGCGCTGGACGACGTCATCGCGGACCTGCGCACCGGCAGCCAAGGCGTCGCCGAGGACGTGGTCTCCTCCGTGCTCGGCGCGGTCACCGCGGCGCTCGCCACCGGAGGGGCCACCACCACGCTGTGGGTCGGCGCGCTCGGCGCCCCCATGCGGTGGCTGCGCGCGTACCGCAGCCACCGGGCGCTGGAGCCGCTGTGGTCGGCGCTGCACAGCGAACTGCCCGAGATCGCCCTCGACCCGTCGGCCGCCGACCGCCGACCGGGCCTGCGGCAGGCCGAATTCGCCCTCTACCGCAGGGTGATCGAGATCCGCGACGGCCATCTCGCGCTGCGCCCGTACTTCGAGTCCGGCGTCACGGCCTGGACCGACGGACGCGGGGGAGACGACGGCAGCGAGGTGACCGGCGGCGGCGACGCGATCGACTGGGCCGACGAGCGCGGCCGTGACCGGCGGGCCGTGCTCGAAGCGGCCACGATCGCGGCGGCGTTGGAGAACAAACGCGCCGGGCGGCTGTGCGAAGGCACCGCCGCTGAGCGGTTCGCGCCCCCCGGCCACACCCCGCCCACGGTCCCCGGCACGGTGGAGGCCGAGGCGGCCTGGCTGCTGGAGGTGACGGCCGCCTTCACCTCGTCCCCCACGGTCGCCGCCGTACGCCACCGCACCCGTACGACCGCCGCAGCCCATACGGCAGGGGTCCGCGCGCCCGAAGCCCGCAACGGCTGAGCCGACCCTCAGACGTCCTGTCCCGCGACCCCGTCGGCGTCCTCCGACAGCTCGAACCACACTGTCTTGCCCTCCGACTCCGGCCGTACGCTCCACTGCTCGGACAGGATGTCGAGCAGGACGAGGCCGCGGCCCGAGGACGCCATCTCGCCCGGGGTGCGCTGGTGGGGCAGTTCGTCACCGCTGTCGGAGACCTCGACGCGCAGCGTGCGGTTGCCGGGCTCGCCCGAGATCGAGGCCATCAGGGCCGCCGTCTGGTCGGTGTGCACCAGCACGTTGCCCAGCAGCTCCGACGCGAGGAGCACGGCGGTGTCCACCTGGTCGGGCTGCGCCCAGTCGTGCAGCAGCGCCCGCAGCTCGGAGCGCGCCTCGGCCAGGCCCTCGGCCTCGTCCTGCTCGATCGTGGTCAGGATGCGCCGAACGGGTCGCACAGGGCGCTGGACGCCGGTGTCGCGGCGCAGCATGAGCAGCGCGATGTCGTCCTCGTTGCGCGGGCTCAGCCGCTCCTCGCCGTTCTCGGTCACCGGGCCGACCACGCTCTGGATCAGCCGGTCGGCCATCCCCTCCAGGTCGGAGGTCGGGCCGGGCGACAGCGCGTCCCGCACCCGGTTCCAGCCGGTGTACATGTCGTGCCCGCCGGTCTCGATGAGCCCGTCCGTGCAGAGCATCATGATCTCCCCGGCCTGGAGCTCCAGTACGTTGACCGGGTAGTCGTCCTCGTCCGGCATCAGGCCGAGCGGCAGCCCGCCCCTGATGTGCTTGATCATGCAGGTGCCGTCCGGCATGCGCAGCACGGGGTGCGGATGCCCGGCCCGCGCCACGTGCAGCGTGCCCGCCGCCGGGTCCGCCTCGATGTAGATGCAGGTCGCGAATCTGTCCCCGTCCAGCGAGGTCAGGAAGCGCGACGTCCGCGACAGCACCGCGTCCGGGCCGTGCCCCTCGGCGGCGTACGCGTGCACGGCGGTCCGCAGCTGGGCCATCAGGCTCGCCGCGTGCAGGTCGTGGCCCTGCACGTCGCCGATGACCAGCGCCAGACGGCCCGAGGGCAGGTCGATGATGTCGTACCAGTCACCGCCCACCACCAGCCCGCCGCCGGTCGGCACGTACCGCGAGGTCACGGTCATCCCGCGGTACACCGACGCGCCCCGCCCCATGCTGCTGCGCAGCCCGCGCGACAGGGCCAGCTCCGCCTCGCCGGTGTGCGTCCGCTCCAGGGCGCGGGAGATCAGCCGGGCGAGCGTGACCAGCGTGCTGCGCGTGTCGCTGTCGAAGTCGACGTCGTCCAGGAACGCCACCAGCCACACCCCGGTGATCCGGCCCGTGCTCACCAGCGGCAGGAACGCCCACGACCTGCTGCCCTTGCGGGCCGCGAGCCGCCACGTCGTCGGAAAGCGGTCGCGGTACTCCTCGACCGTGGGCAGATACACCGGGCGGCCGGTGCGCAGCACCTCCGCCGCCGGATAGTCGGTGGTGATCGTCATACGGACGGTCCGGCTGCCGCTGGTCCGGTACCCGTACCGCCCGATCAGGTTCAGCGACCGCTCGGTGACGCCGAACAGGGCCGTGCCGTCCATCGGGAACTCCGGCGAGGTGAGCGACGCCAGAGCCATGAAGACCTCGTCCACGGAGGTCGCCTCGGCCAGGGCGCGGCCCGCCTCCAGCATCCGCACATCACGGTGCCTGCCCGCGTCGGTGGGCGCGCGGGCGGCGCCGTCCCGCTCACCGTCCTCGCCCGGCGCGGGCCTGCGGGTCCTCTCGTGCGGGCCGGTCTCGTTCAGGGCATCGATCTGACGCAGTTCGGCGGCCTGCTCGGCGGCGCGCCCCGCCGTCCGGTCGTCCGCCGGGGGTCCCTCGTCACGATCGTTCATCCACGGCCCCTTCGACTCATCCGCCGTCCCGTCGCTTCGTCGTTTTGTCCGCTTGTCGTCCGTACCATGCTCCGTCGAGTCGGCCGTCCGTGCAGCGCGGTGTACGCCGTGACCGGCCGTCCGGCTGGCGGGCCCGCTCGCGCCGTACTAAGACAGGAGGTGTGCCGGACCGCGTTCACGGGGCAGGGGAGCAGACGGACGCGAAGACCTGAGAAGGGACGGATGTCGTGGCACGACCCAGGATTCTCGTGGTGGGCGCCGGTTTCGCAGGAGTGGCGTGCGTACGCCGCCTGGAGCGGTCGCTCGCCGCCGACGAGGCGGACGTCTCACTGGTCACACCGTTCTCGTACCAGCTCTACCTGCCGTTGCTCCCCCAAGTGGCCTCCGGGGTGCTGACCCCGCAGTCCATCGCGGTGTCGCTGCGCCGCAGCAGCAGGCACCGCACCCGGATCATCCCCGGCGGGGCCGTGGGAGTGGACACCAAGGCCAAGGTCTGCGTGATCCGCAAGATAACGGGCGAGATTTTGAACGAGCCGTACGACTACATCGTGCTGGCGCCCGGCAGCGTCACCCGCACCTTCGACATCCCCGGACTGCTGGACAACGCGCGCGGCATGAAGACGCTCGCCGAGGCCGCGTACATCCGCGACCACGTCATAGCGCAGCTCGACCTCGCCGACGCCAGCCAGGACGAGGCCGAGCGGGCCTCCCGGCTCCAGTTCGTGGTGGTCGGCGGCGGCTACGCGGGCACCGAGACCGCCGCCTGCCTCCAGCGGCTGACCAGCAACGCGGCCAAGCGCTACCCGCGCCTCGACCCGAAGCTGATCAAGTGGCACCTGATCGACATCGCCCCGAAGCTGATGCCGGAACTGGGCGACAAGCTGGGCAGGAGCGCGCTGGAGATCCTCGGCAAGCGCGGCATCGAGGTCTCGCTCGGGGTGTCGATCGCGAAGGCGGGCCCCGAGGAGGTCACCTTCACCGACGGCAGGGTGCTGCCCTGCCGCACCCTGATCTGGACCGCGGGCGTCGCCGCGAGCCCGTTGGTCGCCACGCTCGACGCCGAGACGGTACGCGGCAGGCTCGCGGTCACCCCCGAGATGACCGTGCCGGGGCTCGACGGCGTCTTCGCGCTGGGCGACGCGGGCGCGCTGCCCGACGTCACGAAGGGCGAGGACGGCGCGATCTGCCCGCCCACCGCGCAGCACGCCATGCGGCAGGGCCGCACGATGGCCGACAACATCCTGGCCACCCTGCGCCACCGGCCGCTCACGCCGTACGCGCACAAGGACCTCGGCCTGGTGGTCGACCTCGGCGGCAAGGACGCGGTCTCCAAGCCGCTCGGCATCGAACTGCGCGGCCTGCCCGCCCAGGCGGTCGCCCGCGGCTACCACTGGTCGGCGCTGCGCACCAACGTCGCCAAGACCCGCGTCATGACCAACTGGCTGCTCAACGCGGTGGCGGGCGACGACTTCGTCCGCACCAACTTCCAGTCCCGCAGCGCCGGCACCCTGCGCGACTTCGAGTACACCGACACGTATCTGACGCGCGAGGAGATCCTGGAGCACACCAGGGGCATGGTCGCGGGCGGCTGACGGCGGCGGTCGCCGGACGTTACGGTCGCCGTACACATCGGGCCGTCGCATACGGCGGGCCGCCGCGTCCGCCGGGAGGACGGAGAGCGTGAGCACGGGTACGGGTACGGAGCCGGTCACCGGCACGGGCGTCGTGGACGAGGCGGTACGCGGCAGGCCCGCGCCCGCCCTGCGCGGCCTGGTCGGCTGGTACTCCGGCTACCGGCAGCGCGGCGTGCCACCGACCAGGCACCGGGGGCTGCCGTCCCCGTACCTGACGCTGATCCTCACGCTCGACGAACCGCTCACCGTCGCCGCCCACCCCGACCCGGCGGAACCGCCAGGCGACTTCTCGGCGCTCGTCGGCGGCCTGCACACCACACCCGCGCTGATCAGCGTGCCCGGCCGCCAGTCCGGCGTGCAGATCGCCCTCGACCCGCTGGGCGCCCGCGTCCTGCTCGGGCTGCCCGCGGGCGCGCTGGCCGGAGCGGATCTCGCCGCGCAGGACGTGCTCGGACCGTCGGTCGCCGACGTCCTGGACCGGCTGCGGGCCGCCCCGGACTGGGCGGGCCGCTTCGCCGTCGTCGACGCCTGGCTGCTGGACCGGGCACGCGCCGACCCGCGCGCGGGCGTACGGCTCCATCCGGAGGTACGGCACGCGTGGCGGCTGCTCGCGGCCACCGGCGGCACGATCGGCGTGGCGCGGCTGGCGGCCGAGGTCGGCTGGAGCGACCGGCGGCTGCGGGACCGCTTCGCGGCCGAGGTGGGGCTGAGCCCGAAGGCCGCCGCACGGGTGATCCGCTTCGACCGCACCCGCCGCGGCCTGGCCTCCTACGGCGCCGCCGAGGGGCGGCTGGCCAGGATCGCCGTCGACCGCGGCTACTTCGACCAGGCGCACATGGACCGCGAATTCCGGGCCCTGGCGGGCTGCCCGCCGACACTGTGGCTCGCCGAGGAGCGCCGAAACATCCAATCCGGGCACCACCCGTCCGAGTGAGGCTGGACGCGACAGCACACCGGCTGCACTGAGGAGGTCCGATCCCCATGACCGAGAGCACTGGCGACACCCCGGCGCAGGGCGCGAGCGACGGCGGTTCCGCGCGAGCGAAGACCGCACCGCCGCCCCAGGTCTGGCCCACCCTGCGCGCCCGCGACGCCCGCGGCCTGATCCGCTTCCTCGTGGACGCGTTCGGCTTCGAGGAAACCGCGGTATACGGCGAGGGCGACACCGTCGCGCACGCCGAACTGGCCTGGCCCGAGGGCGGCGGCATCATGCTCGGCTCGGTCCGCGAGGACCCGGACGGCACCTGGGCCAAGCGGCCCCCCGGCTCCTTCGGCGCCTACGTCGTCACCGCCGACCCCGACGCGCTGCACGCGCGCGCCAAGGCCGCGGGCGCCGAGATCACCGCCGAGCTGTTCGAGACGGACTACGGCTCCCGCGACTTCGCGGCCCGCGACATCGAGGGCAACCACTGGTACTTCGGCACCTATCCGGGCGAGCCGCGATAGGCCCGCGCGGCCTCAGTCGGCCAGCCGGAACTCCAGGTCCGTCTCCCACTTCGCGGTGTCGGGCTGCGAGCGCGGATCGGTGCGGTAACTCTCCATCCGGCAGCCCCACCGGTCGCCCTCGGCCGTCGGTCTCATGTCCCAGCGCAGCCCCGCCGCCAACGCCCAGTCGAGCAGCAGCGCCGTGGCGCCGACGAGCCCGGCGGGGCTGCCGAGGTGCGTGTACGTCACGAAGCGGCCCGCGGGCAGCACGCCGGAGAACAGGTCGCCGTCGTGCACCACCGCCCCCGCGACGGGCACCCCCGGCTCGACCTCGAGCTGCCTCGCCATGTCGATGACGTTGTACTTGAGGAAGGGCGGCCCGGCGGGCTCCACGCCGAGCGCGGACAGCCGCCCGATGACTTCGGGGATGCGGTGGGCGATGGTGTCGACCGATTCCATGGTGACAAGGGCCCGGACGGCCGCGTACGGGCGAGCGGCGCGGTCGACGATCCGGGGCGGTACGTATCCGGTAGTGGTCATGCTCCGGTAGACCGGCCGCGGACCGCGAACTCATCGCGGGCGTCGTACGGGGTCCGCGAAAACCACTTGCGGGCCTTCGTAGCGTTGGCTCGTATGACGAACAGTGACGGCCTGCTCGCGGCCTATGACGAGCAGATGCGCGGCGCTCCGCCGAACCTCCCCGCCGGGGTCAGGTGCGAGTGGGACGGACCGGTCCTGCGGCTCAGCGGGCAGTACCGCGGCTTCGTGAGCACACCGCCCGACCTCGGGGTGGAGGGCGCGGAGCTCGACCGGCTGATCGCCCGCCAGCGCGACTTCTTCGCGGTGCGCGGGGAGGCCGTGGAGTGGAAGACCCGCGCGCACGACCGGCCCGCCGACCTGCCCGAGCGGCTGCTCGCGGCCGGCTTCGTGCCCGAGGAGCGGGAGACCGTCGTGATCGGGCGGGCCGAGGAGATGACGGCCGACCCCGTACTGCCGGACGGCGTCGTCCTGCGTCAGGTCACCGCCGACGCCGACCTGCGGCGGATCGCCGCCATGGAGTCGGCCGTGTGGGGCCAGGACTGGGGGTGGCTGGCCGACGACCTGGCCGGCCGGATCGCCGCCGCGCCCACCGAGGTCGTCGTCCTGGTCGCGGAGGCCGACGGCCAGGTCGTCTCGGCGGCCTGGCTGGTGGTCAGGACCGGCACCGACTTCGCCGGGCTGTGGGGCGGCTCGACACTGGAGGCGTGGCGCGGCCGGGGCATCTACCGCGCGCTGGTCGCCGCCCGCGCCAATGTCGCCGCCGCCCGGGGCATCCGCTACCTCCAGGTCGACGCCTCGGACGACAGCGCGCCGATCCTGCGGCGCCTCGGCTTCCACGCGGTGACGACCACGACGCCGTACATCTGGTCGCCCCCGGTCCGGACCTGAGAGCGGGGACGTGCCCGCGGTACGGACTCCCGTGCCGCGCCCGGCCACCGGTCTCTTTACGGTAGGGGTATGGAAGAGAGCACCGAGGACATCTCGCGGACCGCGGTCCAAGCGGCCCACGACCTGCGGGTGACGGTCAGCCGTCTGCTGCGCAGGCTGCGGGAGATCGCCGACACGCAGGACCTGACCCCCTCCCAGACCTCGGTGCTCAGCAGGCTGGGCAAGGGCGAGGAGTCCACCGCCAGCGCGCTGGCCGCCGCGGAGGGGGTCCGCCCGCAGTCGATGGCCGTCGCGCTCGGGGCGCTCGAACAGCACGGGTTCATCGAGCGCCACCCCGATCCCCGCGACGGCCGCAGGCAGTTGATCGTGCTCACCGCCGCGGGCCGCGAGCGGGTCCAGGGCAACCGCGTGGCCCGCGAGGAGTGGCTGGCCCGCGCCTTCCAGGACCGCTACACGCCGCAGGAGCGCGAGACGGTCATCGAGGCGCTGGCCCTGATGGAACGCCTCACCCAGCCGTAGTCCGCGCGGCGGCCGTCCTCACGCGGGTCCTGATCCGGCGGGCCCTGTTCCGGCGGGCCCTGTTCCGTCGGGCCCCGATCCGGCATTCCGCGATCTGGCGGGCCCTTCCGGCGGCTCCTCGCGCTCGACCGCCGCGAGGGTGCGGCCGGTGAGGACCGAGCGGGCCCTGCGCGGATCCGGAGTGGTCCCGCGGCCCGGCGTGCTGTGCGCGTCCTTCTTCTTGACCAGCAGCCACGCCGGGTCCGCCGCGTCCCCCTGACCGCCGTCGGCGGCCTGGTGGATCCGGGTCAGCGCGTACGCGCCGAGCAGTTTCGTACCGCGCAGCTCGAAGGAGGCGTGGCCGCGCTCCAGGGCCCGCGCGAACGCCTCGGGACCGCCGTCCGTCAGCGGGTGGTAGGTGCCGTGGTCCCAGACGATGACGGGCCCCGCGCCGTACTGGCCGCCGGGGATCACGCCCTCGTACTCCCGGTACTCCAGCGGGTGGTCCTCGGTGGGCACCGCGAGCCGTTTGTCGCGCGGGTCGGTGGACGGCCCCTTCGGAACCGCCCAGGACTTCAGCACCCCGTCGACCTCCAGCCGGAAGTCGAAGTGCATCCGGGTCGCGTCATGGATCTGCACGACGAAGGACGGGTCGTCGCCGGGGGCCGCCGTACCGCCCTCGGGCTCGCCGGTGCGGTCGAAGCGCCGCATGCCGCGGTACTTCGCCAGCCGGTCCCGCTCCTGGCCCGTACCCCGGTCGGCGCCCTGGCCCGCTTCCTCGTCGTCGCCCGAGCCCGTGCCCGTCCTCGCGTTGCTGTTCGCGTCGGTGTCGGCGTCCGCCACGACGGCTCCTCTCCGTACGGCCCGCTCCTGCCATCATCGGGCAGCCGGAGCGACCCGGCCCGGCCGGAGCGGTCCGCACGGGTGGCTGTCGGCCGCCGGAAGAGGCAGGCTCGACAGTGGGGCCACGGGAAGCGCACGGCCCCGGCCACCGTTGCACGGCAGGAAGACGTACGCAGACGCACACCAACAAGTGTGGAGACATCGCATGAGCGGATCGGCGGACATCGGCGTCACCGGGCTGGCAGTGATGGGCAGCAATCTCGCCCGGAACTTCGCCCGCCACGGCTTCACCGTGGCCTTGCACAACCGCACCACCGCCAAGACGAACGCCCTGGTGGAGCAGTTCGGCGACGAGGGCACCTTCATCGCCGCGCAGTCCGCGCAGGAGTTCGTCGCGGCCCTGGAACGGCCGCGGCGGCTGGTCATCATGGTCAAGGCCGGTGAGGCCACCGACGCGGTGATCCAGGAATTCGCGCCGCTGCTGGAGTCGGGCGACGTGATCATCGACGGCGGCAACGCGCACTTCGCCGACACCCGCCGCCGCGAGAAGGAACTGCGCGAGCAGGGCATCCACTTCGTCGGCACCGGTATCTCCGGCGGCGAGGAGGGCGCGCTCAACGGCCCGTCGATCATGCCCGGCGGGTCCGCCGAGTCCTACGAGTCGCTCGGCCCGCTGCTGGAGCGGATCGCCGCCAAGGCCGAGGACGGCACGCCCTGCACGACGCACATCGGCCCCGACGGCGCCGGCCACTTCGTGAAGATGGTGCACAACGGCATCGAGTACGCCGACATGCAGCTCATCGCCGAGGCGTACCACCTGCTGCGCGAGGTCGCCGGTTACTCGCCCGAGCAGATCGCCGAGACCTTCAAGACCTGGAACACCGGGCGCCTGGACTCGTACCTGATCGAGATCACCGCGCAGGTGCTCGCGCACACCGACGCGGCCACCGGCAAGCCCTTCGTGGACGTCGTCGCCGACCAGGCGGAGCAGAAGGGCACCGGCCGCTGGACCGTACAGATCGCCCTCGACCTGGGCGTCCCCGTCTCCGGCATCGCCGAGGCGGTCTTCGCCCGCTCCCTGTCGGGCCACGGCGAGCTGCGGGCCGCCTCCCGCGACCTGCCGGGCCCCTCGGGTGCGGTACTCGGCGAGGCCGAGGCCGCCGCCTTCGCCGACCGCGTGGAGCAGGCGCTGTACGCGTCCAAGATCGTGTCGTACACGCAGGGATTCCACCAGATCCAGGCGGGCAGCCAGACCTACGACTGGGACATCGACCTGGGCGCGGTCGCGTCGATCTGGCGCGGCGGCTGCATCATCAGGGCCGCCTTCCTCGACCGGATCAAGGAGGCGTACGACAGCCGCCCCGACCTGCCGAGCCTGCTGTCCGACAAGCAGTTCGCCGAGGAGATCGGCGCGGCGCAGGACGACTGGCGGTCGGTCGTGGCGACCGCGGTGGGCCACGGCGTGCCCACGCCCGGTTTCTCCGCGGCGCTGGCGTACTACGACGCGCTGCGCGCCGAGCGGCTGCCCGCGGCGCTCACGCAGGGTCAGCGCGACTTCTTCGGCGCGCACACCTACCGGCGCACCGACCGCGAGGGCTCTTTCCACACGTTGTGGGGCGGCGACCGCTCGGAGGTGAGCACGGATTGACCCGACTGCCACGTGCGTGTGGCGCGTGGACCGGGGCACAAGGAAAGTGAACGGGTACCGCACGTCACCAGGAGGACTCGTCATGATCAAGCCCGCTGATCTCCGCGAATGGCGCGACCACGACGTGGTCGACGCAGAGGGACACAAGATCGGCTCCCTCGAAGCGGTGTATGTGGACACCGGCACGGACGAGCCGCTGATGGTCACGGTCCAGATCGGCCTGCCCACCAGGCACCGGCTCACCTTCACGCCCGTCACGGACGTGATCGTGGGCCCCGGATGGGTGAAGGTCCCGTACGACAAGGCATTGGTGAAGTCGGCCCCCTCGATCGGCACGGACGACGTCCTGCCCGTCGAGGACGAGGAGGCGATCTTCCAGCACTACGGTCTGCCGTACAAGCCGACCGGCGACGGCGTGCGCCTGCTCGCCCGACGCTGACGGCGCGTTCGCTGACAGCGCGCGAGCACTGACGGGCACACCCGTTCCCGCACCACCGCCCGTGAGAGAACAACCGAGTGGGGTCCGGCCGCTGCCCAGCGGCCGGACCCCACCGCGTTCCCCGGACGGTCCTAGCCGGGCCGCTGATTGCGGCGGCGCGGCGCCCGGCCCGGGGGCTGCGAGGGCTGCGGCCGGTGCTCGATCTCCGGCAGGTCGCGGCTGACCGGGTGCTCCGCGGTCAGCATGAAGGACTTCTCGTAGTGCAGGACCTCGATCGGCTCGCCCTCCGCGAGGGTGTACGTGGCCTTGCTCCTGGTGACCTCGACGTGCAGCCGGCGCCCGCGGAAGGCCAGCCGGAAGGCGATCCGGCTGAGCGCGTCGGGCAGCCGGGGCGCGAAGCGGATCGGGTCGCCGTCGAAGAGCCGCATCCCGCCGAGCCCCGACACCAGCGCCGTCCACGTACCGGCGAGCGCCGCGATGTGCAGGCCGTCGCGCGAGTTGTTCTCCAGGTCGCCGAGGTCGATCAGCGCCGACTCGCCGAGGTAGTCGTAGGCCAGTTGGAGATGGCCGACCTCGGCGGCGATGATCGACTGGCAGTACGCCGACAGTGAGGAGTCGCGGACGGTCAGCGGCTCGTAGTACGCGAAGTTCCGTACCTTCTGGGCGTGTTCGAAGGCGTCGCCGCGCAGGAACATTGCCAGCACCAGGTCGGCCTGCTTGACCACCTGCTTGCGGTACAGGTCGAAGTAGGCGTAGTTGAGCAGCAGCGGATAGTGCGCCGGATCGGTCTCGGCGAAGTTCCACACCTGGTGCCGGGTGAAGCCCTTGGACTGCTCGTGGACCCCCAGCTCCTCGTTGTACGGCAGGGACATCGCCGCCGCCGCGTCCCGCCAGGCCGCGGTCTCCTCGTCGGTGACGCCCAACTCGGCGGCCCGGCGCGGATGGCGCTCGGCGGCGTCCGCCGCCGCGACGAGATTCGCCTGCGCCATCAGGTTGGTGTACGCGTTGTCGTCGCTGATCGCGCTGTACTCGTCGGGCCCGGTCACGCCGTCGATGTGGAAGGCCCCCGCGTGGTCGTGATGACCCAGGGACCGCCACAACCTGGCGGTTTCCGCGAGGAGTTCGAGGCCGATGTTCTCCTCGAAGTCCCGGTCGCCGGTGGTCGTCACATACCGCACCACCGCGTCGGCGATGTCGGCGTTGATGTGGAAGGCCGCCGTGCCCGCGGGCCAGTACCCCGACGCCTCGGCGCCGTTGATCGTCCGCCACGGGAACGCGGCACCGGCCAGGCCCAGTTGATGGGCGCGCTCCTGGGCCGCAGGCAGCGTGTTGTGGCGCCAGCGCAGCACCTCCGAGGTCGCGCGCGGCGCGGTGAAGGTCAGCACCGGCAGCACGGCCGTCTCGGCGTCCCAGAAGGTGTGACCGTCGTAGCCGGAGCCGGTCAAGCCCTTGGCGGGGATCGCCCGTTCCTCGGCCCGCGCACCGGCCTGCAGCACGTGGAAGAGCCCGAAGCGCACCGCCTGCTGGATCTCGGTGTCGCCGTCGACCTCCACGTCCGCCCGGTCCCAGAAGTCGTCCAGGTAGGCGCGCTGCTGCTCCAGCAGGCCGTCCCACCCGGTGTCGCGGGCGCCGACCAGCGCCGCGTCCGCCTGGTCGCGCAGCGCGGGCAGCGACCGGGTCGCCGACCAGCCGTACGCGACGAATTTCTCCAGCCGCAGCCGCTGCCCGGACTCCAGTACGGAGGTGATGGTGAGCCTGCTGACGTCGTCGTCGGACTCCGAGGAGACCTTCGTGGTCGCCTCGGGGCCGTCCACGCGGTGATCGGCGGCGGCGGCCAGCCGCAGTCCGCTGCGGGCCGTGGAGTGCACCAGCCGCAGCCGGGTGCCGGACGCGAAGTTCTCCTCCGGCACCAGCGGGTTCTCCAGCGCGGCGGCCCGCCGCGGGTCGCCCTCGCTGCGCGGCACCTCCTCGTTGGCCACCAGTTCCGACTGCACGACCACCCGCAGGCTGCCGTCCAGCGGCTCCACCTCGTACGCGACGGCGGCCACCGCGCGCTGCGTGAAGGACACCATGCGCGTCGAACGCACCCGCACCGCGCGGCCCGCGGGGGAGACCCACTCGCACACCCGGCGCAACACCCCGGCCCGCAGGTCCAGTTCACGCTCGTGCGAACGGATCGTGCCGTACCGCAGGTCGAACGGCTCGTCGTCCACCAGCAGCCGGATGATCTTGCCGTTGGTGACGTTGATGACGGTCTGCCCGGACTCCGGGTCGCCGTAGGCCGCTTCGGCGTACGGCAGCGGGTGCGTCTCGTGCAGCCCGTTGAGGTACGAGCCGGGCAGGCCGTTCGGCTCGCCCTCGTCGAGGTTGCCGCGCCAGCCGATGTGCCCGTTGGAGACGGCGAAGACGGACTCGCTCTGCGGCAGCACGTCCAGATTCAGTTCGGACTCGCGCAGGCTCCAGGGGGCGACCTCATAGGCGGGGTCGGTGATCACGCGGTCACTCCGATCAGGTCGGCGAGGTCCTTCACGACGGTGTCGGCGCCGTGCTCGCGCAGCGCGTCGGTCTGTCCGACCCGGTCCACGCCGACGACGAAGCCGAAGTGCCCGGAGCGGCCCGCGTCCATGCCGACCAGCGCGTCCTCGAAGACCGCCGCGCGGGCGGCGTCGAAGCCCAGCTCCTCGGCCGCGGCCAGGAAGGTGTCCGGGTGCGGCTTGCCCGGCAGATGCCGCTCCTTGGCGACAACACCGTCCACCCGTACGTCCAGCAGGTGCTCGATGCCCGCGGAGACCAGCACGTCACGGCAGTTCGCGCTGGACGACACCACCGCCGTGCGCAGGCCCGCCGCCCGTACCGCCTCCAGGTAGCGCACCGAGCCGGGGTAGGGGCGTACGCCCTCGGTGCGGATCTTCTCCAGCACGACGTCGTTCTTGCGGTTGCCGAGGCCGTTGACGGTCTGCCGGTCCGGTGGGTCGCCGTCCTCGCCCTCGGGCAGTTCGATGCCGCGGGCCCGGAGGAAGGTGCGCACGCCGTCGGCGCGCGGACGGCCGTCCACGTACGCGTCGTAGTCCGCCTTCGCGTCGAAGGGGCGGAAACCCTCGCCGTCCCTGTCCCGCAGGAAGTCGTCGAAGGTCTCCTTCCACGCGGCCGCGTGCACCAGCGCGGTCGGCGTCAGCACGCCGTCCAGGTCGAAGAGGCACGCTCGTACGCCATGGGGCAGTCCGATCTCCGTCATGCCGCACAGGTTCCCACTGATAGCCGACACCATGCCGACCAGGGGGTGAAGACCCCCCGTGTCGCCGAACGCCGGGCGGGCGGGAGGCGCGAGGTCCGCGACCCCGCCCGCGTCGCGCGTGTCGTGCGCCGGGTCCGGGTGCCGGGTCCGGGTGCCGCCCGGCGTGTCGTGCGCCGGGTCAGCCGGACACGGGGAGCCTGCGGACCTTCACGGCGTTGTCGGTACGCGTGGTCGGGCGCCCGTCGGGGTCGTTCTGGATCCGCTCGTGCTCCGCGCAGAGCAGCACCTCCCACGCGCCGTCCGGCAGTTCGAGGCAGGCCAGCACCTCCTGCGGCGAGGGCAGATGCACCTCAGGGTGCGGGTTCTTCTCCCAGGCGGGGAAGCCCGAGTGGCCGACGACGAGCAGGACGCCGCCGGGCGCGACGGCCGCCGCCGCTGTCCGCAGGATCTCCTCGCGCGGCATCTCGCCCGGGGTGTGCAGGAATTGGGCCGAGACGAGGTCGAACGCGCCCTCGGGGAAGGACACGCCGAGGTCGTGCCGCTGCCAGTCGATCCGGTCGCCGACGCCCGCCTCCTCGGCGTGCCGCGCCGCGCGGTCGAGCGCGACCCCCGAGATGTCGGTGGCGGTGACCCGCCAGCCCTGCCGGGCGAGCCAGATCGCGTCGCCGCCCTCGCCGGAGCCCAGGTCGAGCGCCCGGCAGGGGGGCAGCCCGGCCACCTCGCGGACCAGGACCGTATTGGGATCGCCGCTCCAGATCCGCTCGCTCCCGGAGTAGCGGGCGTTCCAGAACTCCTCGCCCTGGAGTTCCTCGGTCGCCGGAGTGTTGTCGGTCATCGGCCTGTCCTTGCCCTTCGTGAGTTTTGTGATCTTCGTGGAGCGCGCCCGCACGGGCGTGTCGCCGTCGTCCGCGCGGTGGCGTCGGCGCGTCGTTCCCTTACGGGTCGGTGCCGTCCTCGTACCGCTGGAAGCCGTCCTCGTACCGCTGGAAGCCGTCCTCGTACCGCTCGGTGCCGTCCTCGTACCGCTGGGAGCCGCGCGCCCTACGCGGTCGGCGCGGCGTCCGCCGAAGCGCGGCGCGCGGCCACCGCGGCCAGCGTCTCCTGCTCGGTCAGATCCGCGTTGATCGCCGCGGCGGCCCTGACACCCGCCGTGGCACCGCCGATGAGGATCTCGACAGGTGAGGCCACATTGCCGGCGACCCAGACGCCCGGCACGGCGGTGGCGCCGGTCGGATCGGCCTCGACGCGGGTGCCGATCGGCACCCCGCCGATCTCCTGCTCGACCGTGGTCAGACCGAGGTCCGCCAGCAGATCCGTCCTGGCGTCCAGGCGGGTGGACACCACCAGCGCCTGGCAGGGGATCACCCGGCCACCGGCCAGTGTCATACCGGTGAGCCGGTCGTCGGTCACCTCCACGGCGGCCACCTCGCCCTCGACCACGGCGATCCCGCGGGCGGCCAGCCGCTCGTACTGCTCGTCGTCCGGCTCGGGCGCGGTGTGCACGAAGAGGGTGACGTCCTGGCTCCACTGCCGCCACATCAGCGCCTGGTGCACCGCCAGCGGGCCGGTGCCCAGCACGCCGATCGCCTGGCCGCGCACCTCCCAGCCGTGGCAGTACGGGCAGTGCAGCACCTCGCGCCCCCACCGCCCGGCCAGCCCCCGCACCTCGGGCAGCCCGTCCACCAGGCCGGTCGCCAGCAGCAGCCGCTCGGCGCGCACCGCTGAGCCGTCGTCCAGCCCGACGCGGAAGCCGCCGCCGTCGAGCCGCGCGGCCGACACGACCCGGCCCTCGGCGGTCTCACCGCCGTAGCGCGCGACCTCCTCCCGGCCGGTGGCCAGCAGCTCCGCGGGCTTCGCGCCCTCGCGGCCCAGATAGTTGTGGATGCCGTCGGCGGGCGCGTTGCGCGGCTCGCCCGCGTCGATCACCAGCACCGAGCGGCGCGCCCGGCCCAGCGTCAGGGCCGCGCTCAGCCCGGCCGCCCCGCCGCCGACCACCACGACGTCGAAGCGTCGCTCGTCGGCCGCCTCCGGACGCGCCGCCGCCTGCCCGTTTCCGTTCCCGCTCACCTTGTCGGTCATGGTGACCACCTCCGAGCACGGAGCATCGGACACCTGGCGTGCGGGCGGCAAACATTGTTGCCGGAACAGCAATATTGATCCGGGTCGGCCGGGGTACCCGTGGACAAGGGGACCACGACGCGAGGAGACGGCATGGAGTACACCCGGCTGGGCACGACGGGCCTGAAGGTGTCACGGATCGCCCTGGGGATGATGAGCTACGGCGACCCGGCCAACCGGGCGTGGATGCTCGACGAGGAAGCGTCCGAGCCTCTGGTGCGGCGGGCCGTCGAGGGCGGTGTGACGTTCTTCGACACCGCCGACATGTACTCGCTCGGCCGCAGCGAGGAGATCACCGGACGGCTGCTGAGCAAGCTCTTCGCCCACCGCGACGACTACGTGCTCGCCACCAAGGTCTGCCTGCCGATGGGACCGGGCCCCAACGACGGAGGGCTGTCCCGCAAGCACATCCTGGCGGGCATCGACGCTTCACTGCACAGGCTCGGCACCGACCACGTGGACCTCTACCAGATTCACCGCTGGGACTACGAGACCCCCATCGAGGAGACGATGGAGGCGCTCGCCGATGTCGTCCGCTCGGGCAAGGCCCGCTACATCGGCGCGTCCAGCATGTTCGCATACCAGTTCGCCACCGCCCAGTACACGGCGAAGGCGGCGGGACAGCCGCGCTTCGTGTCGATGCAGAACCACTACAACCTCGTCTACCGCGAGGAGGAGCGGGAGATGATCCCGCTCTGCCGGGAGCAGGGCGTCGGCGCCATCCCCTGGAGCCCGCTGGCCCGCGGCCTGCTCGCCGGATCACGCGGCAGGGACGGCGAGCGCAGGACCGTACGCTCCGGCAGCGACGCCTACGCCGACGAGCTGTACACCGAGGCCGACTTCGACGTGGTCGACGCCGTCCGCGCCGTCGCGGACGAACGCGGCGTGCCCATGGCCCGGATCGCGCTCGCCTGGCTGCTCAGCCGACCGGCCGTGACCGCCCCCATCGTCGGCGCCACCAAGCTCGCCCACGTGGACGACGCCGTCGGCGCGGTCGAGGTGACCCTCACCGACGACGAGATCGCCCGTCTCGAAGCGCCTTACGTCCCGCACACGATCCGCGGCCACCGGTGACGTCCGTCGGCCGTGCGCGGGCCCCGGCCACGGGACCGCACGCGGTCCCGAAGCGGGCCGGTGCCTCAGGTCAGCGCGCGGTCTCGGAGCGGGCCGGGGCCTGAGTTCAGCGCGCGGTCCCGGAGCGGGCCGGTGCCTCAGGTCAGCGCGCGGTCTCCGGCTGCGACGGCTCGGGGGAGACCCGCGCGGCCGGGGCGGGGCGACCGCCGGAGCGGCGGAAGAAGAAGTACAGCGTGGGCACGAGGTAGACGCCCCAGGCGCAGACCTGGAGCACCGTCGGGTCCGGCTGGAAGTTGAAGACGCCCTTGAGCAGGGTGCCGTACCAGCTGTCCGGCGGGATCGTGGAGCTGATGTCGAAGGCCAGGCTGTTCAGGCCGCCGATCCAGCCCGCCTCCTGGAGGTCGTGCAGACCGTACGCGAGCACACCGGCCGCGACCACGACCAGCATGGCACCGGTCCAGGTGAAGAACTTCGCCAGATTGATCCGCACCGCGCCCCGGTAGAACAGCCAGCCCAGGATCACGGCGGTGACCAGACCGAGCATCGCGCCGATCAGCGGACGGACGCCGTCGTCGCTCGACTGCACGGCCGTCCACACGAACAGCGCCGTCTCCAGGCCCTCGCGGCCGACGGACAGGAAGGCCGTGACGACCAGCGCGGTCGTGCCCATCGCGAGCGCGGCGTCCAGCTTGCCGTGCAGCTCGGCCTTCAGATGCCGCGCGGTGCGGCGCATCCAGAACACCATCCAGGTGACCAGCGCGACCGCGATGATGGACAGCGAACCGCCCAGCGCCTCCTGGGCCTTGAAGGTCAGCTCCGACGAACCGAACTGGAGCAGCGCGCCGAAGCCGAAGCTCAGCAGCACGGCGGCGCCGATGCCGGTCCAGACCGGCGGCAGGCTCTCGCGCCGCTCCGACTTGACCAGGTAGGCGATCAGGATGCAGACGATCAGGCTGGCTTCCAGGCCCTCTCGCAGGCCGATCAGATAGTTGGCGAACACGGCGGTACTCCAGGGGCCGGGACGGGTGGGACGCTGGTCGGGGGGAGGGGCGGGGTCAGCCGAGCAGGGACTGCCCCCACCATTCGCCGGATTTCCGGACGCCGGGCGGGCAGGCGAAGTGCGCGGAACCGACGTGCTGGATGTACTCGTTGAGCGCGTCGCTCGCGGCGAGCCGCCGCTGCAACGGGACGAACGCCTTACGTGTGTCGCGCTGGTACGCGAGGAAGAACAGACCCGCGTCCAGCCGCCCCAGACCGTCCGAGCCGTCGGTGAAGGAGAAGCCGCGGCGCAGGATCATCTGCCCGGCGTTGCTGTCCGGATGGGCCAGGCGTACATGCGCGTCCTTCGGCATCAGCCCGAGGTCGGGCGTGTCGCGCTCGCGCTGCTTGCCGTACGGCGCGCCCTCGCCCTTGGTGCGGCCGAACACGTCCTCCTGCGCCTGGAGGCCCTCGCGGTCCCAGGTCTCGATATGCATACGGATCCGGCGCGCGACCAGGTACGAGCCGCCGGTCATCCAGTCGGGACCGTCCCCCGGCCCCGCCCACACATGGCTGTCCAGCGTCGATGTGTCGGTGCCCGACACATTGTGCGTGCCGTCCTTGAAGCCCATCAGATTGCGCGGCGTCTGCGCGTCCGGCGTCGTCGAGGACGTCTTGCCGAAGCCGAGCTGCGACCAGCGCACCGACACCTTGCCCATGCCGATCCTGGCGAGATTGCGGATCGCGTGCACCGCGACCTGCGGATCGTCCGCGCACGCCTGGACGCACAGGTCGCCGCCGCTGCGGGCCGGGTCGAGATTGTCGCCGGGGAAATGCGGCAGGTCGATCAGCGCCGCAGGGCGCCGGGCCCGCAGACCGAACCGGTCGGTGCGCGTGCCGTCCTCGGCGACCTGCTCGAACAGACTCGGGCCGAAGCCGACCGTGAGGGTCAGCCGGGAGGCGGGCAGGCCCAGCGCCTCACCGGTGTCGTCCGGCGGCGCCTCGGCCGGCCCGTCCACCGCGCCCGTGCCGACCTCGCGTCCCGCCGTCATCGCGGCGGCGGCGCTCGTCCACTCCTTGAGCAGCGCGGCCAGTTCCGCCTTGTCGTCGGTGAGGACGTCGAACGCCGCGAAGTGCAGCCGGTCCTGAACGGGGGTGGCGATGCCCGCCTGGTGCTCACCGTAGAAGGGGACGGAGCCGTCGGAGGACGCGGAGCCGCCGTTCGTACCGCTGGTCACCGCCGCCGCGACCGAGCCGCCGCCCGCCGCGCCGAGGGCGAGTCCGGCACCGGCCCAGCCCATGACCGCGCGGCGGCTGAGCGCCCGGTGGGTACGGTCGTCCGCGGATGTGTCGGTGCTCGTGCTCGTGTCGGTATCCGTGCTCGTGTCCGCGGTCGTGCCCTGTGGGGCGGTCGAGGCGGGCTCGGCGCCCTCGGGGTCTGCGGGGGTGGACTCGGTGCCGCCGGTACCGGCTGCTTCGTCCATGAACGGTGGCCCTTCTATCGGTTCTGCGTCGTGCGTACCGCAGCCGTGACCCTCCCTGTGCGGGAGTGCCACGGCTCGGTGAGCTGCGGTTTCGGCGCCCGGGCAGCCGGGCGCCGAGGGTTACTTGGCGGGTGCGACAGCCGCGGCGAGCTTGGACAGCGGCTCGGCGAGCGAGTTGACCGCGTCGGAGAACGCCTTGCGCTCCTTCTCGGTGACCTTGTCGTACGAGACGAAGCCGTCGCCCTGCCGGTACTTGTCCAGCAGCGTCTGGATGTCGGCGAATTCGGTGTCCAGGGTCTTGGACAGCGCCGGGTCCTTCTCGGCGGCGACCGGCTTCAGCAGCTCGTACGCCTTGCGGGCACCCGCCACGTTCGCGTCGAAGTCCGACAGGTCGGTGTGGCTGTAGCGGTCCTCCTCACCGGTGACCTTGCCGGTGGCGACCTCGTCCAGCAGCTCCTTGGCGCCGTTGGCCATGCTGGTCGGCGTGATGTCGGCGGTGCCGACCCGCTTCTGCCAGTCCTTGAGGTCGGCCACCAGCGCGTCGGCGAGGGTGCTGTCCTCGGGGGTCAGCTTGCCGTCGGCCCACAGCGCCTTCTCCAGCCGGTGCCAGCCGGTCCACTTCTGGCCGTCCTCCAGACCGTCCTCGCGGGTGTCGGTCTTCGGGTCGATGTCACCGAAGCTCTCGGCGACCGGCTCGGTGCGCTCCCAGCCGACCCGCGACGGGGCGAAGGCGGCCTTGGCCGCGGCCACGTCACCGGCCTTGATCGCGTCGGCGAACTTCTGCACCAGCGGGATCGTCAGGTCGGCCTGCTCCTGCGCGTACTTGCGGTACGAGGCGACGGCCTCGTCGAGCCGCGGGTCACCGGGCTTGGGCGCGTTGGCGCCGGTCACGGTGATCTTCTGCCGGATGCCGTCGCCCTTCATGCCCGGCTTGCAGGCCACCTCGTACGTGCCCGCCTTGATCTGCGCGGTGATGGTGGCGCTGGTGCCGGGGCCGATGTTCTCCCGCTCGGTGACGATGCGGTCGCCCGGCGCGTAGACGTAGACCTCGGTGACCTTGGAGCCCTTGTTGTGCACGTCCAGGCTGACGGAACCGGCGGGGAACTCCGTGCGCGAGACCTTGCAGGAGCTGTCGGCCGCGTCCACCCGTATCGCGCCGTCGGACGAGGCGTCGTTCTTCTTCGCGCAGCCGGTGACGGCGGCCGTGCCGAGGACGACCAGGGAGAGCAGGGCGACAGCGGAGGCTCTGGGCACGGCAGGCATGGGTCAACAACTCCACGGGCGGGAAAGGGGCGAAGACGACGACAGGTGCGCAGGCAGGGAAAAACACACGGTTTGCCTTAGGCAAGGCAAACCTTAGTGAAAAGCCTGTGACGTGTCCATGTGATCAGCGTCGCTCCCCGACAGGCCGACAGGCCGACAGGCCGGCGGACCGACTGACCGACTGGCCGACCGGCGGGCCGACCTGGCCGACGGGTCGGCCGACCGATCCGGGCCCGGTCCTCCGCGGCTCAGGCCCGGTATTCGGTCAGGTCGATCGCGTGCACCCGCACCGGGCGGCCGGACACCGGGTGGGTCGTCGTGCGGTCCGGGACCATGCCGAGCTTGCGCATCACGTTCTCGGAGGCGTCGTTGCCGAGCTGCGCGATGCTGATCACGCGGTCGAGGCCGCGGTCCTGGAGGGCGAACTCCAAGGTGGCGTGAGCGGCCTCCGACGCGTAACCCTGCCCCCAGAACTGGCGGCCGAGCCGCCAGCCGATCTCCACCGCGGGCAGTACCTCGGGCAGGAACGTGGGCACGGACAGCCCCGTGAACCCGGCCAGTTCGCCCGAGGCGAGGAGTTCGACGGCGAAGAGGCCGAAGCCCTCGTCGTCCCACTCCTCCTCCCACCGCTCGATGGACTCCGCGGTCTGCTCCAGGTCGCGGGGCAGCCCGTCGCCGATGTAGCGCATGACCTCCGGGTCGGCGTTGATCTCGGCCATCGGCGCGATGTCGTCCTCGCGCCAGCGGCGCAGGACCAGGCGGGGCGTGCGGATCTCGGTCATGGCCCCATCCTGTCGAAGTCCGCGGCCGGGTCACAATCGGCTTCCCCGGCGGACACGGCCGCGGCGCCCGCAGGGCTCAGGGCACCACCTGGATCTTCCGGCCCTTGCCTGCCTTGAACCGCTCGAGCGCCGACGCGTAGTCGACCAGCGGCAGCCGGTCGCTGATGAAGACCTCCGGGTCGAGCACCCCGCCCGCGAACAGCTCGGCGGCCCGCTCGTAGCTGTGCAGGACGGCCATCGAGCCGGTGATCGTGATCTCCTGGTTGTAGATGCGGTACGGCTCGATCGTCGCGCGCGCGGCGTAGTCGGCCACGCCGAACTGGAGGAAGGTGCCGCCCTTGCCGACCCGGTCCAGCGCGTCCTGGATGGCCTGCGCGTTGCCGGTCGCGTCGATCACGACGTCCCAGCCGCGCGGGCGGGCGATCTCGTCCGCGTTGGTCGCCACCCGCGAGCAGCCCAGCGCCGTGGCCGTGGTCAGCCGCTCCTCGTTGATGTCGACGACGTCGACGGTCGCGGCGCCGGTCCGCTTGGCCAGCTCCAGCATCATCAGGCCCATGGTGCCGGAGCCGTAGATCAGTACGTGGCTGGCCAGTTGGCTGCGCAGGATGTCGTAGCCGCGTACGGCGCAGGACAGCGGTTCGATCAGCGCCGCGTCCACCGTCCGTATGTGCTCGGGGAGTTTGACGCAGTTGGCGACCGGGGCGACGGCGAATTCGGCGGCGCCGCCGGGGACGGTCACGCCGATCGCGGCCCACCGCTCGCACAGATTGCTCCGCCCGATCCGGCAGTAGTGGCACTCGTGGCAGTACAGCGACGGGTCGACCGCCACCTGGTCGCCCACGGCCAGCTCGCGGACCTCGGAGCCCACGGCGACGATCTCACCGGCGAATTCGTGCCCCGGCACGATCGGCAGGGTCGGGGCGAACTCGCCCTGGAGGATGTGCAGATCGGTGCCGCACAGACCGCAGGCCGCGACCTGGACCACGACGTCCCGGGGGCCGGGCGCCGGGTCGTCGACGGTCTCGATGCCGACGACACCGGGGGAGCTGATGACGGCTGCTTTCACTTGACGGCTCCAAGAGAGAGGCCCTGGACGAGCTTGTCCTGGGCGGCGAATCCGGCGGCCAGTACCGGCAGGGATATACAGACGGCGGCGGCGCACACCTTGGCGAGGAACAGGCCCTGGCTGGTGACGAATCCGGTGAGGAACACCGGCGCGGTACCGGCCACCACACCGGTCAGCACCCGCGCGAAGAGCAGTTCGTTCCAACTGAAGATGAACGAGATCAGCGCGGTCGCGGCGATCCCCGGGGTGACGACCGGGGCGATGATCCGTACCAGGATGGTCGGCAGGCCCGCGCCGTCGATCGAGGCGGCCTCCAGGATCTCCACCGGGACCTCGGCGAGGAACGAGCGCATCATCCACACCGCGATCGGCAGATTCATCGAGGTGTAGAGCAGGATCAGCAGCCAGATGTTGTCCAGCAGACCGGCGTTCTTCGCGATCAGATAGACCGGCAGCAGGCCCGCGACGGCGGGCAGCATCTTGGTCGACAGGAAGAAGAACATCACGTCGGTCCACTTGCGCACCGGCTTGATCGACAGCGCGTAGGCGGCGGGGAAGGACAGCACCAGTACGAGGGCGGTGGAAACCGCCGCCGCTGTCAGGGAGTTGACCAGCGGCGGCCACGGGCTGACGCCGGTGCCGGAGCCGAAGAACTCCCGGTAGCCGTGGAGCGTCAGTGACGCCCCGAGCTTCGGCGGGTTGGTCGCCGCGTCCTGCTCGCTGTGGAAGGAGGTGAGCACCATCCACGCGAAGGGCAGGAAGAAGACGATCCCGCACAGCCAGGCCAGCAGGCCGAGCAGTGAGCGGTTGCGCCGCTCCTTGCGGGCGGCGGGTGCCGTACGGCGGCGGGCGGTGGTCACGGAGACGGTAGCCATCACCGGGTCTCCTCTCGGAACAGCGACGAGACGGTGCGCAGCGCGAAGGTGGCCACGATGATCGACAGGATGACCACGATGACGCCCGCGGCGGACGCCTGCCCGTAGTCGTGCGCCTGGTAGAAGGTCGTGTAGACGGTGTAGGGGAGGTTGGCGGTGCCGAGACCGCCGGAGGTGATGGTGAACACGGCGTCGAAGTTCTGCACCACGTACACCGACCCGAGCAGGGCCGCCAGTTCGAGATAGCGGCGCAGGTACGGAAAGGTCAGATAGCGGAAGATCTGCCAGGTGCCCGCGCCGTCCACCCGCGCCGCCTCGGCGATGTCCATCGGCCGGCTCTGGAGCCCGGCGAGCAGGATCAGCATCATGAACGGCGTCCACTGCCACACCAGCGACGCCTCGACGGCCAGCAGCGGGTGGGTGGACAGCCAGTCCGGCTGCGGCGCGTTGTCGCTGCCGAACAGCTTCCACAGCCAGTTGAGCGAGCCGTTGATCAGGCCGTACGACGCGTTGTACAGCGCGTGCTTCCACAGCAGCGCGGACGCCACCGGTACCACCAGGAACGGCGTGATGAGCATGGTGCGCACGATGCCCCGGCCGAGGAACTTCCGGTCGAGCAGCAGCGCGAGGCCGAGGCCGAGCAGCAGGCTGACCAGGACCACGGAGACGGTCAGCACGACCGTGGTGGTCAGGGCGTGGCGCAGTTGCGGGTCGGTGAACTCTTCCTTGTAGTTCTGGAGGCCGGCGAAACCGCGGTCACCGGGGTCGAGTGCGTTCCACCGCATGAACGAGATCACCAGGGTGCCGACGAACGGCAGTTGGGTGATCACGATCATGAAGACCAGGGCCGGCAGCAGCGGGGCCCGTCGGACCCAGGCGCCGGGGGACCGGCGCGCGGCGGGCGGCGCAGGCTCTTGCTCGGTCTGCGGCGCGCGGATGCGTCTGGTGAGGGATGGGGTGCTCATGGTGTCAGTCGTCTCTCTCCGCTTCGCGCCCCGGGCCCGCCGCCCGGCCCCGTCGTGCGGGGGGCCGGGGGCGGCCGGGACCGTCGGGTGGGGCGGTGGCGGTCAGTTCCCCGCGTACTTGTCGGCGACCTTCTCTGCGAGCTTCTGGCTCGCGGACAAGGCGCTCTTCACGCTGGTCTGGCCCGCGATGGCGGAGCTGATCTGCTGCGAGACCTGGGTGCCCAGATCGGTGAACTCGGGGATGCCGACGAACTGGATGCCGGGCGCGGGCCGCGGCTGGATGCCCGGGTTCGTCGGGTTGGCCGCCTCGAGCGCGGTCTCGGTGGCCTTGGCGAACGCCGAGGCGGAGGCGACGTAGTCCGGATTCTGGTACGTGGAGGTGCGCTTGCCGGCCGGGACCCGCGACCAGCCCAGTTGCTTGCCGACCAGTTCCTCGTAGCCCTTGCCCGAGGCCCACGAGATGAACTTCCAGGCGTCGTCCTGGTGCTTGCTGGCCTTCTGCAGGCCCCAGGCCCAGGTGTAGAGCCAGCCGGAGCTCTTGGTCTGGTCGACCGGAGCGGGCGCGTAGCCGAGCTTGCCCGCGACCGGTGAGTCCTTGGCCTCCAGTGAACCGGCCGCCGACGTCGCGTCGTACCACATGGCGACCTTGCCCTGCTCCAGGTCGTTGAGGCACTCGGTGAACCCGGCCTGCGGGGCTCCGGCCTCACCGTGGGCGCGCACCAGGTCCACGTAGAACTGCGTCGCCTTGGTGAAGGCGGGGCTGTTGACCTGGGCCTTCCAGTCCTTGTCGAACCAGGTGCCGCCCATGGTGTTGACCACGGTGGTCAGCGGGGCGATGACCTCGCCCCAGCCTGGCTGGCCGCGCAGGCAGATGCCCTTCATGCCGGACCGCGCGCCGTCGACCTTCGCGGCGAGGTCCGCGACCTGGGCCCAGGTCGGGTTGGCGGGCATCGTCAGGTTCTTCGCCGCGAAGACGTCCTTGCGGTACATCAGGAACGACGACTCGCCGTAGAAGGGCTCGGCGTAGATGTCGTTCTTGTACGTCAGCGACTGCTGGAGCGCGGGCAGGATGTCGCTCTGCGCGAAGGCCGTGTCGGACTTGGTGTGCGCGGTGAGCGGGGCGAGCCAGCCGTTCTTGGCGTAGATCGGCGTCTCGTAGTTGCTGATGGTCGCGACGTCGTACTGGCCGGCCTGGCTGGAGAAGTCCTGGGTGATCTTGTCCCGGACGTCGTTCTCGGGCAGCACCGTGAAATTGACCTTGATACCGGTGGACTTGGTGAAGTTGGCGGCGGTGAGCTTTTGAAGGTCCTCCATCTGCGGGTTGTTGACCATCAGTACGTTGATGGAGTGACCGCCGGAGCTTCCGCCGGAGCCGCCGGCGCCGGAACAGGCCGCGAGCAGGGTGCCGCAGACGGCGAGGGCGAGCGGGGGCAGCAGGCGGGGAAGGCTTCTCGTTCTCGGTGTCATGATTCGTCCCTTTCATGACCGGGGATGAGGGTGGGTGGAGCGGGAGTCGTGGTGCGGGAGGGCAGGGGGTAGCCCGGATCGGCGTACCGGGGAGGTGCGGAAGGCGGGGGAGCGCCGGGACTGCGGGGGGGGGCGGGGCCTGCGGGGAGCTCGGAGATCGCGGGGGAGGTGGGGGGAGGGGAAGGGGGGAGCGGCGCGGGGCGGGCCCGCGGGTCAGACTCTGAAGACGCGGGGTCCCAGAAGTGCGTAGCGGTGCGCCTCGGCGCTGGACAGACCGGTGTCGGTGACGATCGCCTCGAAGTCGCCGACCTGGGCGAAGCGGCAGAAGCTGCTCGCGCCGAATTTGCTGTGGTGGCCCATGAAGATCCGGCGCCGGGAGACCTCCAGCGCCTTGGCCTTGACGTCGGCGACCACGGGATCCGGTGTGGTCAGGCCGAGTTCGCGGGAGATGCCGTTCGACCCGACGAAGGCCAGGTCGATGACGAAGCCCGCGAGCATGTCGCAGGCCCAGGAGCCGACGGTGGCCAGCGTCCGGGCCCGGACACGGCCACCGAGCAGCAGCACAGTGGTGTTGGCGGAGTCCGCGACGGCCGCCGCGGTGGTCAACGACGCGGTGACCACCGTCAGCGGCCGGTCGCTGGGCAGCAGCGCGGCGAGCAGTTGAGGGGTGTAGCCCTCGTCCACGAAGACGGTCTCCGCCTCGCCGAGCAGCTTGACCGCCTCGGCCGCGATCCGTCGCTTGTCGGCGACGTGCAGCGTCACCCGCTGGGCGAGGTCGGTCTCGAACCCCGCGCCCTCGACGGGATAGGCGCCGCCGTACGTCCTGCGGACCAGACCGCGGCTCTCCAGTACGCCCAGATCGCGGCGGATGGTCTCCGGCGCCACCTTGAGATCGGCGGCCATCACGGTGACCTCGACCTGACCCTGGTGGCGCGCGAGCGCGAGGATCCGATGTTGGCGTTCTTGTGCTCTCACGGTCACCACCTGTCTCTTCGCCGGTCCGGGCAAGGCGTGCCCGGTTTTGCCCGTGGAAGAGTTATACCAACGCCACTTTGACAGGGACCGGCCCATAACGGACAACAAACTGCCCGGTGTTGCCCGGACCGGTCGGCAAGAGTGCCAGTTCAGAGGGTGTGTTGGCGATCAGGTGGTGTGGTGGTTGGCCATACGGCCCGTGGAAGTGCCCGTTTCGGACGACGGGCAGGCAACGGGCGGCCCGCGGGGCACGCGGCGTGCGCCGGACGTGCGAGCGGCGGGCGGCCGACGGGTGGACCGCGGGCGGGCGGCGGCGCCCGGGACGGATCAGACGAGCGTGAGGACGCGCGGGCCCTGCTCGGTGATCGCGACGGTGTGCTCGATGTGCGCGGCGCGGCTCCCGTCGACCGTGCGCAGCGTCCAGCCGTCCGGGTCCGTACGGTATTCGTCGCGCCCGCCGGACATCAGCATCGGCTCGATCGCGAGGACGAGCCCGTGGCGGAGCGGGAAGCCGCGCCCCGGCCGCCCGCGGTTGGGCACGTGCGGGTCCTCGTGCATCTGGCGGCCGATGCCGTGGCCGCCGAAGTCGGTGGGCATGCCGCAGCGCGCCGTGCGCGCCACCGCGCCGACCGCGTGCGAGATGTCGCCGAGGCGGTGGCCGACGACGGCCGCCGCGATGCCCGCGTCCAGGGCGCGCTGGGTGGCGGCGATCAGCTCCACGTCCTCGGGCCGGGGCGTGCCCACGATGAAGCTGACCGCGGCGTCGCCCGCCCAGCCGTCGAGCACCGCGCCGCAGTCGATGCTCACCAGGTCGCCGTCGCGCAGCCGGTAGTCGGTGGGGATGCCGTGCACGAGCGCGTCGTTCACCGACGCGCAGATCACCGCGGGGAAGGGGGAGGGGGCGAAGGACGGCTGGTAGCCGAGGAAGGGTGACGTGGCGCCCGCCTTGTCCAGGACGGCGTGGGCCGCCGCGTCCAGGTCCCGAAGCGATACGCCGACGGCCGCCGCCTCCCGTGCGGCGGCGAGCGCCTGCGCCACGACGCGCCCCGCCTCGCGCATCGCGTCGAGCGCCGCGTCGGTCTTGATCTCCACCATGTGCTGTGACTCCTCGTCGTGCGGGCGACCGGACTCCTTCCGGCCGCGGCCTCGCCCAATACTTATACCGGTATTAGTATCACGGGCATGGTGAGAACACCCCTGACCCCCGAGGAGCGCGCCCGCGGCGAACGCTTCGGCGCACTGCTCCGCGACGCCCGCGGCGACCGCAGCATGGTGGACGTGGCGGCGGCGGCCGGGGTCTCCGCGGAGACCCTGCGCAAGATCGAGACCGGCCGGGCCCCGACCCCGGCCTTCTTCACCGTGGTCGCCCTGGCGGCGGCGCTCGGCCTGTCCCTGGACGTGCTGGCCACGGCCTGCGCCCCGGAGGAGATCGGGGAGGCGGTGCGGGCACTGTCGGCGTGAGGGCGCGGGAGGTGCCGTGGGCGGGCGGTACGACGGGAGCCGGCCGGGTCGTACGGCCTCAGGTGCGGCGGGCGCGCCGCTCGCCGTGCCGAGCGGACACGCCCGGCGCCGTGGGGACCCGGCCTGACCGTGGCGCGACGGCCGTCAGGCCGGGGCCTCGGTGGGGTCGGCCGGCGCGGTGGCCGCCGCCTGCGCCGCGTGCGCGAGCAGTTCGTCCACCGACCACTGGTCGTACGCGTGCTCGCCGTACTTCGCCGCGACGATCCGGCCGTCCGGGGCGATCAGGAAGTCGGCGGGCAGGCCGAGGCTGCCGCCGGTCGGCACGACCGGGGCCATACGGTTGCGGCGCCGGACCGTGCCCCACATCGAGCTGCCGACCGCGCGCGCGATGGCGGGCCAGACCCGCGGATCGGCCACCGCGCGGATCGAGGTCTCGACCCCGAACTCGCGGTAGAGCGTCTTGTCCGGGTCGCCCACCACGGCGAACGGCAACTCGGCCTCGTACTTGAGCAGTTCCTCGTCGGGGGCGTGGAAGACCACGACCTCGTGGATTCCGGCGCCCCTGATCTCGTCGGCCCGCCGGACGAAGGAGCGCAGGTGCAGATTGCAGACCGGGCATCCCGCGAACCGCCGGAATTGCAGGTGCACCGGATATCCGGCCTCGGGAACGGCGACGGTCTCCCCGGTCATCGTGGTCAGGACGTGTGACGGGGCTAAATCCCCCGCGGTGAAGGTCGTTTCGGTCTTCCGCACCGGCTTGTCTCCTGTCGGTAAAGCGTCGAGAGGCGTCGAGAGGCATCGGGAGGCGTCGGGAGGCGTCGATTCGGCGGAGGCGCCGCGAAGGTACGGCAGCGCTGTCGCGGACGGGCGCGATGAGCGGCGACGCTGCCGCTGTCGAGAATAGTCGGCCGAGCGGCGGCGCGTCCGGCCGAACGCTGGGGCCGATTGTCAGCCGAGATATTTGACGATGCCTGACACTATCTGAATCATCCCCTCCGACCTTTCGTGCCCGATACGGACGTTCAACGCGCCTTTCCTGGGCGCCATTCGGGAGAATTCCGGAGGAACCGTCAATCAGGTCTGGACCCTTGACGCACCATTGGATTCAGCAGTTGAATCGGCGCGTGCCCGATACCGCTTGTGCACGGAAGATCGGCGTGAAGGCGCGTGTCAAGGGACTGTGCGCGCCGGACCCCACCGCAAGTCAGCGTAATTCGAGCGGAATTCACCGGGCTGGCCGCGCGCGCCCCGCGCGGCCCACCACGGAACACTGAGTTCATCTGTTGAACAGGCCAACAGCATGAACCCCCACACTCAGTCCACCGATACGCCCGGCGGTCCCGCCGCGCGTCGCCGTTCGGAGTCATCCATGGCAGTGTCACGTCGCAAGTTCGTGAGCGTCACCGCGGCCGGTACGTCCGCCGCCGCCCTCGGCGCCCTGGGTCTGGCCACAAGAGCCTCGGCGTCCGCCGTCTCCCCGTCCGCGTCGGCCGCCCCCGCCGCGAGCGGGCCGGGAGACGTGGTCGGGAAGGTCACGGTCGGCTATCAGGGCTGGTTCGCCTGCATCGGCGACGGCGCCCCGATCAACGCCTGGTGGCACTGGAGCCCCAACTCCAGCCAGCCCCCGTCGCCGTCCAACACCGGCATCGTCGCCTGGCCCGACATGCGCGACTACACCAAGACGTACCAGACCGCCTACGCGAATCTCGGCAACGGCCAGCCCGCCACGCTCTTCTCGTCCTACGACCAGCAGACCGTGGACACCCACTTCCAGTGGATGCAGCAGAACAACATCGACACCGCCGCGCTCCAGCGCTTCAACCCCACCGGCGGGGAAGGCCCGACACGCGACGCCATGGCCACCAAGGTGCGCAGCGCGGCGGAGTCGCACGGCCGGAAGTTCTACATCATGTACGACGTCACCGACTGGACCAACATGCAGTCGGAGATCAAGACCGACTGGACCAACAAGATGAAGGCCCACACGGCCTCGTCCGCCTACGCCACCCAGAACGGCAAGCCGGTCGTCTGCATCTGGGGCTTCGGCTTCAACGACGACAAACGCCCGTGGGCGCCCGCGCCCTGCCTGGACGTCGTCAACTGGTTCAAGTCCCAGGGCTGTTACGTCATCGGCGGCGTACCCACCTGGTGGCGGACCGGCGACCGCGACTCCCGCGCCGGATTCAGCGACGTCTACCACGCGTTCAACATGATCTCGCCGTGGATGGTCGGCCGGATCGGCAACGTCTCGGACGCCGACAACTTCTACAACGTGGCGACCGTCCCCGACCTCGCCGAATGCGCCGCCCACGGCATCGACTACCAGCCGTGCGTCCTGCCCGGCGCCGTCACACTGCGGCAGCGCGCGCACGGCGACTTCATGTGGCGGCAGTTCTACAACATGTGCCGGGCCGGGGTGCAGGGCATCTACATCTCGATGTTCGACGAGTACAACGAGGGCAACCAGATCGCCAAGACCGCCGAGTCCCAGGCTTTCGTGCCGACCAACTCCGGGTTCCTGGCGCTGGACGAGGACGGTACGGCCTGCTCCTCGGACTACTACCTGCGGCTGACCGGCGACGGCGGCAAGATGCTCAAGGGCCAGATCGCCCTCACCGCGGTCCGCCCCACCCAGCCGACGACCACCACACCGGGCGGCGGCACCGGTACCGTGATCAGCCTGCGCGCCCGCGTGAACAACAACTACGTGACCGCCGAGAACGCCGGAGCCGCGGCCCTCATCGCCAACAGGACCGCCATCGGCGTCTGGGAGCAGTTCGACATGACCGACGCGGGCGGCGGCAACATCGCGCTGCGCGCCCACGCCAACAACCGCTACGTCAGCGCGGGTTCCGGCAATCTCATCGCCGACTCCACCACCGTCGGCGCCGCCCAGACCTTCACCCTCGTCCACAACTCCGACGGCAGCGTCAGCCTCCGCGCCCAGGCCACCAACCAGTACGTGACCGCCGAGAACGCGGGCGCCGCGCCGCTGGTCGCCAACCGGGCCGCCATCGGCGCCTGGGAGAAATTCGACCTGATCACCGGCTAGGCCCTAGCGGCAACGGCTCCCGCACCTGGCGCCTTTCTGCCCGGCACCGCCATCCCCGGGCAGGGAGGCGCCCCGCCGCGTCCGGGCCCCGGCGGCCGGCGCGGGCGGACGGTCCGATTCCGCCCGCCGCGGCGGCGGAGTCCGGCCGACCCGTCGGGAAACCGTCCCGGCGTGGCGCGCGAAACAGGGTGGCCGATCGCCGGAGCAGGTGATCTGATGGACGTCGGGGACTGCCGACGCGGGGGCGCGGCGGCACCGAAGAGCCGGTCGAGGACAGGGGCGGGTCGATGTCGCAGGGGGATCCTGCCGGAGCGGTGCCGGAGTTGGAACCGCGGTCGGGCGCGGGGACCGACGAAGAGCACAAGAGCCAGTTGCTCGTACGGGAAGCGCTCTCGGTCATCGGCGCGGTCGTCCAGACGCTGATGGGACTCGTCGCCGACCTCCAGGCGTGGTGCGCGGTCCTGGAGCGCCGGGCGAATGAGGCGGTCGGCATCGACGCCCCGCCGCGGCGCAGGGAACTGGCCGACCACCAGGACCGGTTGGTCGCCGCGGAGTCCCTGCTGGCCAGAGCCCGCAGGGAACGAGAGGCGGCGGAGGAGCTGGCCGTCGGCGTCCGGCGGTCGGCCGTGGAGCAGGGCCGGGCCCGTACGCGACCTGGCCCGTCCCGCACCCCGGTCGTGGACGACGGTCCCGGCTCCGGGGCCGACGAGGGCTCCCGGGTGGGCGCCGCGATCGCCCGGCTGCGGGAATTCGACCTCGCGCTGGAGAGCGCCGACGAACAGCTCGAGGCGTACGACGCCCGGGCCGCCGCCGTACGCGTACTCGTGGAGCCTGGCCCCGAACCGGGTCCGGCCGACGACACCGCCGACGCCGTGACCGGATCGGCCGCGACGCCGAAGACGGCGGACGTCCGCGCGGACGGCTACTCGAAGGACGACCGGGAGGCGGACGAGGCGGACCCGCCGGAGGACCGGAAGCCGCCGGCCCCGGTCTGGACGACCTGGTGCACCGTCCTGACCGGCTGCGGCCTGCTGCTCGCGGCCATACTGGCCGGCACCAGCTTCACCTACGCGCGCTGGGAGCACCCGGGCGCCGAGGCCGTGACCTGGTACGCGATCGGTGACCTGCTCGCCCTGTGCGTCGTCGTCTTCGTCGGCCTGATGGTGCTCGGCACCCTCGTGGAGCGCTACGAGCTGTCCACCCTGGGGGAGACCTCACTCGTCCTGGCGATCCTGCTGGTGGTGCCCGTGCTCGGGGTGGGGATGTGGCACCCCGAGGCGTTCGGCCATATGGGCATGTGGGGACGGTCGTTGGCGCGCTCGCTGGTGTGAGGCGCAGGCGAGCGCGTCGCGGGCCGCCGTGACGGTCAGTCGGTGCCGAGCGCTGAACGCAGCACGGTGACCGCCTGGTTGATCGCACCCTCCGCGGCCTGCGTGCCGCGCAGCGCGTTGAGCATCACGAAGTCGTGGATGATCGCGGGGTAGCGGGTCGCGGTGACGGCGACACCCGCCTGCCGGAGCTTGTCGGCGTACGCCTCGCCCTCGTCGCGCAGCACATCGGCCTCACCGGTGACGACCAGCGCGGGCGGCAGCCCGGTGAGCTGTTCCGTAGTGGCGCGCAGCGGGGACGCGGTGATCTCGGCGCGCTGCGCGGGGTCCTTCGTGTACTGGTCCCAGAACCACTGCATGCCGTCGCGGCGCAGGAAGTAACCGGTCGCGAACCGGTGGTACGAATCGGTGTCGAAGCTCGCGTCGGTGACCGGGTAGAACAGCACCTGCTGGACGAGCGGCACATCACCGCGCTCCTTGGCCATCAAGGTCAGCGCGGCGGCCATGTTGCCGCCGACCGAGTCACCGGCGACCGCGATGCGGCTCGCGTCCAGACCCTTGGCCGCGCCGTCGGTGACGACCCAGCGGGCGACGGCGTAGTTCTGCTCGATCGCGACCGGGTAGCGGGCCTCGGGGGACAGGTCGTACTCGGGGAAGACCACCGCCGCGCCGACACCGGCCGCCAGTTCGCGCACCAGCCGGTCGTGGGTGTGGGCGTTGCCGAACACCCAGCCCGCGCCGTGGATGTAGAGGATCACCGGCAGCGTTCCGACGGCGCCCTTGGGACGGACGACGCGCACCCGTACGGACTCGGTCGGGCCGTCCTCGACGGTCACCCACTCCTCGTCCACCTCGGGCGCGTCGATCTCGCCGGACTGCACCTCGTCGACCGTCTTGCGGCCCGCCACGGGGCCGAGGTCGAACAGATACGGCGGGTTGGCCGTGGCGGCGGCGAATTCCGCGGCGGCCGGTTCCAGGACGGGTGCTGCGGGAGTGGACTCGGACATGACGGGGGCTCCTCGTGGGACGGAAGGGGGACGGACGGTGTGGGCGTCGGCTCCGGGTGCGCTCCGGGCCGGCGCGTCGTGGTGGATCGTGCTCGGCCGTGCCCTGTCGTGCTTGGCAGGGCGAGCCGGCCACACCCCAGAAGACTAGGACACGATTAGCTCGTGTACAAGCTAATCGTGCGCGTTGAAATTGCCTCATGGTGAAGCTAGGCTGATCGGTCGACCCCGTCACCCGTCCCCGAGGAGGGCCGCCCCGCATGGACAGCACGGAAGCCGCCGACGCCGAGCCCGCGTTCACCCTGCTCCTGGACGACCAGCTCTGCTTCGCGCTGTACGCGGCCTCCCGTGCGGTCACCAGCCGCTACCGTCCGCTGCTGGACGAGCTCGGCCTCACGTATCCGCAGTACCTGGTGCTGCTGGTGCTCTGGCAGCACGGCGACGTCCCGATCAAGGACGTCGGCGCCGCCCTGCAACTCGACTACGGCACCCTGACCCCGCTGATCAAGCGGCTGGAGGCGGCCGGCCTGGTCCGCCGCGAGCGCAGCGCCGAGGACGAGCGCACCGTCCGCGTCATCCTCACCGAGCGGGGCGACGCGCTGCGCGACCGGGCCCGCGACGTACCCCCCGCGATAGGCGCGGCGATGGGCCTGTCGCCCCGGGAGACCGAGGCCGCCATGACCCTGTTGCGCCGTCTCGCGGACAACGTCTCGGCCGATCTCGCCCGCCGGTCGTAGAGCTCGCGCACGCACTCGGAAGGCTTTCCGAAACATTCGGTATTTCATCCCCTGGGAGGTGATCTCGCGGGTGGGCGGTTTTGTGGGTCAACCAATTCCTCCGGCTATTGATGCGCGTCTGCCTGCGGAAACGACTGGTGCCGTACGCCTGACTGGTGGCGAAGCTTTCGTAATCGATGCCGAAAGTGTTGACACGTGACGTGCTCCGCTCAACACTGTCGCGGCAGACGGTCCTCACGAGACGAGGAGGAAGCACGCACATGAACGACGCACCCGCACCCGCACCCGACATGAGCCGCAGGCGGCGGCCGTTAGGGCTGCTCAGCCGTTTCCGGCTGCTCATCAGCGGCGCCTGCGCGATAGCGCTGGTCGGCGTGGCCGCGCTCATCCTGCCCGGCACCGCCAACGCCGACACGATCATCACGTCGAACCAGACCGGCACCAACAACGGCTACTACTACTCGTTCTGGACCGACGGCGGCGGATCCGTCTCCATGAACCTGGGCTCCGGCGGCAACTACAGCACCTCGTGGAGCAATGCCGGCAACTTCGTCGCAGGCAAGGGCTGGGCCACCGGCGGACGCCGGAGCGTCGCCTACTCGGGCAGCTTCAACCCCTCGGGCAACGCCTACCTGTCGCTGTACGGATGGACGACGAATCCGCTCGTTGAGTACTACGTCGTCGACAACTACGGCACCTACCGGCCGACCGGCACGTACAAGGGCACGGTCACCAGCGACGGCGGCACGTACGACATCTACGAGACGACACGGGTCAACGCCCCGTCGATCGAGGGCACCCGGACCTTCAACCAGTACTGGAGCGTCCGGCAGTCGAAGCGGACCGGCGGCACCATCACCACGGGCAACCACTTCGACGCGTGGGCCAGCCACGGGATGAGCCTCGGCAGCTTCAACTACATGATCCTCGCCACCGAGGGCTACCAGAGCAGCGGCAACTCCAACATCACGCTGGGAAGCACCGGCGGCACCACCGGAGGGTCGACCACGGGTGGTTCGACCACCGGCGGGTCCACCACCGGAGGCGGGGGCAGTTGCACGGCCGCGCTGTCCGCCGGTGAGCAGTGGAGCGACCGCTACAACCTCAACGTCTCGGTCTCGGGCTCCAGTTCGTGGACGGTGACGATGAACGTTCCGGCGCCGGAGAAGATCATCGCGACGTGGAACATCAATGCCACGTATCCCAGTGCCCAGGTCTTGACCGCCAAGCCCAACGGCAGCGGCAACAACTGGGGCGTGACGATCCAGACCAACGGCGCCTGGACCTGGCCGACGGTCTCGTGCAGTCCGAGCTGACGCCGTACGCCGGTACGCGCGTAGCCCGTACGCCCGTATCCCCGGACCGTGTTGCCCGGTACCGCGTTTCCCGGCACCGCGTGTACCGGTACCGCGTGGCCCCGTCATCCCCCCACGGAGTTCGCAACGCCACCACAAGGAGGCCCCCACATGCGAACGAGACCGCACATGTCATTGCGTTCCCTGATCACGGGACTTGCCGTCGCCGCCACGGCGGTGGCGAGCGTCGTCACCTTCACCGTCGACGCCACCCCGTCGCACGCCGCCACCTGCAACGGGTACGTCGGACTCACCTTCGACGACGGTCCGTCCAACGACCACACCCCGAGCGTCCTCAACGCCCTTCGGCAGAACGGCCTGCGGGCCACGATGTTCAACGAGGGACAGTTCGCCGCGTCCTATCCGTCCCAGGTCCAGGCCGAGATCAACGCGGGGATGTGGGTCGGCAACCACAGCTACACCCACCCCCACCTGATCCAGGAGAGCCAGGCGCAGATCGACTCGGAGGTCTCCAGGACCCAGCAGGCCATCGCCGCGGCGGGCGGCGGCACACCGAAACTGTTCCGTCCGCCGTACGGCGAGACCAACGCGACCTTGCAGTCGGTCGAGGCCAAGTACGGTCTGACCCAGATCATCTGGGACGTCGACTCGCAGGACTGGAACGGCGCGAGCACCGACGCGATCGTGCAGGCCAACGCCCGGCTCACCAACGGCCAGATCATCCTCATGCACGAGTGGCCCGCCAACACGCTCGCCGCGATCCCGCGGATCGCGCAGGGCCTGGCGAGCCGCGGCCTGTGCGCGGGCATGATCTCGCCGCAGACCGGCCGCGCCGTCGCCCCCGACAGCGGCGGTACGAGCGGCGGCACGACCGGCGGCACGACCGGCGGCACGACCGGCGGCACCACCGGAGGCACCACCGGGGGCGGTGGCGGGGGCAGTTGCACCGCGACCCTCTCCGCCGGTCAGCAGTGGAGCGACCGGTACAACCTGAACGTGGCGGTGTCCGGGTCGAGTTCGTGGACGGTGACGATGAACGTTCCGGCACCCGAGAAGATCATCGCGACGTGGAACATCAACGCCACGTATCCCAGTGCCCAGGTCTTGACCGCCAAGCCGAACGGCAGCGGCAACAACTGGGGTGTGACGATCCAGACCAACGGCGCCTGGACGTGGCCGACGGTCTCGTGCAGTCCGAGCTGACCTGAGCCAATCCGCGACGAGCGGCGCCGGACCGCGCTGAAGCGCGGGCTCACGCGACCGGGGCGGGGCCGCCGCCGGGCCGGGCGCCCCCCGGGGGGGGGGGGGGGTGGGGGGCGGGGGGGGGGCGGGGGCCCCCCGCCCCCGGCGGGGGGGGGGTGCACGGGCGGAGGGGGGGGGGGGGCCCAGGTGGGGTGCCCCCCCCCCGCCCCCCCCCCGCCCCCCCCCGGGGGGCGCCGCCCCCCGGCGCGGGGGGGCCCCCCCCCCGGGGGGGGGGGGCCCCCCGGCCCCCCCCGCCACCGGCGTTGTCAGTGGTGTGGTGCACGATCGGAGACGTCGGACATTCCACACTGGACGCGGGGCTGATCCAGGGCAGAAGGGGAGGGCGTCGCCATGACGATCACCAACCAGCAGGTCAAGGAACGGGCGTTCCTCGAGGTGCTGTACGAGGACGAGTATTTTCCCGACCACGTCCTCGACAAGGGGAAGGCCATCCTGCTGGACCTGTGCGAGCGGATCGAGGCCGAGCGGCCCGCGGACCTGAAGGCGCTGTACGCGCTGACGGCGGTCGCGACGGAGCGGTTCAACGCTCTGGAGGCGGAGTTCGACGCCGCGGGCAGCGAGATCGAGACCGTCGCACGGGAGGAGATAGGCGGGGACATCTGGTTCGTGGCGACGGCCTACGGCTTCGAGGACGCGGACGTCGAGGAACTGATCGCCGCCCGCGAGTGGTGACGGCGCGAGTGGCACCGCCGCCCGCCGCCCGGTGACACCCGCCGATAACCGGTGGCACCCGCCGACGACCGGTGACGGCCGCGGGCCGCGCGGCTCAGGCCGCCGCGCCGCCGTCCACCCGCAGGACGGTGCCCGTCACGTAGGACGCGCGGTCGCTGAGCAGCCAGGCGGCGGCCTCCGCGATCTCGGCGGGGTCGGCGGCCCGGCGCAGCGGGGTGTGCGCCGTGATCCGGTCGAGCAGACCGGGGGACTCCGCCGCCCAGGCGTGGATCATCTCGGTCAGTGTGCCGCCGGGAGCGATGGCGTTGACGCGGATGCCCTCGGGACCGTATGTGACGGCGGCCGACTCGGTGAGGCTGTTGACCGCCCGCTTCATCGCGCCGTAGGCGGGCAGGTCGGGATTGCCCCGCAGGCTGCCGACGCTGGAGTTGTTGACGATGGCGCCGGTCCCCGCGGTCGCCCGGATCGCGGCGACCTCGGCGGCCATCGCGAGCCACGGACCCCGGAGGTTCACGGCGTAGAGGCGGTCGAAGTCGGCCTCCGGTACCTGGTCCAGCGGGCCGGGTGACGCGTTCGTGGCGCCGTTGTTGAAGGCGACGTCGAGGCGGCCGAACCGCTCCACCGTACGGTCGACCGCCGCGCGTACGCTCGCCGCATCGGCCAGGTCGCACACCACGTGGTCGGCGGTGCCGCCCGCCGCCCCGACCTGCTCGGTCACGGCCTTGAGCTGCGCCTCGGTACGGGCCGCGAGCATGACGCGGGCGCCCTCGCGGGCGAAGAGCAGGGCCGCGGCGGCGCCGATGCCGCGACCCGCGCCGGTGATGAGGGCGACCTTGTCCGCCAGCAGCCCGGTGGCGGCGCCGGTCGTGGTGGTGTCGGTGGTGGGTGTGTCGACGTTGGGTGTGTTGTTCATGGCATCGAGCGTGCGCCGGACTTCCGGGCGCAGCCAGGCACCGGCTGTACCTGGCTGCGCCCGGCGGCACACGAGCACACTGGAGAGGTGGACAGACGAGAACTGGCCGACTTCCTGCGCAGCAGACGCGAGCGGATCACCCCTGCCGAGGTGGGGCTGCCCGCCGGGACCCGGCGCCGCACGCCGGGGCTGCGCCGCGAGGAGGCGGCTCAGCTCGCCTTCATCTCGACCAAGTACTACACGCGGCTCGAACAGGCCCGCGGCCCCCGCCCGTCCCGCGAGGTCCTGGCGGGGCTGGCCCGTGCGCTGCGGCTGACGGACGTCGAGCGCGACCATCTCCACCACCTCGCGGGCGCCCCGCCGGGACCGCCCGCAGGACCCTCGCGCGAGGTGCGCCAGAGCATCCTCGACCTGCTGGACCGCCTGCCGCAGGCCGCGGCGACCGTGATGTCCGCGACCGGAGAGGTCATCGCCTGGAACGACCTGGCGGCGGCCCTCATGGAGGACTTCTCCGCCCTGCCGCGCCGCGACCGCAACTTCGTCCGCCGCGCCTTCCTCGGACCGCACCGGCAGGGGCAGCGGCTGTACGGGGTGTCGGACGTGGACCGTTTCGCGAGCAACGCCGCCCAGCGGCTGCGTACCGTCGCCGCCCGCTACCCCGACGACCCCGAGGTGACGGAGCTGGTGGCCGAGCTGCGGGCCGGGAGCGCGGAATTCCGCGAGCTGTGGGCCTCCCACGACGTGCGCAGCGAGCCCACCCTCCGCAAGACCTTCCAGCACCCGCTGGTCGGGCCGGTCACCGTCAACTGCGACGTCCTGGACATCGCCGACCGGGACCAGCAGGTCGTGATCTACACCGCGACGCCCGGCTCGCCGTCCGAGGAGGCGCTGCGGCTGCTGTCCGTCATCGGCACCCAGCGCATGGACGTGACCGGCTGAAGCCACCGCCCGGCCGGGTGCGGGCCGGCGTGTCAGCCGAGCGGGTGCTCCTCAGCGGCCGATGCGGGGGTGTCACCCGCCGGGAGGTGGGACGCGGCCCACGAGGCGAGGAAGCGCAGGCCCTCGTGGGTACGGCTGCCCGGCTCCGCGGTCCAGACGATGAGCTGCTGGTCGGGGTCGGTGCTCGCGCTCAGGGTGTCCCAGTCGAGACTGAGCTCCCCGGCGACGGGATGGCGCAGGGCCTTGGTGCCCACGCTGAGCGTGGCGACCTGATGGGTGGCCCACCACTGGCGGAACTGCTCGTCCTGCACGGACAGTTCACCGACCAGTTCGACGAGCCCCGGGTCGTCGGGGTACTTGGCGGCCTCCATCCGCAGCTGCGACACGCAGGTGCGCGCCACTTTCTCCCAGTCCGCGTAGAGCGATTTCATCGACGGATCGGTGAAGATGATCCGCACGTAATTCCGGTGCTTTTCCGGGATGGCCGAGAAATCGGTGATGAGCGCCGAGGCGAGCGAATTCCACGCGATGATATCCATGCAACGTCCCATGACAATGGCGGGTGTCGCACCGAGGTCGTCCAGAAGCCGTCGCAATTGCGGCTGGACTTTCTGCCGGGTGCGGCGGCGCGGTCGCACGAGTGTCTTCCCGGCCAGCCCGAAGAGGTAGTCGCGCTGGTCGTCGTCCAGTCGCAGCACCCGGGCCAGGGCGGCCAGCACGGACACCGAGGCATGGATACGGCCCTGCTCCAGGCGGGTGTAGTAGTCGGTGCTGATCGCGGCGAGCTGCGCCACTTCCTCCCGGCGCAACCCGGGCACCCGCCGGGGTGTACCGGGGTCCGGCAGCCCCACGGTGCGCGGGCCGAGCTCGGCCCGCCGGGCCTTCAGGAACTCGCCCAGCTCATTCATGTGCGCGTCGCCGGTCATGCCAGCCATTGTCGCACCGGCGGCCGGCCGCGTGCGGGGGAGAGTTTCCTCCCCGGATGTCCTCCTCCCGTGAGCCGACGCTCCCTTTTCGTGTTCCCGTGAGGTATGTGATCACGGCCGTCGAATGGCCGCGGTGGTGAGACGGCTGATCGCCGGGGGCCGAAGGCCCATTCCCCGGCCGACCGGGCCGCGCTGATCAACTCCCGCCTTCACCGCTCCCGCCTTCACCCGCTCTCGCCTTCACCGCTCCCGTTCTCTCCGCTCACGCCCCCCGCTGATCCACTTCGAGCGCCGTGCGACGGCGCGGCCCGCTGACGACGACTGCCGACGTTTGTTTCTGTTTTCTTCGTTCGCCATATTGACCAAGAAGTGAACATGACAACACACTGAACGCCATCCCCCCACGGTGAAGGGTTCAGTCATGTTACGAACATGGAGATTTGCCCCGTTGTGGGTCATGGGGCTGCTCATCGCACTGCTGACCGTCGGCGTCGCCCCCGCGAACGCGGCCACCACCACGATCACGGTGGACGGGACACAGGGCGGCCGGACCTTCGACGGCATCGGCGCGATCAGCGGCGGAGGCGGGAACTCCCGGCTGCTGACCGACTACCCGGCCGCGCAACAGGCGCAGATCCTCGACTACCTGTTCAAGCCCGGCTACGGCGCGAACCTGCAACTGCTGAAACTGGAGATCGGCGGCGACGCCAACTCCACCGACGGCTCGGAACCGTCGATCGAACACGTCAAAGGCCAGATCAACTGCGACGCCGGATACGAATTCTGGCTCGCGGAACAGGCCAGGGCCCGCAATCCGAACATCGGTCTCTACGGCCTCGCCTGGGCCGCGCCCGGCTGGATCAACGGCGGCTTCTGGTCCACCGACACGATCAACTACCTGATCTCCTGGCTCGGCTGCGCCAAACAGCACGGCCTGACGATCAAGTACCTCGGCGGCTGGAACGAGCGCGGGCACGACGCCAACTGGTACGTCCAACTGCGAGCGGCGCTGAACACCGCCGGATACTCCGGTGTGCAACTCGTCGCCGACGACAGCGGCTGGGGGGTGGCCGACGACATGGCGAACAACGCGGCGTTCAACAACGCCGTCTCGATCATCGGCACGCACTACTCCTGCGCGGGCGGCGACGGCGGCAGCGCCGACACGTGCAGCAGCACCACCGCCGCGCAGAACAACGGCAAGCCGCTGTGGGACAGCGAGAACGGCTCGCAGGACATGAACACCGGAGCCCCCGCCCTGATCAGGGCCATCACCCGCGGCTACACCGACGCCAAGATGGTCAGCTACTTCAACTGGCCGCTGCTCGCCGCGATCTACCCCAATCTGCCGTACAACACGGTGGGCCTGGCCACCGCCAACTCGCCCTGGTCGGGGAACTACACCATCGGCGCCAGCACCTGGGCCACCGCCCAGGTCACCCAATTCACCCAGCCCGGCTGGAAGTTCATCGACTCCGCCTCCGGCTACCTCGGCGGCGCCGAGTCCAACGGCACCTACGTGACGATCAAGTCGAACACCACCTCCGACTACTCCACCGTGCTGGAGACCACGACCGCCACCGCCGCGCAGACCGTGAACCTCCACGTCCAGGGCGGCCTGTCCACCGGGACCGTGCACGTCTGGGCCACCCAGGTGAACGCGCCGAGCGCGGCCACCTCCTTCGTCCACACGCAGGACATCACCCCTTCGGGCGGCTCGTACTCCCTGACGCTGCAACCCGGTTACGTCTACACGGTCACCACGACCACCGGCCAGGGCAAGGGCACCGCCACCGGCCCGGCGGCGCACGCGCTGCCGCTGCCGTACTCCGACACCTTCGACGCCGTCGCCACCAACACCGAGGCCCGGTATCTCTCCGACATGCAGGGCTCCTTCGAGGCGCGGCCCTGCGCCGGCGGACGGACGGGGCAGTGCGTGCAGCAGGTGACACCGGTCAAGCCGAACGAATGGCAGGAGGACTCCGACGCGTTCACCCTCGTCGGCGACACGACCTGGTCGAATTACACGGCTGGAGTCGACGTCAACCTCCAACAGGCGGGCACGGTGACCCTGTTGGGCCGGGCGGGTACCCAGTCGCGGCCCCAGAGCCACCAGGCCGCCTACCAGTTGCGGCTCTCCAACACCGGAGCCTGGTCGATCGCGAAGAGCACCAGCTCGGGCAACCTCAGCACGCTGACGTCCGGCAGCCACGCCGCGCTCGCGCTCAACACCTGGCACACCGTGTCGATCGGCTTCTCCGGCGACCAGATCACCGCGACCCTCGACGGCGCCACCCTGGGCACCGTCAACGACGGCTCGTACGCCAGCGGCCAGGTCGGTTTCGGTGTCGTCGGCTACCAGACCGACCAGTTCGACAACCTCGCGATCACCCCGAAGGCCGCGGGCAACGTCAGCGGCTTCCTCAAGGACCGGCACTCCGGGATCTGCGCCGACGTGCCCGCCCGCGGTCAGGCCAACGGCACCGTGGTCACCCTGTGGGACTGCAACGGGGACACCAACCAGACCTGGACCGCCACCCCCGCCAAGCAACTCATGGTCTACGGCACCAAATGCCTGGAGGCGGCGGGCGGCGGCGCCGCGGACGGCACGGCCGCCGACATCTCCGACTGCACCGGCGGAACAGGTCAGCAGTGGAACGTCAACGCGGACGGCAGCGTCGTCAACGTCGGCTCGGGCAAGTGTCTCGACGTGACCGGCGCCGGCACCGCGAACAGCACCCCGCTCGAACTGTGGACCTGCAACAACGGCGCCAACCAGAAGTGGGACCGCGGCGCCGTCGCGGCCTCCCTCACCGGCCAGGACTCCGGCCGCTGCGTGGACGTGCCCGCCGCGAGCCAGGCCGACGGCACGAAACCCGCGCTGTGGGACTGCAACCGCGGCAATCAGCAGACCTGGACGTCCACCGCCACCAACCAGTTGACCGTCTACGACACCAAGTGCCTGGGCACCATCGGCCACGCCACCGCGGACGGCACCGGCCTGGAGATCAACGCGTGCGACGGCAGCGCCGCCCAGCAGTGGCGGGTCCGCTCCGACGGCACGGTCGTCAACGTGGCCTCCGGCACCTGCCTGGACGCCGTCGGCACGGGTACGGCCAACAGCACGCCGTTGGACATCTGGACCTGCAACAACGGCGGCAATCAGAAGTGGGCGCGCAACTGAGCGATGCCCGAGGCCGGTTCTCGCCGGTCCGCCGCGCGTGAGGCCGTCCCGGCGTCCGACACCCCGACGCCGGGACGGCCCCTTTTTGCCCCTCTTCGAGTGCCGTGGAGATCAACTGGACATGCCCACAAGGCGACTTGGCGTGAGTTTTGCCGATCGTTTGATTCCGCCTGCACCTACGCGCCGCGCTTGTCAGCACACTGTCAAGCACCACTGGTGCCACGCACCCCTCAGGGGTCACACACCCCTCCGGTCGCGCCGGTGACACCTGTACCGCGAGACCCGCGAGAAGGAGCAGCATGTCGGCAACAACGCGCATCACCGCCGTATCCGCCGTGGCCGCAGCAGTCCTGTCCGCCCTCGCGACCGCGCCCTCCGCGGTCGCCTCGGCCGACTCATCGGTCCGCCTCACCCCCATGGGCAGCCACCGCCTGATCGGCCCGAACAGCCGCATCGTGCACAGCACCAGTTCCAACTGGGCCGGTTACGCGGCCACCGGCTCCACCTTCACCAGCGTCTCCGCGAGCTGGGTCCAGCCTTCGGTGACCTGCACCGGCGCCACCACGTACTCCTCGTTCTGGATAGGTCTCGACGGCGACGGCAGCAACTCCGTGGAGCAGACCGGGACCGAGGCGGACTGCTCCGGCGGTCGCGCCGTGTACTCCTCGTGGTACGAGATGTACCCGGCCTATCCCGTGAACTACTCCAACGCGGTGAGCCCCGGCGACCACTTCACCTCGACGGTCTCCACCAACGGCAGCGGCTCGTTCACGCTCACCCTCAGCGACACCACCAAGAACTGGACGAAGACCACCAAGAAGACGCTCCAGGGCGCCTCCCTGGCCTCCGCGGAGATCATCGCCGAGGCGCCGTCCAGCTCCACCGGCGTCCTGCCGCTCGCGCACTTCAGCACCGCGTCCTTCACCAACGCCACCGCCAACGGCCAGGCGATCGGCACCTACGGCCCCGACAAGATCAACATGGCCTCCGGCAGCACCACCAAGGCGACCACCTCCGCGCTCTCCGGCGGCAACGCCTTCAGCGTCACCTGGAACCACAGCTAGCCCCAGCGCCTCCGGGCGCCCACCGCGCAGGTGACCGCGCCGTACGGATTCCGGCACCGCGCACAGCTCCTCCGTCCGGATGACCTACCCACGTCAGCCGTACCGCGAGGTGCCCGACACGCCGCACGCCGGCGGGCCGGGCACCTCGCGGGTGGGATGGCGGGCGGCGGAACGGGCAGACGTAACCCTCATGACCACCTATGTTGTGACCGTCCCCGGCACCTTCCTCGACGCGCCGACCGCCGAGGCCCGCTCGACGCTCGTCCGGGCCCTGCGCCCCGTCGACCCGCAGAGCACGGACTTCGGCGAGGACGAGGAGCTGGACATCCTGACGATGTACGGCGACTCCAGCGCCTTCAGCGTGCGCGTCGCGGTCGACGCCGACAATCCGCCCGCCGCCGAGGGGGCCGCGCGCGACCTCGTCAACGACGCGCTCGGCGTCGCGGGCTTCACCGAGGAGACCGCCCGGCTCGGCGACCCCGTCATCACCGGCATCGACGCGGAGTGAACGGGCCCGCGGGCGCGGCGGGCCGGTCCCCGACGACGGTCCGCCGCCGCTGTCCGCGCGCCCGCGGAGCTGAGTACGGGAACCCACGCGCCCGCCACCGCCCGGCGGGCATGATCGTGGGCATGACCCGAGCCCGAGTCCGCAGAGCCGCCCTCGTCCTCCCGCCGTCGCTGACCGCCGTGGCGGCGCTCGCGCTGACCGGCTGCGGCACGCGGACCGTGGACAGCGCGGGGGCCGAAGCGCCGTCCGGGCGGCCCACCGCGGCCGTCACCTCCGCCCCGGCCTCGTCGCCCTCGGCTACGCCCCCGACTCGGTCAGCGTCTCGGCCTACGGCTCCACCTATGTGGGCTTCGTCGTCGACCACACCCCGATCTGCCTCAAGGGCGCGCTGAACACGGCCGGCACCGAGGTCGACGCCTTCGCCGGTTACGCCGACGGCACCGGCTGCCAACAGCCGAAGGGCGGTCACTGACCGCCGACGGGCCTTCGCGGACCGTCCGCCGCCACGTCGCGGCGGCGATAAATCCGGTGCGGTGCGACGTTCCACCGCGCTAGCCTCCGCCGCATGACCTGGCTGCCAGCTGACTTCGTCCACCCCGTCCGCGTCCCCGTGCCCGGCGGCCACCATCTGCGCCCGATCGCCGGATCCGACACCGCGCTCGACTACCCCGCGGTGATGGGCTCGCGCGACCGCCTCTGGTCGATCTTCGGCCCGGCCTGGGGCTGGCCGCCCGCCGACATGACGTACGAGGCCGATCTCGCCGATCTCGAACGGCACGCGACCGAGATCGCCGCGCACCAGTCCTTCAACTACGCGCTCTTCGACGACGCGAACACCGCGCTGCTCGGCTGTGTCTACATCGACCCGCCGGAGAAGGCGGGCGCCGACGCCGAGATCTCGTGGTGGGTGGTGGACGACCGGGTGGGCACCGACCTGGAGCGGGCGCTGGACGCCCTGGTGCCGCGCTGGATCGCGGAGGACTGGCCCTTCGAGCGCCCGCGCCACATCGGCCGCGACCTGTCGTGGAAGGAGTGGCTCGCCCTGCCGGACCACTCGCCCGAGCCGTAGCCCCGCCTCACCCCTGCCGGGCGCCTCCTCGGGCCGGGGCCGTACGACCGTCCGCGGGCTGGCATGATCTCTGGCATGGCAGAACGCATCATCGCCGCGTGTGACGGGGCATCGAAGGGGAATCCGGGACCGGCCGCGTGGGCCTGGGTGATCGCCGACGGTACGGGGGAGCCCGACCGCTGGGAGGCGGGCCCGCTGGGCACGGCCACCAACAACGTCGCGGAACTCACCGCCCTGCTCCGGCTGTTGGAGACCGTCGACCCCGCCGTGCCGATGGAGATCCGGATGGACTCCCAGTACGCGATGAAGGCGGTCACCACCTGGCTGCCCGGCTGGAAGCGCAAGGGCTGGAAGACCGCCGCGGGCAAGCCCGTCGCCAACCAGGAACTCGTCGCGGGCATCGACGCGCTGCTCACCGGCCGTGACGTCGAGTTCACGTACGTCGCCGCCCATCAGGTCGACGGCGACCGGCTCAACGACTACGCCGACCGCGCCGCCAGCAACACCGCCATCACCCAGCAAGCCTCGGGCACCCGCTACGACTCCCCGCCGCCGCCCCGCAACCCCGACACCCCCCGCACCTCGTCCGCCCCCAAGCGCAAGCCCTCCGGAGGCGGAAGCGGCAACGGCGGCGGGACCGGGACAGCGAGCGGTGCCACCGGCACCACGTCCTCGCGCACCCTCAACGCCAAATTCCCCGGCCGCTGCCGCTGCGGCCGCTCCTACGCCGCGGGCGAGCCGATCGCCAAGAACCCCGACGGTTGGGGCCACCCGGAGTGCCGCGACCAGGGCGGAACGCGGTAGCGCCGGATCAGGCGTACGAGGCGCCGTCCGCCGCTTCCCGCGGGTGGCGGACGAAGCCGGGGCTGAGGACGCGGTCGTCGTAGGTGCGGTGGAAGACCGGGGTGGTGGCCCCGGACATGGGCGGGACGATCCAGGCCCAGTCGGCCTGGACCTCGCGGCCCTTGCGCCGCTCGCGGTCGAGGTGCTGGAGGAAACGTTCCGCCTCGGTGTGGTGGTCGGCCAGGGTGACTCCGGCGCGGTCGAAGGAGTGCAGGACGGCGCGGTTGAGCTCGACCAGGGCGCGGTCCTTCCACAGGGAGCGGACGCTTCCGGTGTCGATGCCGAGACTGTCCGCGACGCGCGGCAGGAGGTCGTAGCGGTCGACGTCGGCCAGATTGCGGGCGCCGATCTCCGTCCCCATGTACCAGCCGTTGAAGGGCGCCGCCCCGTAGCAGACGCCGCCGATCTCCAGGCACATGTCGGAGACGGCGGGGACCGCGTGCCAGCGCAGTCCCCACTGGGCGCTCCAGGGGCGCTCGGGGTGGTCGAGCGGCACGTGCAGGACGGCGTCGGAGGGCAGGTCGAACAGCCGGGGCTTGTCGTCGACGCCCTCGACGATCAGCGGGAGCACGTCGAAGGCGGTACGCGGGCCGCCGGGCCAGCCGAGCCGCGCCGCGAGGCCGGTGATGTCCGCGGTGCGCGGGTCACCGGTGACCGTGCCGTCGGCCGCCCGGTATCCGGCGTAGCGGATGAGCTGCTCGTTCCTGATCCGCGGGCCGCGCCGCTCGGGGGCGTCAGGGGCGAAGACCGAGATCAGCGGCCTGATCCGGCCGCCGTTGGTGGCGATCCGCAGATGCGTCGCGCACTCCTCGGCGATCTCCTCCGCCTCCGTGACGTGCCGCAGGTCGCGCACCTGCAAGGACCGCCAATAGAGCCGCCCGATACAGCGGTTGCTGTTGCGCCACGCGACCCGCGCGCCGAACGCCAGCTCCGCCGAGGTGTGTTGATACGTGCCTGTGTCGCCGATCTCCGCGCGCACCGCCGTGAGCCTGCTGTCCAGGTCGCCCGCGGCGGGCTCCTCGCCGTGATAGAGCCGCAGGAACTCCTCGGCCTTGCGCCCGAGTTCACGCGCCGCCCTGAGCTTCGCGCGCCCCGCCATCACATCGACGGGGGCCGCCGGTGGCAGCGGCTCGCGCCCCGCGTCGTCCTGCCCTGCCGTGTCGCGCTGCCGGAGTCCCGGTCTGTTCAGGATTCTGAGTATCACAGGCACCTCGGATCGACGAAGGGCTGACCTCGATCGACGGTCCCGGAATTCACTCCCCGGTGTGACACGACCGTCGGCAGTGATCACAGTTGGCCGGACTCCGTCCGAACCGCGTCGCCTTCTGCCCGCCGACACGTCCGGGTCCGACCGCCGCCGGACCGTACGGCGGCGGTCGCGTGCGCACTACGCTGGCAGACCGGTCGGGACGGGCCCGGCCCGAGAGGAGTCCCGTTGCCGCTCACCACCGAGGACCGCGTCGCCGTCACCGAGCTGATCCACCTGCACGGCCACCTCTTCGACGGCGGCGAACTCGACCGGCTGGACGAGCTGTTCACCGCCGACGTGGTCTACGACGTGAGCGACTACGGCGGCGGAGCGCTCGTCGGCATCGCGGCCGTCCGGGAGGCGGCGCTCACGCTCGGCGACCGCAATCCCGTCGCCCACCACGTCACCAACGTCGTCATCACCGAACTGCCCGACGGCGCCGTCCGCGTCCGGTCCAAGGGCTTCGGCGTCAACACCGACGGCACGTGCGGGAGTCTGACGTACGACGACCGGGTGACGCGCGGCGCCGACGGCTGGCGGATCAGCCACCGTACGCTGCTGGCCCGGCGGATCCCGCTGAACGGCGTCGGCCGGGAGCCAGGACCCAGCGCCTGAGCCGACCCCCCTTCGCCTCGGCGTCAGTCGAGGCGACGGACCGGCGCGCCCGCCAGATACGCCCGGATGTCCTCGACCGCCTGCCCGTAGTACGTACGGTAGTTGGCCTCGGTGACATAGCCGAGGTGCGGTGTGGCCAGCAGCCGGGGCGTGGAACGCACGGGGTCGTCGGCCGGAAGCGGCTCGATGTCGAAGACGTCCAGGCCCGCTCCGGCGATCCGGCCCTCGCGCAGGGCGGCGAGCAGCGCCGCCTGGTCGACGATCGCCGAGCGCGAGGTGTTCACCAGATACGCGGTCGGCTTCATCAGCGCCAGTTCCGCCGCGCCGATCAGGCCGCGACTGCGCTCGCCCAGGGCGAGGTGGACGGAGACGAAGTCGCTGGTGGCCAGCAGTTCCTCCTTGGTGGCCAGGCGTGCCGCACCGACCTCGGCCGCCCGCTCGTCGGTCAGATTCCCGCTCCAGGCCACCACGTCCATGCCGAAGGCGAGCCCGACGGCCGCCACCCGCCCGCCGATCCTGCCGAGCCCGAGCAGACCGAGCCGCGCGCCGTGCAGGTCGGCGCCGACCGTCGTCTGCCAGGGGCCGCCCGCGGCGAGGTTGGCGCTCTCCGGCACGATGCCCCGTGCCAGTCCCAGCAGCAGCGCCCACGTCAGCTCGACCGGCGGGGTGCCGGCGCTCTCCGTACCGCACACGGTCACGCCGTGCTCCCGCGCGGCGGCGTAGTCGATCACCGAATTGCGCATCCCGGAGGCGATCAGCAGCTTCAGCCGGGGGAGCGCGGCCAGTACCGAGGCGGGGAAGGGCACGCGCTCGCGCAGGGTCACGACGATGTCGAAGTCGGCCAGGGCCGCGACGAGTTCGGCCTCGTCCGCGACATGACCGGGGAAGCCGACGACCTCGACCTCGTGGGTCAGCGAGGACCAGTCGGCGAGCGTCGTGGCGACGCCCTGGTAGTCGTCCAGCACGGCGCAGCGCAGTCGCATCTCGGTCTTCTCTCCGTCAGGGTGCGGGGGTCGAGGGCTTGGACGGTGTCCCGGCGCTACTCGGGCACGCGGCGTGCCAGCAGCCCGCTGGCCAGGACTTCCAGCGTCTCGCGGACCGTCGCGGCGAAGTCCAGCCGCAGCGCCTCGAGCGCCGGGTCGGCGTCATAGGCGGCCAGCATCGCCGCCGACGGGTGGGCGTGCGTCCACACGGCGCCCGTGACCATCACGGCCGCGCCCGCGTACCGCAGCGCGTCGCCCTCGCCCAGTTCCGGCACGTGCCGCCGTACGAGGTCGGCCAGCGCGTACACGTTCCGGACGGCGGTGCGCTTGTAGTCGGCGGCGACCTCGGGCGAGACATTGCGCTCCAGCACGGCGGCCTGGGCGCCGGTCAGGTCGCAGAACACCGGGCGGACCGCCAACGACCCGGCGAGGACGGCCGCCGCCTGGTCGCCGCGGTGCCGGGGCGGCGCGCCGGGGTCGACCTCGTCGTCCAGTTCGGGTCCGAGATGCGCCAGCCACTCCCGGAAGGCGACGTCGAGCAGTTCGAGCAGCACGGCCTCGCGGGACTCGAAGTAGCGCAGCACATTCGACTTCGCCAGGCCGACGCGGCGGCTCAACTCGTTGAGGCTGACCTCGGCCACCGGCATCTCGGCGAGCATCGCGGACGCGGTGTCCAGGATCGCCTGGCGGCGCTGGGCGCGCTGCTCCTCGCTGCGGGCGCGCTGGAAAGTCGTGGGCATGCCCACATTCTACGGACCTGCGGTCTGTTGTTATCGGACCGCCGGTCTGATAGCGTGAAACGTAACAGACCACCGGTCCTTTATTGAGGTGTCCCGGCACGGACGCCGAAGGAGTCACCATGTATGTCGTCCCCGACCAGACCGGCCGTAAGGCCGTCGTGACCGGCGCCAACAGCGGCACGGGCAAGGAGGCCGCCCGCCGCCTCGCCGCCGCGGGAGCGCAGGTGATCATGGCCGTACGCACTCCGGACAAGGGGGAGCGGGCCCGCGCTGAGATCCTGGAGCGGCACCCGGACGCCCGCCTGGAAGTGCGCCGCGTCGACCTCGCCGACTTGGCGTCGGTCCGCGCGTTCGCCGACGGCGTGCTCGCCGACCCCGCCCCGCTCGACCTGCTGGTCAACAACGCGGGCGTGATGGCCCCGCCGACCCGGATGACCACCGCCGACGGCTTCGAGCTGCAATTCGGCAGCAATTTCCTCGGCCCGTTCGCCCTGACCGTCCGGCTGCTGCCCGCCCTGCTCGCCGCCACCGCGCCGCGCGTGGCGACCATGAGCAGCGGCACGGCCGCCTACGGGCGGATCGGCTTCGACGACCTCCAGTGGGAGCGACGCCGCTACCGCCCGAATCTCTCGTACGCCCAGTCCAAGCTCGCCGACCTCATCCTCACCCGGCAGTTGGCCGCCCTCGCCGCCGACCGCGGCTGGAATCTGCTGAGCACCGCCGCCCACCCCGGCTACACCACCACCAACCTGCAAACCGCGGGCGCGAGCCTGGGCGGCGAGCCGTCACGACTGCACAGGCTCGGCAGGCGGCTGGACTTCCTGCCCCGCCAAGGGGTCGAGCAGGGCACGGAACCGCTGCTGTTCGCCGCGGCCGATCCCGGAGCCGTCGCGGGCGGCTACTACGGCCCGGGCCGACGCCTCGGCCTGGTCGGCCCGACCACGACCGCGCGCATCACCCGCAGAGCGCTCGACCCCGCGACCAACGCCCGGCTGTGGGCGGCGGCCGAGCGCCTGACCGGTGTCACCGTGCCCGAGACCGCGCCGACCGGGACGACCGGGCCAGGGGCGACCATCCGCGGGACGACCGCGCCCGGGACGACCGCGCCCGCGACCCCGCCCGGACCCTGAGGTCCGCGCCGCCTCAGCCCGCCGCCAGCAGCGCGCTGAGCGCACTGGCCTGAGTGCGCCAGTCGCGCACATTGGGATGGTCCGTGCTGCCCTGGCCCGACCAGCGCTCGCCGAGACGGTTGAGCGAATCGCGGTCCGCCGACCAGATCGAGTTGCCCTGAGTGGTGGCGAAGCCGCGATAGGCGCCGCCGGTCGCGCCGTTGAGGTCCTGGAGGTAGCGCATGAAGACGCCCTTGAACTGCTTGGCGTTGTCGTCGCAGGTCGCGTTCAGCGCGTCGCACTGCTCGGTGAGCAACCCCGAGGTGACCAGCGACGGTGCCGCGACCGCGGCGTCGGCCAGTTGGCGCGCCTTCGCCAGCGCCGTACCGTCACCCGTGGCCCGCCAGATCTCCACCGCGGCCCCGATCGCCAGGCCCTGGTTGTAACTCCAGACCGTCTGGCCGTTGTTGGCGCAGCCGCCGGTCAGCCCGTCGTTGACCAGCCCGGACGCGTTGATCAGACCGCTGTTCCTGAACCAGTTCCAGGACGTGGTCGCCCGGCCCAGCCAGGTCGTGTCCCCGCTGATCCGGTTGTGCAGCTCTGCGGTCAACCGCACGTACAGCCCGTTGGTCACCGCGTTCTTGTACGTCCGCTCGCGGTCCCACCACACCCCGCCCCCGCAGGTGCTGGTGTCCCACAGCCCGTTGACGTACGTGGCGATCGTGACGGCCTCGTTGAGATACGTGACGTTGCCGGTCAGGTCGTAGGCGTCGATCCAGGCCAGGGCCCACCACTCGGCGTCGTCGGTGGCCCGGCTGATGAAGTCGCCGTCGATCGGGTCGGAACTGCGGGCCCCGGCGGGGAAGGCGGCCTTGTTCACCTGGAAGGTGCGCGCCACCACCCACAGATAGCGGGTGTCGCCGGTCTGCCGCATGTAGTCGATCACCGTGCTGAGCGCCACCGCGGAGTTCCACCAACTCGATGGCCAGTAGGCGGTGTTCGGGTCGTAGGAGTACATGAGGGCGTCGGCCGCCGCCGCGCTGCGGACCGTCGTCGGCCGCGCCCACGCGGTGCAGCTCCCGTTCTGGCCCTCGACGGCCCGGCCGCAGGCGCGCACCGCGCCGCCGTAGAGCTTGCCGAGCGGATCGGAGGTGTTGAACTCCGCTGTCCTGGTGCCCGACGCGCCGGACGGCACGGATGTCCGCCCCTTCGACGATCCGTCGGGCCAGCTCGCGCCGCCGTCCCACGAGCGGTCGAGCCAGATCTCGTCGCCCGCGCCGCCGCCGGAGACCGTGCCCCAGGCCATCCCCGAGTTGTCCATGTGCAGCGCGATGGTCCGCCCGTTGAGCGTCGCGTCCGCCACCGGCCGGGTGTCACCGGTGCCCGTGGACACATCGGCGCCGTCGCAGCGCGCGGCACACACGCTCAGCCGCGCCCAGCCCGTACAGCCCACGCCCTGCGCGTCCCCGCACGCCCGCAGTACGGCGCGCCGGTGGTGGGTGGGGTCGTAGAGGTTGTACATCAGGGTGCGCGTGCCGGTCCAGGTCGACGGGATCGAGGCCCTGCCCAGCAGCCCGTCCCAGGTCGTCCCGCCGTCCCACGAGCGGTCCAGCCACACCGAGTCGTTGAGCTGTCCCGCGTCGATGGACGCCCAGGCCATGCCGTCGGCGTCCGAGACGTGCAGCGAGACCCGGCGGCCGTTGAGGGTCTTGTCCGCCACCGGGAAGGTCTCCTGCCCTGCCAGTGACGGGTCGCGGGTGTCGCAGTAGACCGCGCACACGGTCGTGGCGTCGTTCGGCGCGGCGAGCGCGACCGGCGACACCGTAAGCGACGGCTCCGCGGACGGCGGCTCCGTGGACGGCGGCTCCGTGGGCACAGGCCCCGTGGACGACCGTCCCGTGTGCGACGACGCCGCAGCCGCGGAGGACGACGAGCCGCCCGCAGGCGAGGCCGACGCGATGCCCGGCTGCGCGGCCAGGACGAGCAAGGCGAGGAGAAGAACGCGCCACAACCACCGTCTGCTCACACGACACCCCTGTCCGGGACCGGGCGGAACGGGTCACGCCGCGCTCGACCGCGCGGCACGGCAACTCCGGTCGAAGCGCGGGCACTTCACCGTTTCTCACGTTGCAATTCCACATTGAGACAGCGTTGTCATGCACAGTCAACCCCTTGGGTCACCCGCGTCCCACGGCAACCGTCCGCCGCGGCCACCGTGGCCCGTTCGGCCCATTAACGGCTGCGCCTCACCCGGACAGTCGACAGAGTGCTCGAAAGGACCGTCATGGCCCTGACCGCACCGGGGATTTCGGACGGCAGGGCGCGTCGGACCACGGAAGCGATCGCACGACAGCGCGACCGCGCCACGGAGCGGTCGGAAGACAGAGAACTCGGGATGAGGAGCACGCCGGTATGGATCTCGCCGCCACCGTCGACAGTCTGATGGAACAGCTCACCGCCGACCTGGTGCGGCTCGCCGAGATTCCCTCGATCGCCTTCCCTGGCTACCCCGCCGCGGAGGTGAACCGGGCGCACGACCTGCTGGTCGAGCTCCTGAGGGACGCCGGGGTCGAGCACATCGAGCGGATCGACCTGCCCGACACCTCACCGGTCATCTACGCCGAGATCCCGCCGCCGACCCCCGACGCGCCGACCGTACTGCTCTACGGGCACTACGACGTCCAGCCGTCCGGCGACGAGTCGGCCTGGCAGTCGCCGCCCTTCGAGCCCACGCCCATCGAGGGCGGCCTGCGGGCCCGCGGCATCGCCGACGACAAGTCGAACGTCATGGCCCACCTCGGCGTCCTGCGCGCGTACGGCGGCCGGCCGCCGACCGGCGTCAAGATCGTGCTGGAGGGTCAGGAGGAGTACGGCAGCGCCTTCGACGACTACCCGCCGACCGACCCCGAGCGCTTCGCCTGCGACGCCATGGTCATCGCCGACATGGGCAATCTGCGGCCCGGCACCCCCACCCTGACCACGGGTCTGCGCGGAGTCGCCGAGGTCGTCGTGGAGGTGCGGACGCTCGCCGAGGCCCGGCACAGCGGCGAATTCGGCGGCGCCGCGCCCGACGCGCTGCTGGCCCTCATCCAGGCGCTCGCCTCGCTGCACGACGCGGCCGGTGACGTCACGGTCGAAGGGCTGCGCCGCGAGCCGTGGGACGGGGCCTCGTACACCGAGGAGGAGTTCCGCGCGCTGGCGACCGTGCCCGACGGCACACCGCTGATCGGCACCGGCAGCCTCGGCGAGCGGCTGTGGAGCGGCCCTGCCGTCACCGTGATCGGCATGGACACCCCCACCGTGGACGGCGCCGCGTCGGCCGTGGTGCCGTACGCGCGCGCCAAGCTCAATCTGCGCGTGCACCCCTTGCAGGACCCGAAGGAGGCCACCGACGCGCTGGTCAGGCACCTGCGCGAGCACCGGCCCTTCGGCATCGAGCTGACCGTGACCCCCAGCGACGCGGGCCCCGGCTTCGAACCGGCCACCGACGGCCCCGCCTACCGCGCCGCCCGCACCGCGCTGCGCGAGGGCTGGGGCGAGGAGGCCCAGCTCGCCGCCAGCGGCGGCTCCATCCCGCTGGTCAACGGCCTCGCCAAGGCCGTACCCCACGCGGAGGTGCTGCTCTTCGGCGCCCAGGACAGCATGTGCAATCTGCACGCCCCCAATGAGCGGGTGCTCTTCTCCGAGCTGCGCGGCGCCGTCATCGCGGAGGCGGCCTTCCTCCGGGAGTACGCGGCGGACTTCCGCGCGGCGGGCGGGGCGCGGTGAGCGGCGATACGGCGCCGGGCGCCGACGCGGCCGATGCCAACGGATCCACCGCCTACCGGGACACCGGGACGGCGGGGACCACGGCCGGGGACTCCGCCGGCGGCTCCGGCACCGGCACCACGGGTGACGGCGACCCGGGCCGACAGCCGCCCAAGAAGCACAAATTCACCTTCCCCAGCGCCCTGACCATCCTCGCCCTGGTCACCCTCGCGGTGTGGGCGCTGGCGTTCCTGATCCCGTCGGGCGAGTACAAGCGGAAGGACACGGGCGCGCCCATCCAGGGCACGTACCACCGTGTCTCGTCCGGGCTGAGCTTCGTCGACCACCTCAAGGACCTGTTCCTCTCGCCGGTCAACGGCCTGTACGGCATCCAGAACGCCAAGACCGGCTTCGTCGCGCCCGACAACTCCGGTGACCTGTACGGCAGTGCGGGCGTCTTCCTGTTCGTGCTCGCCATCGGCGCGTTCATCACCGTGGTCTTCGCCACCGGCGCCCTGGACCGCGGCATCGCCCGCCTCGCGCACGCCCTGCGCGACCGCGGCGCGCTGCTCATCGCGGGCATCATGGTGACCTTCTCCGTGCTCGGCACGGTCGAGGGCTTCGCCGAGGAGACCCTGGGCTTCTACGGCCTGATCGTGCCCCTGATGCTGGCGCTGGGCTACGACCGCATGGTCGCCACCGGCGCGATCATCCTCGGCGCGGGCGTCGGCGTGCTGTGTTCCACGGTCAACCCGTTCGCGACCGGCGTCGCCTCGTCGGCCGCCGACATCTCGCTCGGCGACGGCATCGTGCTGCGCTTCGTGATGTGGATCGTGCTGACGACCGTGACGGTCGCCTACGTCGTCCGCTACGGCAAGCGCGTGCAGAAGAACCCCGACCGGTCCCTCGTCGGCTTCCTGCCCGGCGACCGGGAGCAGGGCGTCGACCGCGACCAGGAGCCGCCCGAGCTGACCGGCCTGCACAAGGCCGTACTGATGGCCGTCGGCCTGGTCTTCGCCTTCATGATCTTCTCGGTGGTGCCCTGGTCGAGCGCGCTGACCGGCAAGGCCGACGCGACCCCGTACGCCTGGGAACTGGACTGGTCCTTCGCCGAACTGGCCGCGCTGTTCCTGGTCGCCGCGGTGATCATCGGACTAGTCGGCCGCATGGGGGAGCAGAAGCTCAGCGCCACGATCATCCAGGGCGCGGCGGACTTCATCTCTCCCGCGCTGGTCATCGTGCTGGCCCGCGGCGTCACCGTGATCATGAACAACTCCAAGGTCACCGACACCGTGCTGCACTCCATCGAGGGCGTCGTCTCCGGCACGTCCAACTCGGTGTTCGGCATCATCGTCTTCCTGGTCAACCTGCCGCTGGCCTTCCTCATCCCGTCCACCTCGGGGCACGCCACCCTCGCCATGCCGATCCTGGCCCCGCTGGCCGACTTCGCCGGGGTCTCGCGCTCAGTCGTCGTCACCGCCTGGCAGTCGGCCAGCGGCTGGATGAACCTCTGGGTGCCGACCACCGCCGTCACCATCGGTGGTGCGGCCCTGGCCAAGGTCCGCTACGACCAGTACCTGCGCTTCATCTGGCCGCTGCTGGCCATCCTCTTCGTCATGATCTGCGGCTTCGTCGCCGTCGGCGCGGTCGTCACCTGACGCCCGGCGGGACGCCGTTTTGCCGGAACGGCAACGGAATTGGCCTGCGCTCCGGCCGGGCCCGCACACTCGCGGCAACGGCTCACGGCGTGCCGGGTCTCCCGGCCCGTGCACGACGTACGCCGCAGGTCAGACCGCCGCGAGCGCGGCCCGAAGCTCCGGGAGGAAGCAATGGCGCAGCCCACCCGTCCACAGCCGACCCGTCCGCACTCCGCGGCCACCGAGGACCCCGCGGCCGACGCGCGGCACCGGCTGGTCGACGTGCCCGGCGGCCGCATCCATCTGGTCGAGCAGGGCGCGGGACCGCTGGTCCTGCTCGTGCACGGCTTCCCCGAGTCCTGGTACTCCTGGCGCCACCAGCTCCCGGCCCTCGCCGCGGCGGGCTACCGCGCCGTCGCCGTCGACGTGCGCGGCTACGGCCGCTCGTCGAAGCCCGCGGAGCCCGAGGCGTACCGCATGCTCCAGCTCGTCGCCGACAACGTGGCGCTCGTCCGCGCCCTCGGCGAGCGGACCGCGACGGTCGTCGGCCACGACTGGGGCTCGCCCGTCGCCGCCAACTCGGCGCTGCTGCGGCCGGACGTCTTCACCGCCGTCGGCCTGCTCAGCGTGCCCTACGCACCGCGCGGCGGCCCCCGGCCCACCGAGGCGTTCGGCGCCATCGGCGGCGACGAGGAGTTCTACGTCAGCTACTTCCAGGAGCCGGGTCGGGCCGAGGCGGAGATCGAACAGGACGTGCGCGGCTGGCTCGCGGGCTTCTACGCGGCGCTGTCGGCCGACACGATGCCGGCGGCGGGGGAGAGCGACCCCCACTTCGTACCGCCCGCCGCCAAGCTCTCCGACCGCTTCCCCACCGGACGGCTGCCCGGCTGGCTGACCGAGCGCGACCTGGACTTCTACGCGGGCGAGTTCGAGCGGACCGGACTGACCGGGGCGCTCAACCGCTACCGCAACGTCGACCGCGACTGGGCGGACCTCGCGCCCTGGGACGGCGCTCCGATCCGGCAGCCCTCGCTGTTCATCGGCGGCGACCTCGACGCCTCCACCACATGGATGGCCGGCGCCATCGACGCGTATCCGAGCACCCTGCCCGGACTGGTCTCCTCGCACATCCTCAAGGGCTGCGGGCACTGGATCCAGCAGGAGCGCGCCGAGGAGGTCAGCGGCCTGCTGACCGACTGGCTGGCCGCGCTGCCCGCACCGCGCGAGGATTGAGGGGTACGCCGCACGGTCGCGGTGGGATGTCCACCGTTTCCGCCGCCGCACCACGGGCAGGCGACCGTCCGTGATGCCACCACCGGCATCGCGAATCCGCCGACCGACCAGGAAGAGGACACGATGTCCGACCGCATGACGGACGACGGCATGGGGGACGACGTCTACCAGCCGGACGGGAGCGAGATCCAGGAGGACGCGGGCCCGCTGGAGCCCGAGGACACCCTGGTCGACCGGGGCGTCGAGGACGTCCTGGACGAGGGGTACTCGCCGCCCGAGCGGCCCTTGGCCGTCGAGCAGAACGGCACCACGGCCGAGGAGCAGCGCGACGGCGACTCGCTGGACCAGCGGCTGGCCAGGGAGCGCCCCGACACCCCGCAGTTCCCCGACGGGGACGGCCTCGGCGACGCCGCCGACACCGACGGGGAACTGCTCGACCCCGAGGCGGGCGACCTGCGCGCGGGCCGGCTGACCAGCCCGGAGCAGTGGGTGGACAGCCCGGTCCAGGACGGTGTGGCCGACGACGTCGGCATCGACGGCGGCGCCGCCTCCGCGGAGGAGGCCGCCGTGCACCTCCTGGACGACCCGGAGTCCCTGCCGGGCGACGACGCCTGACATCCCCCGGCGCCCGAACCCGGACTCCTGACCCCCGGCGCCTCCACCCTCGACAGCCGAACCCCCTCGACAGCCGAACCCCCTCGACACCCGAACCCCCTCGACACCCGAACCCATGCGACACCCCGAGCCCGACGCGGCTCGCGACAGCGACCTCCGGCCACCGCCGGAGGTCGCTGTCGTACGGTCCGCGACCGGTTCGCGGGGGCCTTCTGCGACCGTTCACTTCACGAACCCATGGCCTGAGATCAACGGGGTATGAGTGGGAGGACGTCGGATCGTCGCTCACGCAGGGTCGAGAGGGTCAGTGAATGCAGCAGTGGAACGGTCGTCCCTATCCGCTCGGAGCCACGTACGACGGCTCGGGCACCAACTTCGCCCTGTTCTCCGAGGTGGCGGAGAAGGTCGAGCTGTGCCTCGTCGATGACGCGGGACGGGAACAGCGCCTCACGCTGACCGAAGTGGACGGATTCGTCCGGCACGCGTATCTGCCGGGCGTCGGCCCCGGCCAGCGTTACGGCTACCGCGTGCACGGCCCGTACCGGCCGGACGAGGGGCATCGCTGCAATCCGGCGAAGTTGCTGCTCGACCCGTACGCCACGGCAGTGGAAGGCCAGGTCGACGGTGACGAGTCGGCGTTCGGCCACCGCTTCCACGCGCCCGAGGAGCAGAACACGATGGACAGCCTCGGCCACGCCATGCTGTCGGTGGTGACCGATCCGTCCTTCGACTGGGGGGACGACCGCGCGCCGGGTCACTCGTACCACGAGTCGGTGATCTACGAGGCGCACGTGAAGGGTCTGACGATGACCCACCCGGGCCTGCCGGAGCGAATACGCGGCACCTACGCGGGAGTCGGGCACCCGGCGGTCATCGAGCACCTGAAGGAACTGGGCGTGACGGCGATCGAGCTGATGCCGGTGCACCAGTTCGCGCAGGACGGCCATCTGCGCGACCGTGGCCTGTCGAACTACTGGGGCTACAACACCATCGGCTTCTTCGCGCCGCACAACGCGTACGCGTCGAGCGGGGTACGCGGCCAACAGGTCACGGAATTCAAGGAGATGGTGAAGGCCCTGCACAAGGCGGGCATCGAGGTGATCCTCGACGTGGTCTACAACCACACCGCCGAAGGCAACCACATGGGGCCGACGCTCTCCTTCCGCGGCATCGACAACGCCTCGTACTACCGGCTGGTGGACGACGACCCGCGGCACTACTTCGACACCACCGGCACCGGCAACAGCCTGCTCATGCGGCATCCGCACGTCCTCCAGCTCATCATGGACAGCCTGCGCTACTGGGTCACCGAGATGCACGTGGACGGCTTCCGCTTCGACCTCGCGGCCACGCTGGCCCGGCAGTTCCACGAGGTGGACCGGCTCTCGTCCTTCTTCGACCTCGTGCAGCAGGACCCGGTGGTCAGCCGCGTCAAACTGATCGCCGAGCCGTGGGACCTGGGCGAGGGCGGCTACCAGGTGGGCAACTTCCCGTCCCTGTGGAGCGAGTGGAACGGCGAATACCGCGACACCGTCAGGGACTTCTGGCGCGGCGAGGACGGCACACTGCCCGCCCTCGCCTCCCGGCTCACCGGCTCCTCCGACCTCTACGAGGACGACAACCGCCGCCCGCGCGCCGGGATCAACTTCATCACCTGCCACGACGGCTTCACGCTGCGCGACCTGGTCTCGTACAACGACAAGCACAATGAGGCCAACGGCGAGGACGGCAACGACGGCGAGAGCCACAACCGTTCGTGGAACTGCGGAGCCGAGGGCGAGACCGACGACCCCGGAGTGCTCGCGCTGCGCGCCAGACAGCAGCGCAATCTGCTGACGACGCTGCTGGTCTCGCAGGGTGTGCCGATGATCGCGCACGGCGACGAGATGGGCCGCACCCAGCGCGGCAACAACAACGTCTACTGCCAGGACAACGAAACCGCCTGGGTGAACTGGACGTTGGACGCCGAGCAGCGCGAACTGTTCGACTTCACACGGCGGTTGATCAAGCTGCGCGCCGAGCACCCGGTGCTGCGCCGCCGCCGGTTCTTCCGCGGCGACACCGGGGGATCGGCCGTCGCGGACGCCGTGTGGTTCCGGCCGGACGGCGGTGAGATGTGCGAGGAGAACTGGCACCGCGGCGACGCGCGCGCCGTCGCCCTGCTGCTGAACGGCGACGCCATCACCGAGTCCGACCCGAAGGGCGGCCGGATCTCCGACACGTCCTTCCTGATCCTGCTGAACAGCCACTACGAACCGCTCGACTTCGTGATCCCCGAACGCGAGTACGGCGGCCTGTGGCAGGTCGCCGTGGACACCGCGGCCGAGGCCGACGGCACCGACGAGTCCGAAGTGAAGGCCGGCGGCCGGATCCGGGTCCAGGACCGGGGCATGATCGTGCTGATCGCCGTGCAGCGGCCCACGGGCGGTCGCCTGCGGCGCGCCATCAAGGCGTCCCGCATGCCGAGACGGCGAGGAGCGCGCACCTGACACCGAGGCGGCAGTGACCGTCGATTTCACTCTTCGGTCAACTTGTTGCGTAAAAAACATTGAAGTTTACGTCGTTCTTCTGATGGGATACCCCTTGCTCCGGCGCGCCCTGACACGCGCCGGAGCACACCGACGTTCGGCCGCGGTCTCGTACGGTGAGGGGGCGGGCCGCGAGTACGCGGATGGCGCGGGCCCGCGTGATCGTGGCTACCTCACGGAGGACGACATGAGCGGCAGCGCACGGCCGGGTCCCGGCAACGGCCTCACCGACGTCGAGGGAGTACGCGTCGGTCACGCCCAGCGGACCGGCGACGGCTGGCTCACCGGGACGACGGTGGTGCTGGCCCCCGAGGGCGGCGCGGTCACCGCGGTCGACGTACGCGGCGGCGGTCCCGGCACCCGCGAGACCGACGCCCTCGACCCGCGCAATCTCGTGCCGTACATCGACGCCGTGGTGCTCACCGGAGGCAGCGCCTTCGGGCTCGACGCGGCGGGCGGCGTGGTCGGCTGGCTGGAGGAGCGGGGCCGGGGCTTCCGGGTCGGCGGTCCCGGCCAGGTGGTGCCGGTGGTGCCCGCCGCCGCGCTGTTCGACCTCGGCCGCGGCGGCTCGTGGACGGCGCGACCGGGCGCGGAGACGGGCCTTGCGGCGGTACGCGCCGCGGCGGCGGCCCCGGAGGGCGCGCCGGTGCCGCAGGGCTGCGTCGGCGCGGGTACGGGCGCGGTGGCCGGCGGCCTCAAGGGCGGGGTGGGGACGGCCAGCACGGTCCTGGAGTCCGGCGTGACGGTGGCCGCGCTCGCGGTGCTCAACGCGGCCGGTTCCGTGGTCGACCCCGACACGGGCGCGCTCTGGGGCGCGAGACCGGGCCCCGCCGCCGCGGAATTCGCCCCGTACGGCCCGCCCGTCGCGGCCGACGCCCTGGAGCGGGCCCGACGCCGTACGGCCGCCGCTGCCGCCGAGAACGCCGAGCGGCGGAGCCACCCGCTCAACACCACGCTGGCCGTGGTCGCGACGGACGCCGTCCTCACCCGCGCCCAGGCGCGGAAGCTGGCGGGCACCGCGCACGACGGACTCGCCCGCGCCGTCCGCCCCGCCCACTCCCTGTCCGACGGCGACACCGTCTTCGCCATGGCGACCGGCCGCCGCCCCCTCGTCCCGCCGGGGACGGCCGACGCCGCCGACCCCGCCTTCGGCGTGCACATCGAGGCGGGCGCGATGAACGCCGTCCTCGAGGCGGGCGCCGACGCGCTCACCCGGGCCCTCCTGCACGCCGTCCTCGCCGCCGAGACGGTGGACGGACCGGGCGGCCTCTTCCTCTCGTACCGGGACGCGTACTACGGCACCTGATGGCTTCGGCGCGGCTTCGGCACGGCTTCGGTACGGCGCGGGGGAGCGGTGGGGCCCCCACCGCGCCGTACCGCGTACTCCGGCTTGCCGTCCCGGCGGGCTCAGGCTCCGTACGGGACCCCCGCGCGCGTCCTGGTCCTGCGACGGGCCGGGCGGACCGCGCGCACCGCGTCCTGGTGCACCCGCTCGATGAGCGCGCCGTAGGCGGTCACCATGCGGGTCTGGCTGAAGCGCTCGCGGCTGCGGGCCAGCGCCGGGGCGAAGTCGGCGGCCAGCGCCGCCGCCCGCGACCAGGCCGCGGCGATCGGCTCGGCCTCCGCCGGGGTGAGGAAGCCGTGCCCGGCGACCAGCTCCGCGCAGTCCCCGACATCGGTGGCCACCGGCACCGCGCCGCACATCATGCCCTCGATCAGGCACAGCGGCGCCGCCTCACCCGACGACGACGTCAGCGAGACCACGTCCGCGGCGGCGTACACCGTCTCCATGTCGTGCCGCACGCCCAGCAGCGACAGCCGCCGCAGCAGGCCGGGAGCGTCACCGAAGGCGGCCGTGATGTCCGCGGTCAGCTCCGGGTTCTCCGCGGTCATCCCGGCGCCGCACATCAGGACGTGCGCGCCGGGGTCCCGCCCGAGATGGATCCTGGCCGCCCGCAGGAACAGCGGCACGTTCTTCATCTCCGCGTAGCGGGCCGCGAAGACCGTGACGGGCGCGTCCGCCGCGATACCGAGCGAGGACCGCATCGCGGCCCTGCGGACCGCGTCGGGCCGGAACCGCAGCAGATCGACGCCGTTGGGAATGACGTGCATCAGCTCGGCAGGGATGCCCGCGGCCACGTACGCGGCCCTGGTCGACTCCGCGCAGCAGACGCAGGCCCGCACCCGGCCCGCCGCCACCGCGGCGCGCAGCGCGTCCAGCGCGGGGCCCTGATTCTCCGGATCGGACCTGTGCAGGCACACCACCACCGGCCGGTACGGCAGCCCGGCCTGATTGAGCAGCGCGAGCGGCTGTTCCTTGAGCGAGAGGAGTACGTCGGCCGCCGCCGTCGCCCTGGCGGTGGCCGCGAGCTCCGACCGGCTGAACACGCCGCCGCCGCTCTCGTGCCCGCCCTTGCGGCTGCCCGCCTCGGCGTCCTCCCGGCCTTCGCCGCCGAAACGGTCGCGCAGGGCCGACACCGGTACACCCGCCGCCGTGAGCGCCCGGTAGCAGGCGTCGTCGGACATCGGCTGCCTGGTCGCCTCGCGGTGCATCTCACCCTCGATGCTCAGCACCGCGTGCCGCTGCGCGCCGCCGCTGAGACCGCGCACGACGTCGCTGTGCAGAATCCTCGCACCGCCGGAAAAGAAGCCCTCGTAGATCGACAGCACACGCAGTTCGTTCATGACGCGCACCCATCGCAGGTCCCGCTCTGCGGGAAATCGACAAACCTGGTTGACCAGCGGATTAGCCGCGATGGGACCACCTAAAACTTGCGCGCGTGTGAATTCCAGATTTCACCGAGTGACGCTTTCTGTAACGTGCGGTGCGGATATGGAAATATGCACACCGAGGGGCGCCCGGCGGCCGGGCGATAACCGTGCCGTATTGCACGCGGCCGGACCGGGCGGCGTGCCCCGACTCCGGTGCCCCCGCCCGGTGTTGACCGCCGCGCGGTGCGCACTCGTGTGTGTGACCCGCGGGTCGCAGGGCAGACGGCCCCTATGGGAATCCTCAGTTGGGTCATCCTCGGTCTGCTCGCCGGGGCCGTCGCGAAGATTCTGCTGCCCGGTCGCGATCCGGGCGGCCTGATCGGAACCATCCTGATCGGCGTCGCAGGGGCGTTCGTCGGCGGCTGGCTGTCCGCCAAAATCCTCGACAAGCCGGTACAGCACCACTTCTTCGACGCCGCCACCTGGGGCGCGGCGATCGGCGGGGCGCTCGTGCTGCTCATCCTCTACCGCATCTTCTTCGGCGACTCGCGGGACGCGAGGCGCTGACCACCGGTCACCCGGGCGCACGGCCGGGGGGGGGGCCCCCCCCCCCGGGGGGGCCCCCCCCCGCCCCGGGCCCCCGCCCGTGGGGGGGGGGTTGTGAAAAAAAACCCCCCGGTTAAACGCGTGGGCCCCACCCCCCGCGGGGGGGTGTA
>NZ_JBIVOA010000004.1:115660-174043 GCF_044753885.1 Streptomyces sp. NPDC093221 | reverse complement strand
TGTGCCGCGACACCCCCACCCCAATTTTCTGCGGCCCCCGGGGGCCGGGGGGGCGCGCCCCCGGGCACCCCGGGGGCCCCGGGGGGGGGGCGCCCCCCCCGCGATGGGGTGCCGCCCTCCGGCCGTGCGCCCGGTCCTGTCGTGAGCGGTATGACACATATCCGACCCGTGAAAGCGCATTGCCCCGAACGCCCGGCTTCGGATTCACATGTTGTAGGCGTTGCCTCATGAGGCGACGACAGGAGAGCCCAATATCGATTCAATGAATCGATCCGATGTTTACTTCTTGACGTACGGAGCGTCACGAGAGTTGACTCGCCTGCACCCGGGTCGCGGTGTTGCGGCCCAGTCAGGGAGGGGCAACCGCGCATGAAGGCAATGACGCGACGGCTCATCGTCGGAACCGCCGCCGTTTCGCTCGCGCTCACCACCGTGGCCGCCTGCGGCAAAACCCATGACAAGTCGTCAGGCGGCGGCAAGGACAAGACGATCGGCCTGCTGCTCCCGGACACCACGACCACCCGGTACGCCAAATTCGACCGTCCCCTGATCGAGGCCAAGATCAAGGAACTGTGCTCGGACTGCAAGGTCAGCTACGACAACGCCTCGGCCGACCCGGCGAAGCAGGCGCAGCAGGTCAGCAGCATGATCGCCAAGGGCGTCAAGGTTCTCATCCTGGACGCGCAGGACTCGGTCGGCATCCAGTCCTCGGTGCAGGCCGCGGTCGACAAGGGCATCAAGGTCGTCGCGTACGACCGCCTCGCGCAGGGTCCGGTGTCCGCCTACGTCTCCTACGACAACGAGAAGGTCGGCGAGTTGCAGGGGCAGGCGCTGCTGGACGCCATGGGTCCCAAGGCCGTTCCCACCTCGAAGATCGTGATGATCGACGGCGACCCGGCCGACCCGAACGCCGCCGCCTTCAAGGAAGGCGCGCACAAGATCCTCGACGGCAAGGTGAACATCGCCTACGAGCAGTCGGGTCTGTGGAAGGACACCGTCGCCAACCAGAAGGTCACCGCGGCGATCACCCAGCTCGGCAAAGCCGCCATCGCCGGTGTCTACTCCGCCAACGACGCCATGGCGGGCGGCATCGCCACCGCCCTCAAGGGTGCGGGCATCAACCCGCCGCTGACCGGTCAGGACGCCGAACTCACCGCGATCCAGCGGATTCTGGCGGGCACTCAGACCAGCACCGTCTACAAGGCGTACAAGCCGGAGGCGGACGCCACCGCGCAGATCGCGATCGACCTGCTGAACGGCAAGGACGTCAAGTCCGTGGCCGACGGCACCGCCAAGAGCGGTTCCGGCCAGGACGTCCCGGCGAAGCTGCTGGACGCCATATCGGTGACCAAGGAGAACATCAAGGACACGGTCATCAAGGACGGTCTCTACACCACCGCCCAGATCTGCACCGCCGAATTCGCCCAGGCGTGCAAGGACGCCGGCATTCAGTAGGAGACGCCTCGAGCGGGACGCGCATCCGACGGATGGCGCGTCCGGCGAGAAACCTCCGGCAGCGGTTTCGACCGGCCGGGTCAGGGGCGCGTACCGCGTACGCCGTATCCCTCGGCCCGGCCGGTGGTCACACCGCCGAACCCTTCGGGGGCAGCACGCCGCCGCGCGGACCGTCGGACTCCCAGCTCACGAAGCGCCCCGACTCGCGGACCAGACCGGTCATGAACCACAGCACCACCGCCGAGTCGTCCGTCCACCCGAGAACCGGGATGACGTCCGGGATCGCGTCCAGCGGCGAGACCACGTAGATCGCCGCCAGGACCGTGAAGGCCAGCAGCTTGGCGCGCGACAGGCCCGGATAACGGCGGTGCAGTACCGCGCTGACCAGACGCGGTGTCGCCACCAGCCGCCGGAACAGGCCCGGTTCGCCCGGGCGGCGCGTTTCGCGGTACAGGCCCCACGCGGAGCGGCCGGTGCGCAGCGGCACGGGCGCCCTGCTCGGCTTGCGGTCGCTTCTGGCCATGGCGGCGGCTCCTTCAGCGTACGGACGGACATGGATACGGGGCGAGGCCGAGTGGAGACCTGACGGTTTCCGGTCCGGCGGAGACCTCACGGCCTCCGGTCGATCGGGAACCTCCCGGCCTCACTGTCACCGCCTACCCCCGATCCGGCCGTGCGTGACGCCGCCACGCCCGACGGGAGGCGTCCGAGAGCGAATCGGGTCATCGGGTTGTCGGATGTCCGTAAGGCTTCGGGCGCCGCCGCCCTCACAAACTCCTCACGTTGAGCGCCGACCGCCTGGGCAGGCGAGTACCCATGGGCCCGGTACGTGGGCCCGACACTCCGCACCCGACGAAAGGCGGTGTCTCCGTGAGCTGGCAACACCAGGCCGCATGCCGCACCGAGGACCCCGAACTCTTCTTCCCCGTGGGCAACGCCGGACCGGCCAAACTCCAGGTGCAGAAGGCCCAACGGGTCTGCGCGGACTGCCCGGTCAGGGAGACCTGCCTGAGCTACGCCCTCGACATGGGCGAAAGCCTCGGCGTGTGGGGCGGCACCAGCGAGGAGGAACGCCGCACCCTGAAACGTCGGAGGTCTCGGCAGCAGGCCGCGGTGGCCCGCGCGTCGTCGGGCACCGCGGAGCCGCATGTCACGCACCGCGCCCCTTGACCGGCGTCAGCAGATCCCGCTCCCGGACGACGGACAGCGACAGGGTCCGGTATCCGGCGGATTCGAAGAGCACGGTGACCGTGTCGTCCGCGACGCCCATCACCTCGCCCTGACCCCATTTGTCGTGCAGGACCCGGACGCCGGGCGCGTACCGGCCGTGCGAAGCGGCCGCGGCCCCGGCGTCCGGCCGTCCGCGGTCGCGGCGCCAGATACGTGCCCGGCTCCCGCCCCGCGCGGCTGCCGCGGCTGACTCCCGGCCGCCGGAACCGGACTCCGCGTCCTGTCGGGAGTCGCCCCGCGAGCCCGTACCGCGCAGGACACCCGCGTGACGGTCCCTTTCGGGGGCCGGGGCGCCGGGTCCGGTCGCCGAACCGCACGTGTCGCAGTTGCCGCAGCCTCCGGGGAGCGCCTCGCCGAAGTAACCCAGCAGGAACGCCCGCCGACAGCCGTCGGTCTCCGCGAAGCCGCGCATCATGTCCACGCGGGACTGCTCCAACTGCCGGTGGCTGTCGGCGGTTTCCAGCGCCCGCTCCACCGCGGCCTTCCGCGCCGAGGCCGCCGCGCACTCCGGCGTCAGCGACACCTTCCCGTCCGCCGCCGTACGGACCGCGCCCGCCTGCCCCAGCAGATTGAGGACACCCGTCAACCGGCTCGCCGTCAGGCCGGTGTCGCCGCGCAACGCCGTCACGGAGACCGCGGCGGGCTCCTCGGCAGCCTTCTTCCCGGCCGCCTTGCCCGTCGTCCGCCCGGCCGACCGCTCGGCGAGCTGGTCCGCGACCAGGGTGAGGGCCTCGGCGTCCGGGCGGCTGGAGGAGAAGAACCGCCGCAGCCCCAAGTCCTGCGGCCGGTAGGCCATGTATGCCCGCGCCGGTTCCCCGTCGCGGCCCGCGCGGCCGATCTCCTGGTAGTACGCGTCGAGCGATCCCGGCACCGAGGCGTGCACCACGAACCGCACATCGGGCTTGTCTATGCCCATGCCGAACGCCGAGGTGGCCACGACGACCGCCAACTCCCCGCGCTGGAAACGGTCCTGGACGGACGACCGCTCCGCGGCGCGCAACCCCGCGTGGTACGCGGCGGCGGACACCCCCGCCTCCCGCAACTCCTCGGCGTACGACTCGGATTCGCGCCGGGTCGCCGTATAGACGATGCCGGAGCCGGTCTCGGCGCCGACGCGGTCGAGGACCGCGCGCCGCTTGGCCTTCTCCTCCTGGAAGTAGCCGACCGCCAGATGGATGTTGGGCCGGTCGAACCCCGCGATGACCTCCTGGGCGCCGCGCATGCCCAGCAGTTGAAGGATCTCCGCGCGGACCGGCGCCGCCGCGCTCGCGGTGAGTGCCAGGACCGGCGGGCGGCCGATCCGTTCGCGTACGGCGCCCAACCGCAGGTAATCAGGGCGGAAGTCGTGGCCCCAGGAGGAAACGCAGTGCGCCTCGTCCACCACGAACAGCGCGGGACGGGCCTGCTTCAGCCGCAGGATGACGTCCTCCCTGGCCAGTTGCTCGGGCGCGAGGAAGATGAAGTCCAGGTCGCCGCTCTCCACCCGGTCCCAGGTCTGCGCGTTCTCCGCGTCGCGGTGCGTGGAATTGACCGATGCCGCGCCCGGTCCTTCGCGCTTGAGCAGCCCCTCGACCTGGTCGCGCTGGAGGGCGATCAGCGGGGACACCACGACCGTCGGGCCCTTCAGCAGGACGCCCGGCACCTGGTAGACCGCCGACTTCCCGGCACCGGTCGGCATCACGACGATGACGTCCTGGTGCCGCATCACCGCCTTCATCGCCTCCAGTTGCGGCGGGCGCAGGCTCGGCCAGCCGAACACGTCACGTGCGCAACGCCGTAGCCGACGGGCGGTCGATCCGAACATGCTGCTCCCTGCGGTCGTGGTGGTTGAGGCGGTCGGTCGATGAAGGTCGGCCGATGAAGGTCGGGCGTTGGAGGGGGAGGGCGCCGGGGCGGTGTCGTGGGTGCGGGTGACCGTCGGCGGCGCGATCGGGCAGACGGAAGGCGCCCTTCCCGGGGTCGGGTTCCATGCGGAACTCCTCAAGGAAAGGCGCCTGCGTTCATATCATCCGGATGCCGGGTGTGGCCGGGACCAGGACTCATGGATCACCGACGGCGCGGGCTCGACCTGTCGAGAGCGGCGATGCCGACAGCGGCCAGACCGATCTGGATGAGCCACTCGATCCAGTCGACTCCGCTGGTGTCGTCGACGTTGAGACCGTGGGCGATGGCGGCTCCGATGATGGCCGCCACGATGCCGATCAGGATGGTCCAGATGACGCCGATGTGCTGACGGCCGGGGACCACGAGCCGACCGAGCACGCCAATGATAATGCCGATGATGATGGCGCTGATGATGCCGGAGATCTCCATGACGTCCCTTCTTGTCGTACGTGGCCACCCACGTGCGTTCTCGGGGGTCGTCTGCCCTTGAAGGACGCGAACACGCATTCGGCCCCGGGCGAGGGGGAGTTGGGCCCAAAGGGGTGCTTCACGCGGCCGGGTCCGAGGGGTTCGGGCCCGCGGCCTCCCGGCGTGAAGCGTTCCGGCGTGCGGTGTTCCGGCATGGAGCGTCCCGGCATGGAGCGTCCCGGCCGCCGGCCCTTGCGGGCGGCGACCGGGACGGGGTGCTCAGGAAGCGGTCCGACTACTTGCAGTCGTCCTTGGCCTCGGGGTGCCAGACGTGACCCTCGTGGCCCCAGTGGCCCATGCCGTCGTGGTTCGCGCCGTCCCAGCCGGCGCTCTCGTGGTGACCGCCGCCGTTGTAACAGGTGTTGCCGAAGGCGGGGTTCAGCGCGCCGATCAGGTTGATCGAGTTGCCGCAGGCGTTGATCGGCACGTCGATCGGGACCTGGATCAGGTTGCCCGACAGGACGCCGGGCGAGCCGATGGCCGCGCCGGTGGCGTCGGCGTCAGCGGCGGCGACGCCGCCACCGGCAAGCACGATCCCGCCGACGAGCGCGGCCAGGACGGCGCCGTTGCGCATGAGCTTCATGGGTACTCCTTTGGTGCTGGTGGTCTGCACTGAGCCCACCGGCATGCGGAGTGTGATCATCCGCCTTACCGGTGTCCGCACTCAGAGTTCGCCACCCGTCGTCGGCCCGGTGGCTGCCGCGCCCGCAAGTCACTCGTCCGGACGGCAGCGAACACCGCTCCCCGAGTGAGCCCGCGGCCCGACTGCGCCGGACGGCTCTGCCGAACGCCTCTGCCGAACCCCTCGGCCCGGGGCCTCGGCGGTATCGAACGGTCGGAACGCGGGCGGACGGCGACGGTTCAGGAGTCGTCGGGGTGAGGCGGTGTCAGCTGGGCAGACGAGCCGACAGGCCAACCACCGGAGGACATCATGCCGCTGACGTTCCGTAAGTCGTTCCACATATTTCCCGGCGTACGTATCAACGTGAACCGGAAGTCGCTGTCCCTCACGCTCGGACGCAGAGGCGGCGCGCACCGCACCTGGTCGACCACGGGACGGCGGACGACCTCCGCGGACCTGCCGGGCCCCTTCGGCTACCGGCACACCGACCGGCGCAAGTGATCGGCGCGGGCGACCCGCCCCGCCGGTCTCGGAGACCCGTCTCAGAGACCGGATTCCCGCACGAGGGCTCGCGGCGCCTGGCAACGCCAGGCGCCGACGAGCAGCGCCCGCAGCTCGTCCTCGGCGACGGCCTTGAGCCGTACGAGCACGGCGGGGAATCCGTTGTAATGCGGCTCGGTGAAGAACTTCGCCGGGTCTGATGCGAGGAGCGCCTCCTTCTCCTCCTGGCCCGCGACCCGGACGGCCACCACGTCGGTCCGCGGTACGCGGGCCTGCTTCGGGTCGGTCCGCTCCAGCCACACCCAGGCGAATTTCTTGTGCCTGCCGCCGTTCGGCACCGATACGGACATCCCGTCGTCCGCCGCCACCGCCTCCGGCAGGGTCAACGCGATCCGGCGCACATCGTGATGATCAGCCATCTCCGCATCCTCCATGGAATGCGGGTGCCCGCGCCCGTGGTGGCCATGCCCCGCCGGGAAATCCGCCGGGCGGCGTACCGGCGGCCGGTATGTGAGCGGCATGTGATCCGCGGGCGGGGGCACACGGAGCCTCAGAGGTCGAGGACCTGTCCGGTAGTACCGCCACCGGCCGCGTCCCGTCGTTCGGCGAAAAGAGACTCGATGCCCGACTCCTGCTGCCACACGGTGACGGCGTCGATGCCGCTGCCCAGCGGCCACCGGCTGCGGATTCCGGCGTGGATGGCCTACGACCCGCAGGACTGCCTCGCCGTGCGGATGACCTTCGGCCTCGGCGGCCCCGAGACCGCCACCTGGATCTTCGCCTGGGACCTGCTGGCCAGGGGCCTGACCGGAGCCGTCGGCCTCGGCGACGTCCGGGTCACGCCCTCGGCCGGAACCGGCTCGCGGCTGCTGATCCGCCTCGGCCGTCCCGGCCAGGACGCCCGCGTCGAACTGGACGCCGCCCCCGTGCGCCGCTTCGTCTCCTTCGCCCGGGAGCGCGCCCCGCTCGACGCCCGGACCGTCCGGTCCGCCCTGGACGCCGAGCTCTCCCGCATCGTCGAACGCGCCTAGGGCCTGTCCGGCGGTCAGGTCTGGCGCAGCGGCACGTAGGTGTCGGCGGTCAGGCCGAAAGTCCAGGCCACGCCCTCCTTCGCCGTGCTGGTGCCGGGCGGCACCCGCAGCCAGTACGTACGGCTCGTGCCGTCCGGCTCCGGTGTGGAGTTGACGACCTCGACCATCGTCACGTCCTCGTCCCCGGTCAGCGCGATCCGCCAGAGGATGCCGGTCTCGTCCCGGTGCACGGGGACCGCGCCCGACTCGGTCAGATAGCGGTCGTAGCCGTAGTGCTCCAGCATGACGCGGCGCAGCTCCGCGTTCTCCTCGCCGCGTATCCGCTCCGGCGTGAGGGTGCCCAGCTCACGCAGGAACTCGGCGGGGACCGGCATGCCGCGCCAGGCGTGCAGCGCGAAGCCGTCGGGGAAGGCGAGCGCGGGACCGTCGGCCCGGTCGAGGCGGCCCGCCTCGTCGCGGTGCAGCTCGGCGGGGCGCTCGCAGACGATCGCGACCCGCTCGTACGGCCACCACCAGCCCGCCGAGCGGGCGACCGCCGCCAGCCCGTCCAGCGGGGAGCCCTCCCGCGTGTCGAACGCGCACAGCCAGGCCGCCTCGTGCTGACCGAGGACCGCGTCGAGCAGCAGCAGCCGGATCTCCGGCTCCTCCTTCCGCCCCCGCGCCAACTCCTCGACCACACCGGCCCTGATCCGGCCCGCCAGCGCCTGCGTCCCCTCCCACAGCCGCGCCCCGGTCGCGTTCCACCGCTCGCTCCAGCCCGCGGGGCCGAGCGCCGCGTGCAGCCGGGCCCGCTCCGCGGCCCACGGCCGCCCGCGCACCTCGTCCCGCACGCTGTGACCCTTGCCGCGCGTCCCCTGAAGCGCGGCCTCCGCGCGCAGCATCGCCACGGCCGCGCGCGGCGATCCGGCCCAGCGGACGCGCTCCGGCTCCGCGAGCCCCGCGCGCCGGTACGCCAGCCGCACCCCCGCCTCGGCCGCCGCGCGGTCCGCGGATCCGGTGGCCACGGCGGCCTGCCTCCACTGCTCGACGGTCGACATGCCGTCCCCTCCCATGAGTTCTGCTCCCTGCCCTCGACGTGCTGTCCTGCCGTGCCCGCGTGCCCGGACCCCGGGCGCCACCGCGGGACGCTCAGTCGGCGACCACGCGGACCGAGCCCGGTACGTACTCCCGCTGCCGCACCACGCGGTACCAGCCCTTGGGCAGCGATATCGCCGCGTGCTCCTCGTGCAGGACCCGTCCGCCGTCCGGCAGATGCAGCAGCATCGGCGCGAACGGGGCCGGCGGGCTGAAGAGCCGTCCCGGTCCCATGACGGCGTGCGCGTGACCTGTCACCTCGCCCAGCGCGAGGACGAGCCGGCCGCGCGCGTCCCGCGGCTCCTGCGGCGCGTCGTCCATGTGCGGCGGCAGCGCCGACTCCTCGGTCGGCGCGATGAGCACATCACCCTGCCGGTACATCGCTCTCCCTCCGCGCGGCGCTCCGTGCACCGCGTCGACACCGACCGTAGGCGCGGGGTCTGACAACGGCTCAGAGTCGGCCCGGCCGCAGCCGTTGTCAGTGCGGCTTGGTAGAACTTGCTCACACATCGGCCGGTGATCGCCGCGGCCGAATTCGTACGGCCGTCGAATGTCGAACGTCAGGAGCAGGCGGACATGACCATCGGGAACCACATGCGGGAGCTGCACGGCCTGCCCGCCTTCGACTTCCCCGGACCCGACGACAAGGGCACCGACCTGCCGGAAGCGGACGCCGCCGCCTGGCGGATCGGCGTCGACTCCTACGACAGCGAGGAGAAGTGGGAGGACGCCTTCGCCCGGTTCACCCAGGCCGTCGACATCACGCGGGTGCGCGCGCTGATCGTCGGTTCCTGGAGCGAAGCCTACGAGAGCGGACCGGAACCGCTGATCGCGGCCATCTTGTCCGTGAAGGACCGACTGCCCGCGCTGCGGGCCCTGTTCCTCGGCGACATCGTGGGCGAGGAGTGCGAGATCTCCTGGATCAACCAGGGCGATGTCACCCCGCTGCTCGACGGCTTTCCCGAACTGGAGTCGTTCGGGGTACGCGGCGGACAGGACCTGGCCTTCCCCGCCGTGACGCACGCCCGGCTGCGCTCGCTCACCGTCGAGACCGGCGGCATGCCCGCGCAGGCCGTCCGCGGCATCGCCGCCAGCGACCTGCCCGCGCTGGAACACCTCGACCTGTGGCTCGGCACCTCCGAGTATGGCGGGGACAGCGAGATCACCGACCTGGCACCGTTCCTCACCGGCGCGCTGCTGCCCAAGCTCCGCTCGCTGGCCCTGCGCAACAGCGAGATGCAGGACGAGATCGCCGCGGCCCTCGCCTCCGCGCCCGTCGTGGCCCGGCTGGAGACCCTCGATCTGTCGATGGGCGTGCTGACCGACGAGGGCGCCACGGCGCTGCTCGCGGGCCAGCCCCTCACCCACCTCAAGACCCTCGACCTGCACCACAACTACCTCACCTCGCCGGTCGCCCGGCGCCTGCGGGAAGCCCTCGAACCGTCGGGCGTCCACGTCGAACTGGACCGCGACGACGCCGACGAGGAGGTCGATGACGACGACGAGACCGTGTGGCGTTTCGTCGCCGTCGGCGAGTAGCCGGTCGTTCCGTCAGTCGTCCAGCCGGTCGCCGACCGGCCGATGACCACCGTCGGGCGGCGGACCGGTGACCGGTGACCGTCCATCAGCGCCGGGCACGTGGGCGACCAGGGGAGAGGGGGAAGGTGACGTGAGAGACGAACCGCGCTTCGCGGTCGTCGGCAACCCGGAGAACCGGCGGGTCGGTCTCTTCGCGCGCGCCGCGACCGAGGCCGGGCTGCCCGCGCCCCGCGTCGTGCCCTGGCGCGACGTCCTGCGCGAGGGCGGCGCGACCTTCGCGGCGGACGAGGTCGTACGGCTCGACTCGCCCGGTGAGGACGCCGAAGTGGACTGCGCGCTGCGGGACATGGACGACCCCACGCGGGTGGAGGGCAGCGCCCGCTGGTACGCCCGATTCACCGCCGTCGTCCGCACCCTGGACGGCGGCAGGCGGCTGGACGACCCGGACGAACTGGCGGTGCTGTTCGACAAGCGGTGCTGCCACCGGAGGCTGGCCGAGGCCGGGGTGCCCGTGCCCGCCTCGCCCACCTCGGGTGCCGCCGCCCCCGCGGTGCGCGGCTGGGCCGACGTACGGGCGCTGATGCGCGAGCACGCCATGCCGCGCGCCTTCGTCAAACTCGCGCACGGATCGTCGGCCTCCGGGGTGCTCGCCGTGGAGACGGCGGCCGGCGGGCGCGTCCAGGCCACCACGTCCGTCGAGTCGGCGGACGGACGTCTGCACAATTCGCTGCGGGTGCGCCGTATCACCCGCGAGACCGAGATCGCCGCGCTGGTCGACGCGCTCGCACCGGACGGCCTGCACATCGAGCGCTGGCTGCCCAAGGCGTCGCTGCACGGGCGCGTCGCCGACCTGCGGATCGTGGTCGTCGACGGCCGCGCCACGCACGCCGTGGTGCGCACCAGCCGCTCGCCGCTCACCAACCTCCACCTGGGCGGCGCGCGCGGCGACCTCGGCGCCGCGATCGAAGCCGCGGGCGTCCGGTGGGAGCAGGCGCTGGAGATCTGCGAGCGGGCCGCCGCCTGCTTCCCCGGCACGCTGTGCGTCGGCGTCGACCTGCTCCCCGCGATCGGCTGGCGGCGCTTCGCGGTCGGCGAGGTCAACGCCTTCGGCGACCTGCTGCCGAGGCTCACCGGACTGCCGGGCAGCGGAGCGGAGGGCCTGGACACCTACGCCGCCCAGATCGCCGCCGTACGCGCCCGCGCCGCGTCGCCGACCGGAGTCCGGCCACCGTACGCACCGGCCGCGTACGAACGGAGCGCGTACGAACCGGTCGCGTACGAACGGAGCGCGTACGAACCGGCCGCCGATGCATCCGCCGCGCCCGTACCGGCGCCGCACGAACCAGCCCCACCCGTACCGGCACCGCGCGGCGCGGCGCGGCACGTACCAGCAGGCCACGAACCGTCGCACCACCAAGCGCCGAGGACCCGACATGCGACCCTCTGACGCGTCCGCGCCCGCCCTCCTGGACGGCGGAGGCCCGGACATGAACGAGGTCGTGGGCCGCGACGACCTCCTCCTGATCACCCTCGACACGCTCCGCCACGACGTCGCGGCCGAGTTGGCCGCGGCCGGCCGCATCCCGCATCTGGCGCGCCATCTGCCGGGCGGGCGCTGGGAGGAGCGGCACGCGCCCGGCAGCTTCACCTACGCCTCGCACCAGGCGATCTTCGCCGGATTCCTGCCGACCCCGGCGGCGCCCGGACCGCACCCCCGGCTGTTCGCCGCGCGCTTCGCCGGGAGCGAGACCACCGAGGCGGGCACGTACGTCTTCGACACGCCCGACCTGGTGTCCGGGCTCGCGGCGGCCGGATACCGCACCGTCTGCATCGGCGGCGTCGGCTTCTTCAACAAGCGCGGCGCGCTGGGCGACGTCCTGCCGGGACTGTTCCAGGAGAGTTACTGGGAGCCGGAGTTCGGCGTCGCCTCGCCCACCTCCTTCGAGGCGCAGGTCGCGCGCGCGGAGCAGGTCGTCGCCGAACTGCCCGCCGACCAGCGGCTGTTCCTCTTCCTCAACGCGTCCGCGCTGCACCAGCCCAACTGGTTCCACACACCGGGCGCCACCCGCGAGGCCGGTGACACCCGCGCTACGCACGCGGCGGCGCTGGAGTACATCGACCGGCACATCGGACGTCTCTTCCACGCCATGGCGGCCCGCCGCCGCTGCTTCGCCATCGTCTGCTCCGACCACGGCACCACCTACGGAGACGACGGCTACACAGGTCACCGCCTCGGCCACGAGGCGGTCTGGACGGTGCCCTACGCCCACTTCTTCCTGGAGCCGTCCTCATGAACGCGCCGATCACCACGACCACACCGACCAGCACGACCACCACGACCACACCGACCAGTACGACTACACCGACCGGCACGACCACACCGGTCTCCACGGCGACGCCCGCCGACGCGCCGTCCCCTGACCAGCCCGCGCCCCCCGCCGACAGTCCCTACCAGAGCTACGTCTACGCGTATCCGCACAAGACCGCCTACCGCCCGCTGCCCGACCGGCCCGCGCTGAGCGGCCTGTGGCAGGCGGAGCCCAAGGACGCGCTCTCGCTCTATCTGCACATCCCGTTCTGCGAGGTCCGCTGCGGATTCTGCAACCTCTTCACCCGCATCGGCGCGCCCGGCGAGCTGACCACCCGCTATCTCGACGCGCTCGACCGGCAGGCCACCGCCGTCCGGGACGCGCTCGGCGACAGCGAGCCGCTACGGTTCGCCACCGCGGCCTTCGGCGGCGGCACCCCCACCTTCCTGACGGCCGCCGAACTGGAACGGCTCTGCGACATCGCCGAGCGCCGGATGGGCGCCGACCTGCGCGCGATCCCGCTCTCCGTCGAGGCGTCGCCCGCGACCGCCACCGCCGACCGGCTCGCCGTCCTCGCCGACCGCGGCGCCACCCGGCTCAGCCTCGGTGTCCAGAGCTTCGTGGACGACGAGGCGAAAGCCGCCGTACGGCCCCAGCGCCGCGCCGACGTCGAAGCCGCGCTCGCCCGCGTCCGCGACGCCGGTATCCCGGTCCTCAACATCGACCTCATCTACGGCATCGACGGCCAGACCCCGGCCAGTTGGCGCACCTCGCTGGAGGCCGCGCTGCGCTGGCGGCCGGAGGAGCTGTACCTCTACCCGCTGTACGTACGGCCGAAGACCGGCCTGGAGAGCCGCACCGCCGTCAGCGACCCGGCCTGGGACGAGCAGCGGCTGCGGCTGTACCGACAGGGCCGCGACCACCTCCTGACGCACGGCTACGAGCAGGTCTCCATGCGGATGTTCCGCCGGGCCGACGCCGCGCCCCAAGGGCCCGACGACCACGCCTGCCAGACCGACGGCATGATCGGCCTCGGCTGCGGCGCCCGCTCCTACACCTCCACGCTGCACTACTCCTTCGACTACGCCGTCGACATGCGCGAGATCCGCGCGATCATCGACGAGTACACCACCACCGACGACTTCACCCGCGCCGCCCACGGCCGCCGGGTCGACGCCGACGAGGCCCGCCGCCGACACCTGCTCCAGTCGCTGCTGCAAGCCGACGGCATGCCCCTGGCCGACTACCGCGACCGCTTCGGCACCGACGCCCACGCCGACTTCGCCGCCGAGATCGACCGCTTCGCGGCCCGAGGCTGGCTCGACGACGAGGCCCCCGCGACCGGCCGCATACGGCTGTCCCCCGAAGGACTCGCCCACTCCGACGCCCTCGGCCCCGAACTGTTCTCACCCCGGGTCCGGGCGGCGATGGCCGCGTACGAGCTGAAGTGAGGACGCCGCCATGGATCTGACGCTGCTCTACCGCGGCCCGCTCGCCTCGTGCGACTACGACTGCCCGTACTGCCCCTTCGCCAAGCGCCGCGACAGCCCCGCGCAACTGCGCGCCGACCGCGCCGCGCTCGCCCGCTTCGCGCACTGGGCGCGAGAGCAGCGGGGCGACCGGCTGTCCGTGCTGTTCACCCCGTGGGGCGAGGGCCTGGTCCGCTCCTGGTACCGGAACACCCTGGCCGAGCTGTCGCACGAGCCGCACATCGACCGGGTCGCCATCCAGACGAATCTGAGCTGCCGCACCGACTGGCTCGCGGACGCCGACCCCGGCACCCTCGCCCTGTGGTGCACCTACCACCCCGGCCAGACCCCGTACGACCGCTTCCTGCGCAAGACCCGCGAAGTGGCCGACCGCGGCGTCCGGTTCAGCGTCGGCGTCGTCGGGCTGCCGGAACACCTCGCGGACGCGGCCCGGCTGCGCGCCGCGCTGCCCGGCCACGTCTACCTGTGGGTGAACGCCGCCGAGGGCCACACCTACACCGACGCGGAAGCCGACGCCTGGACGGCCCTCGACCCGCTCTTCCCCTACAGCCGCCACCCGCACCGCTCGGCCGGCCTGCCCTGCCGCACCGGCGAGTCCGTCCTGTCGGTGGACGGCGACGGCACGGTCCGCCGCTGCCACTTCGTCCGCGCCGAACTGGGCAATCTCTACGACGGCTCCTACCGGGCCGCCCTGGCCCCCCGCCCCTGCCCGCTGGCCGTCTGCGACTGCCACATCGGCTATGTCCACCTGGAGTCGCTGCCGCTCTACGACGTCTTCGCGGGCGGAGTCCTGGAGCGCGTCCCCGCGGACCGCACGGCCACCGCGCCGGAAGCGGGCGCCGCGGGCGGCAGGGCCCTGCCGCCGCTGATCTGACCCGCCGTCACCCTCGGAGGCCGCGGGGGACGGCGGCGGACCCACGGGGAGAACGGGCAGGTGGGCCGCGCGCCGGATAGTCTTGGGCGGTGGACAGCGAACCGAGACCGCAGGCCGGAACGGCCGCTGAGCTGATGAAGGCCATGACCCGGCTCCGGGCCCGGCTGCGGGCCGAGTCGGCGACGGACGACATGCGGTGGACCTGGTCGCAGATCACCACGCTCGGGCGCATCGTGGACGAGGGCCCCACCACGGCGAGCGATCTGGCCGCGGCCGAACACGTACGGCGGCAGTCGATGGCCGAGACGCTCGCGGCGCTGCGCGACGGCGGGCTGATCACCTCGGGCAAGGACCCCGCCGACGGCCGCAAGACGCTCCTGCACGCGACGGCCGAGGGCCGGGCGCTGGTCGAGACCATCCCCGCCGTCCGGGAAGCCTGGCTGGAGGCGGCGGTACGCGATCTGCTCCGGGCCGACGAGCGCAGGACGCTGCTGAAGGCGGCCGAGATCATGAACCGCCTGGCGGACAGCGACCGTTGACCCGCCGTCGGGGTCCGGCTCCTACAGCACGGCCCCCATGCGCCACGGCACGATCTCCTCGGCCCCGAAGCCGAGCGCCTCGGACTTGCTCGGCGTGCCGGAGGCCATGTCCACCAGCGTCTCGAAGAGCCGGGTGCCGTACCGCACATGCTCGTCGCGGGACATCGCCGGGCCGGCGTCGAAGTCCATGTCGCCGCTCATGTGCTGGTAGAGCCGGCTGGTGGTGCTGATCTTCAGACAGGGCACGGGCCGTGAGCCGAACAGCGAGCCGCGACCGGTGGTGAAGGCCAGCAGATTCGCCCCGCCCGCGACCATGCCGGTGGCCGACACGGGGTCGTATCCGGGCGTGTCCATGAACGTCAGACCGGGCGCCGTGACCGGCTCCGCGTAGCCGACGACTCCGTTGAGCGGACTGCTCCCGCTCTTGAGTACCGCACCGAGCGACTTCTCCCAGATGGTGGTGATGCCCCCGGCCCTGTTGCCCTTGGAGGGATTGTTGTCCAGCGCGGCGCCGTGCCGGGTGACGTACCGCTGCCACCACGCGATCAACTCGTCGAGCCGTTCGGCGATCGCGGGCGTGGCGGCGCGGTCGCGCAGCAGGTGCTCGGCGCCGTAGATCTCCGGGGTCTCGCCCAGGACGACCCGCCCGCCCGCGGCGGCCAGCAGATCGGCGGCGACGCCCAGCGTCGGATTGGCCGTCAGCCCCGAATAGGCGTCGCTGCCGCCGCACTGGAGTCCGAGGGTGAGTTCGTGCAGGCCGACCGGCTCGCGGGCCAGCGTCGCCAGGCCGCCGACCATCTCGGCGACGCGGTCGAGGGCGGCGTTCACGGTCGCCGCGGTGCCGCCGAGCGCCTGGATGGTGAGCGTGCGCACGGCCGGATCGTCGCCGAAGACGTTCTCCGGCTGGTTCACCTCGCAGCCGAGACTGACCGTCAGCACACCGGCGATGTTCACATGGCGCGCGTAGCCGCGCAGGGTGCGCCGCAGCAGGTCGTCGCCCTCGGTGCCCTCGGCCATGCCGCAGCCGAGGTCGTGGGTCAGGGCGATGACGCCGTCCAGGCCCGGCGCCCCGGCGTGGCGGTCGTTGGCGGCCTGGGCGATCATCCGGGCCACGGTCGCCGAGCAGTTCACCGTCGGGAGCACGGCCAGGTAATTGCGGGTGGCGGCACGGCCGTCGGCGCGCCGGTAACCGAGGAAGTGGTCACGGGCGGCCTCGGCCGGGGGCCGCCAGGCCGGGGGAGCGGGCCGCGGCGCCCCGGCGCGGGCGGTGGCGTCGCCGAGGCCGAGATTGTGGACGTGTACGTGTTCGCCGGGCCGGATGTCGCGGGCGGCGATACCGATGACCTCCCCGTACTTGCGGACCTCGGCGCCCGCGGCGATGGGGGAGACAGCCACCTTGTGGCCCGCGGGGATGTCGTTGGCGGCGGGGACCACACCCCGCGCGACCCGTACGGGCGTGCCCGCCGCCACGTCCGTCCGCACCAGCCCGATGTTGTCAATGCCGGGCCGTGCGACCAGCGGGACGGCCGGTTCACCGGCCGTCCGCGCGGGCGCCGCCGCGCCGGTGTCCGTTCCGCGCACGTTCGTCATGCGCACACCGGCCGGACGGAGTTCGGAAGGAGACCCGCGCCGGAATCCGGCGGCAGATCCCCGAACACCGAGGGAAAGCTCACCCACTCATCCGTTGTGTGCGCTGATTCAGGGTCCCGTTCCGTGAATCCACCGCGGCGGATTTCCGGCAACTCTTCAATTGCGCACAGGGGACTGGAAAGTGGGATGTCCATACCTCAGGACGATACGTGCGCACCGCGGCGACAGTGAAGCGTGGATGTCGGAACAGCCCTATTCGGAAAGCGGATCGGACCAGTTCAGAGCCGGGAGGCGGGGCACTGCCCGGACAACACCGCCGACCCGTATCGCATATGGGCCCGATCCGAATTCCGGATCCCGACTTCACGTCGGGAGCGGGGCTCAAGCCTGCTTGCCGAGCGCGGACAGATCATCGGTGGTGATGACGTCCGCCTGGCTCGGGAACACCTTCTCGGTCAGCACGCGGTGGACCTCCGGATCGGGGTCGCCGGTCGCGTCCTTGAGGACGTAGAGCCGGTAGTCCTCGTCGGCGGCGTGCCGCACGGTCGAGAGCACCACGCCCGAGGTGGAGAGCCCGGCGAGGACGAGGGTGTCGATCTCCTGGCCGAGCAGCGTCGGGTGGAGTCCGGTGGCGGCGGAGAACGCGCCGACCCTGACCTTGCGCACCACGATGTCGCCCTCCCGTACGTCGAGCGCGTCGTGCAGGTCCGCCTCCGGGCTGCCGTCGGCGAGGAACCCCTGCCGGGCGACGGGGGCGAAGGACTTGTTGCGGTCGGGCACGGCGGCGAAGTCCTCCGGCGCGAAGGCGACGCGGACGTGGACGACGCGGATGTCCAGCGAACGTGCCCAGGCCAGGGCCTGTTGGGCGCGGGCGAGCACGGCCTCGCCGTCGGGAACGGCGGCCAGGACCGCGGGCTGGAAGTCCATCAGCAACAGGGCGGTACGGGAGGCGACGACGGGCTGGGCGGGGGTGGTCATGTCGGTACTTTCTGAGAGACGCGGATCACCTGAGCGGTGCGGTTCAGCGGTGTGGTCGTGTCGGACGGGGGGATCGACCGCCGCCGCGGAGCCCTGTCGGACACCGGCCAGGTGGCGGTCGAAGACGGTCATGAGGAGGACGACGGCGCCGATGGCGACCAGCGACCACGAGATGCGGTGCAGGCCGGTGTCGTCGACGCGGCTGTGGAAGGCGATCCCGGTGATGGCCGCCGAGGCGATCGAGCCGATGTACCCGAAGGTGCGCAGCAGCCCCGAGGCCGTGCCGACGCTCTCGGGCGGGGACTCGCGGTAGAGGACCGTCTGGTTGGCCACGGTGCTCGCCCCCGAGGTGAGGCCGAACAGCGCGGTGACGGCGACGACGGCGGCGACCGGTGTGTGCGCCGTGAGCGGCAGGGCGGCCGCCGCGCCGAGCAGCAGCAGGACCGCGGAGCCGATCAGCACGCCCCGCACCGATGTGCGGCGCGAGGCGATCCGGGCCGTGACGGCCGACAGGGCGCCCATCGGGACGAGGACCAGGCCCGCCTGGTACGCGGACAGCCCGTGCGCGACCTCCAGCCACTGGGTCAGACCGTAGAGGATCACATAGGTGCCCATCAGCGTCAGCCCGTTGCGCAGATACGTGCGGGTCAGCGCGGGCTTCGAGGCGAGCAGCCGCACATCGAGGAACGGACGGGCGGCCCGCAGTTCCCAGGCGACGAGTGCTCCCGCCAGGACGACCGCGGCCGCCAGCGCGGTCCAGTCCGGCGTGGGCAGCCCGGTCAGGAAGACCAGGAGCGAGGTGAGGGCGCCCGCGAAGCCCGCCATGCCGACGACGTCGATGCGTACGGCCAGCTCGCGGGGTGAGCGGCCCCCGGCGCGGGCGGGGTCCTTGTCGATCCACAGCAGCGCCATCGCGAAGGCGGCACCGGCGGCCGGGACGTTGACCAGGAACGCGGTCTGCCACCCGAGCCCGCCGACGAGCAGCCCGCCCACGGCCGGCCCGATCGCCACGGTGGCCGCACCGGCGACCGCCAGACCGCCGAGGACGTTGCCCGGCGGATCCTGGAGACCGACCGCGGTCGCCCGGCGGCGGATCAGCAGCATCGCGGAGGGGTAGGCGGCGGACGTGCCCGCGCCGATCAGGACCCGGGAGAGCACCAGGACGGGCAGATTCCAGGCGATCGCGCCGATCACGCCCGCGGCGAGCACGATGAGCGTGCCGGTCAGGAACACCCGGCGCGGGCCGAACACCTCCGCCAGCCGTCCGGCCGCGGGCTGCGCTATCGCACTGGTCAGATAGAGGCTCGAAATCAGGATCGCGGTCCGCCCGACCGGTATGTCCAGCGAGGCGGCGATGGGGACCAGAGCCGTCGCGATCACCGAGCTGTTGACCGGATTGAGCGCGGCCCCCGTGTACAGCGGGGTCACGAAGCGCGCGCCGAAGGGCTTTCGCCGCCCGTCGCCGTGCGCCCCGCTGACGGGTACCGGTACGGCACCGCGTGCGATGACCTTCACCGCGTGACTCCTCTCGCTTCCCGCGCCCGCCGGTCCCCTGCCGCCCGCGTTCGGGCGTGGTCCAGGGCGGATCACAGCGGCCCCGAATAGGCAGGCTGCCTGTCGAATAGATTAGCAGGTTGCCTGCCTATCTGTGAGGGGTCCCCGTGCAGGGTCCTGCTCGGGTTCTCGTGCGAGGTCCCCGTGCGGGCTCAGGACCTGGCGAGGGCCCTGGTGGCATTCCGAACGGCCGCTGGGCGCGGCGGCCCGCGCCTTCATCAGGGCGGTGCTGCACGCACCCCGGCCGGAGGGACTCCTTCCCACCGCTGTGAATTGGGCCGTGCGCGACCACGGGAAACGGCCCATTCGCAGCCCGGATCCCCACTATCCGCTATCCGCCGTTGACAGTGGCCACAGCCGCGGGCGAGGTTGTCCGGCAGGGGCCGCCGCGACTGCCCGGAACAGCACGCAGAAGAGGCACGCGGCCGAAGAACACGCGGGAAAACGTGGACGTCACGCGGAAACGGAGTCGTCATGGGCAGTGTGCGGACCTACACCGATCTGGATGTCGCGGTGCGCAGCGACACCTCCGAGGTGGGGGAGGGCCCTGTCTTTGACCCCAGGACCGGCCGGCTGGTGTGGGTCGACATCTACGGCGGCACGGTCTACGAGGACGACCTGGCCACCGGGCGGCAGACCGTGACGGAGGTCGGTGTCATGGTGGGCGCGGTCGCGCCGCGGGCCCACGACGACGGGTTCGCCGCCGCCGTGGCCGGCGGATTCGGCTTCGTCGTCGACGGCGTGACCACCGTCGTCGACCCGGTCCTGCCGGAGCCGAACCTGCGGATGAACGACGGCAAGGTGGACGCCCGCGGACGGTTCTGGGCGGGCAGCAACGACATGCGGTTCGCCCCCGGCCAGGGACGGCTCCACCGCTGGGACGCAGACACCCCGAGCGTCGTCGTCGCGGACGGGCTGGTCCTGCCGAACGGACTGGGCTGGAACGCCGACAACACCGTGATGTACCTGGCCGACAGCTACGCCCGACTGCTCTACCGCAGCGCGTTCGACGCCGACTCCGGGGAACTGGGCGGCCTTGAGGTCCTGACGACGACCGAGGGCTCCGGGGTCCCCGACGGCCTGGCGGTCGACGTCGACGGCTGCTTCTGGACAGCCATGCACGGCGGCGCCGAGGTACGGCGCTACGACCCGGCGGGCCGCGTGATCGGACGCGTACCGGTGCCCGTCCCGCAGCCCACGAGCTGTGCCTTCGGCGCCGACGGCAGGCTGTACGTCACCTCGGCCCGCGAGGGCCTGTCCGCCGAGGATCTGGAGCGCTCCCCGCTGTCCGGCTCCGTCTTCGTCGTCGCCACGGACACGCGCGGCGTCCCCGTGGCGGCCTTCCGCGGCTGAGACGGGAAGGCCGCTCCGGGCGCGTACGGCGGCGGCTTCCGGGCGACCGGCTCAGGCCGTCGGCGGAAGGGGCCGTACGCTCGCCGGGAGCGGCGTGCGGCCCTGCGCGTTGAGGAAGGCGCAGACGGCCGCGTTGCTCGAACGCCGGCGGGGCCAGAACAGCGCGACGTCCCGGTGGGCGGTGGGCGACTCGATACGGCGGACGGTGAGACCGTCCGTCGTCGTTGTCTCCACGGCCAGTTGGTTGATGATCCCGATGCCGAACGCCGACCGGACAAGGGCGATGAGCGTGGCGGGATGATCGGTGAGATAGGCGATGTCCGCCTTCGACTCGTACTCCCCGAGCATGTGCCGCAGGTCGTAGCCGCCGCCCTCCTCCTCGGAACCGGCCGGATTGCCGATGAGGGGCCGGGAGAGGATGTCGTCCACGCGGACGGTCGCCTTGGTCGCCAGCGGATCGTTGTCCCGCATGACCGCGACGATGTCCTCCCGCCAGATCGTCCGGTGGCACAGCGTGGGCTCGCGCATCTTCGGCAGCGTCGGCCGGAAGGCGATGTCCACCGTGCCCGTCGCGACGGCCTCCTCCAACGTGGCCGCGGTCCCTTCCCAGAGCTCGACGGTGAGACCGGGATGGTCCGCCTTGAGGACCTGGAGGAGCGTCGGGAGATAGGTGGAGCTGACCGACGGGTAGCTGGCCACGGTGAGGTGGGCGACGATCTGGTCCTGCGTACTGCGGGCGGCGTCGACACCGCGCTGGAGTTCCTGGAGCGCCGCCCGCGCGTGACCGTAGAAGAGGTCACCCGCCTGCGTGGTGCAGACCGGGCGGGCCTTGCGGTCGAAGAGCGTGACCCCCAGGGCGTGTTCCAGCGCCGCTATGTGCGCGCTGACCCGCGACTGCGAGAGGTGCAGAGTATGCGTGGCGGTGCCGAATCCGCCCCGGTCGGCGACCGCGAGGAAGCTGCGCAGCCACGCTGTCTGCAGAGACATCGCGTCGCGGGGAACCGTCGTCCCCTGCTCGGACGGGACGTCGTTGTCACCTGTGGACAGGGTCACTGACGGTTCCTTTCGTGTGCGGCCAAATTACCCGATCGCCCCCCGGGCCACTACGGGCGTGCAGGACATCAATGCCTGATCAGCGCGGTCCGGCCGGGTACCGGGGCCGCCTCTCTCGGACGGCGTCGTCCGCGAGAGGCGGCCCCGGCGGACCCCGGACCGTCACTCCCCGGCGTACGGCCGGTCCCCTTCCGAGGACGGCTCACGCCGCGGTCAGGCCGCCGTCGACGATCAGCGCCGCGCCGTTGATGAAGCGGCCGTCCGGGCCCGCGACGAAGGCGATCGTGGCGGCGATCTCCTCGGGCGAGCCCAGCCGTCCGTCCAGTTGGCGGGCGGCCATCGCCTGCCGGGCCGCGAGCGGATCGGGGGCGTTCGCGACGATCTTGTCGATCCACTCGGTCGCGACGGTGCCGGGGCAGACCGCGACGCACCGGATGCCGTCCTTGGCGTGGTCCACCGCGATGGCCCGGGTCAGCCCGACCAGCCCCGCCTTGGAGGCGCAGTACGCGGCCCGCCGGGCGAGGCCGACCTGGCCCGCGACCGAGGCGACGTTGACGACCACGCCACCGCCGTTGTCGAGCATGAGCGGCAGCATCGCGCGGGTGGTGAGGAAGGGCCCGGTGAGATTGACCGACAGGACGCGGTCCCAGTCCTCGTCGCTGGTCTCCAGCACCGTCGCGGCGAGTCCGGTGCCCGCGACATTCACCAGCAGCGCGGGCGTCCCCAGCGTGACGGCGACTTCCCTGGTGACCGAGCCGACCGCGTCGGGATCGCGCAGGTCGACGGGGAAGGCGCGGGCCGTACCCCCCGCCTTCTCGATCTCCGCGCAGGTCCGCGCCAGGCCGTCGGCGTCGATGTCCAGCACCGCCAGGTCGTATCCCGTGCCCGCCAACCGGAGCGCCGTGGCCCGGCCGATGCCGGATGCCGCCCCGGTGACCACCGCGACCCGCTGCTCCCGGGCGCTCACGAGTACGCCAATCCGGGAAGCGCGCCGTCCATCGCGTACCCTCCGTCGACATCGAGACCGGCCCCGGTGGTGTAGCACGCCTCGTCGGACGCCAGGTAGCAGATGGCCGCCGCGATCCACTCGGGCGGCGCGATGCCCAGCGGCACGCGGGACTCCAGCGCCCGCTCGACGGCGGGTGTGTAGATCGGGTCGCTCATGCCGGTACGCACCGGCCCCGGCCGTACGCAGTTGACCGTGATGCGGTGCGGGGCGAGTTCGGACGCCATGGTCCGCGTCATCGCCTCGAGACCGCCCTTGGTCGCGGTGTACGGCGCGGCGCCCGGCTCGGAGACGACGGCGTGCACCGACGAGACGTTGACGACGCGTCCGGGAGTCTTCGTGTCGACCATCATCCGCGCCACCGCCTGGGCGAGGAAGAACGGCGCCGTCAGGTTCACCGCGAGGACGCGGTCCCAGTCGGCGCGGCTCACGTCGAGGAAGGGCGCGATGCGCAGGATGCCCGCCACATTGGCGAGCACGTCGACGCGCCCGAAGCGCGACCGCAGGGTATCGGTCAGGACGTCGGCGGCGTCCGCCGCCGCGACATCGAGCGTGAGCGTGCTCAGCCGGTCGCGGTCGGGCTCGGGCCACGGTGCGTCATGGCGGAGGTCGACCGCGAGCACCTGGGCGCCTTCGGCCAGCAGCCGCACGGCGGTGGCCCGGCCGATACCGGAGTTGGCGCCGGTGACCACCGCGACTTTGTGGGTGAATCTCATTGATTGCCTGCTTCTTCGTCCATGGGTCGAGTTGTTGAGTGAGGTACGGCGGCGGCGACGGCGGCGGTCAGGCGGTGGCCGACCGTGGGCGTACCCAGCGCACCAGACCGTCCCCGCAGGCGGCGACAAAGATGAGCGCGCCGGTCACCATCTGCTGGTCGTAGGAGGCCAGTCCGAGCAGGCTCATGCCGTTGGAGAGGAAGCCGAGGAACAGCACCCCTGTCGCGGTGCGCAGCAGGCTGCCCCGACCGCCGAACAGACTGGTGCCGCCGAGGACCACGCCGCCGACGACGTTGAGCAGCAGGGGGCTGCCCATGCTCGCTCCCGCCCCGGCCAGTTCCGAGGTCAGCACGACACCGGCCAGCGCCGAGAACAGACCGGCCACCGCGTACACGCTGGTCTTCATGAGGGGGACGTTGACCCCGTTGATCCGGGCGACCTCCTCGCTGGCTCCCAGCAGCAGGACCCGGCGGCCCCACGCCGTGCGCGTCAGGGCGACCTGTGCGACCACGTACAGCCCGACCGTCATCCACACGGCGTACGGCACACCGCCGGGCCCGTCGATGCTGAAGTCGACGAAACCGGTCGGGACGGGGGCGATCGTCCTGCCGTGGCTGAGCAGCGTCGTGGCGCCGCTGACGACGTACAGCGCCGCGAGCGTCACCGCGAACGGCACGACGGGCAGCCTGGCGACCAGCAGTCCGACCAGCACACCGATGGCCGCCCCGGTCAGCAGCGCGAATGTGATGCCCGCCGCGACACTGTCGGTCGTGGTGATGACCCACGCCCCCGCGACGCCGCTGGCGCCGATCACGCTCCCGGTGGACAGGTCGATGCCGCCGGTGAGGATCACGAAGGTCGCGCCGATGGCGGCGATCGCGACGACGGCCGACTGGCTGAACACATTGGTGATGTTCGACGACGTCAGCAGGCCGTCGGTGGTCAGGCTCAGGACGGCGATCAGCACGGCGAGGGCCGGCAGCATCGACAGATCGCCGAACCAGGCGGGACGACGGGCCGGATCACGCAGCCACGACAGGCGGCCCGGACGCGATCCGGTGTCGGCGGTCTCAGGCACCGCAACCCCACACCTGAGAGCTGACGGCCGCGAAGTTGGCCTGGTCGAGGGTCACGCCCGCGCTCTGGACCGTCTTGGGGTTGACGGGCCGCTTGGCCAGCGCCGTGGCGATCGACGCGACGGCCTCCTTGCCGAACTGGTCGACGCGGGTGGCTATGTCGGCGTCGAGGGTCTTGTCCTTGATGGCCTTGCAGCCGTTCTCGTCACCGTCGATCGTCACCAGGAACACATGCTTGGGGTCGCCGATCGGAGCCAGCCGCTTGGCGGTGGTGAGCGCCGACTGCACCGACGGCAGAAGGAAGTCCGACGGAACGAAGATCGCGTTGATGCCGGAGTCCTTCTGCAGCGCGTTGGAGGTGCCGTCCAGTGCCTGGGACGGGTCCCAGTTGGTGGGGACCCGGCTGACCACCGTGACGTCGGGGTTGCCGTCCAGCGTGTGGTCGAAGCCGTCCCTGCGGCCGATCGCGTTCTGGTCGGTGAGCGCGCCCACCAGCTCCAGCACCTTCAACGGCTTGGACTTGCCCGCCACGGCGAACTCGTCCGCCGCCAGCTTGCCGTCCGCCTTGGGGTCGCCGGTGATCTGGAACGTGACGTCCTGTACGTCGGCGACCGCCCGGTCGATGGTCACGAAGGGAACGCGGCGGGCCTTGGCCAGGCTGATCGAGGAGGCGATCTGCTTCCCGTCCTGCGCGATGACGATGAGCGCGTCGACCTTGCGGGTCTGGATCAGATCCTGGATCTGCGACGCCTGCTTCTGCGCGTCCTGGTCCGCGACGGAGAAGACGACCTTGTAACCGGCCGCTGCCGCCGCCTTCTCGATGGAGACCTTCTCCGAGGTGCGGATCGCGTTGAGCAGATCGAAACTGACCCCGATCGTGCCGTGCTTGCCCCCGGACGTCGATCCCGCCCCGGACTTCGAGGACGAGCCACAGGCCGTCAGCGCCAGGCAGGCCACGGCCGCGACGGCCGCGCATCTTGTGATCAGGTTCGGCTTCATCTGAGCTCCTTCAGTTTCGTTGCGCCGGCCTCCGCGGGCACGGTCCGGGGGCCGTCCGACGGAGAGGTACGGGTCGGACCGAACAGCCGGACCGGATTGCGCCACCGGACGGCGGCGGCGAGAACAGCGACGAGCAGAACGGCGCCCCGGACGATGTCGAAGACATAGGGAGAGGCCCCGGAGAACACCAGTCCGGTCTGCGCGGTCGTGAGGACGAGGGCGCCCAGGACGGTGCCGGTGATGCTGCCGCGGCCACCGAACAGACTCGTCCCGCCGAGGACGACGGCCGTGATGACCGTCAGTTCGTAGCCCTGGCCGATGGACGGCTGAACGGCGCCGAGGCGGCCGGTCTGGGTGAGGGACGCGAGCGCGGCCAGCAGCCCGGCCAGCGCGTACGCCCCGACGGTCACCCATTTCACCGGCAGGCCCGCGTTGACGGCGGCGTCGCGGTGGGAACCCACCGCCTGGAGATACCGGCCGAACAGCGTGCGGCTGAACACCCAGCCCCCGCCGAGCGCCGCGGCCGCGGCCAGCCAGACCGGCGCGGGAACCCCCAGCACCGCCGATGTGCCGATGTCCCGCAGATTCGCCGGGAGGTTGATGTTCTGCTGGCCGGTGATATGACCCCCGGCGCCGCGGAACACCTGGAGAGTGGCGAGGGTGACGATGAGGGCGGGCACCCGGCTCGTCGCGACCGCGGCGCCGTTGAGCAGCCCCATGCACACCCCCGCCGCGGCGACGGCGAGGAACACCACGCCCGCGGGCCTGCCGATCAGGGCGTCGCTGGACTCGACGGCGGCGGCCAGGAACAGCATCGAGCCGACGGACAGGTCGATTCCCGACGTGATGACCACGTAGGTCGCGCCGACCGCGGCGATGGTCAGGGGACTCGCCTGTACGGCGATGTTGCGGAAGTTCGCCGTACCGGCGAAGCCGTCGTAGGACACCGACAGAACGATCAGCAGCACCGCCAGCACGGGCAGCAGCGGCTGTCGCCGCACCAGCGTGCGGGGGCCGTCGTACAGCCACGAAGGGGTTCTCATCGGACGCCGCCCGTGGCGAGCCTGATCACCGTTTCCTGAGTGGCCTGGGACCTGTCGAGAATGTCAACCAATCTGCCGTCGTGCATGACCCCGACACGGTGGCTGAGGCCGAGCACTTCCTCCATTTCCGAACTGATGAGCAGGATGGACGATCCGCTGTCGGCCAGATCGATGAGAAGACGGTAGATTTCCGCCTTGGCGCCGACGTCGATTCCCCGGGTCGGCTCGTCCAGAATGATCAGACGTGGTTTCCTGGCAAGCCACTTGCCGATGACGACTTTCTGCTGGTTTCCGCCGCTGAGTGAATTCCCGCCGGATTCCAGGCCGCCGCGGGCGACGAGCCCGACCTTGGCGGCGAGTTCCTGGGCCAGACGCCGTTCGGCCCGGTGGTCCAGCCAGCCGCCCTTTCGCGCGGCGGAGACCGAGCCGAGGTCGACATGGGAGAGACTTTCCCGAATGGGCCGCTCCAGAAAGAGCCCTTCGTGCGCGCGGTCCTCGGTGACGAACGCGATTCCGGCCGCGATGGCCGCGCGGACGTCGCCGCGGCGCAGCGGCTGCCCCGCGATCTTGATGCGCCCGGTCCTGCCGCCGAGCCCGAAGACGGCCCTGGCGACCTCGGTGCGACCGGAGCCCATCAGCCCCGCGAGCCCGAAGATCTCGCCCTTGGCGATGTCGAACGAGACCCCGCTGACGCGTGCGTCGTCGTCGAGGTCCCGCACCGAGAGCATGGTCTCGGACCGCGGACGCGGCAGCGCCGGGTATCCCCGGGCGAGTTCGCGTCCCACCATGAGGGCTTCGAGCGCGCTGCGGTCCAGTTCGCTCGTCGGGCGGTCGCCGACGACCTGTCCGTCCCGCATCACCACGATGCGCTGGCTGAGCCGCGCGATCTCCTCCAGGTAGTGCGAGATGTAGAGAACCGCCACTCCGTCGGCGCGCAACTGCTCGATGATCCGCATGATCAGTTCGCGTTCCGCGAGGTTGAGCGAAGCGGTCGGCTCGTCGAAGACGATGGCCCGCGGTTCGGTGGCCAGCGCCTTGGCGATCTCCACCAACTGCCGCTGCCCGGCGGACAGGTCCCGTACGAGCGCCTCCGGGCCGAAGCGCGCGCCGACGCGGTGCAGGACGGGGGCCGCGAGCCGCTTGAGGCGTCCTGGCCTGACGGTCAGCGAGCGGCCGTCGCGCAGCCGGCCGATGAGGATGTTCTCGGCGACCGTGAGATCCGGGAAGAGACTGGTCTCCTGGTGCACCGTGGCAACACCTGAGCGCTTTCTCGCAGCGCCCGTTCCGGCCGCCGCACCGCCCGCCGCACCCGCCTTGTCGGCGTCGGCGCCGGGCCCGCCGAAGTCGACCCGCCCGGTGTCGGGACGCAGGATGCCGCCGATGATGTTCTTCACCGTGGATTTCCCCGCACCGTTTTCACCCGCCAATGCGACGACTTCGCCGCCCGATACGGTGAAGGACACATTGCGGACCGCCGCGACACCGCCGAACGACTTCGACACATTGCGCACCACGATCGCCGGCGCCCCGCCCGTCATCCTCGGCTCGCAATTCCGGCAGACATGTTTCCTCCGTGAAGTGATGGGGACGTCCCGGTACACCTGATCTGACGCCCCGGTACACCTGATCTCCGGACGCCGTATATCGGCCTGTCAGGATGCGGATGACGCTAAGGCCAAGAGTCGTGCGTGTGAAGTTCGTGTTTCGGGAGGCGTCAATCCGTTAAGCGAATGGCCCGGAGCGGCGGCTTCCGCCGTCCCCCGGGCGGTGCCGCCGCCCGCCGGCTCGGCGAGCGCCGCCGGCCACGGGGTGGAGTCTCCGCGACCGGCGGCGCATGTGCCCGGCAGGCGTCCTCGTCACAGGAGCTGCCATTTCTGGTTGGTGCCGTTCCCGCAGGACCAGAGCTGGACGTTCTGGGCGCTGTAGAGGTCGGCGTCCAGGCAGAGGTGCGAGTCGACGCCGCGGACCGTGCCGTCGGAGAAGAACAGCCACTGCTGGTTGGCGGTGCCCAGACAGTCATGGCTGATGACATGAGTGCCGTTGGTCTTGCCGAAGCCCTGGGCGTCCAGGCACTTCGTCCCGTTGTAGACGCTGATCGCGCCGTTGGACTGGCGCGTCCACTGCTGGTTGTCGCCGGCGCCGCAGCCCGCCACCTGGAGCTGGACGTCATTGACGTGGGACGCGCCGGGGACGTCGAGGCACGCGGTGTACCCGACATCGCGCAGCCGGGTCGTGCTCGCGCCGGACGCGCCCCAGGCGTATTCGAGGCGGTTGACGGCCGTCTGGTTCGGGACCCACAGCGGCAGATTCTGGGTGCCGCCGCCGTACGCGCTGTAGAGCCTGAGGATGTTCAGCGAGTCGTGGTCGGAACTGGTGGTCCTGCCGCCGATGCCGTGGCACCAGATCGTGCCCAGGTTGTACTGGCGGGCGACATCGGTGACGGCCCGCAGGAAGGCGACTTCCTTGGGCGTGGTGCTGCTGGGCGTGGCGTCGTAGTTGATGCCGTTGTCGGCGTCGGCGCCGAACTCCTCGATGACGGTGCGCGAGGAGCAGTTGCCCATGTAGGTCTTGATGTCGTTGACCCAGTCGCTGTACGACCGCGCGCCGTAGGGGAAGGCGTAGCGGTGCATCGCGAGATAAACCCCGTTGAAACGGGAGTCGTTGCACAGCGGCCTGAGGTCGCTTCCCCAGCCGCCGCCGTCGGCCTGGGCGCCCTCGATGAACATCCGGCTCCTGGGCAGCCCGGCCGCGCTCGCCCGGGCGATCCAGTTGGCGGCGAAGTCGAGCCACTGGGGCGTGGTCATGCCGACGGGCTCGTTCATCGGGTCGAAGGAGATGAGCGGATTGCTCAGATACCGGGCGATCTCCGTGTCCCACATCTGATTCCAGGTGGGCAGATAAGCGCTGGTTATCGTGTTGCTGCCGTCCTCCGACCAGTAACAGAGAATGACCTTGAAGCCCTTGGCCGTCGCCGCGTCGATCACGGCGTTGTAGGTGTTCCAGTTGACCGTGGCGGGATTCATCGGCAGCCGCACCGTGTTGGCGCCCAGAGTGCTCTGGAACGCGGCGAACATACCGTCGGCCTTGGTCCTGGCGGAGTTGTAGTCGTCGTTGGCCGACAGGCCCTGGAGCACGAGCCTGTCGAAGGTGAAGTTGTCCCCGAGGCGCGACCAGTGCACGCCGTGGAACTGGCTGGGGTTCAGGGGGGTTTCGGCGGCGGTGGCCGATGTCGCGGCGGTCACCGTCATCAGCGGGACCACGGTGAGCATGGCCAGGGCGGTCAGCACCCAGGTCAGCAGACGGCGGCTCATACGGGGTGGAGCGGGTGCGATCACCATGGGGTGGGGGGGTGACATGACGTCCTCTCCGGCGTGGCGCGAATTGCTGAACACGGCCCGACGTGGGCGGCAACGCGCCGTCGACAAGTTGGGGATGAACGTATCGACGCCTCCCATCTGCGTCGATCGCGTCTTTCGGAAGGCGGTCATCCGCGGGACGAATAGCGGGAGTTCTCGACGGTCGGGCCTCCGATAAATCCGCACCCGTTATGCGAATGGCGGCCATTCGGAATGCGAAATGCCCGCTATTCGGCGCGACCGCGCCGCGTCACCGGGGCCGTACGGGACCCGGCGGAGGGGACGCGGCGGCCCCGCGCGCGGATCTGTCCGGCGGCCCGCCGACGACACCCCCCCTGGACACCCGTGCCGGGGCGCGGCGAGGATGGCCGTCGAAGATCCAGCAGCAGGAGGAAGCCCGATGACCGCTCACCCGCTGCCCGTCAGCAGCCCGGCCGCGCAAGGCGTCGACGCCCGCGCAGTCCAGGCGTTCCTCGACGCGATCGAGGCGGCGCCCGGTGTCGAACCGCACGGCCTGATGATCCTGCGGCACGGCCGCGTGGTCGCCTCCGGCTGGTGGGCTCCCTTCACCGCCGACCGGCCGCACCGGCTCTACTCGATCAGCAAGAGCTTCACCGGATCGGCCGTCGGCTTCGCCATCGACGAGGGACTGCTGGACCTGGACGCCCGGGTCATCTCCTACTTCCCCGAATTCGACGCCGACATCACCGATCCCGGAAGCCGCGCCATGAAGGTGCGGCACATCGCCTCCATGGCCAGCGGTCACCTGTCCGAGACCGTGGTCCAGGCGCACGCGATCGACGCGGAAGAGCCCGTCCGCGGCTTCCTGCTGATCCCGCCGGACCGCGAGCCGGGCTCGGTCTTCGCGTACAACCAGCCCACCACGTACACCCTCGGCGCCATCATCCAGCGCGCCACCGGACAGACGCTGACCGAGTACCTGCGGCCCCGGCTGCTCGATCCGCTCGGCATCGGCGAGACGCTGTGGGAGCGCGACAGGGCGGGCCGCGAGCTGGGCTACAGCGGGCTGCACGCCGCCACCGACGCGGTCGCCCGGCTCGGCCAGCTCTACCTCGACAAGGGCGTGTGGGAGGGCGAGCAGCTCCTTCCGGCGTCCTGGGTCGCGCAGGCGACCCGCGCGCACGTCGACAACGGCGACGGCTCGCCCGAGGCGCGGAACTCCGACTGGGCGCAGGGATACGGCTTCCAGTTCTGGATGTCGCGCCACGGCTACCGCGGTGACGGGGCGGTCGGGCAGTTCTGCGTCGTGCTGCCCGAGCAGGACGTGGTGATCGCGATCACCGCGAACACCGATCTCATGCAGTCCGTGATGGACATGATCTGGGAGCACCTGCTGCCCGCCTTCGGGCCGGAGCCGGTGAGCGCCGCGGGGCAGGACGCGGAGGAGAGCGCCGAGGACGCGGCGCTGCGCGAGCGGCTGTCCCGGCTCGTCCTCCCGACGGTCGAGGGGGAGGCGGCGCCCGCCGACACCGAGGCGTGGTCCGGGGTGCGGTTCGCGCCGCGCGACGGCGAGGCCGAGGCCCAACCGAGCCTGACGGCGGTGGAGTTGACAGCCGACGCCGACGGCTGGATCCTCACGCTCGACCAGGCGAAGAACGACAAAGAGCCGCCGTTCGCGCTGCGCTTCGCCGGGACCGGCTGGGCGGTCGCCGAACGGCCCGCCGTCCCCGTACCGACCGCGGTCAGCGCGGGCTGGACCGACGCCGACACCTTCGTCGCCGAGCTGGGATTCCTGGAGACCCCGCATCACTTGACGCTCACGTGCTCGCTCGCCGCCCGCGACTTCACGGCGGCCTGGCACGGGAAGCCGCTTCGTCCGACACCGCTCAGCTCGTTCGGCGCGCCCCGCTGACCGCGCCGCGTCCGGCCCGGCGGCGAGGCCGCGTCCTCACTCGCTGACGGCGGAGACCTTCGACGGAGGCGGTGCGGCGGGGACGGCGGGCGCGTCCGGAACGCCGCCGTCCCGCCGGTCCCACAGCGCCAGCAGCGGCGTGGCCATCACCGTGGTCACCAGCGCGACCAGGACGAGCACGGTGAACATCGACCGCGTCACCACGCCCTCCGCCAGCCCGACGTTGATGGCGATGAGCTGCATCAGCCCGCGCGCGTTCATCAGCGTGCCGACCCGCAGCGCCACGGGACCGCTCTGCCCGGCGAGCCTGGCGGCCAGCCAGCACGCGCCGAACTTCCCGACCACGGCGGCCAGCGTGCAGCCCGCGGCGAACAGCAGCAGCGTCGGGTCGGTCAGCAGCCCGGTGTCGGTGTTCAGCCCGGAGTACGTGAAGAACAGCGGCAGCAGCAGGACGCGGCTGACCGGCGCCGCGGCCTCCAGCGTACGGTCGATCCTCGGCGCCCTCGGATACGCGACGCCCAGGCTGAAAGCGCCGAAGACCGCGTAGAGGCCGATCCGGTCGGTGTACCAGGCCGCCAGGCACAGCAACAGCAAGGTCACCAGCAGCAGTTGATCCGAGGGCAGCCGCTCCGCGATCCGGATCGCGGGACCGCGCAGCCGCACCAGTGCGAACAGCACCACCGCGAGACCGGCCGCGCCCGCCACCGCGAGCACGACGGGCCCGGAGGTGCCGCGCGACAGGCTGAGGACGCCCGCCAGCAGAATCCACGCGACGACGTCGTCCAGCGCGCCGGCCGCGAGCGAGATGGTGCCGAACGCCGTGTCGGTCAGGCCGCGTTCGGTGATGATCCTGGCCAGCATGGGGAACGCGGTGATCGACAGTGTGACGCCGACGAAGGGCGCGGCCACGTACATCGGCACACCGGCGGGAGCGGTGTGCACTGAATCGCGCACGGCCCACACCAGCGCGGTGCCCAGTGCCAGCGGTACGAGAATCCCGGCCGTCGAGATCAGCGCGGCGGGTCTGGCCACCGGTTTGATCCGGTCGACGCGGAATTCGTACCCCGCCTGGAACATGAAGAGCACCAGACCGAGTTGCCCGGCCACGTACAGCACGGGCCGCAGGTCGGCGGGGAAGACGGCGTGCTCCCACGAGGGGGCGACGAGGCCGAGTACGGAGGGACCGAGGAGCACGCCCGCGATCATCTCGGCCACGACGGGCGGCTGGGCGAGCGGGCGCAGCGCCCAGGCGGCGATCCGGCAGGTGAGGAGGATGACGACGACGGCGAGCAGGAAGGCGGGGCCGAGCGCGGTCGCGGACATGGCGGGCTGCCCTTCGGCGGGTGCGGATTCATGGGGGGAGGCAGTGCCTGTGACTGCCGGGGTCAGTGGGGGTGAGGACAGCGGTCCGCGGGCCCGCCGGACGCGTCGTCGTCCGGGCCGTGACCGCCCGGACGCGCGCCGGTCAGCGGGCGGCCCTGCGTGTCGTGCGCGGCGAACCACCGCTCTGTCGGCCGCTGCCGCCGCGCGTCCAGCACCATCCAGGTGCCGAAGGCCAGTTGGAGCAGACTGCGGCCGACGTCCTCCCAGCGGTCGCGGACCCGCAGGAACGCTCGGACGGCGAAGATCCGGTACCGCGGCAGCGGCCGGTCGCGGCGCACCAGCAGGCAGGGCGCGCGGTGCGGGATGGAGCGGGTGTGCGACACCGCGGTGTGCAGGGTGAAGCGGGCCAGCACCTCGCGGGTCGCGGCCCGCATGATCAGCGGGGCGAGCCGCCAGGCGGGACACGGCCGGTTCGCGGCCACCCCGAAGGGGATGTGGTGCGCGTGCTTGGCGGACGTCCGATTCCACCGCTCCGGGTCGAACGTGTCCGGATCGGCGTACCCCGTCGCGTGGTAGGCGGGATAGTCGAAGCACAGCACCGTGCCCGCCGGATAGCGCGCGCCGCCGCCGAGGTCGATCTCCTCGGCCGTGACGCGGTGCGCGATGCCGAACAGCGGGTACATCCGCAGCGTCTCGTTCATCACGTGGGACAGGTACCGGTCGTCCTCGGGGTGGTCCGCCAGCCGCTGCTGGACGTCGGATTCCGCGGCGAGCATCAGCAGCAGATGCGCCATCGCCTCCGACATCTGCACGACCGCGGTGTTGAAGAAGGTGCCCTGGAGGTAGTGCGCGCGGTCCTTCGGCGACGCCAACTCCGCGGGCAGCGCGTGCGGTACGTCCCCCGCGGCCAGCCTGCGCAGCAGGTAGCGGGTCAGCCGCTCGCGCCGCCGCATGTGCCGAAGGCGGGTGTTCTTCAGGGAGTTGATGACGTCCTCGGCATTGGCCACGATGAGCCGGCGCGCGTGCGGCGGGCACGGCTCGCGGAAGACCAGCCCGTAGAAGAACTCCGCCCAGACCGGCATCATCAGATCCCGCAGCCGCACCAACGCGGCGTCGCCCGGCACGAGTTCGTCCAGCACCCGCGCCGTCCGCCGGGCCGCGGCCGCGGCGAGTTCGGCGCTGGTCCCGGCGAGGATCGCGGCGGTGGTCCGGGCGACGGCGTCGTAGCGGGGCCCCGGCTCCAGATGCTCCTGGTGGACCTCGGGACCGGGGGAGAGCCAGTACCAGAACAGATCGGACAGTGCCGCGCCCTTGCTGCGACCGCTGGCGGCCGGATGCTCGTACAACTCGGTGAAGCGGTCAGCGGCCACCTCCGGGTTGGGGACGACCACGCCCTCCGGGCCGTTGATCCGGGCGAAGACCCTCACCCGCAGGGCGATGACGGTCCGCGGCAGCCAATAGGGGACGGACAGCGCGAGCGCCGCCGCCCCGGCGCGCCTCAGCACGCCCTCGCCCCCCGCGCCACGACCTGATCGCGTGCCGGGCCGCGGCAGTCGGCGCTGCCGCAGAGCGTCAGCACATGCGCCAACTCGGCCCGCAACTCCTCCAGTACGGCGGTCACGCCCGCCTCGCCGTCCGCCGCGAGGCCCCACAGCACGGGCCTGCCGATGCCGACCGCCGCCGCGCCGAGCGCCAGCGCGACCACCACGTCGCAGCCGCCGCGCACTCCGCCGTCCAGCAGCACGGGGACGCGCCCGCCGACCGCGTCGGCCACCGCGGGCAGCGCCTCGACGGTGGCCGGTGCCGCGTCGAGCTGACGGCCGCCATGGTTGGAGACGATCAGCGCCTGTACGCCCTCGTCGACCGCGCGCCGGGCGTCGGCGGGGTGCAGAACGCCCTTCAGCACGACCGGCAGGCCGGTGACGTCCCGCAGGCGGCGCAGGTCGTCCCAGGACAGGGCCGGTGACATCGCGATGTCGCGGGTGCGACCGGGCGGCGTGCCGGGCAGATCCCGCATGTTCTCGGCGGCCAGTCCCGGCGGCAGGTCGTGGAAGCCGTTGCGCTCGTCCCGGCCGCGGCGGCCGAAGACCGGCGAGTCCGCCGTGACGACCAGCGCCGTACAGCCCGCCTTCTCCGCGCGCCGGACGAGCGCGGTGGTGACCTCGGCCTCCGGCTGGAGGTAGAGCTGGAACCACACCACGGCGTCGGACCGCACCGAGCGGGCGGCGGCGGTGACCTCGTCCACGGCGGTGGTGGCCGCCTGCGAGGTGATCAGTACGGTGTCGGCCGCCGCGGCAGCGCGCGCCGTGGCGCGTTCGCCGTCCGGATGGGCCAGCCGGTGGAAGGCGGTGGGGGAGACCACCACCGGCATCGACGCCCGGCCGCCGGGCAGCGACACGTTGGTGTCCGGGTGGCCCGTGCCGGTCAGCACGCGGGGCAGCAGGGCCAGCCGGGCGAAGGCGCGTTCGTTCTCGGCCAGGGCGGTCTCGGTGCCCGCGCCGCCCTCGTAGAAGTCCCAGTGGACCGGGTCGAGTCGGGCACGGGCTCTGTCCCGCAGCGCCGACAGCACCCCGTTCACGACGGGTCGGCGGCGGGGACGGGGGCGTCACCCGTGACGGGATGGTCCGTCAGAAAGCGGACGAGCGGGGCGCGGTGGACCTCCTCGCTGTCCCACTCGTTCTCCAGATTCTCCGTGATGTGGTGCTCCGCGACCGGCTTGCCGTTCTCGAACAGCCGCACCACCGGGTGGAGATAGCGGCCGTCGAGCCCGGCGGTCGCCTGCTGCGACACCCGGCCCACGGAGATGTCGAACGGATTCACCTTGTCGTGGTCGGCGCCGTATTCGAGGGTGACCGTCAGATAGCGGCCGACGTCTCCGAAGACGCCGTCGCCGACCGCCTGGTGGAGATGGTCGACCGGCACTTCCTCGTGATAGCCGACCGATTCGCCCGACGGTCCTCGGGAGGCGATGACCGCGTCGCCGAGGAAACCGAAGAGCTGCCACAGGGCGGAGCTGCGGTTCACCCGCTCGATCACCGCTTCGGCGATCGTCCCGGGGAGTCCGGCGGGGTCGGCGGGGTCGGTGCGGTCGGTGCGATCGGTGCGGTCGCCGGGACCGGCGGGATCGGCGGCCAGTTCCCGGCGCGGCCACGGCCGGTCGTGGTAACGCTGTTCCAGGATGCGGTGCAGCGCGCGGACACCGTAGCGGAAGCCGTGAATGAAACCGCTGGTGGACTTCTTGAAATCCCGCACCTGGGTGATCGTGCCAGCGAAATACAGATCGGGTACGTTCGGGGATTCCCAGGCGTCCGTCTGCGCCGGGAATCTGTCCTTGATGGTCAGTTCCGGGCGGCATTCCTCGGCGAAGACCGAGGCGTCGAAGCGGAAACCGGTGGCAAGGATAACCCGGTCGTAGGTGATCTCCTTGACCACCTCGTTCACCCGCGCGAATTTCACCGGGACCCGGTAGGGGCCGTCCTCGCCGTCCCTGCTGATGCGCATGATCTCCCCGTCGAGCAGGGCATTTTGCGACTTGAGCTGATACGTGTCCAGGAAATTGTTGTTCACCGCCCGCAGATGCCCCACGAAATGGGTCTGCCAGGCGAGCCGCAGCGAGCCGGGTCCCGCCACATGGATGACCGAGGCCGTCTCGATGAGGTTGTCGGCGGTCTCGAAGGCCGAATTGCCCCGCCCGATGATCAGTACCCGCTGCCCGGTGAACCCGGCCGGGTCGACCGGCATCAGGTCGTACCGCTCGGCCAGTTCCACGCCCTCGATGGGCGGGATGTAGGGACGGGACACGCCGGTCGCCATGATCAGCCGCCGGGCCCTGCGGACGGTGCCGTCCTGGTCCACGGTCTCGAAGTCCCCGCGCGGACCGCCGCCCTGCGCCGGTCGCCGGGAGATACGGGTGATCCGCGTGCCGTAGCGGATTCGCAGGCGGTGGGTGTCGGCGAAGTCGGCGAGATAGCCGACCATGTCGTCGGCGTCGGGGAAGTACCGGGGCGTGACCGCGGTGAACAGCGGCGAGCCCTCGTCGGACAGCAGTGAGTTCCAGTCGGTGCGCAGATTCAGCTCGGGATCGTCCCAGCCGGTGTGCACCTTGTTGATGGATATGAGTTTCCTGTGTCTGGGAAACCTCGTGAAGAAGGTGCCGGGAGCCGCGCCCGCCTCGACGACCAGATAGTCGCGTCCCGCGCGTTCCAGGAAATATGCCGCCTGGATTCCCGCGGGTCCCGCACCGACGACGAGGTAATCGATCCGCTCTTCTCCGGACACTGGGCCTCCCGGCTCCTGAGATGGACGGAGTCACCGTAGTTGAGAGTTAAAGGAGACATCTATAGGCAGGGATGTGATCCATATCACATGCCGGTCCTTGGTCTTCGGGCGGATAATTTCAGCTTCGGCGCAAGTGCCCGACGTGTGCCGTGCGAGCCGTGCATACATATGCCCGCCGAGGTTTCCCTCCCGGCATTTCAGTTGTCCGCGGCCGAAACGCGACCCCCGTGACCGCCCCACCGGATCGGAGAGCGCCGTGAACAATCCGGCCGAATCGGTATTTCCCCAGCCACTCGTGGACGCTTTCCTGCGCGATCCGGGCACCCCGGCCTTCGAATTCCGGTCACATCCCGTCAGCCGCGGCGAGGTGCTCGACCTCGTACGCCGCTGCGTCGCGGGACTGCGGGCGGCCGGACTCGGACCCGGCGGGGGAGTGGCCGTCACCACCGCCGTCACCCCGCGCGGCTTCGCCGCCCAGATCGCCGCCCACCTGCTGGGATGCCGCGTCACAGGGCTGCGCCCCGGACTGACGCCGAGCCAGCTCGCCCATGTGCTGTCCACCGGAATCGACGCGGTCGTCGCCGACGACTCGACCGCGACCCCCGCGCTCCTGGCGGCGGCGGGCACCCGCCCCGTACTCGACGTGGACCGCGACCTGTCGGCCGCACCGGCGGACACATCGCCCGACGCCCTGACCGCGCACGGCCGCCCCGACGACATCGGCCTCATCACCCTGACCAGCGGCAGCACCGGCCACCCCAAGGGCTGCGCCCAGACCTACCGCGCGCTCAGCGAACACTGGTCGTGGCAGCCCGCGCGGTGGAGCGCGACCACCGCCCGACTCGCCGCCGGTTACCGCCGCTACCTCGTCTTCGGCACCCTCACCAGCGCCGTCATGCTCGAACACCTCTCCCTGTGTCTGCTCGACGGCGGCACCGCCGTGATCCCCGAACCCCCGCTCACCTTCCCGGAGATCTGGCAGCGCCACCGCATCACCGCCTGCCTGTGCACCGTCCCCCGGCTCTACCAGATCCTCGACACCCTGCGCACCGAGGACATCGACACCAGCAGCCTGCGCGTCCTGCTCGTCGCGGGCTCACCGCTGCCGCCGCACCGGCTCGCCGAGGCCGCCGACCGGCTCGGCCCCGCCGTCCACCAGGGGTACGGGCAGACCGAGACGGGCATGCTCGCGCTCCTCACCCCCGAGGATGTGGCCGAGCGGCCGGAGCAAGTGACGGACTCGGTCGGCCGGCCGATGCCCGGCGTCGATGTCAGCGTGCGCGATCCCCAGGGGCGCCCCGTGCGGCCGGGCACACCCGGCGAGATCTGGGTCCGCAGCGCGGGCGCCATGTCGCGCTACTGGCAGGACGAGGAACAGACCCGCGAGGTGGTGAGCGACGGCTGGATCCGCACCCGCGACCTCGGCACCCTCGCGGACGACGGCTATCTGCGGCTGGTCGGCCGCGCCCGCGACGTCATCTTCGTCAACGCGATCCTGCACTACGCGGGAGCGATCGAGTCCGCGCTCGCCGCCCACCCGGACGTCGACCAGGCTTATGTGGTCGGGGCACCCGACGAGACGACCGGTGAGGCCGCCCACGCCTTCGTCGTACCCGTCGTGGGACGCACGCCGACCGCCGACGTCCTGCGCGGCGCCGTGCGCGCCGAGTTGGGCGAGGCGGCCGTGCCCGCCACCGTCACCGTGCTGGACGCGATGCCGGTCGCCCCCAGCGGCAAGCCCGACAAGCGGGCCCTGCTGGCGCTCCTCCCCGGTGCGCACGGTGTCCCGGGTCCGCCCGGCGCCCCGGTGACGACGACCGGCTGAGCGGACTCGCGCCCGCCCGGCCGTCAGTCCACCCGGCCGTCAGCCCGCCCGGCCGGCCGTCAGTCCACCGGGCCGGGCGTTCGGCTCGCCGCTCAGTCGGTTCAGTCGGTGCGCGGACGGATCAGTACGGTCATCGACTGCGCGTGCACCGGCACCACCGCGTTGGCCTGGATGCCCGGTCCGTCCGGGCCGCCCGTGTCGGATTCGACGGCGGTGTCCACGACGATCTGCCAGCCGTCGCCGAAGGCACCTGCGGGGACGGTGAAGTCCACTTGCTCGTCATGGCTGTTGACCAGGACGAGGAAGGAGTCGTCGGTGACGCGCTCGCCGTGCGGGCCGGGCTCGGGGATGCTGTCGCCGTTGAGGAAGGCGCCCACCGCGTGCGCGTCCTCACGCAGCCAGTTGGCCTCCTCCATCTCGCGGCCGTCCGGGCGGAACCAGACCAGATCCGGCGTGCCCTTGCCGTCCCCGCCGCGGAAGAAGCGCCGTCGGCGCAGCACCGGATGCCGGGAGCGCAGGGCGATGACGCGCTGGGTGAACGCCAGTAGATTGCGCCGGGGTTCGTCCAGGTCCCAGTCCACCCAGGCGATCTCGTTGTCCTGGCAGTAGACGTTGTTGTTGCCGAGCTGGGTGCGGCCCAACTCGTCGCCGTGGGCCAGCATCGGCACGCCCTGGGACACGAAGAGCGTGGCGAGGAAATTGCGCTGCTGCCGGGCCCGCAGGGCCAGGATCTCCTTGTCCTCCGTCCGGCCCTCGGCGCCGCAGTTCCACGAACGGTTGTTGCTGTCCCCGTCGTTGCCGTTCTCGCCGTTGGCCTCATTGTGCTTGTCGTTGTACGAGACCAGGTCGCGGAGGGTGAAACCGTCGTGGGCGGTGACGAAGTTGACGCTGGCGCGCGGGCGACGGCGGCTGCCCTCGTACAGGTCGGAGGAGCCGGTCAGCCGGGAGGCGAACTCCGGCAGGGTGGAAGGGGCGCCACGCCAGAAGTCCCGTACCGAGTCACGGTACTTGCCGTTCCACTCACTCCACAGAGCGGGGAAGTTGCCCACCTGGTACCCGCCGTCGCCGACGTCCCAGGGCTCGGCGATGAGCTTGACGCGGCTGATCACCGGGTCCTGCTGCACCAGGTCGAAGAAGGCGGACAGCCGGTCCACCTCGTGGAACTGCCGGGCCAGCGCGGACGCCAGGTCGAACCGGAAACCGTCGACATGCATCTCGGTCACCCAGTAGCGCAGCGAGTCCATGATGAGTTGCAGCACGTTGGGGTGCCGCATCAGCAGGCTGTTGCCGGTGCCGGTGGTGTCGAAGCAGTGCCGCGGGTCGTCGTCCACCAGCCGGTAGTACGAGGCGTTGTCGATACCGCGGAAGGAGAGCGTCGGGCCGAGCTCGCTGCCCTCCGCGGTGTGGTTGTACACCACGTCGAGGATCACCTCGATGCCCGCCTGGTGCAGGGCCTTGACCATCTCCTTGAATTCGGTGACCTGTTGACCGCGCGTGCCACTGGAGGAGTACGCGTTGTGCGGCGCGAAGAAACCGATGGTGTTGTAGCCCCAGTAGTTCGACAGACCACGGTCGCGCAGATGGCCGTCCTGCACGAATTGGTGCACCGGCATCAATTCGACGGCGGTGACGCCCAGTTCGGTCAGGTGCTCCACGATCGCCGGATGCGCCATTCCCGCGTAGGTGCCGCGCAGCTTCTCCGGCAACGCCGGGTGACGTACCGTCAGGCCCTTGACGTGCGCCTCGTACAGTACCGACTCGTGGTACGGCCGCTTCGGCAGATGGTCCTCGCCCCAGTCGAACGCCGGGTCGGCGACCACCGAGAGCATGGTGTGGCCGAGGCTGTCGGCGGTGTCGGGCTCGTCCGAGCCGTCGTCGCGGTAACCGAGCAGCGACCGGTGGCTGTCGGGCTGGCCGTCGATGGCCTTCGCGTACGGGTCCACCAGCAGCTTCGCCGGATTGCACCGGTGCCCGCTGTCCGGCCGGTACGGGCCGTGCACGCGATATCCGTACGCCTGGCCGGGACCGACGCCCGGAAGATACGCGTGCCAGACCGATCCGTCCACCGACGCCAGCGGGGTGCGTTGTTCACGCCCGCGCGCGTCGATGACGGCCAGATCGACTTTCTCCGCCACTTCCGAGAAGAGGGCGAAATTGGTGCCTGAGCCGTCATAGGTCGCGCCCAGGGGATACGGAAGTCCGGACCATTTCTGCATTCGCCGAAGCTAACCGCTCCGCGGCACGACGGCGCCGACGCACGCCGCGTCCGTACGGGTGACACCGCGCCCGCGCCCCTAACGTCGAGCCCGCGCCTATGAGCGCGCGCCCGCGTCTATGAGACCGCGCCCGTGCCTATTCCGCCGAGGCCGCGCCTACAACGTCGTGCCCTTGACCGCCGGGCCCGGGCCCACCACGCCCGCGCTCACTTCTTCTGCGGCGTGATCACGGTGACGCCGCCGGCCGACCCGTCGCTGAGGGCGGCCAGCGCGCCCGGCGCCGCGTCCAGGCCGATGACCGAGCCGACCAGCAGATCGGGGCGGAGCGTCCCGGCCGCGACCAGCCGCATCATCTCCGGATACGCGTGCGCGGCCATGCCGTGGCTGCCCAGAATCTCCAGTTCGAGCGCGAGCACCCGGTCCATGGGGACGGCGACACCGCCCGACGGCAGCAGCCCGACCTGCACATGCCTGCCCCGCCGCCGCAGCCCCGCCACGGAGGCCGCACAGGTGGCGGGGGAGCCGAGCGCGTCGACCGAGACATGCGGCCCGCCGTCGGTCGCCGCGCGGACCGCCTCCGCCGTGTCGACATCGGCCCGCGAGACGTCGACCCCCACCGAGGCGCCGAACTTCCTTGCCAGGCCGAGGGCTTGGGCCGAGGTGTCCACCGCCACCACGCGTGCCCCGCAGGCCACCGCGATCATCACCGCCGACAGGCCGACCCCGCCGCAGCCGATCACCGCCACCCACTCGCCCGGCCGCGTACGGCCTTGCGCGACCACCGCGCGGTACGCGGTGGCGAAGCGGCAGCCGAGCGACGCGGCGGTCGCGTACGGCATGGCGTCGGGCAGCCCCACCAGGTTGACGTCCGCGTGCGGGACGGCGACGTGCTCCGCGAAGGAGCCCCAGTAGGTGAAGCCCGGCTGCTCCTGCCGCTCGCACACTTGCTGGTCGCCGCGGGCGCAGGCGGCGCAGCTCCCGCAGGCGCAGACGAACGGCACGGTCACCCGGTCGCCGACCCGCCACCGGCTGACCCCGGGACCCACCTCCTCGATCCGGCCCGCGAATTCATGACCCGGCACATGCGGCAGCGTGATCCCGTCGTCATGCCCGAGCCACCCGTGCCAGTCGCTGCGGCACAGCCCGGTCGCCTCCACCCGTACGACCACCCCGTCGGGCGGACATCCCGGATCGGCCACCTCCCGAACCTCCGGCACCCGCCCGAATTCCTCGAACACCACAGCCCGCACGTCCGCCACCACCTTGCCGTCACATCAGTCGTCCCGCCCTGCCGTTGCGCCCCACCCTCGCGCACGGCCGCACTTCGCCGCACCCCGCCGCACCCCGTGGGCGTCAGGCCGCGCCCGTGACGGTGACCTCGGTGAGGTGGAAGGAGGTGTTGGCGGTGTTGCTGAGGCCGTCGACACGGATGTAGCGCGCCACGGCCGTGAGAGAGAACGTGTCCCCGGCGTCCGTGGCGACCGCTGCGGTGTTCTTGCCGCCTAGGGCGAACCAGTGGACGCCGTCGAGACTGCCGGTCAACGTATAGGTGTAGGCGCGCCTGCCGTCCACGTAATTGCGGACGTTGACCGCCGACAGGTCGTGGGCCGCGCCGAGGTCGACCTGCCACCAGGTGTCGCCGCCGGCCATCGCGCTCGCCCAGTACGTCTTGTTGGTGCGGTCGCCGTCGACCGCCGCGGAGGGCGGGCTGCCCGCCTCGTAGGACAGGGCGGTCGTCGGCCTGCCGAGGCTCAGTACGGTGTCGCCCGAGGTGTCCCGCGCGGTGAACGGTGCCAACGTCAGCCCGTCGAACCGCGCGGCGCCCTGACGGTGGGTGGACGCGTTGACCGCGGAGAAGAGCAGACCGGCGTCCTCGGCGGGCGCGGCGCCGGGCAGCGGCGCCGACCCCACCCGGGTCCAGTCGGTGCCGTCCTGGCTGCACCAGCCGGTGAAGGTGTCGCCGTCGCGGCTGATCCGCAGGTGGACAGGACCGGTGAATCCGCCGCTCGACGCGGAGTGCTCAAGGGTTCCGTTGCCGTCGGCGTCCCACATGAACACGCAGCCGTGCTCCGGCGTGACGGCCAGATCGGCGTAACCGGGGCTTCCCGGCCGCGCGAGGTCCGCGCGCACGACGAGTCCGGCGCGCGCCCAGGGGCCGCTGTCGTCCTGCTCCAGCACCTCCGTGCCGACGGCCTGCCCGGAGGTCAGCCACCGCGGCCGGTAGACGGCGCCGTACTGGTCGGTGGACGCGCCGATGTCCGCGCCGCCCCCTGCCATGCCGAAGACGTCGCCGTGCTGGGCGAAGGCGATCGACGCGGGGGAAGCGGAGGACGCCGTGCGATAGGGCTCGGCCACCGGTCCTGACACCAGGACGTCGGTCGTGTCGGCCGCGGTCGCCGACACCGCGTCGTCGGCTCCGCCCGACGACCAGCGCACGGTCGCCGTCAGACGCGCCAGGCCGGCGGGTGCGGCGCCGCTCGGAATCGTCACGTCCCAGGCGGCGGTGGCCGTCCCGCCCGCGGGCACCGACGGCGTGGCACCGCCGACCGGGCGGACGGTGTAGCCGCCCGGCGCGGTCAGCGCGAAGCTCGCGGCGCCGGTGGGCCACAGGGCGTTGTCGTTGGTGAAGACCGCGGTCAGCCGTACGGTCGCGCCGGGCGGCCCGGCCTTGGGGTCCGCGGCCAGGTCCACGTGCCCCGCCGGGTACGCGGCGACCTTCCGCGCCTGCTGATAGGCGTCGTCGGTGGGCGTGCTCCGATAGCGCGCCACCTTGTGGACCCATGTCGAGGCGACCGCGCGCCAGTCGACGGCCCGCGGCGGACCGCCGGTGCTGAGCGCGGTGCGGAGCGAGTCGAAGAACGTCCGCCAGCGCGCCCCGTAGTAGTCCCCGACCAGGCCGTTCCACTCGCGCCCCGCGTAGTCCTGGATCGGATGGGTCTCCGTCCAGTCGCTGACCAGCGTGCGCAGGTCGTACTCGAGGCGCCTGGCCTCCGCGGGAGTCGGCGCCTGCGCGGCGGCCTCCTTCTGCCAGACGCCGAACAGCGACGTGCCGTCGGCGCCCAGGAGCGTGTCCAGCAGATTCAGCTTGGTCATCCACTGCCCGCTGAGCGCGTCGAAGGCGGCGGTGTCGCGGGCGGTGTACGCCTGGCGGATGCGCGGCAGCAGGGTCCGGGTGTCGTTGGACAGCACCTGACGGCCGAGGTCCACGAGGTCGTACGTGTACGCGGTGCTGCCGCGCGACGGCTGTCCCACCTGGAGGAGTTCGCCGAACGCCCGCTGGACGTCCTTCGGGTCGTACGGGACCGAACCGGCCGTCGCGGACAGACCGGGCTGGATCGAGAAGATGCTGCTGGTGTGCCTGGTCCCGGTGTCGCCCGGCCACGCGTACGCCGTACGGCCCAGGATCTGCCAGGCCGCCACCGCGTGCGGGTCGGCGGCCCCGTAGCGCGCCGTGGCGTACGCGGCCATCCAGGTGTCCATGTCGACCGCCGACGACTCCCACGCCAGATCGGCGAAGAACTCCACGGCCACCGGATTGTTGTCGATCGCCTCCGGCATCAACGCGATACCGCTCAGGGCCGTGCCGGGCTTGGCGAGCCACGCATGGAACTTCGTGTTCCACAGCGCCATGCTCGCGCCCATGTTGGTGTTGCCGCCGAAGTTCCAGATCGTGCCGAAGGCGTACGGGGTCCCGAGGTAGTCCTGGTCGCGGTCGGTCGCGCCCGTGGTGTCGGAGTTGCCGTCGAGGACGAGCATGCGGGAGGTGTCGACGGCCCGGAGGGTCTCCTCGCGCGGGTTGCTCTCCCAGCCGAGGATGGCCCAGATCGCTCCGGGGTGGGCCCGGTCGAGGGCGTTGTGTACGGCCCGGGAGGCGTCGCCGACGTTGACGTCGCCCGCCTGGCCGCCCTCGTGCAGCAGGTCCATCTTGTACATCGAGCTGTCGCCGAACAGCTTGCTCTGCTCGCCGTAGAACGCGTCGGCGACCTGGCCGAACAGCGCCGTCGTCGGGTCCAGCCAGTCGGACCGGGGAAAGCCGTTCCAGGTTCCCTGCGCGATCACATGGGCTCCCGCGTTCTTCGCGGCGAAGCCCGGCGGGACGGTGCCGAAGTAGCCGGGCAGCACCGGAGTGAGGCCGAGCTGCCGCAGATAGCCGGTCATCCGGCGGCCGAGCGTCACCCGCTGGTCGAGGAGTTGCGCGCTGATCGGGCCGTTCTCGCAGCACATGTTCTGGAGCAGCCACCACGGCTGGTGGCCGGGCTGCGGGATCCAGGCGCGCATCTCGGCGTCGGAGTAGCCGAAGCGCTGGAAGGTCTTGTCGTAGACGGCCTCCTGCCCCTCGTAGACCAGCATCTCGTTGATGCCGTCGAGCGCCAGCACGTCGATCCGCCGCTGCCACTGCTGCCAGGTCAGATACGCGCCCGCGTACCCCTCGTCGGTGTCGTTGAGGGCGAAACGGTGGGCGACGTTCGCGGACCGGCCGATGGGGGAGGACGGCAGGGGCAGCCGGTCGGGCAGCCGCAGTTGCTCCCCGTTGAGTGAGATGTCGGCGTGGGCGACGACGCGCAGGTACTGGCCGAGTCCCGCGAGGAGCGTGCCGGGTGTGGTGCCGCTGATCCGCACCCGCCCGCCCGCCGCCTCGATCAGATAGCGGTCCTGGCCCGATCCGGCGGCGATGCCCCGCAGGTCGATCTGGCGCGCGTGATCGGGGCCGAGCAGGCGCGTGACGGCGGCTTCGGCGACCGAGGTGTCGACGGCGGAGGGCGCGGCGAGGGTCGCCGTGCGGGCTTTGCCCGTCGTCGCGTCATTCCCGGCGGGAAGCTCCCTCGGCCCGCTCGGCCCGCTCGGCCCGCTCGGCCCGCTCGGCCCGCTCGGCCCGCTCGGCCCGCTCGGCCCGCTCGGCCCGCTCGACCTGTTCGACCCGCTCGTCCCGGCGGACGCGGCGGGTCCTGCCACGACGGCGCCCGTCACGAGGGCCAGGAGAGTCGCCAGGACGGTGAGGAACGCCCTGACGCGTAAGGATCGGCCGCTGACGGCACGCGGGGCGAAGAGACGTGTGGACACGGATCTCTTTCCTGTCGAGGACCGGAACCGTAGGCAAACCGCTCGCAGAGTGAACTCCCCACCCGACCGTCCGTCAACAGGTACCACTCCCGTCACAGGGAGCTGATCTGACGCGCCGTAGGCGACGGCCACCACGGTGACCGGGATGTCCCGGCCAGGACCGCATCCGGCGGCGAGCCGCGCGGCGCACCACCGCGCGCGTGCCCGGCAGGGCCGTACGGTCGCTCAGCGCTCCTGCCGGGACGGCGTCGACGCGGTACGGGTGGGCGGTCATGTCGAGCAGGAGCGTCGCGTCGTTGCCGGGGGTGCCGGGGGCGGCGGTGTAGATGCCCATGCGCTGGCCCGCGGTGCCTTCGAGGGCCATGCCCTGGCACGCGAGGGTGATCCTGCCGACCTGGGGGTGCTGGAAGGTCTTGGTGGCGGCCTTGCAGCCGGTGACGTCGTAGCGCTCCCACAGGCTCGCGAAGTCCGTTCTCTTGAGCAGGAGTTCGCCGACGAGCCGGGTGAGGTCGGGGCGTCGGGGTCGGTACCGGCCAGGGCGCGCAGCCGGGCGAGACAGCCGCGGATCTGGTCCGCCCAGTCGGGGAAGACCTCGCGGGCGGCCGGGTGTAGTAGTCGATGCTGACCCCGGAGAGCGTGGCCAGTTCCTCGCGGCGCAGGCCGGGCGTGCGGCGGACCCCCGGACCGGGGGGTGGTCTGGGTGCGACGGGCGCGCAGGAAAGAGCGGTTCGGCCTCGGGGCCGTCCAACGCCCAGCCGCGGCCGGTGCCCGACCGCCCGAAGCTCATGCACCCCAGGGTGATACGGCTGATCTCGAGTCCTGAGCTTCCCAGGTTGGGGTACTCCATGGGTTCATGGAATACCCGGAGCACGCGAAGAGGGAGGCCGTGACACGGCCTCCCTCCGTCCCTCACCGCGTCGGTCCCGCGGGGGAGCGGCTACGGAATGACGAGCGTTTTGAGCGCGGTGCGCTCGTCCATGGCCCGGTACCCCTCGGGTACGTCCTCCAGCGACACGGTCTGGTCGAAGACCCGGCCGGGGTCGACCGTGCCGTCCAGCACCCCGGGCAGCAGCTCCTCGATGTAGGCGCGCACGGGAGCCGGGCCACCGGTCAGGGTGACATTCGGGCCGAAGAGGCTGCCGAAACCGACCGGCGCGTTCGCGTACTGCGGGACGCCCACCCGGCTGATCACTCCGCCGGGGCGGACGACCCCGACGGCCGTCTCGTACGCGGGCATGTGGCCGACCGCCTCCAGGACGGCGCGGGTGCCGTGTCCGCCGGTCAGTTCGCGGACCTTGGCGATCCCCTCCTCGCCGCGCTCGGCGACGACGTCGGTGGCACCGAATTCACGGCCCAGGTCGGTGCGGACCTTGTGGCGGCCCATGAGGATGACGCGCTCGGCGCCGAGCCGCCTGGCGGACAGCACCGCGAGCAGGCCCACGGCCCCGTCACCGATGACGGTGACGCTGTCGCCGGGACGTACCCGCGCCTGCTTGGCGGCGTGATGGCCGGTGCCGTACACGTCGGCCAGCGTCAGCAGCGACGGCAGCAGCGCGGTGTCGACTCCGGTGGGCAGCTTCACCAGGGTGCCCTGGGCCTGCGGGACGCGGACCGCCTCGGCCTGGGTGCCGCCGACGCCGCCCGCCGCGAAGAAGCCGCCGTGCGGGCACGAGGTGTGCAGGCCCGCGCGGCAGAATTCGCAGGTGTTGTCGGCGAAGGCGAACGGGGAGACCACCAGGTCGCCCACGCTCAGTCCCGAGACCTCGGCGCCCAGGTCCTCGACGACGCCCAGGAACTCGTGCCCCATGGGGACCGGGCCGTCCGTGGCGGACATGCTGTGGAAGGGGTGCAGGTCACTGCCGCACACACAGGAACGGACGACGCGTACGACCGCGTCGGTGGGCTGCTCGATCGTCGGGTCCGGCGCGTCCTGCACGCGCACGTCCCCGGCCTTGTACATGAACGTTGCCCGCATGGGGGTACGTCTCGCTCTCTGCCTGGAAGGGTGCATTCGCAGACCTGCTGATCAGGTCTCTTTCAGCGTGGCACCCACGCGCGGACGGGCCCAGGGAGAGATCTCTCCCCCCTAGGGCCGGACGCGGTCATGGCCGGGGCGCGGGGGAGGACGGGAGCGAGAACGCATGGCGTCCCGAGCCCACGCCGAAGGGCGCCCGGCCGTCGGGGAGGCGCACCTCGGCGCGGGTGTTCGGCGGGACCACGGCCGTGACGGAGAGGGTGCCGCCCTCGGTCCGCCAGCCGGCCTCCGCCCTGCCGTACGGCGTCTCGTGCGCCGGGCGGGCCCGGGTGAGACCGGCGCCGGGCACGGGCGCGACGCGGATGTGCCGCCGGCCGGGGGAGGCGGCGGCGAGCCCGGCGACCGTGCGGTGCAGCCAGTGGGCGGGCGGTGGGGAATCGGGCCCTCCTCGGCTGGCTCTGGCGCGCGAGCCCGGCCGGTGGGGCGGCTCGCAGGGGCGCGCGCTCCATGGTGACGGGAACACCCGCCCGCGGGCGGTGCGGAACGGGAAGCGGCGGCGGCCGGGTCCGGCAAGGGCACTCGCCGCCGACCGGCGCCGTCGCGCCGCGCTCGCGGATTCGCACGCCGGACGCGGTCAGGGGACACCGACCTGGAAAACGTGCGCGAGCCGCGGTGCGGAACGTAGTCTCGAACACGTGAGTCGGCTGACGGGTGTTGAGCAAGAAGAGTGCGTGCGGTGCGCGGAGCTGGAGGCCCGGTTCAGGGATCCGTCGACCGTCAACCCCGGTGCGTATCTTTACGGTTGGGCCACCCACCAGCTCGACGACCACGACGCCGAGCCGGAACCCCTGCCCGACTGCCCCGAATGCGGCAAGTACGCGGCGGGACCCGGCACCGTCCACGCGCGGGTGTGGCAGCGCTGGGCGCGGACGCACTACATGCAGTGCACGCTCGCCCCGTACTGGAAGCCGTAGCGGGAGTCCGGCGGAAACCGTTCGCACCGCCACTGAGCTGGGAGAACAGTGTGCTGAGAGTCGGCTGCCGCAGGCTCCGGAACGGTCCCGAATGGCGCAATATGGACATATCGGATGTCATGGTACTAAGCGTGTGTCTCTCGTGACGCACAGCGACCGCCGGGGAAGTCTCACCCCTGGTAGTTCGGCAAAGGAATACGCACCATGTCATCTGATCCCAGCTCATCCCCCGACGAGCGATCCCCCATAGCCACGCGCGACGAGCCCAGGCACACCCTGCTCCGCACCGCGGCGACCACCCGCCCGCTGGCCGAAGTGGCCAGTCTGGTCAACCTCCTCAAGCAGAACGGCGAGTCGCCGAGTCCGGCCGACGAGGCACTACGGCTGGCCGCCGTGTCCCGACCGGTCGACGAGGTACGGCAGTTGGTCGTCCTGCTCAACGAACCGCCGCACGCGGACGGCGAGGCCGGTACGACCCTGCGCGCGGCGGCGATGGGCCGTCCCATCGAGGACGTCGCCCACCTGGTCACCATCTTCGGCCCGGAGAGCGACGGCTCGCCGATCCGCGGCCCGGAGCCGACCGGCCCCGACACGTCAGGGCACGCCTGGCCGGAACAGCGACCCGAGGGGGAGGGGCGGGGCACCGACGAGCCGCCCGCCACGGGCGGCGGCGCGGGCCGCCTCGCCGGGCGCCGCCCCGGCTCGGGCCCCGCGCGGACCCGCCGCGCGGCGCCCGCCCTGGCCTCCGTCCTGCGCTGGCCCGCCGCCGTCGCGCTCCTCGCGGTCGCCGCGATCCACCTGCCCACCGACATCGCGGGCCTGCGCGCCGGCGACCTCGCGGCGGGTGTGTCCCTGGCCATCACCGTCCTCTGCCTGGTCCTGGCGGTCATGCTGACCGTGCAGGACACGGTCTGGACGTGGGCGGCCAGCGCGACCGCGGCCGTGGGCACGCTGGTGCTGCACTCGCTCGCCGCCGGCTTCGGGCCCGTGCACCTGCTCAGGGACAGCCTCGGCCGCTCCTTCGCCGGGTCCACCACAACGGTGCTGGCCTGCGCCGCGGTGGCGGCGGCCCTGGCGGGCTCCGCGCTGCTCCGCAGGCACAAGCCCGCGGTCGCCGCGACCGACGCCTGACGGCCCACAGGCGGTGCCAGCGGGCTGACGCTGACGGCCCGCAGGCGGTGCCAGCGGGCTGACGCCCGGCCGGTGCCGCCACGAATGGCGGTGGTCATTCGCCCGTCGGCGTGCGTGCGGCCGCCACGTGTGCCAAGGTAGAAGAGGTCCCGCAGCCACCCCCCCCGGCTGCGGGACCTTCGCTTGTCCGTTCCGCGGGTCCCGCGACGCGACACCACGGCCCTCGGACGCGCCCTGTGCGGACGCACGTCCTCCGCATACGGTACGAACCGACACACCCCCTGCCCCGGCCCCCGCGCCGGGGCATCGTGCTGCCGCCCGGGCCCCGCCGGGCCCCGACACGCGCCCCCGCCGCGCCCCGTCCTCCCCTTCCCGCCCGTCCCTCCCGGGCGGCCTGGACGATTCGGGCGTTGCCGGGGCACGACAGGGCGTACGGTCACTGGTGCGCCGAGCGGGGCGGCGGCGACAATCTGCTGACCAGGCGATCGACGTGTGCAGCGCACGACGGGCCACACCAACGCGCACCGCCGGACGCACGACCGGGCGCACCGCGAGGAGCAGCCGTGATATCCGAGCCGGAACTGACGGGCGGACTCGACGAGCCCACGCCCGCGGACATGGTCTCCGACGGGGACCCCGCCCCCCGACCGGCCGCCTTCGGCCCGGGCGGCAGGCGCCTGTGGGCGGTCGGCCTCGGCGGCGCCATCGTAGCGTCCGCCGCGTGGGCGGGCGGCCTGTACGCGTACGGCCCGCGGCACAGCGGCGCACCGGACATGCACGGCTACGTCCTGCACGGCAGCCCGTGCGCGGGACTCACCCTCAAGCCGCTCACCGACGCGCTCAAGGCCACCGACACCCAGACCGTCTCACCCGCGGTGGTCCACCTCGGCCCCGCGCTCGACCAGATCCGCTGCACGATCGAGACCACGTCACCGATCCCGCTGCGCGGCGGCACGGCGCGTTACGAGGTGGTCGTCGGCGTCGACCTGCACAAGGCGACCGACCCCGCCGCCGAATTCGAGGACCAGCGCGATCTCGACACCGCCGACCTCATCCCCGTCACGACCACCGAATCCGTCCCCGACCTCGGGGACAAGGCGTACTTCCTCACCATCAACGCGGGGTCGCAGCAGCTCAAAGTCCTCGACGGCGGCGCGGTGTTCACCCTCACCCTCAACGGCTACAACTACCTCGCCACCAGCGTGGACGGGCAGCAGGGCGACAGCACCTCCGAGACCGACCTGCGGGCGTACCAGCCCGCTCTGATCGCCACGGTGCGCAACGTGATGAAGGGGCAGAAGTAGCGGGCACGGCGGCGGTGACGTCCCGGACGGGCATGACAGTCGGGGCGGAGGCGGCGGTCACGCCGACGCGGGCCCGCGCCCCTATCGGGTGTCCTTGAGAGCCCCGCCGCGGGAGTACCCGCCGGGTCGCGGTCGCGTTGGGTAGTTTTGTGGCACGTCCTTCACAGCGGTCCAGGCCGGACCGCCTCCAGGCCGGCGACCGCCGTCCGGCGGCCCGGCCGGGCCGCCCACGATGCGGAGCAGCGCGATGACCACACCACGAGACCTGATCGTCGTCGCCATGGACGTGCCGCCCGACCTCCTCGTGGACCGCGGCGACCTCTCACTCGCCCTGGCCGGGGCCGAACTGATCGACCTCATCGCGGCGAAGGAGTTGACGCTGCGCGGCGACCGCGTGGTGCCCGTACCCCGGCCGGAAGGCGAGCGGCGCACCGCGGACCGGCTGCTGGGGGAGGCGCTGACGGCGTACGAGACGGCGACGCGCTCCGCGGAGGCCGCCGACCGCGACCCGGGCAGGGCGACGGACAAGGCGACGCAAAGAGCGGCGGGCGAGGCGGCGGACAGGCCGACGGGCAAGCGGGCGGAACCGGCCGCGGAGAGCGGCGCGGACGACAATCCGGGGGAGCGCGTCGAGGACTGGCTGTGGCGCCGGGGCCGGGACCTGCCGACCGCCTACATCGCCGCGCTCGAAGAGGACGGCACGCTGGTCCCCGAGCGGCACCGGCGCTGGGGCCTGCTCCCCACCAGCCGACGCGTCCTCGCCGACACGCCGGGTCGGCGCCGAGCGGCCCAGCACTGGGCGTCGGACGCGCCGGTCCTCAGGGCGCTCGCCACCCTCATCGGGGTCAAGGGCGACGAGCCGCCGCCGGACGAGGTCCCCACGGGCAGCCCGTCGCGGGTGGTGCTGCGCGCACTCCGGCACGCCGTCGAGGAGTTGGCCGAGGAGCGCCGTCTGCGCACCACCCGGCTCGACCGCGCCAACGCCACCTACCGCAGCCGCGGTTACTGACGGTCTGACGGTCGGTCACCCGCTCCCGATCAATCACGATTTAGGGGAGTGGACGGCCTGTTACGGGGTAGGCGACTCTTGCCCCGTGACACGGGGTGAGCAATTTTCCACGAGAGGCTGTGACGATGTCGGCCCACCCTGCCGCGCTGCGTGAACTGGTCGAGCGGTACGAGCACTTGAATTCCCAGAGCCCCGAGGTCCGCTCCGAGCCGCGGATCCGCGACCTCCTGCGTGACACCGCCTACACACTGTGCGTGGCGACCGGCACCGGCGAGATCGGCGCCGCGCTGGCCGCCGCCCGCGCCCTGCTCGCCGAAGCCGGGGACGCCGAGGCGCTGGACGACGAGGCCGGAGACGCGACCACCGCCCTCGAAGCGGCGGCTTAGGGCCCCTCCCGAACCTCACGTTACCTCCAGAACCTCACGTCACCTCCCGCGCCCACGGGCGGCGGTACGCGGACCGGCACATATCAGCTCCAAACCCGTTGTGAACCGGCCCGACGGGGCACACTCACCGCATGGCTGATCTTGACGACGACCCGGTGATGGTCTGCGCCGAATGCGGGCGCACCAGCGACTGGAACCCCACGACCTTCTGCTCGTGGGCGTGCTTCGACACCGAGCCGCGGCCGGGCGCACCCGAGGCGATGGCGTACTTCACCGGCACGGCCCCCGAGGACCCGGCCGACAGCGAGGAGTGAAGGGCCGCTTACGCGCTGCCCCCCTCGCGTCCCGGCGTGCCGACAAGTCGGTTTCAGGCCGCTGCCCGCGCGTCCCGGCGTGCCGACAAGGCGGTCCCAGCCCGCCGCCAGCCCGCCCCGCCATGCCGTCCTGCCCGCCGCGATACGAGCCCGGCCCGCCCCTGGCGTGACGCTCGCGGTCACCCCTCGACGCGACGGCCGCGCCCGCCCCCCTGTCCGATCCCTTGACGCGCGGGAGAGCGCTCTCATATGTTCCCCACGCACCGTATGAATGAAACGATTCACTCGCGTCTGCCGTTGAGTCACCCCCCACCTCGCACGGAGGCCGGAGCCATGTCCTTCCCCCACCCGCCGGGGCGACGATCGCCCTTATCCGCTTCCCGCCGCTTCAGGGTCGCGCTGTTCCTCGCGACCCTGTGCGCCGCCGTCGGCCTGTCGACCACGCCGCCCGCGTCCGCCGATGCCCGCAGCTCCGAAGCCCGTACTGCCGCGGCCCCCGCGGTTCCGGCCGCCGCCCCCACCGGGCTCGCCGGCCGGTCGGCGGGCGACGCGTACATCTACGCCCCGCACAGCAGGACGCTCGCCCCGGTCGCGGTCAAGGGCACGTCCGGGTCCGTCACCTCACCGGGGAACGTGCTGTCGGGCGCCTCGACCCGCATCTCCGGGACGAACGCGTATCTGGTCCTCGACTTCGGCAAGGAGGTCGGCGGGCTGGTGACGCTGAGATTCGCAGGGGCGAGCGGCAGCGGGCAGCGGGTCGGCCTGGCCTTCAGCGAGTCGTCGCTGTACGTCGGCCCGGTCAGCGACTTGAGCAGCGGCACCGTGTACTCCGGTTCCGGCACCGACGGCGCGCTGACCGCGACCGTCGACGGCGCGGGCACGTACACCATGCCGACCGACAAACTGCGCGGCGGCTTCCGCTACTTGACGGTCTTCATGGGGACGTCCGGCTGGGTGGACCTCAACGGGGTCTCGCTGGCGTTCACCGGCGCGGCCGGGATGAGCGACCCCGCCGCGTACGCCAACTACTTCTATTCGAGCGACCCGCTGCTGAACAAGATCTGGTACGCCGGGGCCTACACCGTCCAGATGGACACGATCGCGCCCGACACCGGCCGCGCCTATCCGCCGCCCGCCTCCGGGTGGGAGAACAACGCCGTGATCGGCACGGGAGCGGGCATCCTCAGCGACGGTGCCAAGCGCGACCGCGCCGTCTGGCCCGGCGACCTCGGTGTGTCGACACCCACCGAATACGTCTCGACCCATGACATCGCGTCCACCAAGAACGCCCTCAACAGCCTCTACCAGCACCAGAATTCCTCGACCGGTGAGCTGGAGTACGGCGGTCCGGCCGTCAACTTCTACGGCTCCGACACCTATCACACGTGGACGCTCATCGGGTCGGCGTCGTACTACACCTACTCCGCCTGCAAGGCGTGGCTGGACTCGGTGTGGAGCCGCTATCGGCTCGGCATGTCCTTCATCACCGCGAAGATCGACGGCAACGGCCTGCTGAACGTCACCGGGACCAACGACTGGGCGCGCGGCGGCCAGGGCGGCGAGAACATCGAGGCCAACGCACTGCTCTACGCGGCCCTCACCAGCGGTGCGACGCTCGCGGCCGTCGAGGGGGACACGGCGGACGCCACCGCCTGGCGTCAGCGCGCGGCCACCGTGAAGTCCGCCGTCAACCAGCGGCTCTGGAACGGCGCGGTCGGCCTCTACCGGGACAACCCGACCAGCACGCTCTATCCGCAGGACGGCAACTCGCTCGCGGTCTGGTACGGGCTGACCGACAGTGCGGACAAGGACACCGCCATCGCGCACGCGCTCGCCGCCCGGTGGAACGACCACGGCGCGGCCAGCCCCGAGAAGGACGGCGGCGCCATCGGCACCTTCCCCGGATCGATGGAGGTCCAGGCCCACTTCGCGGCCGACGACGACATCAACGCGCTGGCCCTGATCCGCCGCGAGTGGGGCTACATGCTGGGCAGCCCCACGGGCACGGGAAGTACGTTCTGGGAGGGGTTCCGCTCCGACGGGTCCTTCGACTACGGCGGCACGTACATGAGCCTGGCGCACGGCTGGGGGACCGGACCGACCTCCGCCCTCACCTTCTACCTGCTGGGCCTGTCCCCGACCGGCACCGCGGCCTACGACTTCGTGCCGCACCCCGGCGACCTCGCCCACACCGAGGGCACCCTCACCATGCCGCAGGGCACGGTGACCGGCTCCTGGGACCGGGACACGGCCGCGGGCACCCTCACCGAGTCGCTGACGAGCCCGGCGGGGACCACCGGCCGGATCGGCGTACCCACCAACGGCTCCGCCGACGCCACCGTCACCGTCAACGGCGCCACCGTGTGGAGCGGCGGCGCCTTCCATCCGGGCGCGGGCATCAACGGCGGGTCGAGCGACGACCGTTACGTCTACCTCACCGGCGTCCCCGCCGGGACGTACGCGGTGTCCGCCACCGGCCTCGGCGCCCCCGTGCCCTTCGCCACCTCGGTCGCGGGCACGACGCTGCCGACCGGCTACACCCTGTGCGCCGTCGAGGGCGGCACCTGCACCCCGTCCGGCAGCCAGGTCATGGCCTACGGCGCGGGCGCGTACGCCTACCGGTCCGTGAGCGGCGCGACGCTCTGCGCGGCCTCCGCCTTCGGCGGCGCCGACCCGGCGTACGGCGTACTGAAATCCTGCTATCTCGCCCCGTCCGGCGGCCCCGCGGGCTACACCTCGTGCGCGGCGGAGAAGGGGACCTGCACGGTCAGCGGCACCCGGGAGGTCGCCTACGGCGCGAACGGCGCCTTCCGCTTCCAGGTGGTCACCGGCAGCGTCGCCTGCACCAACGACGCCTTCGGCACCGACCCGTTGTACAACACGGCCAAGAGCTGCTGGGCCGCCCCGAACGGGCCGCCCGCGGGCAACTGGACGCAGTGCGCGGCCGAGAAGTCCGTCTGCGCGGCCACCGGATCGCAACCCGTCGCGTACGGCGCCGCGGGCGCGTTCTGGACCGGCCACTCCAACGGCCCGACGACCTGCGGCAACGACACGATGGGGGTCGACCCGGTCTTCGGCGTGGCCAAGAGCTGCTCCACGTACGCGGGCGCCCCGCCCGGCTTTCCGGCGACCTGCTCGGCGGAGAACGGCAGTTGCGCCTTCACCGGCCGCAGGACCGTGGCGTACGGGGCGGCGGGCGACTACCGCTACGCGACGTTCACCGGGGGCACGCCCTGCACCACCGCGGCCTTCGGCGGCGGTGACCCGATCCCGAACGTCGCCAAATCCTGCTACCTGACGTCGTAGGGCGGACCCAAGCGGCGGACCGCGCAGGGGAGTTGCGAAACCACGCAAGTGGAATCCATGCATCCTGCGCGGTCATTTCTCGACCACGTCTTCCCCAAGGCGAACTGACGAAGGCAAAGCGGAGGTAGAGACTTCGCCCGGTCCCTGTATTGACGTGACCGCGTCACCCATAGTGGCGGTTCGGTGCCTCAGTCACCCCACCTGGCACCACAGGCACCACTGCATCCGCAGGCCCCCAGGTAACCCACCACAGGAGGCAGTTCGTTGCGCATCACCCTGAATCCGGCGATACGTCGCGCCGGTCTACCCCTCACAGCGGTCGCCGCTCTGGCCGCTTCCGCACTGGCCCTCACCCCGTCCGCCGTCGCGCAGACGCCGGCCGCCGCGCAGCCCGTCCACACCGCGCGGGCCTGTGCCACGCCCGCCAAGGCGGGCGACATGGCCTGTAAGGCGCTGCGCGTCACCAGCGGCACCGTGCACGCCGCGCGGACCACCACGGTCTCGCCGGACGCGGCCACCGCCGCCACGCCGTCCGGCTACGGCCCCACCGACCTGCGCGCCGCCTACGGCCTCACCTCGGCGGCGTCCACCAACGGCAGCGGCGAGACGGTCGCGATCGTCGACGCGTACGACGACCCCAACGCCGCCAGTGACCTGGCCGCCTACCGGTCGTACTACGGTCTGCCCGCATGCACGGTGGCCAGCGGCTGCTTCAAGAAGGTGAGCCAGACCGGCTCCACCACGTCCCTGCCCAGCGCCGACTCGGGCTGGGCCGAGGAGATCTCCCTCGACCTGGACATGGCCAGCGCCATCTGCCCGAAGTGCAACATCCTCCTGGTCGAGGCCAGTTCCGCCTCCATGGCCAACCTCGGCAAGTCGGTCAACGAGGCCGTCGCCCTGGGCGCGAAGTTCGTCTCGAACAGCTACGGCGGTTCCGAGTCGTCCTCCGACACCAGCTACGACTCCTCGTACTTCAACCACCCCGGTGTCGCGATCACCGTCAGCGCCGGTGACTCCGGCTACGGCGCCGAGTACCCCGCGGCCTCGAAGTACGTGACCGCGGTCGGCGGCACCAACCTCAAGAAGTCGTCCACGACCCGCGGTTGGACGGAGACGGTCTGGTCCGGCTCCGGGTCCGGCTGCTCGGCCTACGACGCCAAGCAGTCCTGGCAGAAGGACACCGGCTGCTCCAAGCGGACCATCGCCGATGTCTCGGCGGTCGCCGACCCGGCCACCGGTGTCGCGGTCTACGACTCCTACGGCGTCACGGCCGGCTGGTACACCTTCGGCGGCACCAGCGTCTCCTCGCCGATCATCGCCTCGGTCTACGCGCTGGCGGGCAACCCGTCCTCCGGCTCGTACCCGACGTCCTTCCCGTACGCCCACACCACGGCGCTCAACGACGTGACCAGCGGTTCCAACGGAAGCTGCTCCGGCAGCTACCTGTGCACCGGCAAGGCCGGTTACGACGGTCCGACCGGTCTCGGCACCCCGGCCGGGACGACGGCCTTCGCGGGCTGACCTCCCGTTCCTCGCGGGCGGGGGGGGGCCCCCCCCCGGCCCCCCCCCCCCGCGGGGGGGCCGCCCCCCCCCCCCCCCCCGAAAAGACCCCCCCCGGCCCCCCCCCCGGGCCCCCCCGCCCCCCCCCCCCCCCGAGTCCACGTGAGA
>NZ_JBIVOA010000004.1:0-115650 GCF_044753885.1 Streptomyces sp. NPDC093221 | reverse complement strand
GGGGGTTTCGCGGGGGCCCCCCGGCCCCCCCCCCCCGGGGGGGGGCGCGGGGGGGGGGGGCCCCCCCCCGGGGGGGGGGGGGGGGGCCCCCCCCCCCCCCCCCCCCCCCCGCCTCTGTGCCGTCTTCCGGCCCCGCCCGTCAGCCTTCTGACGGCCCGTCGGACCGCCCGGCGGCCTCCGGAGCCATCGCCCAGCGGATCGTCCTGGTCAGACCGTGCCCCGCGAGCCGGACGCCGGTCGCTTCGGTGATCGGCAGATACGGCAGCCGCAGCGGGCTGCGGGCCCACGAAGGAAGCAGCCCCACCGCGCCCGCGGCCAAGATCGCGTACGGGCCGCGGGCGGCCCACGGCAGCGGCGGGTCGAGCAGCAGGAAACGCGCCGCGTCCCGCGCCTCGGCCGTGGACCGCAACTCCGGCCGGTACGCGGCGAGCCGGGCGGTCAGCGCCGCCTGGTCGCGCGGCGGGTCGAGGACACCGAGGGCCTCCGCGACCCGCGCGGTGTCCGCCACGTAGGCGTCGCAGCCCGCGGCGTCCAACGGCCGCGCCCCGTACCGCTGATGAGCGCGCAGGAAACTGTCCACCTCGGCGACGTGCACCCAGCCCAGCAGATGCGGATCCGACGCCCGGTACGGCTCCCCCTCCGCGGTCGTGCCGCTGACGCGCTCGTGCACCGCCCGTACCTGCTCGACGGCCTGCCGCGCGTCCTCGGCGGTGCCGAAGGTCGTGACCGCCAGAAAGGTGCTGGTGCGCTGGAGACGGCCCCACGGATCTCCCCGGTAGCCGGAGTGCGCGGCGACCGCGGCCATCGCCAGCGGATGCAGCGACTGCAACAGCAGCGCACGCAAGCCCCCGATGAACATCGACGCGTCACCGTGCACCACGCGGATCGGCCGCTCGGGGCCGAACCACCGCGGCCCCCGCGCGTCCTGGATCCGCGCCCGGTTCTTCGGCCCCGAGGGCCCCGCCACCCGCGCCAGCAATTCCGCGCGCAACCGCTGCCGCACGGCTGCGACGCCGGGAATGTCCAGAATACTGACGGCCATATCGCCACTGTACGACTCGGGCGTGAACGCGGTCGCGCGGGGAGGTGTCGGCGAGGTCCCGCCGGAGATGATGTGGGACGGAAACAGGCGGCCGGACCCCGGCGGTACCCGGGCGCGGCGGCCCACGGACGGAAGCACCTGCGCGGGAGAGGCGGAACGCGATGACGACGGCTGAGGCGGGCGCGCTCGGGGACGGGCTGCGCATCGAGCGGGCGCGAGCGCTGGACCCCGGAGCGGCGCACGCGCTGCTGGCCCCGCTGGTCCGGGGCGGCGCCCCGCTCGGCTGGCTGGAGCCGCCCGGCACCGACGAGGTCACGGCCCTCCTCGACCGGGTCCTGACCGCGGTACGGGCCGGTGACGGGTCGCTGCGCGCCGCGTATCTCGGCGAGGACCTGGTCGGGTTCGGCTACTGGCTGCGGTACACCCGCCCCACCCACCGCCCCCACGCCGACCTGGAGCGGCTCGCCGTGGACGGCGCCGCCCACGGCCACGGCATCGGCCGCGCCCTGACCGCGGCGCTCGTCGCCGACGCCCGCCGGGCCGGGATCGAAGTGCTCACCCTCGACGCCCGTGGCGACAACACCCGCGCCATCGGCCTCTACGAATCACTGGGCTTTCGTGAGTACGGCCGCCTGCCGGACTTCGTGGCGGTCGGGCCGCGCCGCTACGACAAGGTGTTCCACGTGCTCGACCTGCGCCCCGGCCGCCACGGCGGCGGCGCGGAGGACGCCGCTCAGGGCAGCCGCAGCGTCACGTAACGGATCGTGTCGCCCGGCAGCAGATACCGCTCGACCTCGACGAAGCCCTGCGTGAGCGCGAAGCGCAGCCCGTCCTCATTGGACTCCAGCACCACCGTCTCGACGGCGCCCGGCCGCAGCTCCCGCGCGTGCGCGAGCCCGCGCGCGTACAGCTCCCGGCCGAAGCCCCGCCCCCGGTGTGCGCTGAGGACCCGCGCGATGACCGTGACCACCGGCTCGTCGTCGGTCGGCGGCCGTACCGTCATGTTTCCGACCAGGACGTCGCCGAGGTAGGCGACCTCCAGGAGGTGGCGTCCGCTGCGCTCCCGGACGTCGTCCAGGGACAGCGGATGCGTGGGGATGACCGTGTTGTGGACGGCGCGCCAGTCCTGGACGAAGGCGTCGGGGCGCACGCGTTCGATGCGAAGTGTGCTCACCTGCACAGCGAAGCGGGCGCGCCCCGAGGCGTCAACCGTGATTCGGGGCGCGGCCCGCGGCTCAGGCGGTCGACGTCCAGCGGATCTGCGTGCTGCACAGGGACACGACCAGCGCCGAGGCGGCCACGGCGCCCAGGCCCCAGACCAGACCGGTCGCGTTGGCGATGAAGCCGATCACCGGCGGCCCCGCGAGCAGCCCCGTCGTGCCCATCGTCGCGACCAGCGTCAGCGCGTCCGAACCCTGACCGGCCGCCGCCACGTACACGCACGGCGTCACGGCGGCGATGCCCAGGCCGACCGCGGCGAAGCCGATCAGCGCCGGGACCACGCCGCCGCTGAGCAGCGCGATGGCCAGGCCCGCCGCGGCCAGGGCGCTGCCCGCACGGACGATCAGGCCGTCACCCCAGCGGCTGCGCCAGCCGTCGGCGAAGAGCCGGGCGAGCACCATCATGACCGAGACGACGGCGATGCCCATGGGCGCCAGTTCGGCCGAGGCCTTGGCGACGTCCTTCATGTAGATCGCCGACCAGTCGTTCATCGCACCCTCGGTGACCGTGCCGAAGGCCATCGCGCAGCCCATCCACAGGGTCATACGGGCGGGCAGTGTCCACTTGCCGCGGCTCTTGGCACCCCGTTCCTCCGCGACCGCGACCGCGTCCTCCTTCTGCTCCTGCGCCTCGGCCGCCTCGTCCTTGGCCGCGATTTGCTCTTGCGTCAGCAGCCCGGTCCTGGCGTACGCGGTCAGCAGGAGCAACAGGACGGCGGCGGCGCCGAAGTGCACCGCCATCGTCGAGGTGACGGTGTTCATTCCGGAGGCGAGCAGGGCCGCGCCGAGCGAGCCGCCGCTGAAGGTCGCGTGCAGCTTGGCCATGGCGTTGCGCCGATGGACGGCCTCCAGCGCCGCGCCCTGCGCGTTCATCGCCACATTCAGGCAGGCCACGAGCACCCCGTCACATCCCATGACGAGCAGCGCGACCGGGTAGTTCGGCATGACGGACAGCGGGATGAGCAGCAGCGTCAGGCCGACGGCCGAGAGCAGCGACAGCAGCCGCGAGCCCAGCCGCCGCATCAGCATCGCCACCAGCGGGAAAGCGGCGGCGGCGCCGATGCCGGTGGCCATCAGCAGCAGCCCCACCTGCGCGGCGGTCAGGTCCAGATGCGCCTTGATCGCGGGCAGCCGCGACGCCCAGGTGGCGTACTGGAAACCCAGCGAGAAGAAGAGCGCCCCGATCGCCAACTGCCCGCGCCGGAACGGATCGTGAACGTGCAACACAGGCGTTATCCCACTTCGTTTCGCGTTGGTGCCCCGCTCAGCAGGCCGCTGGTCGGCGTCGGACTCTCGACGGTCGGCGCGGTCGGCAGCGCCATGGACATGTACACCGAACCGGCCCCGTAGCTCTCGGAGTTCACGACCTCCTTCTGGGCGGCGAAGCCGTTCGCCGCCCAGAAGGTGTGACTGCCGCCGACCGCGACGAGCGACATCTGCTCGTATCCCTGCCGGAGCGCCCGCCCGGTGAGGTGGTGCAGCAGGCGTTTGCCCAGGCCCCGGCCGCGCAGATCCTCGGCGATGACGAGGTCGTGCACATGCAGATTGCGCGAGCGGAAGACCACCTCCTCGCCGCGGGCGAGGTCGGGCGCCTGCGAGACCGGGTACGGCAGCGCCAACAGGTAACCGGCGAGCCGCTGTTCGACGTCGAGGACGAAGCACGTCGTCGGCGACGCCCACGCCTTCGACTCCAGCGCGGCTCGCCCCTCGGACAGACCGAGCGAGGTGTAGGCGGCGGCTTCGAGCGCGACGAGGTCCGCCCAGTCGCCGTCGCCGACAGGGCGGACGCGCGCGTGCTCCGTCACCGCGCGCCGGGATGTCTCGCGGTCGCTCACCTGTCGTGCTCCTTCCGCGGGCGGCCCGGCCCGTCGCCCGCGCCGCGTACGCACACGTACGGCAGCGGGCTGAAGCCGTTGAACCCCTGAGTCATGTAACTGACGGCGTAGGCACCGCTGGACAGCACCCACACCGGGTCGCCCGACACGACCGACTCGGGTACCGGGACCAGGCTGTGCTCGCGCGAATAGGCGTCGTCGCTGTCACAGGTTGGACCGGCCACGGTGGCCTCGACGCGCGGGGTGTCGGGGTGGGTGGGGAAGACCAGCCGGTACTGCAACTCGTCCATCTCGTACAGGCCGTTGAACTTCCCGCAGCTCAGGTAGAGCCAGCGGTGGGCCGTGCCGTCCGCCGCGTGCCGGGTGGACAGCCGGGAGACGTGCGCCCGGACGGCCCCGTGGTCGGCGACAAGATGGCGGCCCGGCTCCATCACGAAGCCCAGGCCGTCGCCCGCCGCCTCCCGGCACCGCTGCATGCCCTCGCGGATGACGGCGAAGATCTTGTCGATCGGCGGGTCGAGCGGCCTGCCGCGCTTGTCGAGATAGCCGAGCGCGGGCAGGCCGCCGCCCAGATTGACGTACCGCGGCGGCATACCGCGCTCGCCGAGCACGGTCAGCGTGTCGACCAGTTGCTCGAACGCCCGCTGCCACGCCTCGGCCGTCATCTGCTGCGAACCGACGTGCACGGAGAGCCCGGCTGGCCGCAGCCCGGACTCCCGCGCCTTCTCCAGCACGGCCACGGCGTCCTCGGCCGAGCAGCCGAACTTGTTGCTCAGACCCCAGAGCGCTCCGTCACCGTCGGTCGCCAGCCGGCAGAACACCCGCGAGCCGGGGGCGTGCGCCGCGACGGCGGCGACGTCCTCCAGGCTGTCGGTGGCGAAGTCCCTGACACCGAGGCGATAGGCCGCCGCGATGTCCCGGTCCGACTTGACGGTGTTGCCGTAGTGAATTCTCCCGACCGCGACGCCGGAGCGTACGGCCTGCTCGATCTCGTTGATACTCGCCGCGTCGAATCCGCTGCCTTTCGCGACAAGACAGGCGAGCACTTCGTCCACGGGACAGGATTTCATGGCGAAGCGCACCGCGATTCCCGGCAGCTCGCGCAGCAGGGAATCATAGCGTTCCTCGATACCGCTGAGATCGAAGACGATCCGGTCCTCGGCGCTGGCCGAAAGAGCGGCGAACAGTGAGGCGTTCTCGTGCGTCATGTGCGGCGTCAGCCAGGCAGCCGCTGGAGTGTGTCGAGACCCGTTTCCCTGCTCGCCCGAATCATCGCCGACCATGTTTCCGTCAACAGGGCGTAGTCCTCGATGTCCCCGCGGGCCTCGTCCAGCAACCGCTCGCGCCGCTCCGTGAGCGAGTCCGCGAATTCCGCGTACCTGCCGCCGAGCTTGCGGTAGGACCGGTCGAGGATGTCCAGCCGCTCCACATTCTCCGCACGGTCCAACAGAGCGCTGTCCCGCAGCAATTCGGCGACCGCGGCCACCCGTATCCGGTGGTCGTCGTCCAGCAGCGCGGAACCGGCCTCGGCCATCCGGTCGTACACGGCGTTGAGATACAGCATCGACAGGAAGAATTTGGCGAAGCGCAAGTGATACGCCATGAACCCGGCGTCCGTCTTCCGCTCACCGGTGTGGTAATTGACGATGTTCCGGTTGTGCAGGACACCGGGCAGCGTCGCGTCGTGGACGAGGTGGATCAGGAAGTAGTCACTGCCGATCGTGTCCGTCGCGGGCATCAGCGGGACCTGCTCATGGACCCCGTGGAAGGCGATGTTGCACATGTCGACCCGCATCGGGTCGACCAGGGTGAGCGTCGAGTGGTCACCCGCGAAGGGCTCGTGGCCCGCGCCCTTGAAGGACTCGTCGACCAGTTCGCGCTTCTTCCGCGACGACCAGTGGACCGGCGCCCACAGCCCGACCACGTCGTAGTAGGCGTCGCGGTCGAGCCGGTGCATCTCCTCGATGTCGACGGACATCTCGCCGATGAAGGAACTGCCCACCATGGAGACGGTCTTGCCGGTGTGCGCGTCCGCCAGATCGGTCTCGGTCACCCCGGCCGCCGCGTCGCCCGCCCGCTTGCCGAGCGACAACAGCTCATGGTGGACGGGGAAGACCGGCAGACCGTCCACGGACTGGTAGCGGCTGTCGGAGTCCCTGCGGTGCACGGACTCGCAGCCCAGCGCCGCGGCGATCAGGAACGCGCGGTTGGTGCAGGCGCCGTACGAGAGCCCGGCGGGCAGCATCAGATCGAGCAGCAGCTCGGGCTTGTCCGGCGCGGCCCGCTCGATGACCCGCCGCAGGAAGTCGCGCTGCTCCGCCTCGCCGAGGTGGTGCACGACGACGCCCGGTACGGCCGGCAGACCGCGCACGACCCGAGCGTGCTGCTCGCGGGCTCCGGCGTCGGAGGAGTCCAGGACCAGCAGACGCACCTCGACGTCGAAGTGCGTGGCGGCGTGGGCCGCCTCCTCGTGCACCGCCGATATCGTTGTCGCGCAGGGCCTGTTGGTGGGAAGCGTCAGGCAGATTCGGCGCATGTCCGCTCCCCGGTCCCCTGGTCCGCGGACGGCTGCTTCCAGGAGTCGCGGCCCAGCAGCTTGGCGCCCAGGTCGGTCAGCTCCGCGGGTCCGTACCGCAGGGACTCGTGCCGGGTGGCGTCGCCGACCAGCGTGCCGTTCCACTCCGGAGTGCTGAGCGTCCGCCAGGAGTTGACGCGCGAGTCCCGCAGCTCCTGGTGCGACTCCAGGGCGGGCATCATCGAGAGGTACTGGGCGGCGCGGACGCCGCTCTGCGAGGTGTTGGGCGCGACGCCGTGCGCGAGCAGCCCGTTCCAGATCAGCAGGTCACCGGCCTTGAGATCGGGCTGGATGACGGGGTATTCGGCGCGGTCGACGCTCGGCCGGATCGGGTCGCGGTCCTCCGGCTGGAGCGCCTTCCACTCCTCGAACCGGTGGAAGAGGTCGGGTGCGCACTGGAAGCCGCCCTGGTCGGGCTTGGTGTCGTTGAGCGCGATGATCCCCTGGACGCGCTGCGGGAGCACCTCCAGCGTGGTGTCGATGTCCCAGTGCAGCGTGATGTCGAAGCCGCGCTCGGTCGGCGCGATGTGGGCGCGGTCCCGGTTCTTGATGTTGGGCGGGTTGAGGTTGAGCCGGTCCAGCGTCACCCACAGCTCTTCGCAGTCCCATACGTCGACGAAGGCGTCGTAGACGCGCTGCGACTGCCGGCTGTCCCACATGAGCTGGTGCTGGTAAGCCTCGACGAAACCGTAGATGTGCAGTTCCCTGTCGAGATCCGAGCGGAACTCCCGCTCCTCGTACCAGGTGTCCGGGCGGGCCGGATCAAGTCCCTGGAAATTCCAGGCGAATTCCAGGAGCTCGTCGGCCGCGACGGCGGGTATCGCCTGCCGCACCACGACGTATCCGTAGGTCTGCCAGAAAGTGAAGTCCTCTTCCGACAGCACACGGAGTTTCTGTGTCTTGCGGAGGTTCCGCAGCGGAGTCGGTGTGAGGTAGGTCTCGCCGTCCGAGCTGAAGTACGGGCGTTCGGAAGAGGCTCGAAAAGAATGATCAGGCGCCGACAAAGCAGTCGCTCCAGGGTTCGGTTCTCTGATGCGGATCGCCCCCGGGCTTTCCTTCGGCCGGGACGGATCGGCCGTGTGGGGACAGGCAATCGCGTCCGGTGCCGAGAGTGGTTCTGGGCGACCGCCACTACATGTGCCTACGCCAAAGCACGGCGGAACCGTGCGTTGCCGTCGGTGGGCGAGTGGGTGCGTACGGCAACGGACGTTCGCAACTTGCCCATCATTCATGGCACTACGCCGCGCTTGTCGCTCGCTGAACTCGCGTCCCACTAAAATGGATTAGACCAACCGCCCATGTCAACCGTGGAGTTGACGTGTCGCGCCGCCCGAAGGCGGCGATTCGGCCACCTCGTCGCCGTGCGCGATCCGGGCCCTACCACGGGTGACGCGGCTTCCCCGGCGGCGACGGACCAGGTCAGGCGCGGTCTCCCGGACGCCCCGGCCGATGTGGCCGGTGTACGTGCGTCAGGCACTTGACACCCCAGATCACGCTGGGCGAGTATCCGGATGGTCTGTACCAATGTCCGCCGTGTCACAAATGCGTTGGCTCTACGTGGAAGGCCCAGTTGATGTCCTCCAGCACGCCCGACAAGGAGCTGCGACGACTCGCGCTCTCCGTTCTCCAGCCCGGCTTCGTGGGGACGGAGGCGCCGGAGTGGGTGCTGCGGGCCATCGGTGACGGCCTGTCCTCCGTCGTCCTCTTCTCGCGCAACATCGCCTCGCCCCAGCAGGTGGCCCGGCTGACCGCGCAACTGCGCGCCGAGAACCCCGCGTTGATCATCGCGATCGACGAGGAAGCCGGGGACGTCACCCGTATCGAGTCCTCGACCGGCTCCACCCGGCCCGGCAACTTCGCGCTCGGCGCCGTGGACGACCCCGACCTCACCGAGTCCGTCGCCCGCGACCTCGGCCGCCAACTGCACGCCGCCGGCGTCAGCCTCAACTACGCGCCCAGCGTGGACGTCAACTCCAACCCGGACAACCCGATCATCGGGGTGCGCTCCTTCGGTGTCGACGCCGGTCTGGTCGCCCGGCACGCGGGCGCCTGGATCCAGGGCCTCCAGTCGGCCGGAGTCGCCGCCTGCGCCAAGCACTTCCCCGGTCACGGGGACGTCGCCGTCGACTCCCACCACGGCCTGCCCAGCTACGACGCCGACCTCGCGACCATCGCCGCCCAGGCCCTGCCGCCCTTCGAGGCCGCCGTCCGCGCGGGCGTGCGCGCCGTGATGAGCGGTCACCTCCTCGTGCCCGCCTACGACCCGCACGTTCCGGCCACCCTCAGCAGCCGCATCCTCGACGGGCTGCTCCGCAAGGAACTCGGCTTCGACGGCCTGATCGTCACCGACGCCATCGAGATGGGCGCCGTCACCGACCGCTACGGCATCGACGGCGCCACGGTGAAGGCCGTCGTCGCGGGCTGCGACGCGGTCTGTGTCGGCGGCGAGAACTCCGGGGCCGACACCGTCGACCTGCTCACCGACGCGCTCGCCGACGCCGTACGGTCGGGCGACCTCACGCAGGCGCGGCTGGAGGAGGCGTCCGAGCGGGTCCGCGCCTTCGCCGAGTGGTCGACCGGCCTGGCGCGGGCGGTTCCGGTCAATCCGGTCAGCGGCGACATCGGTTACGTCGCCGCCCGCCGCGCCATACGCCTCGGCGGCTCCGCGGGCGACGTCCTCCCGCTGACCGCGCCCCCGCACGTGGTCGAACTGGTGCCGTCCACCAACCTGGCCATCGGCAAGGAGACCCCCTGGGGCGTCGCGGCCCCGCTGCGCGAGCGGCTGCCCGGCACCACCTTCGTCCGCGTCCACCACCAGGAACTCGCCGCCGACGCCGCTCTCCTGGAGTCGTACGCGCTCGCGCCCGCCGCCGGGCGCCCGCTGGTCGTCGTCGTCAGGGACGCCTCCCGCAACAAGTGGATGGGCCGCGCGCTCGCCGAACTCGCCGGGGCACGTCCCGACGCGATCGTCGTCGAGATGGGCCTGCCGGGCGACTCCGTCCAGGGCGCCGCGCAGATCTTCACCCACGGCGCGACGGCCGCCTCCGGTGTCGCCGCGGCGGAAGTCCTGGTGGGCGCGCGGTAGTCGGGCCGGGCCCCGGCGGGGTCCGCGCCTTGGGCGGGTCCGACGACCACCGGGGGATACTTGGCCCGAGGCGGTCCGCGGCCGGAGACTCCGGTACGCGGCCACCGCGGTCCGAGGGGGAGCCATGATGCGGACGATGTTCGATCGTGACGATCTGTCGCCGCCGGACCGGCTGGCGGCCCTCAACGAGCTGTTCGTCACCAGCGAGCACCCGATGAGCCTGTCCAGCCGGGAGGCGGAGGACTTCAGGGCGTCGGCCAGGACCGTCGACCTCGCGGCGGTGAACGTGGTCGAGCTGAGGGTCTCGCCCTCGCAGGTCGTCCGCACGCCGAAGATGGTCCGCCAGGCGGATCCGGAACTCCTCTGCCTGGCCATGGCGCCCTCGGGCAAGCTCGTCATGAGCCAGCTCGGCCGCGAGGCGGTCCTGGAGTCGACGGACATCGCCCTCTACGACAGCTCGCGCCCCTTCGGACTCCAACTCGGCGCGGGCGGCGAGCCCACCACACTCGTACGCGTCCACATCCCGCGCGCACAGCTCGGACAGCCCGCCGACCGGATCGAACGCCTGCTGGCCCGGCCCTTACCGGGACAGGCCGGATTCGCGGGCATGCTCGTGCACTTCCTCACCGGCCTGACCACGCAGGCGGCCTACCGCCCCGACGACCTCGGGCGGCTGGCCCGTATATCCGAGGACCTGCTCACCGCCGTCGTCGCCCACCACCTCGACGCGGAAGCCGCCCTCCGCGAGGACTCACGCCGACGCACACTCCTGCTGAGCGTCGAAGCCTTCGTCCAGCAGCATCTGCACGACCCCGACCTCTCGCCGACCCACATCGCCGACGCCCTGCACGTCTCCGTCGGCTACCTCCACCGGCTCTTCACCACGCGCGAGACCACCCTCGCCGCCTGGATCCGCCGCCTCCGCCTGGAGCGCGCCCGCCGGGACCTGCGCGACCCCGCCCTCCGGGACATCCCCATTCACCGCATAGCCGCCCGCTGGGGATTCAAGGACCACTCCACCTTCACCCGTTCCTTCCGCACCGCCTACCACCTCTCGCCCCGCGACTACCGCCACGCGACGGGGAGCAGCGAACCGTAAACGGCTGGGCTCAGCGGCACCATGTCGTGCCGCATGCCTGAGGACGCCATGCCTGAGGACGCGATGGCTGAGCGCGCCATGCCTGAGCGCGCCTCTTACGCGTCAGGACCGCCCCCGTCGCCGTCGCCGTCGCCGTCGCCGTCCCCGTCCCCGTCCCCGTCCCCGTCCGCCGCGGCGATCTCGCCCAGCGGCACGGGGAAGGCCAACGGGCGGGTGGCCAGGCCGCGGTGGTCGGCGGCGGTGGCGGGGCGGCCGGTGAGGGCGGCGCTGATCGCGGTGGTCGCGAAGCCGCACACGCGGCCCTGGCACATGCCCATACCGGGGCGGGCGAGCTGCTTGAGGGTGCGCGGGTCGTCCGCGCCCAGCGTGCGGTGGGCCTCGTCGAGCGCCGCGAAGGTGACCTCCTCGCAGCGGCACACGACCGTGTCGGGTGTGAGCCACGCCGTCCAGTGCGCCGGGACCGGATGGGCGGTGTGCATCGCCGCGGCGAAGCGGCGACCCCGCCGGATGCCCGACCGCAGACGGCGTACGGCGCCGCGGTCGTAGGACCGGCCCAGGTCGGCGGCCACGGCGATCCCGCTCAACCGGCCCTCGCGCAGGGCGAGCGCGGCGCCCCCGACCCCGGTGCACTCCCCGGCGAGGTAGACGCCGGGCACGCTCGCGCGCTGCCACGCGTCCACCGCCGCGACCAGTGAGCCGTCCACGTCCACCCGCGTCCGCGCGCCCAGCGCCAGCGGCAGTTCGAGAGCGGGGGTGAAACCCCAGCCGAGCGCCACCAGATCCGCCGCGACCTCGGTGGCGCGCGCGGTGACGGGGCGGCCGTCGCGGCCCAGCGGCGCCACCCGGACCGCGCGGACGCGCGTCCCGCCGAGGATGTGGGTGACGACGGTCCTCGTCCGGTACGGGATACGGTGGCGCGCCAGCAGCGCCGCGTACCGCGCCGCCTCCACCGCCTTGGCCGGTTCCCGCGCCGCGCCGCCGGCCTCGCGCAGCCAGCCGCGCAGCGTGTTCGCCTCGCAGACCAGGGGTACGTCCGCCCCGGCCGCGGCGAGGCCCGTCGCCACCGGGAGCAGGAAGGGGCCGGTCCCGGCCACCACCGCCCGCCGCCCGGCCAGGGTGCCGTCCGCCTTGAGCAGCGCCTGCACGCCGCCCGCCGCCATGACACCGGGCAAGTCCCAGCCGGGAATGGGCAGTTGGCGGTCGTATCCGCCCGGACAGAGCACCAGGGCGCGCGCGGCCACCGTCACGGCCGGTGCGCGGGCCGTGTCGTGCGCGGGCCGGGTCCTGAGAATGAAGCCGTCGGCCCCGCGCTCGGCCCGCCAGACCTGCCGGCCGTACAGCGTCCGTACCCCGGCTCGGGACAGCCGCTCCGTCAAGTCCGCGTACGTGCCCAGGTGGTGGTGTCCCTCGTCGGCGCGCGGTCCCCCCGGTCCGTGCCGCCAGAACTGGCCGCCGGGGCGCGCCGCCGCGTCGACCAAGACGACGCTCAGCCCCGCCTCGGCGGCGGTCGCCGCCGCGGCCAGCCCCGCGGGACCCGCGCCCACCACCGCGACCTCGGCCCGCGCGACCTCGGCCTCCGCCGTCGTGGCGGCGCCCGTCATCGGTCGGTGCCTTCGTACGTGGCGGGCGCCGTCTCCAGCCGCATGCCGTCGGCCGCCGGCACCTGGCAGGCGCGCTGGTCGCGGTGGCCGTCCACGGTGATCAGGCAGTCGAAGCAGACGCCGATCCCGCAGAACAGGCCGCGCGGTCGGCCCTCGACGCGGGTCGACCGCCAGGCGACGATGCCCGCCGCCATCAGGGCGGAGCCGACGCTTTGGCCCTCGCGGGCAGGGACGGGCCGGCCGTCGAGGAACACGGTGCAGGGCGCCGCGAGGTCGTCAGCGTGAGGGGGCACGGGGTTCCTCCTGCGGTTCCTCGGTGGGCGGGCTGGTGTCGAAGCGCTCGGGGGCGAAGGGCGCGAGGTCCAGCGGTACGGCCTGGCCGGTCAGCGCACCGACGAGCAGGCTGGCCGTGCCCGCCGACAGACCGATCCCGGCGCCCTCGTGCCCGCAGGCGTGCCACAGCCCCGGCGCCCGCGGGTCGGGGCCGATCACCGGCAGGTGGTCGGGGCAGTAGGGGCGGAAGCCGACGTAGGAGCGCAGCGCCGGGACCGAGGCCAGGAACGGGAAGAGCGCGATGGCCTTGCGGGCCAGCGCCGCGGGGACGGCGGGGGACAGCCGCCGGTCGAAGCCGACGCGTTCGCGCGAGGAGCCGATCAGGACGGTGCCCGCGCGGGTGCCCTCCACCACGGGCGACGTCTGGAGTGCGGCGTCACCGCTGGCCACATCGGCGACGTACTCGGCGGCGTAGACCTTGTGCCGGATGACCAGGGGGAGCGGTCGGGTGACCAGGACGGCGCCGCGCCGGGGGAGCACCGGCACCCGTACTCCGGCCAGCGCCGCCACGTCGCCCGCCCACGGCCCCGCCGCGTTGAGCACGGCCGGGGCGTGCACCGGACCGCGGTGGGTGTCGACGCCGGTGATCCGTTCCCCGGACGTGCGGAAACCGGTCACCTCCGTGCCGGTCCTGACCCGCGCGCCCGCCTCACGGGCCAGGCGCAGCAGGTGCGCGACGACGAGCACGGGCTGCACCTGGGCGTCCTGCGGGTAGAACGCGCCGGAGACCAGCTCCCGCGACAGCAGCGGTTCGTAGCCGGGCAGTTCGTCGCCGGACACCTCGACCGCCTCGACGCCGAGGGTGCGCTGATGCCGTACGAGCGTGGCCAGCGTCCCCGAACCCTGCGCGGTGGCGGCCACGACGAGACCGCCCTTGGGCTCGTACTCCCACAGGCCGGCGTGTTCCGCGAGGTCCTCACGCCACACGCGCAGTGAGAGCAGGGCCAGATCGAGCTCGGGGCCCGGCTCCTTGTCGGAGACCAGCAGATTGCCCTCGCCCGCGCTGGAAGTGCCGCCCGCCAGCGGACCGCGGTCCAGGACCGTGACGTCGAGACCGGCGCGCGCCGCGAAGTACGCGGCGGCGGCCCCGATCACGCCCGCGCCGATGACGACCAGGTCCGCGGTGTCGGACGCCGTGGCCGGGCGCGGCGCCGTTCGCGACGCGGGCGGGTGCGGTGTGCGCATGGCGGCCTTCCCGGTCGCAGGTCAGGGGCGGGGCGTGGGGTTCACGGGCGGGTGCGGGCGGGGGGTCCACCGGCGGGTGCGGGCGCGGGGTCCACCGGCAGGGCACTACAGGAGGAATCCCGCGGGAAAGGGGTCGTCGGGGTCGAGCATGTACTGGGCGGTACCGGTGATCCATGCCCGCCCGGTGACGGTCGGTACCACCGCGGGCACGCCGCCGACCTCGGTCTCCTCCACCAGACGGCCGACGAAGCGGGTGCCGATGAACGACTCGTTCACGAAGTCGGTGTCCAGCGCGAGCTCCCCGCGGGCGTGCAACTGCGCCATCCGCGCGCTGGTCCCCGTACCGCACGGGGAGCGGTCGAACCAGCCGGGGTGGATGGCCATGGCGTGCCGGGAGTGGCGGGCGGTGGAGCCGGGCGCGGTGAGATAGACGTGGTGGCAGCCGCGGATGTCAGGGCGCTCCGGATGGACCGGCTCGTCGGCCTCGTTGATCGCCGCCATGACGGCCAGGCCCGCCTCCAGCAGCCGTCCGCCCTCCCGCCGGTCGAAGGGCAGGCCGATCCGCTCCAGGTCGACGACGGCGTAGAAGTTGCCGCCGAAGGCGAGGTCGTAGCCCACCTCGCCGAGGCCGGGCACGGTGACGGTCCGGTCCAGCGCGTGCGCGTAGGAGGCGACATTGCGCAGCGTCACCGACCTGGCGGCGCCGTCCTCGACCGCCACCTCCACGGTGACCAGCCCCGCCGGGGTGTCCAGCCGGATCACGGTGACCGGCTCGCGGACCTCCACCATGCCGGTCTCGACCAGCACGGTCGCCACCCCGATGGTGCCGTGGCCGCACATGGGCAGCACCCCGGACACCTCGATGAACAGCACGCCCCAGTCGGCGTCGGGCCGGGTCGGGGGCTGGAGGATCGCACCGCTCATCGCGGCGTGCCCGCGCGGCTCGTACATCAGCAGGGTGCGCAGATCGTCCTTGTTGGCCATGAACCACGTACGCCGCTCGGCCATGGTGCCGCCCGGCAGGACGCCCACGCCGCCGGTGATCACACGGGTCGGCATGCCCTCGGTGTGGGAGTCGACGGCGTGGAAGACGCGCCGCGCCCTCATCGGCAGCCCTCCGCGACCGCGGCCTTCGTCAGCTCGGTGATCCGCGCGGCGACGTCGTCGGGCAGCGGACCGCGCGGCGGACGGCAGGGGCCGCCGTACCGTCCGGCCACATCCATGGACAGCTTGATGGCCTGGACGAATTCCGTCTTGGAGTCCCAGCGCAGCAGCGCGTGCAGCGAGCGGTAGAGGGCGATTCCGGCCGGTACGTCGGCGGGGTCGTCCGACGTGATCAGGCGGAACATCTCGACGGTGGTGGCCGGGAAGGCGTTGGTGTACCCCGCGATCCAGCCGACCGCGCCCGCGAGCCCCAGCTCCAGCACCATGTCGTCGGCGCCGACGATCAGGTCCAGGCCCGGCGCCGACTCGGCCAGCAGATAGGCGCGGCGCGGATCGCCGCTGAACTCCTTGACCGCCACGATCAGATTCTCGGCGTGCAGTTCGGCGAGCAGGCCGGGGGTGAGGTCGACCTTGGTGTCGATGGGGTTGTTGTACGCGACCACGGGCAGCCCGACCCGCGCGGCCTCGCGGTAGTGGGCGACGACGTCGGAGCGCGAGGCCCGGTAGGAGTTGGGCGGCAGCAGCAGGACGGAGGCGGCGCCGGCCTCCGCCGCCCGCTCGATCCACTCGCAGACCTCCCGCGACCCGTACGCGGCCACGCCGGGCATCACCCCGAAGCCCTCGGGGGCCGCCTCGATCGCGGTCCGCATCACGCGGGTGCGCTCGTCGATACTGAGGGTCTGGTACTCGCCGAGCGAACCGTTGGGGCACACGCCGTGGCAGCCGCCGTCGGCCAGGAACCGGACGTGCTCGCCGTACGCGTCGAGGTCGACCGAACCGTCGGGGCGGAACGGGAGCGCGGTGGCGACGTAGACCCCGTGCCAGGGCTGCGCCTGGGTGTCGGGCATGCGGTTCTCCTCACGGGAAGGGCGGACGCGCCGCCTCGGCGGTGCGAGGACGACGGGGGCCGGGCGGGCGAACGAGCGCTCGCGGGCCGCGCGTTGGGCGCCTGGACGCTGACGGGGGCGCCGCGACGGGAGCCCGGATCGGTGGTGCGCAACGGGCTACGGACCGGCCGCCGGGACCGTGGGCGCTGCGCTGTCACAGTAGCTGTGCAATGGCACTGACGCCAGGCCCCGACGGATCTTCGAGCGAACAGCGCGAGGACGTGCGCCTTTGCCCCTTTCGTTCCCGGCTCGCGCGTCCGTGGATATCATTGCGCCGCACAATGAAACCTCATTGACCCTCCGCCCTGTCGCCGCCGTACCCCGCCCGGCTGTCATCCTGACCTCGGACAGGCGATGCGCCGGCCGAGCGGCGGGGCGCGGGAGAGCCGAAGGGCGGGGCACGTGAGCGGTGGGCAGAGCGTCGACGGCCGGGAGACCCAGCGGGACCGGGTGCGCAACGAACTGCGCGCCGCCGTGGTCTCCGGGGACCTGATCCCGGGCGCGGTCTACTCCGCTCCCAGCCTGGCGGCGCGCTTCGGCGTGTCCTCCACCCCGGTGCGGGAGGCCATGCTCGACCTGGTCAAGGAAGGGCTCGCGGTGGCCCAGCCCAACAAGGGCTTCCGGATCACCGAGGTCTCCGACCAGGACCTGGACCAGATCACCGCCGTCCGCCTTCTGATCGAACCGCCCGCCGTACGCGCCGTCGTCCCGCTGGTCCCCGCCGCCGACCTGCCCCTGCTGCGCACGCTCGCCGAGCACATCGTCGTCGCCGCGCGCGCCGGTGACCTGGTCGGATACGTCGAGGCCGACCGGATCTTCCACCTCACGCTGCTGGGCTACACCGGCAACCGGCACCTGGTGAACGTCGTCGCGGGTCTGCGCGCGCGGACCCGGCTGCTGGGCCTCGCGCCGCTGCTCGCCGACGGCAGCCTCGTCGAGTCGGCGATGGAGCACCACCAGCTCACGGACTTCGTGGAGTACGGCGACGCGGTGGGCGCCGAGCTGATGATGCACCGGCACATCGGGCATGTCCGGGGGCTCTGGGCGGCGCGCTGACGTCCCTTCCGTCCGCGTAACACAGGTTTTACCGGGCGGATCGGACGAAATTTTCTCCCCGCCCGGCGGCGCTCCGCGCGGGCTCGGCCCCGTGCGGCCCGGGGGAGTCAACTCGCAGGTGGCGGGCGGGCGTTGAGCGCCCGGGCGACGATTTCCCGACCCGCTCGCGAGCCCGGTCGGATGGCTTGAACGGTGCCCTGTGCGTCGTCGCCGATTCAAGAACTTCGTGATCGACCGTTGACCGCACCCTTGTCGCTCACTTAGCGTCCTGCTCACCCCAGTGGAAGCCAAGTTCCAATGAATGGAAGTTCAGGTGAACGCTGTGAACCCGGACGATCCGTCGGCCCTCGACGCCCGATTGACCGATGTCAGCAAGACCTACCCCGGCGGCGAGACCGCGGTGACCAGCATGAACCTCGGTGTCAGGCGAGGCGAGTTCTTCTCGCTCCTGGGACCGTCGGGATGCGGCAAGTCCACCACGCTGCGGATACTCGCCGGTCTCGAACAGCCCACGGAAGGCACCGTCGCCATCGCGGGCAAGGACATGACCGGAGTGCCGCCCAACAAGCGGCCGACCAACCTGATCTTCCAGAGACTGGCGCTCTTCCCGCACCTCACCGTGGCCGAAAACATCGCTTTCGGTCCGAAGATACGCCGCCAGTCACGGGCGGAGATCCGGTCGACCGTCACCGACATGCTGGACCTGGTCGACCTCGCGGGTTACGCCAACCGCAAGCCCGCCCAGTTGTCCGGCGGCCAGCAGCAGCGGGTGGCGATCGCCCGCGCCCTGGCCAACAAGCCCGCCGTACTGCTGCTCGACGAACCCCTGGGCGCGCTGGACCTGCGGCTGCGGGTGCAGATGCAGCGCGCCCTGAAGCAGATCCAGCAGGAGTCAGGGACCACCTTCGTCTTCGTCACCCACGACCAGACCGAGGCGTTCACCATCTCCGACCGGATCGCCCTGATGAACCAGGGCCGTGTGGAGCAGGTCGGGCGGCCCGACGAGCTCTACGACCGCCCCGCCACCGAATTCGTCGCCACGTTCCTCGGCGACACCAACATCATCCGCGGCGCCGTCGCCGACCGGGTGCTGCGCGCGGACGGCTTCACCTGCCGCACGCCGGGGCCCGGCACGGCGCTGTCGGTCCGGCCCGAGGCCATCGCCATGCGGCCCCGGCTGACCAGCGACTTCGACAACCGCTTCACCGCCCGCGTCACGGACCTGACCTTCCAGGGAGCCAGCATCCGCTTCCAGGTGGCCGTGGCCGACTCCAGGCAGGAACTGGTCGTACAACTCCCCGCCAAGGACGCACGGGGGATCGCCACGGGGGACGAGGTCGAGATCGGCTGGCCGTCCGACGCCGCCGTCATGCTCGGCGCCGACTCCTAGGACTCGTCCGCGCGACGGGCCACCGGGCCTGTCCGCGCGACAGTCCCGGCCGAGCGCGGGCCCACCACCAGAAGTGCTGTGACCACCCAGGGAGAGACCATGCACAGCAACACGGGCAGATCGAACGGGGACAAGGCGGCGGCGGCCGGAGCCGCGTCGCCCGCAGGGGAAGGCACCGGCCGTACCCCGGTGTCGCGGCGCTCGCTGCTGACCGGCGGCGGCGCGGTGGCGGCCGGACTGTTCCTGGCCGCCTGCGCCTCGAACAAGCAGCCCGGCACGTCGGCGAGTTCGGGCGCGGGCAAGGGAGCGGGCAAGAAGCTCACCATCACCATGACGCCCTTCGCGGGCGCCGATCTCGGCCTCATGCCCAGGGAGTTCGCCAAGGAGTACCAGGACAAGCACCCCAACGTGCAGATCAAGATCGACGACACGCTCAACCTCGCCAAGCAGACCGCCGCCTACCAGGCGAACCCGCACAAGCCGCTGAACAACCTGGTCTTCTCCAACGGCGGCGCGACGGCCACCGGCAAGGCCACCGGTATGTACCTCAAGCTGGACTACAGCAAGATCCCCAACACCTCGCAACTGCACGCCCAGTTCGTCGAGCGCGACCACTGCGGTGTGGTGTTCGGCGCCGACCAGATGGGGCTGGTCTACAACACCAAGACCTACCCCAAGGGCTTCGCGTCCTGGACCGACCTGTGGTCGCCCGACCAGCGCGGAAAGCTCTGTTTCTTCACCATCCCCTGGTGGGCCATCGGCATGGCCGCCAAGCTCAACGGCGGCGGCTGGGACAACATGGACCCCGGCTTCAAGCTGTGGATCGAGCACGCCAAGAACATCCGCACGATCGTGACGGCCAACCCCCAGTTCCTCAACGTGCTCTCCACCAGCGAGGCCCCGCTGACCTCGCACTACCTGGGCACCTCGACGGCCTGGCACGCCCAGGGCGCGCCGCTGGGCTTCAGCCGCCCCACCGAGGGCGCCTTCTTCGACCCGGTCGGCGTCAACATCAACTCCGGTTCCTCCGACGACCAGCTCGAGGTCTGCTACGACATCGTCAACGAGATGCTCCAGCCCAAGTGGAACCAGCGCTGGGTGGACACCTCGGTCGAGATCCCCGCCTCCAGCACCTCGAAGCTGACCCCGAAGCTCCAGGCCATCCCGGCCATCGCCGCCGGCGCCGACCAGAAGTTCGTGGACGTCGACTGGGACACCGTCGGCAAGAACATGGCCGCCTGGACCGCGCGGTGGAACGAGGAAGTCGTCTCCAAGATCTGACGGCCCCGTTCGTACGACTCAGTTCCGACGGCTCCAGATTCTTACGGCTCAGCCCTCACGGACCGGTTCCGACAGCCCGGTTCTCACGGCTCAGCCCCGACGACGTCCACCCCACGACCGGAAGGACCTGCACGATGGCGGACAACCCTCCAGGCGGCATACGAGAAGCCGCCCCGGTGAGCGGGGCGGCGACGGCCACGGCGGAGCGCCCGGCCCCGGAGAAGCCGGGACCCCGCCGAGCGCAGCCCAAAGCCTTCACCGGCAAGGGCCGCGACCGGCGCACCGCACTCCTCCTGCTCGCGCCCAGCATCGTGCTGCTGCTCGCGGTGTTCGCCTTCGCCATGGAGTCGCTCGTCGAGTACTCCCTGCAGAAGTACCAACCCGGTGGCGTCAACACCACCAACACCCTGGCCACATGGACGAAAGTCCTCACCAGCTCCTACTACTGGTCGGTGATCTGGCAGACCGTACTCGTCGGTCTGCTGGTCACCGCGATCACCGCGGTCGTCGGCTACCTCACCGCCCTGGCACTGCACCACACCAAGCGGACCGGCTGGCGCAACGCCGGATACGCGGTGGTCTTCTCCTCGCTGGTCTTCTCCGGCATCGCCAGCGTCTACGCCTGGCAACTGCTGCTCGGCCAGGAGGGTTTCCTCAACTCCGCGCTCGGCCTGTTCGGCATCGGCCCCGTCCACCTGCTCTACGAGCGCAGCGCCGTCGTCATCGCCCTCGTGCACACCCTGCTGCCGCTGATGGTCCTGCCGATCAGCAGCACCTTCCGGCAGATCGACGGCACCCTCGCCGACGCGGCCGACGACTTCGGCGCCTCCCGCTGGCGCACCTTCCGCTCGATCACCCTGCCGCTGAGCGCGCCGGGCCTGATCGCCGGATGCCAGCTCACCTTCGCCCTGACCATCTCCAGCTTCACCGCCCCCAGCCTCCTGGGAGGCGGGCGGGTCGCGACCCTGTCCACCAGCATCTACTCCCTGGTCGGCACCACGGACTATCCGGGCGCCTCCGTCTGCGCCCTGGTGCTGCTGATCCTCGCGCTGGTCTCCACCGGAGCGTTCGTCCTCCTCCAGCGCCGGTTCGCCGAGGCCGACCAGGGCGGAGTCACCATCAGCCCCTCGCCGCCCCGTGGCATCCGCGGACTCGGCGTATGGATGGCCGTGCTGTACGCCTTCCAGCTCGTGCCCGCCGCGATCGTCGTGATCAGCTCGCTGTCGTCGGTCTCCTACGGGGTATGGCCGCCGCCCGGCTTCTCCACCCGCTGGTACACCAACCTCTACCACCAGGACGGCGTCATGGACGCCTTCGTCGGCAGCCTGTGGATCGGGGCGCTGGTCGCGGTGCTCGCCGTCCTGCTCGGCTCCGCCGGCGCGGTCGCCCTGGTCCGCTACCGCTTCCGGGGCAGCGGGGTGGTGCAGTCGGCGCTCTTCTCACCCGTCGTGGTGCCCAAGATCGCCTTCGGCTTCGCCGTGTTCATGCTGCTCGCCCGGGCGGGTCTGCCCTCCGGCAGGTGGGCGGTGGTCCTCGCCCACACCGTGGCGACCGTGCCGTTCGTGATCGTGCTGCTGTCCGCCGCCCTGACCCGGGCCGACCGCACCCTGGACTACGCGGCGATCGACCTCGGCGCCTCGCCGCTGCGCGCCTTCCTGCGCACGACGCTGCCGCAGATCGCGCCCGCCCTGCTCATCAGCGGCGTCTTCGCCTTCCTCGTCAGCTTCAACGAGATCGACCTGTCGATCTTCCTGCTCACCTCCGACCAGCAGACCCTGCCGGTGTGGATGTACGGCTACCTCAACAACTACCAGGACCCGACCCCCGCGGCCCTGTCCACGATCATGACCGCGCTGTCGGTGCTCGTCGTCGGACTCGGCGCCCTGCTCCTGCGTGTCGTCCAGCGCGGCCGACGACTGGAGCTGTGACCGACCGCCACCACCGCATCGGGCCACGCCGCACCCGCGTCCGCGTACCCGCACACCACCCGCCTTCGTACCACCAAGGAGACCCCCGATGGCTGAGCTGTTCCCACGGCTGCGCCACGTCTGCGACCTGGACGCCGCCTACCTGCGCGAATACTCAGGACTGCACGACGAGTACGACGGCACGATCGTCGACCTGTCGCCTGCCGGGGTGGCCTCGGCGCTGGCCGCGCTGGGCGGTCCCGCGCTGGACGACGCGCACGACGAAGCACAGCTCGCCGCCACCGAGAACGCGATGCGGACCCGGTTCGGCCGTATCCGCCAGCACCGCTGGGACCCCTGGGTCCACATCGAGGCGCTGGACCTGTCGCCGTACGACCGGCCCTACGACGACGAGGCGGTACGCGTGCGGGCCAGGCGCCGCCACCTGCGGCTCTGGCCGGACGCCGTGGACAACGCGATCGAGGCGCTGGACGAACTGTCGTCCTCCGTCGCCGGGATGTTCCTGCCCGCGGCGCGCGGAATGTCCGCCGAGGTCCGCGCCGACGACGGCGAGGACGGCGTACGCGCCCTGGCCGCGCTGGAACGGCTGACCGCCCACCTCGAACGCGCGGCGCGCGAGGCCGCTCCGGCAGCGGGACTCGGCAGGGCCGACCTCACCGCGCTCCTCGGCTGCGAGGACCGCGTCCCGGTGGACCTGGACGAACTGGCCGCCATGGCCGACAGCGAGTACGCGCGGATGAGCGACATCCTGGACGACGCCGCGGCCCGGCTCGACCCCGCGGGCGCCGACGACCCGGCCGCCAGGACCCGGCGGCTCAGCGCCCGGGTGCGCGCCGACCACGGCGACTTCCCGCGCATCCTCGCCGACACCCAGGCCCAGGTCGCGCTGGCCGCGCGCTTCGTGCGCGAGCGCGAACTGGTGCCCGTCGTCGACGAGGCGTGCGTCATCGAACCCAGCCCGCCCGCGCGGAGTTGGGCCGCGGGCCGGGTGAGCTGGACCGCGCCGTGGGAGACGCGCGGCCACTCGCTCTTCCACGTGACCGGACCCTCGCCGCACTGGTCGCTCGACGACCACCGCGCCTGGCTGTCCCGGTTCAACCGGCCCGCGATGGCCGTGATGGCCGTCCACGAGATCGGCCCCGGCCACTGCAGCCACGCCCTGATGATGGGCAAGGTCGACCGGCCGATCCGCAAGACGCTCTGGTCCGAGCTGTTCTTCGAGGGCTGGGCGCACTACGCCGAGGAGATGATGTGGGAGGAGGGCTACCAGGACGACAGCCCCCTCTACCAGTTCGGCATGGCGCAGGAAGCCATGATGCGGGTCGTCCGCGTCCAGGCCGCGCTCGGCATCCACACCGGCGCCCTCACCCTCGACGACGCCATCGCCCTCTTCGAACGCAAGGCGTTCCTGGCGGGACCGGCCGCGCGGGCCGAGGCGCTGCGCGGTGTGTGGGAGCCGACGTACATCCGCTACACCTGGGGCAAGGTCCTCATGCGGCGGCTGCGCGACCAGGCGAAGTCCGCGTGGGGCAGCGGCTTCACGCTGCCGCGTTTCCACCGTGAGCTGATGGCCTTCGGCTCCCCGCCGGTCGGCCTGGTGGCCTCCGCGATGGGCATCGGCCCGGCGCCGCTCCCGCAGCCGGGTCCTGGCGCACCGGCGGACCAGGGGAGCGGACCGGCATGACGGCGGGCCAGCGGCCGGTCGTGGACCGGGCACTCGAACAGGGGCGGAAGGACTCCGCCCACGGCGGCACCGCCATGGTCTCCGCCATGCACCCGGCCGTCGCCGACGCGATGCTCGACGTCCTGCGGCGCGGCGGCAACGCCATGGACGCGGTGCTCACGGCCGTCCCCCTGCAAGGCGTGGTCGAACCGCAGATGACCACCCTGGCCGGTGGCATGTCCGTGCTCTACTACGACGCCGCCCGGCGCGCTTACGACTACATCGACGGCGAACTCGACCACACCCGCGACAGCCCGCCGGTCTCCGCCACCTGGGACCACTACGTGACGGTGGACGGCGCCCTCGGCGCCTCCTCCGGCCGCCGCGTCGCGGTCCCCGGCGCGGTCGCGGGCATGCACCTGGCCATGGAACGCCACGGCAGCATCCCCTGGGCCGACTACTTCGCACCCGCCGTCGAGGTCGCCGCCGCCGGCTTCCCGATGTACTCCTTCCTGTACGGCGAGGCATTCGAGGCCGCCGCGGGCCGGTTGGCGGCGCACCCTTCGGGCCGCGCCGAATTCCTGCCCGACGGCCACGTACCGCCCGTCGGGGCGCGGCTGGTCCGCCCGGCGCTGGCCGAGACGATGCGGCGGATCGCCGCCGACGGCCCCGACCACGTCTACCGCGGCGCGTGGGCGTCGCGCTTCGTGGCCGCGGTCCGCGAGACCGGCGGCACCGTGACCGCCCGCGACCTCGACGACTACACCGCCCGCGCGAGCCGCCCGGTGCGGCGCGCCTACCGGGACCACGAGATCGTCGGCGCCCCGCCCCCGTCGTCCGCGGGCATCCTCATCGGCCTCGTGCTCGGCATCCTGGAACACTTCGACCTGCCCGCCCTGGGCCACTACACCCGCGACGCCGAAGCCCTCGAAGTGCTGCGACGCGCCATGGCGTTCGCCGAATTCTTCACCGAGCGCTTCGTGAAGGACCCGCTGTCCTTCGACCTCCCGGTGGACGAACTCCTCTCGCCCGACTTCACGGCGTCGCTGGCCGCGCTGATCCGCGGCAACACCCGACGCGACCCGGCGCCCGCGAGCGGCGGTACGGTCCGGCCGCCCGGCGCGCCGCACGCCCACAACACCGACCACGTCGTGGCGGTGGACGGCGCGGGCAACATGGCGTCGCTCACCCACAGCGTCTACGGCACCACCTTCGGCACCGGCCTGGTCGTGGACGGCGTCCACGTCAACAGCGGCAACAGCTTCCCCGGCACCGGCGACGGCGACGGGCGGCGCGTCCTGTCGCCCTTCCCGCCCACCATGGTCGCCCGCGACGGAACCCCGCACCTGGCCCTCGGGTCACCGGGCCTGTCCGCGCGCGCCACCGCGATCGTCCTGGCCAACCATCTCGGATACGGCCTCGACCTGGCCGAGTCGATCGACGCGCCGCGCTTCCAGGGCGTCCAGACCGACCAGCCGTTCACCGTCGAGGCACGGATCGACCCGCGGGTGCTCGACGCGCTCGCCACCCGCTACGGCGCCGACGTACGACTGACCACCCCCTACTTCTGGCACTTCGGATCCGTCCACGCGGTGGAAGTCGACGCGGACGGCCACCGCCACGGATACTGCGACCCGCGGCGCCCGGGACGGGCCACGGGATGGTGACCGACCCGCCCGAACAGCCGCCCAACGCAACCGACTTGGGACGACAGGAGACGCACGTACCCATGGCAGAGGACACCGAAGTCCCCGTACCGGCCCCCAGCGAGAACACCAAGTCACCCAGCTACATGGGGCGCATCCTCAACTTGCTGGAGCAGTCCGTGGTCGCCGAGGGCGCACCGCTGACCCTCACCGAACTGGCGGCGGCGGCCGACGCGCCGCTGTCCACCGTGTCCCGGCTGACGGCCCAGCTCGTCACCTGGGGCTTCCTCAACGAGACCACCTCGCACCGCTTCGTGCCCGGCCGACGGCTCGCCGCCATGGCCGCGGCCGTCAGCGAACACCTCTACAGCAACGACCGCCTCCAGCAGGCCACCCGGCTGCTCACCGGCGTCACCGGCGAGAGCACCACCGCCGGACGCATCGTCGGGAACAGCATGTTCATCATCGCCCGCACCGAGTCCGAGCAGCCGCTGCGCGCGGTGAACCGCATCGGCGAGTTCATACCGCCCGACAACTCCGCGCTCGGCAAGGCCATCATGTCCCGGCTGCCCCGCGCCCGGCAGCTCGCGCTGCTGCGCGGCGCCGACGTGGCGGACCCCGAGGCCACGCTGGAGAAGATGCAGCCGGAGCTGGAGGAGGCCAGGCGGCGCGGCTACGCCGTGGACGAGGAGACCTACAGCGTGGGCCTGCGCTGCCGGGCCGCCGCTGTCGTCGGCCCCGACGGCGTCGCGGTCGCCGGACTCTCCATCAGCGGACCCGCCGCCCGCTTCACCCTCGACCTCGCCGAAGGAGCCGTTCCCGCGCTGCGCCAGGAGGCGTCCGCGATCGGCGACATGCGGTGACCCCCGCCGGGGCCGGGGACACCGTCCCCGGCCCCGGCGACGACAAGAACCCGAGCACCGATCCCCGTATCAGTACCCGTATCAGCAAGGAGACACAGCGGATGAGCGACACCACAGCCACCGGTACCCCGGCCGCGCAGCCCGGCCACACCGTCGAGACCGTCCCCGTCACCCGCGTGGACAACGGGCACGACCTCGCGCTCACCGTCCATCGCCTGACCGGCGCCCGGCCGGGGCCCACCCTCGTCGCCTTCGGCGGCGTCCACGGCGACGAGGCCATGGGACCCGAGGAGATCCGCAGGTTCGTCTCGTCGGTCGACCCCGCGGAACTGGCGGGCACGATCGTCGCCGTACCGGTGGCCAACCCGTACGCGTACGCGGCGATGTCCCGCTTCACGCCGCAGGACGGCCTCAACCTCAACCGCATCTTCCCCGGCGACCGCAACGGCTCGGTCACCGAGCAACTGGCCGCCGTGCTCGCCGAGATCATGCTTCAGGCCGACTACTTCGTGGACTTCCACTCCAGCGGCCTGTACTCCACGGTCGAGTACTCCTACATCATGGACGACGGCCGGGAGATGGCCACGTCCTTCGGCGCCGCGCTGCTCTACCACCACGAGCCCTACGAGGGCACCTCCAACGCGTGGGCGATCAAGAACGGCATCTCCTCGACCGTCTGCGAACTGGGCGGCGGCGGGCAGCTCACCGACGCCTTCCTCGACAAGGCCGTACGCCAGGGCCGCAACATGCTCAAGGGCATCGGGATGCTGGAAGGCGCCCCCGAGGCGATCGTCGAGCAGCAGACGGTGATGACCGAACTCGTCACGCTGCGCCCGACCAAGGGCGGCACGATGATCTCCCACTTCACCCCTGACCGGCTCGGCGAGGTCATCAAGGGGGGCACGGTGCTGGGCGAGGTCGTGGACCCGTACACCTTCGAGACGCTGGAACAGCTCGTCGCGCCGTACGACTCCAACATCCTGGTGCTCAGCCGCGAGGGCTACTCCCGCACCGCGCCGGGCGACTACGGCTTCATGGTCGGCAACGCCGGCACCACGACCACCGTCGACGAGCTGTTCGGCGCCTGAGCGCAGGGGCGCGAGCCAGCGGGCGACGGGTGTAGCGGAGACGAGGAGCGGCGTACCGGCATGGACATCAGACACGTCCACGTGGTGGACCCCGAGAGCGAACAGATCCTCAGGGACCGGCGGATCACCCTGGAAGGAGACCGGATCACCGCCGTCACGGCCGACACCCCCGACCCACTCGCGCCCGGCGACGTGGACGGCACCGACCTGTACGCGGTCCCCGGCTTCATCGACTGCCACGTGCACGTCACCTCGGTGACCGCCGACGAGTGGGCCGACACCGGGATGGCGCCCAGCTACGTCACCGCCCACGCGCTACGGGAACTGCGCGCGATGCTCGAACGCGGCTTCACCACCGTCCGGGACGCGGGCGGCGCCGACGCCGGGCTGGCCGACGCCCTGGACGAGGGGCTGGCGCCAGGACCCCGGCTGTACGTGTGCGGCAAGGCGCTGTCGCAGACCGGGGGCCACGGCGACCTGCGCCCCCGTGGCCGCTACCACGCCGACGACCATCCGGCCGTGCCCGGCATCGGCCGGATCGTCGACGGACCCGACGCACTGCGCACCGCCGTACGCGAAGGCGTACGGTCCGGGGCGTCGTTCGTGAAACTCATGCTCTCCGGCGGGATCTCCAGCCCCACCGACCGGATCGACACCCCGCAGTACAGCGAGGACGAGATCCGCGCGGCGGTCGACGAGGCCGCGCGGACGGGCGTCTACTGCGCCGGGCACGCCTACACCCCGCAGGCGGTGGCCCGCGCGCTGCGCCTGGGCGTACGCACCATCGAGCACGGCAATCTGATCGGCCCGGACGAGGCCCGGCTGTTCGCCGAGCACGACGCGTACTACGTGCCGACGCTGGTGACGTACACGGTGCTGGCGCAGGAGGGTCCGCTCCACGGGCTCCCGCCCGCGAGCACCGCCAAGGTCGCGGCCGTCCGGGACAGCGGCCTCACCGCGCTCGCCCACGCCCACGCCGCCGACGCCCCGATCGCCTTCGGCACCGACCTGCTCGGCGCGATGCACGTCCACCAGTCGCGGGAGTTCGCGCTGCGGGCCAGGGTACAGCCGGGCTGGGCGGTGCTGCGCAGCGCCACCACCACCGGCGCCCGGCTGCTCGGCGCGGCCGGTGAACTCGGTGTGCTCGCGCCCGGCGCCCGCGCCGACATCGTCCTGACCCGCCACAACCCCGCTGTCCACGTCGAGCGGCTGGCGGACCCGGAGGCCGAGGTCGCCGCCGTCTTCTCACGAGGCCGCCTCGCGGTACGCCGCTAGGCGCCGCCAGGGCCCCGGCGCCGCACGCGGCAGCACCATCACACGAGACAGGGAGCCGTATGCACCACCCACCGCACCTCACCAACCCGACCCGCGCGTGCGGGAGTTCGAAGGTCTTCCCGGTCGGCCTTGGCGGCATGCTGCTGTCCATCGAAGGGCGCCCGGACCGCGCCCGCGCCACGGCGACGATCCACACCGCGCTCGACGCCGGAGTGACCCTCATCGACTCCGCCTCCGCCTACCACACAGGTGCCGACGAAGTAGGCCACAACGAGACGCTGATCGCCGACGCGCTGGAGAGCTGGGACGGCGACGCCTCCGGAGTCACGGTGGTGACGAAGGCGGGCCGGGTCAGACCGGGCGACGGGCGGTGGCTCACCGACAGCAGCCCCGACCACCTCGTCCGCTCGGCCGCCGCGTCCCGCGACCGGCTCCGCCTGGACCGTATCGAGCTGTTCTTCCTGCACGCCCCCGACCCGGTGGTGCCGATCGCCGACTCACTGACGGCGCTGCTCCGGCTGGTCGCGGACGGGACCGTCACCTCGGTCGGTGTCTCCAACGTCACCGTCGCCGAACTCGACCAGGCACACGAGCTGTTGGGTGACGCCCTCGTCGCCGTGCAGAACGAGTTCTCACCCAGCGCCGTACAGCACCGCGCGGTACTGCGCCGCGCGGAGGAACTCGGTCTGGCGTTCCTGGCCTGGCGGCCGTTGGGCACCATCGGCACGAAGGACGACGAACTCACCGCCGCCTTCACCGAGATCGGCCGCGCCCACGACGCCAGCCCGCAACGCACCGCGCTGTCCTGGCTGTTGTCCACCAGCCCGGCCCTCATCCCCATACCGGGCGCCCGCCGCCCGGAGACGATCCTCGACTCAGCCCGCGCCGCCGAATTGCACCTGGGGGAGGACGAAGTGAGCCGACTGGACGCGGCGGTCGCGAGCCGCGTGCCGTCCTAGGGAAGAGGAGTTCCGAAAAGGCCGCGCCTCAGGAGTGGGGCCGCGCCATCCGTACGACCGCGGTCCCGCGCTGGAGATCGACGGTCGTACGGTTCGCGGGCGCGCCGTCCTCCTCGTCGTCCCGCAGCACGAGGGCCGACTGCCGCTCCTTCAACTCGTTCTGCTTGCCCGGCGAGAAGCTCGCGTGCAGCATCTCGAAGCCGGTGGACGAGATCTGCCCCTGGCGGCCAGGGCCGCGCCACGGCAGGATTCCGGCCCGCCCGGCCCGCATGAGCATCTGATCGGCGAAGGCCACCAGGGTCAGCAGGATGACCAGACCGGGCAGGGTCATGAAAACGACGAACGTCATGCCCCCAGTATCGCCGTCCGGGCGCCGGTGATCCATGGGCCGGCAGGGGCCGGTCCGGCCCGCGCGCCACCTCGTCGGCCGCGCGAGGCGCCCGGCGGGAGGCTCCCTCTGGGCATGGTGCTGGGCGGTCTCGTGACCGCGGGGACCGCTCACGCCGATGTGGCACCAGGGGTGTCGATCGACCTCGGCGGCGCGGGCGGCGGCGACTTCATCGCGGACACCGGCACCGGCGGCAGGCCCGACACCATTCCCGCGGGCGCTCCCAGCTTCCCGAACTGGGGACGGACCGTGGCCCACCCGATCCCCGCCGACATCTGGAACACCTCACGCGTCGGGGACTCCTCCTACCGCGTCCCCGGTCTCACCCCGGGCGCCGACTACCAGGTCCGTCTCTACTTCATGGACTGGTACTACACCCACTCCGGTCAGCGTGAGTTCGACGTCACGATCGACGGCGCCAAGGTCCTGACCGACTTCGACATCATCGGCGCGGCCGTGGCGGCGGGCGCGGACGGCCAGGAAGCCTTCGGCGTCGAGAAGGACTTCCCCGTCACCGTGGACGCCTCCGGCACCCTCTCCCTCGACTTCACCCGCGGCTCCGCCAACCAGGCCCAGGTCAACGCCATCGTCGTGACGCCCGCGAGCTGACGACCCGCCTCCGGCACGCATCGTCCACGTGATCGCGGTCGGCCGGACGGTGCCTCGATGGCGGGTCCGGCTGACCGCGCTGCCGTACGGGGGACCGGGACCCCGGTCCGGCTACGGGCGGCGGCGGGGCTTGCCGCGCTTCGCGCCGCCCGTACCGCCGCTCTTGCCGCCCTTGCCTCCGGCACCCCGGCCCGGCGCGGGCTTGCGGCGCGCCTGCGACACCTTGTCCGGGCGCTTGTCCTTCGCGTCCTTGTCCTTCGCGGCCTTCGCCCCCGGTGCGGACGGCTCCGGGAGCGGCCGGCCGCGCGTGCTGTTGACGGTGCGACCGCGCACGATGCCGATGAGGTGTTCCACCAGATCCGTGGTCTCCTCCTGCGGCCAGGACAGGGCGACGCGGGACTCGGGCGCGTCCGGGACCGGCCGGTAGGTGAGGTCCCTGCGGTGGTGCAGCCGCGCGAGCGACTGGGGGACGATCAGCAGGCCCACACCCGCCGCGACCAGTTCCACGGCGTCCGCCGTGGTGGCGGGCCGCTCCTTCGCGGGCCGCCCCGGCGGCGTCTGCCAGGTGAGGGTGTCGTCCAGGGGACGCAGCACGATGTCGTCCGCGAGATCGGCCAGCGACACCTCGTCGACCGCCGCGACCGCGTGGTCCTTGGGGACGACTACCACCGTCGTCTCCGTGTAGAGCGGGATCGCGCTGAGGTCCGCGCCGTCGACCGGCAGCCGTACGAATCCGGCGTCCGCGCCGGACCCGCCGCCGTCCCGCAGCGCGCCGAACGCCTCGGCGGCGGGCACCGGGACCAGGGTGAGCGGGACCTCCGGCAGTCGCTCGTTCCAGATCCGCACCCACTTGGTCGGCATCACGCCCGGAACGTATGCGAGCCGGAACGAAGGAGGTACTTCCGAACCTGTCACCCCAGCAGGTTATCCGCTGGTGGTCGGAGGTGGCGCACGCGCTCGTTACCCTTGACGGCATGACGTCGCAGCAGACCGCCCAGACCATGAAGCCCGCGACAGCGGCGAAGAAGCTGGGTGTGTACCTCCAGGCCACACCCGCCGAGTTCCAGGAGGGTGTCGTCTCGCGCACCGAGCTCAACGCGCTCCAGGCCGATCCCCCCGAGTGGCTGGTGGAACTGCGGCACAACGGACCGCACCCCCGCCCCGTCGTCGCGTCCAAGCTCGGCGTGTCCATCGCGGGTCTCGCGCGCGGCGGCGTGACCGAGGCGCTCACCACCGAGGAGATCGAGGCGCTGAAGCGGGACCAGCCGCAGTGGCTGGTCGAGGAGCGTGCCGTGCAGGCGGAGGTCCGCAAGGAAGCGGTGCGGATCAAGGAGAAGAACGCGGAGCGCGCCGCCCGTACCCGCTGACCTTTTTCCGCTGACCCGTACCCGCTGACCTTTGTCCCCCGACCTTTTTCCGCTGACTCCGGCGCGGATTCGTTGACCACATATTGACCAGTGGTAAGAACGGGGTCCATCATCGGTGCGTCGCCGAACACCTCGGCGTCCGGACGCCGAGACACCGGCACTCGCCCCGCGCGGACAGGACTGGTGGGCCCATGGTCAGCAGCGAGAGCCGCTGGGAGAAGCGGCAGCGGATCCGTACGCACCTCCTCGACCTCGTCGAGGAGACCGCGACCGGACGACCGCTGCCCGGTGAGCGCCAGCTCTGCGAGACCCTGGAGGTCTCCCGCCCGACGCTGCGCTCGGTGATGGACGACCTGGTGCGCGACGGACTGCTGATCCGGGCCCACGGGCGCGGCGTCTTCGTCGCCGAGGACAAGGTCGCCCAGCGCCTGGGGCCGGCCGCGGGGCCGGGACCGAGCATGGGCGTCGGCGGTGTGGACGGCGCGTGGACCAGCCGCACCGTGGAGTTCACCGCCACGGCCGCCGGACCCAGGATCGGCCGCCGCCTCGGCACCGCCCCGGCCGACCGGATCCTGCGGATCGCCCGGCTGCGGCTGGTCGACGGCGACCCGATGTGCGTCGAGACGCTGCACATACCGACGGCGCTGGTCCCCGGCCTCACCGCCCACGACCTGGAGACCGACTCCTTCTACCGCCTGCTCGGCAGCCGGTACGGCATCCTGCTCACCCGCGCCTCACAGCTCATCGAACCGACCGTGGTGGACGAGGCCGAGGCCGAACTGCTCGGCGTGCCCGTCCACACCCCGGCCCTGCTCTTCGAACGCGCCGCCAGGGACGCGGACGGGCGCGTCGTGGAGTTCACCCGCTCCGTCTACCGGGGCGACCGGTACCGCATCCTCACCGAACTGTCGCTCGCCCCCGAGCCCGACAGCGGACGCGTCCTGGGCGGCTCCTGGTCGGCGGCCTCGCGCGTACCGGGCGCCGACACCCTGGTCCTCGACCCCTACTGGAACGACAACGGGTAGCCCCCGCGCCCACCCACGACTCCTCCGTCACCCCCCACCCCGCGCCGCCGCCCCCGGCCGACGCGGCGCACCCCCACGCCCCGAAGGGACGGATCATGCTTCGTCGCAGGCTCATCCTCGCCACGGCCGCCGCCTGTTCGGCCGCCCTCGCCGGTGCCATGGCCGCGGGCGCCATGACGACCGACAGCGGTACGTCCGGACCCGGTACGTCGGCCGCCGCGTCGAGCGGCGCCGCCCACCGGCCGCCCGCCGCCCGTACCGCCGCCTCCGCCGTACAGCTACAGACCTGGCTCTACCCCGGCTCCGCAGGCGACTCCACCTGCACCGCGTCGAGCGAATACGCCGACAACCGGGTCAAGAACGGCGCGCTCAAACCCGAGTACTGGAGCGTCACCGGCAAGGGCAAGGTCAGCCTGGAGACCACGGCCGCCGGGCTCTGCAACACCTACAGCGCCGCCAACGTCGCCGACCTCAAGGCGCACTCCGCCTACCAGTACCCGACCGTCTCCGGCATGACCACCGCCGACGTCCACGCCCTGGTCAGCAGCAGTGCCAACCGAAGCGACGCCGTCTCGCAGCTCACCTCCTTCGTGGTGACCAACCAACTCACCGGCGTGGATGTCGACATGGAGGACTACTGGTCCTGGAGCGCCGTTGACTTCACCAACTACAAGACCTTCCTCGGCCAGCTCGCGACCTCCCTGCACGCGCAGGGCAAGAAGCTCGTGGTCGACGCGCCCGCGATGACCGAGGACGCCGCCTTCTACGACTACGCCGCCGTCAGCGCCAAGGGCGTCGACGAACTGGACATCATGGCGTACGACGAGGAGTTCGACACCGCGCCCGGCAGCCGCTGCCTGCCGATCACCCCGCTCGCCTGGCTCAAGCAGGTCACGCGGTACGCGCAGAGCAAGATCCCGGACCCGTCGCGGCTGGTCATCGCCCTGCCCTCGTACGGCATCAGCGCGCCCGACCCGTGCGACCTGGACGCGGTCACCGGCAACATCCAGTTCAGCGACATGAAGCACAGCCCCGGCTTCTCCACCGACCCCAGCACGATCGCCGCCCGTCGCGACGCCTCTTCCGGAGAGATCCGCTGGGTCTCCGGAGGAAAGCTCTACGACTACGTGGACAGCACCGCGCTCAACTCCAAGCTGGCGGTGCTGACCTCACTGGGCGTCACCAAAGTCTCCGTCTGGTCCCTCGGCGGCGGGAACCCCTGGTTCACCGGGTGACTCTCCGTCAGTGCGGGTGAAGCGCGCGACCCGCGGGACCGGCCCGAGTCCGGTTCCGCGTACGCCGCCTGACGCGCCCTCATGAGGCACTCGCGCCGAGCTTCACCACGACGGCCCGTTTCCCTCCGCGGTCGGTCGGTGTCAGGCTGTGGCCATGAAGGGGCACATTCCGCAGGAGACAACGAGTTTCGTCGGCCGTACGGCGGAACTCGCGCGGCTGGACATGGCGTTGGCACACCGCCGGCTGATCACCCTCACCGGGCCCGGCGGAGTCGGCAAGACGCGGCTCGCGCTGCGGGCGGCGGCGCGCGCGTCGGTCGGCCGCGTCGCCGTGGAAGTCGCCGCGGAACAGGAGCCGGGCGCGGACCGGCGAATCGGTTCTGCGGAAGACACCGACTCCTCCCGCTTCCCCGACGGCACCTGGTGGGCCGACCTCGCCACCCTCGACAGCCCGCACCTGCTGCTCGCCACCGTCAGCGACGCCGTCGACCTCGCCGACCACTCACCGCGGATGCCCGTCGAGGCACTGTGCGAATGGCTCGCCGACAAGCGCCTGTTACTCGTGCTCGACTCCTGCGAGCACCTGATCGAGGCGTGCGCCCACCTCGTCGGAGAACTGCTGACGGCCGCGCCCGGCCTGACCGTACTGGCCACCAGCCGCCGCCCGTTGGCCTCCGCCGTGGAGGAACTGATCGACGTCGCACCGCTGTCGGCCGAAGGACAGGACGCGCTCGCCCTCTTCAACCAGCGCGTCACCGGCCGCCTCGGCCACACCCCGCTCGCGGAACCCGGCGCGGCGGAGGCCGCCGCGACCATCTGCCGCCGCCTCGAAGGGATACCGCTGGCCATCGAACTGGCCGCGGCCCAGGTCGGCCCCGCCACCGTCGCCGACGTCGCCGACCGCCTCGGCTCACGCTTCGACGTCCTGTCCCGCACCGGCTTCGTCTGGCCCCGGCGCCACCAGACACTGCGCACCGCGATCGGCTGGAGCCACGAGCTGTGCACCCCGCAGGAACGGCTGCTCTGGGCCCGGCTCAGCGTCTTTCGCGGCGCCTTCGACCTGGCCGCCGCGGAAGCGGTCGCCACCGGCGGCCCGCTGCGCGCCGCTGACGTCGCGCCGACCCTGGAACGGCTGGTCACCCAGTCGGTGATCATCAGGGCGGCCCCCGCCGACGACGCGTCGAGCGGCGCAGGACACCGCGAGCGCTACCGCATGCTCGACACGATCCGCGAGTACGGCGGTGAGTGGCTGCGCGAGCTGGGCGAGTCCGCCGCGACCGCCCGCCGTCACGCCGACTACTTCACCGGCCTCGCCCGCTGGGCGGACGGGAGCTGGTCGAGCCCCGACCAGCTCCTCGGCTACCGGGTGATCGAGGACACCCACCCCGACCTGCGCTCCGCCCTCGACCACTGGCTCGTCCACGACCCGGCGCAGGCCGCCGAACTGGCCGGGCTGCTGGTCTACTTCTGGACCTGCTGCGGCCACCTCAAGGAAGCCCGCTCCTATCTGGAGCGCGCCCTGGAACTGCACACCGCGCAGGACCGGGCCCGCGCCCGCGCGCTCACCGGCCTCGGAGCCACCGTCACCCTCCAAGGGGACTACGCCCTGGCCACCGAGATCAGCGCCGAGGTGGAGGCCGCGGCCGAAGCGGGCGGCGACCAGGAGGAGCGGATCGCCGCCGCCTGCCTCACCGGCCTGCTGGGTCTGCTCATGGGCCAGCCGCGCAAGGCACTGGACGCGGTACGCGCGGCGCTCGGCGGCGCGCCCGGCTTCGCCTTCGACTCCCCGGACCGGCTGCGCTGCAACCTCGTCGAAGTGCTCTCCCTCACCGCCCTCGGGGACTTCGCCGAAGGCCGCGAGCGGGCCCTCGAACTGCGCGAGCACTGCGTACGCACCGGCGAGGTCTGGACCCGCTCCTACCTGGACTACCAGCTCTCCGTCGTCGCCCTCTTCTCCGGCGCCCCCACCGAGGCCATCGGCTACGCCCGCACCATGCTGGAGAGCAAACGCCTCATCGGGGACGCCTTCGGCATCGCGCTCGGCCTCGACCTGCTCGCCGCGGCCCTGGCCGCCGAGGGCCGGGCCGAGCAGGCCGCGTCGGTCTACGGCACCGGCGGCGCCTATTGGCGCAGCGTCGGCCACCCGCAGCGCGGCGCGCCGGAACTCCAACTGGTGCGCGAGCGCTGCGAGGAGACGGCCCGCGCGGCGCTCGGCGACCAGGCGTACGCCGCCGCGTACGCCCAAGGGTCCACCGCCCACGGCCCGACCGCCCTGGCCGCCGCCCTCCAGCCGGACAACCACACCGCGTGAGCGGCCCGTTCACCCCTGCCGGAGACCCGCGAGGGAACGGCGCGGCCGGTCGGACATCCGTCGGCCGGGGCCGGGGGGAGGTCGGCCCCGGCCGACGGGAACGTGCCGCGCTGTGGGGTTCGCGGCACCGGGCGGGAAGGAAGTAGGAGGCGGCGAAGGTCAGTTGGAGAAGTCCTGCGTCATCCAGACCGTGCCGGAACTGTCGCGGTAGACGTCGATGCCGATGTGCGTGTAGCCGCTGCTGAGGATGTTGCGGCGGTGGCCGTCGTCGGGGGCCTTCTCGTCGAGCATCATCTGCGTCAGACCGACGGCGCTCGCGGCGATCGCGGAGGCGGAGGAGCCCACACCGCCGCCCTCGCCGATGTTCTCGCCCGCCGACGTCCAGTGCACCCCGGCGGCCGTCTCGCGGTCACCGAAGGCCGGTTCGCCCGGGCACTGGTGGGACAGGCCGCAGCCGGACGCCATCACCTGATTGTGCGCGGCGGCACTCTTGTTGAGCCCTTCGAGCAGCGTGTACGGGGCGAGGCCCTCGGCGGCGCGATTGCGGTTGATCAGGTCGAGCACCTGCTGCACGGCGTCGCCGGCGCTCGGCGGGTTCGTCGCGGCGGGCGGTGCGGGAGTCGTCGCCGAGGGGCTGGGCGCCGCCGTCGTGGGCGCGGTGGTCACCGGGGTGCCGGTCGGCGTGGCCGTCGGCTTGGGGCTCGGCCGTCCGGGGCGCGGGCGGTGCGTGGTGGAGATGGTCGCGGCGGGGGCGGTGGGCCGGAAACCGGCCGGCTTGCCGCCGGGCCTGTGCCCGGCCGACGCGCTCGTGTCGCCGGAGCCGGAGCCGGACCCGGAGTCGCTGTGCCCGGCGGTGGGCGACCCCTGATGCGGCGCCCCGAGGCAGGCGAAGGCGGTGCCGCCACCGAGTACGGCCAGAGCCGCGGCTCCGGTCACCGCCATGCGTATCCGCGGCTTGCGCCTCGCCCTGTGCTGGCCATGGGCGGAGTTACGGGAGTGGGCACGGCGGGACGAACTCATCGCTGGCACCTCGTGGTGGGGGAGACGTGTCGTGAGGGGGACCCGCTCACAGGAACGGTCCGGCGGGCACGACCCTAGGCGGCCGGAGCCGTCCGATCAGCCGCCCCAGCCCAACTTCACGTTCCCCTAAGGAAAGCCGCAGATTCCGCTGAGCCCCGCCCCCGGCCGGGCGTCCGCAGGACCGCGGACACCGCTGAGCCCCGCCCCCGGCCGGGCGGGCGAAGAACCGCGGACACCGCGCCTCACCAGGACACCTCGCTGGTGACCTCCTTCGCCTGCGGACGCAGCGTCGCCGTCAGCTCCGAGCGGTGGCGCGCCCCGGTGAAGGTGATGGTGAGGGTGTCCGGCGCGCTCTGCCGGGTGCTCGTGGTGAAGCCGATCGCGGGCACCGCCGAGACCAGGCACACCGCGTCCGCGCCGAACCGTATCGACGCCTGACCGCCCGTCGACTCGAAACTGTGCGTCCCGGCGCCCCCTTCGCAGTCCGGCGGCCGGGAGGCGGTCGACGGCGGCGCGGCCGGCGCGGAGGACGGGCTGGTCGCGGTCGCCGTCGGGCGACGGGTCGAGGGGGACGGCGACACCGCGGGCTTGCGGGTCCGCGTCGGCGACTGCCGGGGCGTGGCCGTCGGCGAGCCGATCACCACGGAACTGGGCGAGTTGGTGGCGATCCCGGCCGCCACATCCCGCGCGGACGGCGGCAGCGGCGCCGTCGAACCCACCACGAAGCGCACGGTCAACGACACCGCCGTGACGGTGAGGACCGTGCACGACAGCCAGATCAGGAAATGGCGCAAGGACCGGGGCACCGGGCCATCATGGCCGATCCGTTACGGTGTGCCGCATGGCGAGCGTCCTTGTCGTAGAAGACGATCCCGGCATACGTGCCGAACTGATCGGGATACTCACCCGCGACGGGCACGAAGTCCGCAGCGCCGCCGACGGATTCAGCGGATTGCGCGAGGCGACCAGAACGCCGTTGGACGCGGTGATCCTCGACCTCGGCCTGCCCGACCTCGACGGCGGCGACGCGCTGCGCATGATCCGCGGCATCTCCCGCGTACCGGTCCTGATCGTCACCGCCAGGGACGACGAGGCCGAGATCATCCGGCTCCTCAACGCGGGCGCCGACGACTACCTGGTCAAACCCTTCTCCGGCGGACAGCTCACCGCCCGCCTCGGCGCCGTCCTGCGCCGCTCCGCGGGCCCCGACGGCAGGACCGGCGCCCCCAATCTGCGCGAGCCCGTCACCCTCGGACCGCTGCGCATCGACCCCGGACCCCGCACCGTCCACCTGCACGGACACGAAGTCCCCCTGACCCGCCGCGAGTTCGACCTGCTGTCCTTCCTCGCCGCCAACGCCGACACCGTCGTGTCCAAACGGCACATCCTCACCGAGGTCTGGCGCGACCCCTACGTCGAGGACCAGACCATCGACGTCCACCTGTCCTCCCTGCGCCGCAAACTCGGCGAGAGCGCGGCGGCGCCGAGCCTGCTGCGTACGGTGCGCGGCGTCGGCATCAAACTGGTGACCCCGCGGTGAGAGGGACCCTCGCCAGGGTCGCCCTGGCCGTCACCTCGATGGTGGCCCTGTCCTTCCTCATCCCGCTGGGCCTGCTGGTCCGCTCCGAGGCCCGCAACCAGGCGATCACCGCCGCCGAGCAGCGCGCCGCCGCCCTGGCGCCGGTCCTCACGCTCACCGACGACCCGGCTGCCGTACGGCAGGCCGTCTCGGGCCTCGACCCGTCGGGAAACCTGGCGGTCCACCAGCCCGACGGCCGCTCCATCGGCGCGGGCCACGCACCCCACTCCCTGCTGGTGCGCGCACAGCACGACGGCGAGTCACTGGCGCAGGACCTGCCGGGCGGCGGCTGGGTCTACCTCCAGCCGGTCGTGCTGCCGCAGGGCCGGGTCGCCGTCGTCGAGGAATTCGTCCCCGAAGCCGAGCTGAACCGCGGGGTGAACGCTTCGCTGACCGTGATGGCGCTGCTCGCCGTCGGCCTGGTCGTCGGCTCCGTCCTGGTCGCCGACCGCCTCGCCTCCCGCGTCGTACGGTCCTCCCGCAACCTCTCCTGCGCCGCCAACGCGCTCGGCCGCGGCGACCTGGAGTCCCGCGTCGACCCCATGGGGCCGCCGGAACTGCGTGAGGCCGGGCAGGCGTTCAACGCCATGGCCGCACGCATGCTGGAACTCCTCGCCGTCGAGCGGGAATTGGTCGCCGACCTGTCCCACCGTCTCAGGACACCCCTGACCGCCCTCCAGTTGGCCACCGAACGCATGGGTACGGGACCGGACGCCGCCCCCGTGGCCACCGCGGTCGCCCAGCTCGAAACACAACTGCACGCCGTCATCACCGCGGCCCGCACACCGCTGGCCGTCGGACACATGGGCGCGCCCCAACTCGACCGGCCCGAGCAGGTGTTGTGCGCCGCCACGGTGATCGTCCGCCGCCGCGCCGGATTCTGGACGACGCTCGCGGAACAGCAGGGCCGCCCCTGCCTGGTGGAAGTGACCGGCGAGGACGCCCTGATCGACCTGCCGGAGGACGACCTCGCCGCCGTCATCGACGCGCTCGTCGGCAACGTCTTCCGGCACACCGCGCCCGGCACCGCCTTCGCGCTGCGCCTGGTGCGCGCCGCCCAGTCCGTCACCCTCACCGTCGAGGACGCGGGCCCCGGCATCCCGGACCCCGACGACGCCCTCGTCCGCGGCGCCAGCACCGCGTCCACCGGCCTCGGCCTCGACATCGCCCGCCGCGCCGCCGCCGCGACCCGCGGCGCGCTGGACATCGACCGCGGCCCGATGGGCGGCACCCGCGTCGCCGTCCGCTTCGGCCTCGCCTCACCGCCGCCCAAGCGCGGACCGCTGCACCGCAGGCGGGCCCGCTTGCGCAAGTCGCCGGTCTGACGCGGCGGCCACGAAGGAGTCCTGCCCCGCGGCCGAGGGCGTGGGCCGCGGTGGCCGATTCAGCGCTGGGGAGCCGGTACCGCTCGCGCGGTGAGCCGGGTCCAGCCGGCGGGCGGTGCCAGAAGCGTGCGCACATGCGGCCTGCGCGTGCGCAGCCGCACCTCGCCCCGGTAGCCGCTCAGGATGAGGTGGCCGAGGTGTTCGAGGGCCCTGACGGCGAAGCCGCTCGCCGGACACATGCCCTCGCCCTTGCCGAACGGCAGGTAGGACCGCCGCTGTTCGTCGGTCGGCCGCTGCCAGCGCGAGGGGCGGAAGTCCAGCGGCGCCTCCCAGACGGCCGCCGACCGGTGGATCGCGTGCGTGCCGATGAGGACGTGCTCGCCCTCGCGGACCTCGGCCCCGGCGATCTCGTGGTCGGCGGCGGCCACTCTCATCAGTCGCCAGGCGGTCGGATACAGGCGCAGCGCTTCCCTGACCAGGTGGTGGACCTGCTCCCGCCGCACCGTCGGGGTGTCGTAGCCGTGCCGGACCCCGAGCAGCACCACCCATTCGAGCGTCACGCCGGTGAAGCCGACCGTGGACAGCACGAGGCGTTGCAGCACCTGCGCGCGATCGGCCGTCGACAGCTCGCCGGGCAGCCCCAGCACGAGGTCGACCAGATCCCGCGCTCCGTCCTCCTGAGCGGACAGCCGCCCGAGCTGTTCGGCGAGCCCGGCCCGGACGGCGGGCACCGTACGGTGCGAGCGTCTCAGCACATGGCCGACGACGTCGTCGGCGACCACACTCGACGTCACATACGTGTCGACGAGCGCGTTGATCGCGGTGTGGCTCCGGTCCGCGATGACGGGGGCGAAGTACCGCCGGACCACCTCGACGCCCCAGTGCTGGTGCCGCAGACGGCCGCGACCGTCACACACCTCGCCGAGAGCCGCGTCGAGGTCGAAGGACGACGCGGGATCGTGCCGGGCCAGGACCTTGAGCAGTTCACGCGAGGCTTCGCCCCTGACCGCCGGGGGCAGGGACTCCGGCCCGAGGCGGAAGAACCCGGACTGGGACAGATAGTCGCCCGCCTGCTCGACCAGCACGTCACGGGCCGCGTCGGCGTCGGCCACGAACAGGGTGCCGAAGCGCAGCCGGAACGGCCCGTCACGGCCCGCCGCCTGCTCCTCCCACCGCCGCAGGTCCGGCCACAGACTCTTCCTGTCGAGGAACACGGGTCGCCCGCCTTGTCGGATACGGGACGGAACGCGCGCCGCGTACGGCCGCCCGTCCCGTCCCCGCGCGGAGAAGACGTCAGGCGTTGTGCCCGTACCTGTCGCCGTACTGGTTGCGCCGCGCACGCGCCTCACCGCTGAGCGCGCGAAGGCTCCTGACGATCCATGACATCGTGGCCGTCCTCCTTGTCGGTCCGAGTGGTGCCCGGTCCTGCTGCGGGCGTCAGTCCTGCTGCCCGTAGCCGACGAAGTACCCGTGCCACCGTGCGCGCATCTCGCCGCTGAGCGCCCGAAGGCCGCTGGTCACCCATGACATGGCGTACTCCTTGTCGGTCGGTGCTCCCGGAAGGTGACGGTACTCCCACGAGCGAACCGGGCGAACCGCCGAAACCGGCCAAAGACGGCGCGAGGCGCGCCCGGTGGACCGGGCACGCCCCACGCCGTCGGACCAGGGGTCAGCCGAAGATCCACTTCTGGTTGGCGGCCCCGCCGCACGTCCAGGTCTGCAACCGCGTCCCGTCCGCCGACGCGTTGTCCTTCGCGTCAAGGCACTTGTCCGCGCCCGTGTTCGTCAGGTCGTGGGCGTCGGTGTACTTCCACTGCTGCGCCTTGGTGCCGTTGCACGTGTAGAGCTGCACGGCCGCGCCGTCCGCCGTCGAACCGCCGTCCACGTCGAGGCACTTGCCCAGCGCCCGTACCGTCCCGTCGGCGCCGAGCGTCCACTGCTGGGCCACATTGCCGGTGCAGTCGTGGAGCTGGACCGGCGTACGGTCGGCCGACGCGCCGCCCGCCACGTCCACGCACATGCCGCCGATGCCCTTGATCGAGCCGACCCGGTCGGAGCCGCCAGACCCGCCGGCGCCGCCGCCCGCCGTCGTGCCGGAGCCGCTGTCCCACTGCGACGCCCGTACGTAGTCGACCGTCATCGTCTGCGGGAAGGACGTCGAACCGTCGGGCGAGCCCGGCCAGTCACCGCCGACCGCCAGGTTGAGGATCAGGAAGAACGGGTGGTCGAACACCCACGTGTTGCCGCCCGCGTCCGACGGCGTACGCGTCTGGTAGACCGTGCCGTCCACCGTCCAGGTGATCGCGCTCGGGCTCCAGTCCACACCGAAGGTGTGGAAGTCGTCCGCGAAGGCCGCGCCGCCGGGCAGTGTGTACGGGGACCCGATACCGGCCGCGCCCGAGTAGCCGGGGCCGTGGATCGTGCCGTGGACGGTGCCGGGCTCCCGTCCGATGTTCTCCATGATGTCCAGCTCACCGCTGCGGGGCCAGCCGACGCTGCCGATGTCGCTGCCCAGCATCCAGAACGCCGGCCAGATGCCCTGGCCGCGCGGGATCTTGATGCGGGCCTCGAAGTGACCGTACGCCTGCGTGAAGGTCGAGGCCGTGTTCAGCCGCGCCGAGGTGTACTTACAGGGTCCGTACCAACAGGACAGCCCGGTGTCGGAGTTGGGCCGTGCGGTGATCACCAGGTGCCCGTCGCCGTCGAGAGCGGCGTTGGAGGTGCTGTCGGTGTAGTACTGCAACTCGTTGTTGCCGTTGCCCGAACCACCCTTCTCATGCGTCCACTTGGCGGGGTCGGGCGCGCTGCCCGCGGGGCCGTCGAACTCGTCGGACCAGGTCTGCCGGCCCTCGGCGGCGTCCGCCCTCGACGTGCCGGGACCGGTCGTCGCCACCAGGACGGCGGCCACCAGAGCGGCGGCGACCAGGACGACCAGTCCGCCGAGCGGCCATCTGCGTGCGCGGTGTGCAGCCATGGGTTACGTACCTTGTCTGTGGGGGAGATCAGGGTTCGCGTCGGCGGCGGCCGGGCGTACGGCGTCGGGGGAGGCGGGGGCCGTGGCCGGGGGAGCGCTCTCACGGGAGCGACGACCGCCGCCGACGGCCCCGATGCTACGCACGGTCACCCTGCCCGCCAACCCGCCCGGACAGCCGCCCGCACGCCCGTGACGTGCCCGAACTGCGAGGACGCCGATCGGCCCGAGGCGCTGATAAGCCGCCCTTAACCGGCCCTTAAGACACGGCGTTCGTGATCGTCCGTCACCGGCCGGACCTCCCGCGCCGCCGGACCGGCACCGACCCTCGGCGTGCCCAGGAGGACTCGGCTAGGGTACGGACGAGTCCGGGCCCCGAGACGTGACGGGCAGACCGGCCGCGGGCCGAGCGTGGGGGAGACAAGGTGGGCGCAGCCGTTCCGAGCGGCACGGATGAGCCGAACGAGCCGTCCGCCGCTGAGTCCGAGGTGACCTCCGTCGTCGTGCACGCCTCCGGAGCGGTCGTCACCCGCCGCGCGCGCGTCACGGTGCCGACCGGAACCGCAGAGACCACCGTCCGCGTCGAGGGCCTGCCGCCCACGCTCTACGAACAGTCGCTGCGCGGCCGGGTGGTGAACGGCCCGCACGGGCTGCGCGTGACCGACGTACGGCTGGACGTGGGCGCCACCGTGCACCGGGGCGAGCAACTGCCCTCGCTGCGGCTGGACCTGGAGGACGCCGAGGACCAGCAGTCCCGGCTCCAGGACCGCAAGTACCGGCTGGAGAACGAGATCGAGGAGGTGGCGGCGCTGCGCGCCGAGCCGCCGCAGCCGCGCAGGGGCGACCCGCCCCGCTGGGCGCCCGTCGAGTCCTTCCTCGCCCTGGCCGGATTCGTCGACACCCGACTCGGCGTCCTGCACGAGCGGTTGCGGGCCACCGAGGACCAACTGGCGCGCGCCGACCACGACGTGGACGTCCTGCGGGCGCGACTGCACCAGTCGTCCACCGCCCTGAGCGCCGAGCGCACCGACCCGGCCGTCGGCGCGGTCGTGACACTGGCCTCCGAGGTGACCGACACGACCGACGTACCGGACGCGTCGGCCGACGCACCGGACGCGCCCGAAACCCGCGAGGACACCTCCCCGAACGACGAGGCCCGGACACCCGCCGACGCCCCGGCCGAGATCGACGTGGAGGTCGAGGTCGAGTACCACGTCCCCGGCGCCACCTGGGTCCCCACCTACCAACTCCGCCTGGACGGCACCAGCGGCGCGGGCACGCTCGTCCTGCGCGCCTGCGTCGCCCAGCGCACCGGCGAGGACTGGTTGGGCGTACGTCTCGCGCTGTCCACCGCGGACCTGCTGCGCCGCTCCGACGTGCCCGAACTGCGGTCGCTGCGGATCGGCCGCGCCCAGCAGGAACCGCAGACCCCCGGATGGCGCGAACCGCCGCCAGGGCTCGCCGAGTTGTTCACCGGCTATGACGGCGCCGCCGCGGCGCACCCCGCCGCGTCGCGCGGTCCGGCCCGGCCGTCGGGCCCGGGCGCCCCCAGGTCCATGAACGCGTGGCTCGGCGGCGTCGAGGACGACCTGGAAGAGGCCGACCTCTCGCCGGACCTGGCGGCGGGCGGCGCGTACGGACCCGCGGAGCCCGGCGGCGCGGCCGAGGCCGTCGGCTACGGCGGTTCGTTCGGCGGCCCGGTGCCCGCACCGGGAGCGGCGCCGCCCCCGGCTCCGCTCCCCGCCGCGGCGCCCATGTCCCAGGCGCACGCCGAGCCCGCGACGGACCGCGCACGCGGCAGGTCGGCGCCCGTCGCCCGCAGCGCCCGGCGCAAAACCGCCGCGCCGCCCGTACCGCCGCCGTCCACCGCGCCGTCCGTGGACATGCTCGACTACGGCCGCCTGACCGTCGCGGGTCCCGGCGCGGGCGCCGAGCGCGGCACGCTGCGACCGGAAGCCGCCCCGATCGCCACCGTGGTCACCGAGTACCGGCGCAGGGCCGAGACCGTCGGCCGCCTCCCGCGGCCCGCGCACGCGGTCGACGTACGGACCTCGGCCGGCTCCTTCGACTACCGCTTCGACACCGCCGCGCCCGCGGACGTGGTGTCCGACGGCGCGTGGCACATCGTGCCGGTCAGCGAGGTGCCGGTCGTGACGGAGTCGCTGCACGTGTGCGTCCCCGCGGTGGACACGGCCGTCTTCGGCACCGTCCTGGTCACCAACACCTCCCCGCACGCGCTGCTCGCCGGTCCGGCCGACGTCATGGTGGACGGCGACTTCGTCCTCACCGCGGCCCTGCCGACCCTCGCCCCCGGACAGCGGCAGGCGGTCGGCGTCGGCGTGGCCGAGAGCGTCCAGGTGGCCCGCCGCACCCACATGCGCGAGTCCACCGCGGGACTGCGCGGCGGCACGACCGTCCTCGACCACACCGTGGAGATCGAGGTCGCCAACCGCCTGCCGTACCCCGTCGTCGTCGAGGTCCGCGAGCGCGTACCGGTGTCGACCGACAAGGACGTCCGTATCGAGGAGCACCGGGCGCGACCGGCCTGGACGGAACCCGAGGAACCGCTCACGGGCCAGGACGGCTCGTACGTCCGCGGAGCGCGCGTGTGGCGCGTGGAGTTGGCACCCGGCCGGACCACGACGCTCACCGGAGGGTTCGAGGTCCGCCTCCCCGCGGGCAAGTCGGTCGTCGGCGGAAACCGGAGGAAGTGAACCGTGACCACCCCGGAGACCCTGACCGACGGGACCGGCGCGCCCGGCGCCGATGACACGCCCGCCGAGCCGGACGCGCTCTTCCTCCCGGTCACCACCGTGACCTGCCTGGAGGACCGCGCCCAGGTCGAACGCACCGGCACCGCGCGGCTCACCGCGGGCGTCCAGCGCCTGCGGATCGGCCCGGTCACCCCGCTGACCGTCGACCGGTCCCTGCGCGCCGAGATCTCCGCGCACACCGAGGGGGACGACGACACGGACCTCGGCGCGGACGGTCCGCGCGTGTTCGACGCCCGCGTCATCCGCACCTACACCCCCGCGCCTCCCGGCGGGCCGGGCCCCGACGCGTCCGAGCTGCGCCGCGAAGTCGACTCCCTGGAACGGGAGATGCGCGAGGTCGGACAGCTGCGGCAGCGCCTGGAGAGCGCGCTGGCCGTGGTCCACCAAGCCAAGGCCGATCTGCACCGCGACATCGTGCAGGGCGCGGGAGCGGGCGCCGCCGACCCCGAGCGCTGGGCCGACCGCCTGGAGCGCGTGGACGAGGACGCCGAGACCCGGATCGGCGAACTCCACCGGCTGCGCCGCCGCGAGCACGACCTGAACGAGGAACTGCGCACGGCGCGTACGGCGTTGGCGGCCACCGAGACCGAACCCCCGGTGCTCACGGCCTTCGTGGAACTCGTCGTGGAGGCGCCCGAGGCCGGTTCCGCGCGGATCCGCGTCGTGAGCCTCGTCCCGTGCGCGCTGTGGCGCCCCGCCTACCGCGCGACGCTAGCCGCCGACCGCGACAGCGTCACCCTGGAGACCGACGCCTTCGTGTGGCAGGACACCGGCGAGGACTGGAACGGCGTACGGCTGTCCCTGTCCACCGCGCGCCCGACGCTCGCCGCGGCCCCGCCGGAGCTGACCGAGGACGTCCTGACCCTCAGGGAACGCACCGTCGAGGAGCGCCGGACCGTCGAGGTGGACCTGCGCGAGGAAGACGTCACGACCGTGGGCGGCGACTCGGCCGCCGACACCGCAGGCGGCGCGGGACCGCTGCCCGGCCTGCACGACGGCGGCGCGGTCCGCGTCCTGCACGCCCCCCGCCCCGTCACCGTCCCCTCCGACCGGCGCCCGCACCGCGTCCACCTGTCGGCCTTCACCGCCGCCTGCCGCACCGAGGACACCTGCGCCCCCGAACTGTCGCCCCTGGTCGTGACCACCGCGCGGTTCCCCAACGCCGCGGGCCACGTCCTGCTGGCCGGCCCCGTCGACCTGGTGCGCGACAGCGGCTACACCGGCCGGGCCACGATGCCCTTCGCCGGTACGGGCGAGGACGTACGCCTGTCCTTCGGCAGCCAGGACACCTTCCGGGTCGTCCGCCACACCGAGGAGCAGCGCGACACCACCGGTCTCGCCGGGATCAACCAGCGCACCGTGATCACCCGTCAGGTGCGGCTCTTCGTCTCCCGCCTGGACCAGCCGAGCGCCGAGCACCCCGGCGACGCCGGCCGGCCGGGCGCCGACCTCACCCGCGAGGTCGTGATCCGCGAACGCGTCCCCGTCTCCGAGGTCTCGGCCGTCGAGGTCCGCACCCTGCCCGACCGCTGCCGCCCGGCGCCCGACGAGACCGACGACGACGGCATCGTCCGCTACGTCCAGCGCCTGGCTCCCGGCGAGCGCCGCGAGATCACCCTCGTCTACGAGGTCAGCGCGTCGAGCGCGGTGACCGGTCTGTGACGCGGCCCTGACGCCCTTACGCAGGACCGCCGTTCAGCCCGCTGCCGCCCGGTAGGGGCGGTAGAATTCGCGCAACTCCCGCGCGTACAGCTCGGGTTCCTCGAACGCCGCGAAGTGGCCGCCGCGCGCGGGCGCGGTGACGCGTACGGCGTTGGCCGTACGCTCGAGCCAGGCCCGCGGCGGGCGGGCGATGTCGCCGGGGAAGAGCGAGAAGCCGGAGGGCACTTCGACGCGGCGGGTGAGCTGGGCCGACGGGATCGCGGAATTCGCGTGGTACATCCGCATCGACGAGGCGATCGTCCCGGTGAGCCAGTAGATTGTCACGTTGGTGAGGATCTCGTCCTTGGTGAAGCTCCGCTCGATGTCGCCGCCGCAGTCGCTCCACGCCCGCAGCTTCTCCACGATCCACGCGGCCAGCCCCGCGGGCGAGTCCTGGAGCCCGACGGCCGCGGTCTGCGGCTTCGTACGGTGCATGGCGGCGTATCCGCCCTCGGCCGCGCCCCAGGCGGCGGTCTGCTGGAACCAGGCGCTCTCCTCGGGTGTGAGCTCCGCCGGATCGCCCGCGAAGACGGGCAGGCCGCCGTCGGTGCGGTGGACGGCCACCACCCGGTCGGGGTGGTCGAGCCCGAGATAGCGGCTCACATGGCTGCCGATGTCCCCGCCCGCCGCACCGAACCGCGCGTAGCCGAGGACGTCCATCAGCTCCGCCCACAGGCCGCTGACGGCGACGGAGTCGAGCGGCCGTCCCGCGGCGGGGCGGTCGGAGTACCCGTAGCCCGGCATGTCGGGCACGACCACGTCGAAGGCGTCGGCCGGGTCGGCGCCGTGCGCGGCCGGGTCGGTGAGGAGCGGGACGACCTTCGCGTACCGCCAGAAGGAGTCCGGCCAGCCGTGGCTGAGGACCAGCGGCAGGACGGGCCCCGTGGGCGCGACGGCGCGGGCGTGGACGAAGTGGATGCCGAGCCCGCCGATCGGGGCCCGGAACCGGGGGAGCCGGGCCAGCGCCGCCTCCTGCGCCCGCCAGTCGAAGCCGTCCGCCCAGTAGGCGACCAGTTCGCGGAGGTAGTCCAGGTCGGTTCCGAGCGACCAGCCCGCGTCCTCGGGCGCGTCCGGCCAGCGCGTCGCGCGCAGCCGGGTCCGCAGGTCGTCGAGCGCGGCGGCGTCGGCCCGCGGGGCGAAGGGTTCGGGGCGGGGCGGGGCATCGGGCATGGGACGCATGCTAACGCCGCGTACCCCGGCGGCCCCGGAACGGGGGAGCGTGGCGAATCCGGACGTCGGCCACTGGTAGCCGACCGTTCAACAGGTCGTCTCCCGCAGGGGTCTGGCCTCCGCCCATGCGTCACGGAAAGATAACAGGTATGGACCGAACGGCCTCGATGTTCCGGGGTGTTCGGTCCCACTGGTGCTCTCCCGCACCGCCCGTCTCCGCCACCTCCGCCATGTCGAACGGAGCAACAGATGTCCGACCACGGGATCTCCCGCCGCAGCGTCCTCGCGGCCACCGCCGCCGTCGGCGCGACCGTCGCCGTCAGCGGCGTCACCGCCGCGACCCCGGCCGCGGCCGCGACCCCGGCCGCGGCCGCGACCCCGGCCGCGGCCGCGGCCCCCACGCTGCCGAACGGCACCAGCAAGGACAAGGTCCTCGTCGTGGGCATGGACGGCCTGCGCCACGACAGGATCGACGCGGCCACCGCCCCCCACCTCAAGTCCCTGATGGCGAACGGCACCTACGGCACCAGCCTGCTCTACGCGAGCCCGATGGCGGCCACCGTCTCCGGCGCCGGCTGGTCGACCATCGCCACCGGCGTGTGGCCGGACAAGCACGGCGTGAAGGACAACACCTTCGCGGGCAAGAACTACGGCGCCTACCCGGGCTTCATCAAGCGCATCGCGTCCGTGAAACCGGCCCTGTCCACCTACGTGGCCGTCGACTGGAAGCCGCTCGACGCGCAGGGCACCTTCACCGACGGCGCGGACGGCAAGGTCGTCTACGACGGCGACACAGCCGACTACATCGTCACCGACGCCCAGATCGTCGCCGACTCCGAATCCGTCCTGCGCGATCAGAACCCGGATGTCGCCTTCGTCTACTTCGGCAACACCGACGAGGTCGGGCACGCCTCGGGCGCCGCCAGCCAGGCGTACCTCAAGGCCATCGCCACCCAGGACGGCTACCTCGGCCGCCTGCTCGCCGCGGTCAAGGCCCGTCCCACCTACGCGAGCGAGCGCTGGACGGTCATCGTCGCCACCGACCACGGACACCTGGACGCGGGCGGCCACGGCGGCTCCACCATCGAGGAGCGGCGCACTTTCGTGCTGGCCCAGGGGCCCGGCATCGCGGCGGGCCTGCGGCCCATCGACACCCGCCTGGTCGACGTGGCCGCCACGGTCTTCAAGCAGCTCGGCATCGTTCCCGCCGCCTCCTGGGGCCTGGACGGCAAGCCCATTCAGGAGCGCTCGACCGATCCCTTCGACGCGCTGACGCTCTCACCGCGCACCGACGAGACCGGCATCCCCGCCGGGGTTCTGGGCTACACGCACACCACGCCCAGCGGCTGGTCGATCATCAACTCCGCGATGGGCACCGGCGGTGTCACCGAGTGGCGCGGCTGGTCCTTCGCCACCGACGAGTTCTGGTCCCGCGCCCAGGCCGACCAGTCGCGTGAACTCAACGTCCGCTCGCGCGGGGTCTTCGCGGTCGCCGACTCCGACGAGTGGGCCGACAAGTCCTTCTCCGGCACGTTCGACTCGACGCTCGTCACCCCCGCCCACGCGGTCACCGCGGGCTCCAAGGTGACCCTCGACTACGTCACGCACTACCTCCAGGAAGGCAGCCAGAAGGCCGAGATCCTCGCCTCCTGGAACGGCGGCACCCCGACGGTCGTCAAGACCTACACCACCGACACGGTCGCCAAGGTGGAGTCCCTCACCCTGACCGCGCCCGCGGGCGCCTCCACTGTCAGTTTCCGCTTCCACTACACCGGTTCCAACAACTGGTACTGGGTGATCGACGCGGTCAAGATCACCGCCTAGCCGCCCGATGTCCGGGCAGGGGGCGCCGCCACCGGCATCCGCGCCCCCTGCCCGCCCGACCCGGCACCTGAAAGTGCGGGAGAAGACGCAGGTCAGCCCTGGCCGAAAGCCGGATGCGAGGCGATCGGCCGAATGGCAGACTCCGCACATGCCCCATGCAGACGTCGCGCCCGGAGTGTCCCTCGCCTACGAGACCTTCGGCGACCCCGCCGATCCCGCCGTCCTGCTCGTGATGGGCTTCGGCGCCCAGATGATCTCCTGGCACGAGGACTTCTGCCGCGCGCTCGCGGACCGTGGCCGCCACGTCATCCGGTACGACAACCGCGACTGCGGGCTGTCCACCTCCTTCGACGCCCACCCCGTCGACATGGGCCGGTTCATCGCCGCGGTCGGCTCGGGGGACATCGCCTCCGCCCTGGCCATGGTCCCCTACACGCTCCAGGACATGGCCGACGACGGCCTCGCCCTGCTCACCGCGCTCGGCATCGACCGGGCCCATGTCTTCGGCTCCTCGATGGGCGGCATGATCGCCCAGACGATGGCCATCCACCGGCCGTCGCGGGTGCTGACCCTGACCTCGATGATGTCCTCGACCGGCGAGTCCGAATACGGCCGGCCGACCCCCGAGGCGCAGGCGGTGCTCCTCGCCCCGAAACCGGCCGACCGCGAAGGCTATGTCGCCGCGGCGGAAAGGGAGTTGGTGTGGGCCTCCCGGCGCTACGGCGACGCCGACGCCCTGCGCGACCTGGCCGCCCGCAGCTATGACCGCGCCTATCACCCCTCCGGCGTCGGTCGGCAGCTCGGCGCGATGATCCTCGGCGGCTCACGCGCGGACGCACTCCGGAAGCTCGAGGTGCCGACCCTCGTCATCCACGGCCTGGACGACACCCTGATCGGCCCCAGCGGCGGGGAGCGCACCGCGGAGTTGGTGCCAGGGGCCGAACTCGTCCTGATCCCCGATATGGGCCACGACCGCCCCCGTGAGCTGTGGCCCGAGATCATCGGCCTCGTGGCGGAGCACACCGCCTGAGCGATGACCGCGCCGCGGTCGCGCAGCGTCCGTCAGGTCGCGGAGCCCCGGCGGACCGGCCGCGCCCGCGTACGGCCCGGCGGCCGTACGGGCGCCGCTCCAGGACGTTCTCGTCGACGAGGCGGTTCAGCCGCTCGGCCGGCGCCTCGCGCGGGATGCCGAGGTCGCGCGGACCTGGCAGGGTTCTCAGTGTGCACGCGTGTCGGTCCACGGATACGTCCCCGGACGCGGCCCTGGGCGGCCGTCCGCGTACACCACCAGAGCCGCCGACCCGTTCACCGGCGCACCCGCACCAGCCATCAGGAGCTGACCACGATGCTCGCCCCCGACGTCCGCCGCGTCCTCGACGGCACCTCACTCGCCCACATCGCGACCGTCCTGCCCGACGGCGCTCCGCACACCGTCCCCGTCTGGATCGGCACCCACGGCGACCGCGTCACGATCTTCACCGGCCCGCGGTCCCGCAAAGCCCGCAATCTGCGCCGCGACCCGCGCGTGGCGCTCTCCCTCACCCCGGCCGACAACCCCTTCCAGCCGGTCGTCATCCGCGGCAAGGTCGTCGAATGGCTGGAGGGCGACGCCGTCTGGGAGATCATCGACCGGATGGCGACGAAGTACACCGGCGGCCCCTACTCGCGCGACAACGAGCTCGTCGTCGCGCTCATCGAGCCCGAGCACCAGAGCGTGGGCATGGGCTGAGGATTCCGCAGGGCCGCGCGCCGCCGTCCGGACGCGTCAACGTCCCACGGCGTAGCCCTGCATGCCGCGCGGATTCGCGGCGGCCGACAGCACGCCCGTCTCCGGATCGCGCGCGACGGCGGAGATCCGCCCCTCCGACCAGGCGCCGCCGACGCTCACCGCGTGCCCCCGGCGGCGCAGTTCGGCCACGACATGGGGACCCGTCCGCTCCTCGACGGTGAGGCTGCCCGGCGCCATGGCCCGCGGGTAGAAGGAGCCGGTGAAGCTGTCGGTGTGCCAGTTCGGCGCGTCGACGGCGCCTTGCAGGTCGTAGCCGCCGCGCACCGGGTCGCGGAGCGCCACGGCGAGGAAGAAGTGCACCTGCCACTGGTCCTGCTGGTCGCCGCCGGGGGTGCCGAAGGCGAGGACGGGCACCCCGTCGCGCAGCGCCAGCGACGGACTGAGCGTCGTGCGCGGCCTGCGGCCGGGGGACAGGGAGTTGGGCAGACCCTCCTCGACCCAGGTCATCTGGAGCCGCGTGCCGAGCGGGAAGCCCAGCTCCGGTATCACCGGATTCGACTGGAGCCACCCCCCGCTGGGCGTCGCCGAGATCATGTTGCCCCAGCGGTCCACGACATCGATATGACAGGTGTCGCCGCGCGTGCCGCCGTCCACCGCGACCGTCGGCTCGCCCGCCCCGGCCCCGGTCGGCGCCACCCGCGCACCCGCGCCCTGCCCCGCGGCGGTCGCGTACGCGCTCAGCTTCGGCGTCCGACCCTCGGGGCCGCCGGGCCGCAGTTCGTACGAGGCCCGGTCACCGATGAGTTGGCGGCGGCCGGTGTTGTACGCGGTGGACAGCAGCGCGTCGAGCGGGACGTCCGACGCGTCGCCGTACCACGCCTCGCGGTCGGCCATGGCGAGCTTCGTGCCCTCGACCAGCCGGTGGACATACGCGGCGGACCCGTACGCGGGCAGGTCGGCGGCGCGCGACGGCAGCAGGGCGAGCTGCTGGAGGAAGGCCGGGCCCTGACTCCACGGACCCGCCTTGCAGACCGTCCAGCCGTCCCACTCGTAGGTGGCGGGCTCCTCGTACGACGCGGACCAGCCCGCCAGATCGGCGGCCGTGAGCGTCCCGGTGTGCCGCTCGCCGCTGGTGTCCATGGTCGGACGGGCGGCCTGGGCGACGATCGCCTCGGCGACGAAGCCCTCCCGCCAGATCCGGCGCGCGGCCTCGATCTGCGCGACCCGGTCCCCGCCGCCGTCGGCTTCCGCCTCGGCGATCAGCCGCCGCCAGGTCGCGGCGAGCGCCGGATTGCGCCACAGCTCGCCGGGACGCGGCGCCTCGCCGCCCGGCAGATACAGCTCCGCGGACGTCGTCCACTCCGTCTCGAACAGCTCACGCACCGTCTCGACGGTCGCCGTGACGCGCTCGACCGGCGGATGACCGTCCGCCGCGTACCCGATCGCGTAACGCAGCACCTCGGCGAGGGACGCGGTGCCGTAGTCGCGCAGCAACGTCATCCAGGCGTCGAACGCGCCGGGCACGGCGGCGGCCAGCGGCCCGGTACCGGGCACCAGGTCCAGGCCGAGCGAGCGGTAGTGGGCGACGGTCGCGCCCGCGGGCGCCACCCCCTGCCCGCACAGCACCCGTACCTCCCCCTCGGCGGGCCCGACGATGATCGGCACCTCGCCGCCGGGACCGTTGAGGTGCGGCTCCACGACGTGCAGCACGAAAGCACCGGCCACGGCGGCGTCGTACGCGTTGCCGCCGCCCTCCAGTACGGCCATCGCGCTCTGGGAGGCGAGCCAGTGGGTGGAGGCCACCATGCCGAAGGTGCCTTGGAGGGTCGGCCTGGTCGTGAACATGCGCTGCGCCTCTCTCGGGTCGGGCAACTCCCGTCAAGGCGCGTCCCGTTACCCGCGTCGAGGGCCGTCCGCCGCCATGACCTGGCACATCACGGTGCCGCGTCCTTGCACGCAGGCTAGCGACCGGGAAGCGGCGGGTCCGCGGCGGTCCACCATCCGGGCCCGCGCGGGCCCTTGACGGTGCGTCAGGCGACCGGCCGTCAGCGCCGCACGGCGCCTATGGTCAGCGGGTGGATGCCCGTACCGGCGCAGTGCTCGGTCTTGTCGGCGAGGAACAGCGCCGCCTTCTGGTTCGGCGGATAGATCCGCAGCCCCTCGACCTTCGTCAGCTTGCACTGGTCGGCGCTGTAACCGCCCTGACCGTTGCTGTCGTGCAGCTCCGCGTACGCGGTCGCCTTCGGCGCCAGCGAGACGGTGCCGTGCGAACCGCCGTCACGGTCGGCCGCGGGACCGGCCTGCGCCCCGGCCGTCTTGACGTACGAGACGCCCGGATAGCCCGTCAGCGTGCACGCCGTGCTGCCGGTGTTGGTGAAGACGACCTTCGCGTGGTACTGCCCGGCGCCGACCTCGGCGTCCTTCAGCGCCACGCTGAGGTGGTCGCTGGCGCACGCGCTCGGCCCCGCCGCCTCGGCCGACGCGCCGCCGGAGCCGTCCGCCGACGACGTGGGCGTACCGCCCGGCGCGCTCTGCGTACCGTCGTCCGTCGTGGACGGCGCACCGGCGGACGGGGAGTCGGACGGCGCCGCGCTGACCGAGACGGACGAGCCCGCCGGAGCGGCGGACCCGCCGTCGTCCGAACAAGCCGTCAAGGTCAGGGCCGCCGTGGCCAGAGCCGCGGCGGGCACCATCACGCGTACGGACAGGCTGCGCATCGTGGGACCTCCGTGCGTCCTGGGGCCGGAAGACCGACCCCGTCGTACTCATTCACCCTGTGATGCCACGCCTGCCCCTGTCCTCCCTGGCTACACAGGCGCCCCAGGTCCGGGGGCACCCCGGGGCATCCGCCCCGACGGCCGCGGGCGCTACGCGTTCGGCGCCTGGGCCGCGTCCCGATCCTGCGCGTTCCCGGCCTGTTCGCGCATCGCCCACGGGGACCCGTACGCGACGAGCAGGTCGAGGAAGGGCCGCGCGTCGAACGCCTCGGGGCCGAGGACACCGCTGCCGCTCCAGGTGCCGTCGGCCAGGAGTTCGAGGGCGATCACCGGATTGATCGCCGTCTGCCAGACGACGGCCTGGGAACCGTACTCCCGCATCGACCACTGGTTGTCGACCACGTGGTAGAGGTAGACCTCGCGCGGGCGGCCGTCCTTGGTGCCCTTCACCCAGGTGCCCGCGCAGGTCTTGCCGTGCATCCGGTCGCCGAGCGCGGCCGGGTCCGGCAGCACGGCGGCGACGACGTCCCTGGGGGAGACCCGGGCCGGACCCCGGTCGGTGGCGACGGTGACCGGGTCCGTACGGTCCAGGCCCAGGTCGTGGAGGGTCTGGAGCTTGTCGATGAAGTCCTGGCCGAGACCGTACTTGAACGTCACCCGGCGGGCGTCGACCCAGCGCGGGATCAGCAGCACCTCCTCGTGCTCGACGTTCACGCACTCCACCGGTCCGATGCCCTCGGGGAAGTCGAAGATCTCGGGCTGGCTGAACGGCGCCGTGGTGTACCAGCCGCGGTCCTTCTCCCACACCACCGGCGGGTTCAGACACTCCTCGATGGTGGTCCAGATACTGAACGACGGCGCGAAGTCGTAGCCGTCCACCGTGAGATTCGCGCCGTCGCGCACCCCGATCTCGTCGATGCCGTCGAAGAGGTGGTCGGCGGCGTAGCGGGCGAAGACATCGGACATGCCCGGCTCCACGCCCATGCCGACCAGTGCCAGCAGCCCGTCCTCCTCCCACGCCTTCGCCTGCGCGAACTGGTCGTCGCCGAGCTTCGTGCCGCACTCCTCGTGGGGCCGCCGCGCGTGCGGCACCGACAGCGACATCGCCATGTCCACATACGTCGCCCCGGCCCGGTGCGCGGCCTGGAACAACGGCATGACGAAACGCGGGTCGGTCGCGTTGAGCAGCACGTCGCACCGCCGCTCCCGCAGCAGATCCTCCACGGAGAGCTGGTCGGAGGCGTCGATCCTGGCCGTGCTGAACCGGTCCGCCGCCTCGCCCAGTGCCGCGACGGCCGCCTCGGCCCGGCCCGGGTCGTAGTCGGCGACGACCATGTGCTCGAAGAAACCGCGGCGGGCGGCGATCCGGGTGATGGCGCTTCCGACGCCTCCGGCTCCGATGAGCAGTACGCGCATGGCGGGGTTCCTTCCGCTGGTCGAGTGGGTGAGCGGGTGAGCGGTGCGGCCGGGGCCCTCGCACGGGGGGGTGCTCGCGCCGTGGAGTGATGGAACCGCCGACGACGCCGTAAGGTCAATGCCGTTGGCGTAAGCTCCCGGCCGTGGCCAAGAAGGTGGTGGACGGAGCCGCGCGGCAACGACGTCGGCCGACGCGGCAGGGCGAGGTGCTCAGCCACGAACTGATCGTGGAGACCGCCCTGCGCATGCTGGCGGAACACGGCGCGCAGGGGCTGACCGCGCGGCGGCTCGGCCTGGCACTCGGCGCCGACCCCAGCTCCCTCTACCGCTACTTCCGCGGCATGGACGCCCTCGTCCTGGCCATCGCCGACGAACTGATGGGCCGGGCCCTGGCGGGCTGGACGCCCACCGGCCAGTGGCGGCGCGATCTGCGCGACCTGGGCCTGCGGATCCACCGCGCGTATCTCGCCCACCCGCAGGCGGCGGTGCTGACCGCCAGCCGGGTCAGCGGGGGGAAGCGCGAACTGGCCGCGGACGAGGCCATCCTGGGCATCCTGCACCGCGCCGGATTCACCGGCCCCGGCCTCGTACGCGTCTACCACGTCTTCATCGACGGCTGCCTGGCCTTCGCCGCCCTGGACGCGGCCTCGCTGGCGCTGCCCGCCGCCGCCCGCGCGGCCGACGAGGAGATCTGGCAGGACACGTACGCGGCCCTGTCGCCCCGCACCCACCCGCACATCGCCGCGACCGCGCCCCTGCTCGCCGCCCGGATGACCCGCAGCGCCTATCCCGACGCCCTGGACATGCTCATCGCGCAGGCCGCCCGCGAACTGCCCCCGGCCACGCGCTGACCGACCCGGCGTCCTTCCCCGGATCCGGTCCCTTACCCCTGTATCGAAAGAACGCGGTAGACCGGTTCGAGCCGGGCAAGCGACCTGAGGAAGCAAACCGCCGGACAATCTGGTTCAGGAGCGTCACATGTACATAGGTATCGGAACCATCGTTCTCATCGTCGTCGTCGTACTCGTCGTCATGATGCTGCGGCGCGGCTGACCTCAGGTCGCACGCGCCGCGGGATCTCCTCCAGAGGTGATTCACGTGAGCGATCCGTCCGATGGCGGGGCACCGGCGGCAACGCCGGTGGCCCACGCCGTGACTGTTTCCCGGCCCATGAGCGCGGCGGAAGCACGCGTCGCCGCCTCGGAGTTCGCGGACACCCTCCACCCTCCGCTGGCCGTACGGACCCTGCAGAATCTGACCCTCGTGGTCTCCGAGCTGGCCGCCAACGCCCTCCGGCACGCCGGAGCGGTACGCGAACTGCGTCTGAGCGCCGCCGCGAACACCCTTCGCGTGGCGATCGACGACCCCAGCGACACCCCGCCGCAAGGCCGCGCGCCCGACTGGAACGGCGCCAGAGGCGGCTTCGGCTGGATGATGATCCAACGGCTGGCCCACTCACTGGCGGTGACCCGCCGCCCCGGAGGCGGCAAGACCGTCCTGGTCACGCTGGCCCGATAGGGCCGCCGCGGCCTCGCGCCCGCACCCCGCCCGCCCGTGACCCGACCGGCATCCCGGTGGGGTTCGGGCGTGGCCCGCGGGGCAGACGGGCGGCATGGAGACCGCTGACCAGCCCGTACACCCCGCAGGACGACGGACCGCCCGGCCGGGCGTCCTCATCGCCGTACTGGTGATCGCCCTCGCCGTGACCGCCGCTGTGGTCCTCACCGGACACGGCCGCGACCACGGCGGAGCCGGAGCCGGCGGCCCGGCGGACAAGGGCGCGCCCGGCGCGGGAAGCGACCAGGAAAGTGCCGACCAGGGAAGCGCCGGATTCGGCAGCACCGATCCCGACGCCACGGCCCGTCTGCACGCCGACGCCGCAGACCTGTTGGTCCTCGAAGGAGTCTCGGGTCGCGTGCGGATCACCGCCGACGCGAGCGCCCACACGGTCTCGGGCACGTATCACCGCCCCGACGGCGGTACGGCGCGCGTGCGCGGTGTCGTCGACGACGCGGCGGGCCTGCGCACCCTCACCCTGGTCTGCGGTACGGACACCGGTGACGACGTCGGAGGCGACACGGCGGGCTCGTGCGACGGCGACCTGAACCTCACCGTCCCCGAGAAGACCGGCCTGCGGCTGCGGCAGACCTCGGGCGAGACCCTGCTCGAAGGACTCGGCGGCCGACTCACCGTCAATGTCGCCTCCGACCGCCTCACCGCCCACGCGCTGCACCCCTCCCACGCCGACTTCGCGGTGACCTCCAGCAGCGCCGACCTCGGCTTCAGCGCGGCACCGGACACCCTCGCCGTGGTGACGACCTCCGCGTCGACCGCCGTACGCCTCCCGGTCCCGGCGGGCGACGCCTACGCCGTCACCACGTCCGCCACCTCCGCCGACGTCCAGGTGAAGGTCCCGAACCGGGACGGCGCCGCCCACCGGGTCGCCCTGACCGTGCACTCGGGATCGCTGGCCGTCCTGCCCGCCTGACGTCAGGTCAGATCCCTGAACGGCCTTCGGCGATACGGCCCTTGAGGCGCCGTACCGCCGTCCACGAAGCGTTCCTCAAACTCGCCTGCTGCCTCATCACGCGACGACAGGTCAACTCATTGTGTTAGCCGCTGTCAGGCCATGGGTATCCCCGGCGGCCGGAAACGGAATGATGCGAAGGTGGGCTTCTCGCCGAGCGCCGCGTTCCCCGTGCCAGGGTGCCGCGGTCTCCGCGTCCGAGCGCCGCGTTCCCAGCCCGCCCGTGGTGGTCAGGACCCTGCCGCGTCCGGCCACGGCCGGTCGGTGCAGCAGCTGACGAAGTCCCGGACCACGGGATTGGCGTCGTCGGCCGGTGCCCAGGCCACGCCGACCTCGCTGTCGCTGACGCCGCTCACCGGGCGGTAGGCGATACCGGGCCTGGCGTAGAAGCGGGCGGCGGACGCGGGCGCGAGAGCGACGCCGTAACCGTTGGCGATGGCGCTGAGCCAGTCGTCGGGCAGGTCCGTGACGGCGCCGATCCGTACCGGACGGCCCTCGCGCTCCCCGGCGGCCAGCCATTCCTCCCGCCACCGGCCGGTCTCCGCCGGAGCGGCCACGAACGGCTCGTCCCACAGGTCCCGGAACGCGATCGTCTCCCGCGCGGCCAGTGGATGCGCCTCGGGCAGCGCGACCCAGCGCGGCTCGGTGAACAGCGGCACCACCCGCAGCGCCTCCTGGCCCGGGAACGGCAGCCGTACCAGCGCGACATCGACGTCCCCGTCGGCGAGCCCGGCGGTCGGATTCGCCCAGGACGCCTGCCGCATCTCCACCCGCCACCGCGGACGGCGACGCGTGAACTCCGCGATGATGTGCGGAGTCGCCTCATTGGCCGCGCTGGCGAGGAAGCCGACCCGCAGCAGCCGCAGGCCCCGGCGCTCCGCGCTCCTGGTCTCCGTCAGCACGCGGTCCCAGTCCGCCAGCAGCGCGGGCGCGCGCTGCGCCAGCAGGCGGCCCGCGTCCGTGGGTGTCATGCCGGTACGGGACCGGGTGAACAGCCGCACCCCGAGTTGACTCTCCAACTGCTTGATCTGCTTGGTGAGCGCGGGCTGCGACACGAAGAGCCGCTCGGCGGCGCGGGTGAGGGTCCCCTCTTCCGCGACGGCGACGAAGTAGCGCAGCAGCCGGGTGTCCACGTCCATGCCCCCAGGTTATAGGTGCAGGTATTGGACGGGAAAGTTGAGTGTGACGAGGCTGGTGGTCGCGGGCGCCCGCACCTTCTTCGAGCCCATGACGTTTCCGACCCCGAGGACAAGCATCGTGTTCACCGCGTATGTGATCATCACCGTCGTCACCATCCTGGCCAACGCGGGCATCGCCGTCGCGGACCTCGCCCGCGCCGAGTTCGTCCTGGCGAACTCGGCGGAGGTGGGCGTCCCGCAGAGCTGGCACATCTGGCTGGCCTCGCTCAAGGCCGCCGGCGCCGCCGGTCTTCTCCTCGGGCTCCTGGGCGTCCGGCCCGTCGGGGTCGCCGCCGCCGCGGGCCTCGTCGTCTTCTTCGTGGGCGCTGTCCTCACCCATGTGCGTGCCCGTGTGCTCTACAACATCGCGTTCCCCGGCGGCTATCTGGCCCTGGCGGTCGCGTCCCTCGCGCTCACTGTCGCCTACTAGCGGGTCGGCGGCCCGGAATCCGTTCCTTTGCGCGGGCCCGTGCCGCGCTCACCGGCGCGCGTGCGGTCCGGCCCCGACGCAGCTGTGGAGCGGGTCAGTTGGCGAGCTGGACAGTGGTGTGGAGGTGGGCCGGGTAGGCGGCCTCGCGGAGCATGAAGTGGGCGACGTCGGCGCGGGAGATACGGGGGATGCCGCGCAACGGGAGGCGTTCGCCGGTCCGGTAGCGGCCGGTGAGGGGTCCGCCGACGAGCATCACGGGATAGACCAGGGTCCAGTCCAGGCCGCTGGCGCGCAGGATCTCCTCTCCGGCCGCCTTGTCGGCGAACATCGGTCCGAGGGCCTTGTAGACGGCCCAGTACACCGCCGGCGCCTGGTCGGCGGTGTCGCCGACGCCGTGTGCGGACAGGTGGACGATCCGGTTGACTCCGGTGTCGCGCATGGCCCGCACGATCCGCGGGATCGCGGTGACGGTCAGGGTGGGCGACGTCAGGCCGTGCCAGGTGGTGGGGCTGCCGAACGCGGTCAGGACCGCGTCCTGCCCTTCGACGGCGGCGCGCACCGCCTCCTGGTCCCCGGTCACTTCCCCGGTCGCGACGCGGAGCCGGGGCCGGGGATCCGGCGGGGTGGCCCGAGGGCGGACGAAGGCGGTCATCTCGTGGCCCGCGGCCAGTCCCTGGGCGAGGAGTTGCCGCCCGGTCCTGCCGTTGGCCCCGAACACGAGGAGCTTCACGTCGGCCTCCCGGACCGGTGTGCGGGGGCGCGGTCCGCGGTGGTCCCGCGGACCGTCACCCGGCCTGTGCGCATTGTCGCCCGCGGCTACCCGGTATAGACCTCAAGACTCACCACATGGGGCGCCGCCGGGCCCTGCGCGGTGTATCCGACATAGCGGGCGGTCACCGGTGTCGCGGTGACCGTCGAGGCGGCGGGGCCCGACGCGGCGACGGGGTCGCCGAAGGGCGTCCAGACGGCGCCGTCGGATGAGACGTCGATCCGGTACGCGGTCGTGGCCCCGGACGCCTGGACCACTGTGCGTCCGACGCGCGTGGCCTTGCCCAGGTCGACGGTGAGCGCGGCTCCGGGTGCCGTCGCCCGGGCCGGATGCCAGGGGTGTCAGGGCTGTGGGTTTGGCGCTGCTGGTCCTGTCGTTGTCGCGGTTTCTGTGACAGCCGGGAAAGGGTGACGGGGGTTGTCACCTTTGGGGTGGAGGTTGGGGGGATGGACAAGAACACGAACATTCAGGATCCCGGCCGGAACGTCTCTCCCGCCGGTTCTCCCGCCGTCTCTTCCACGGTCTCTTCCGCCGTCTCTTCTGCTGGTTCTTCCGCGGGTTCCTTGGACGGGAGGATCGCTCTGGTGGCGGGGGCCACGCGTGGTGCGGGGCGGGCGTTGGCGGTTGAGCTGGGCCGTGCGGGAGCGGTGGTGTATGTGACGGGCCGTACGACGCGCGGGCGCGTCAGCGAGGTCGGCCGGGCGACGGAGACGATCGAGGAGACGGCGGAGCTGGTGACGGCGGCGGGGGGTACGGGCGTCGCTGTTCCCACTGATCATCTGGTGGTGGAGCAGGTCCGTGCTCTTGCGGCGCGGATCGGGCGTGAGCGGGGGCGGCTGGACATTCTCGTGAACGATCTGTGGGGCGGTGAGCATCTGCTGACCGGTTCGGTGTTCGGGAAGAAGAGCTGGGAGACGCCGCTGGAGGACGGTCTGCGGATTCTGGAGCTGGGGGTGCGCTCGCACGTGATCACCGCGGCGTTGGCGCTGCCGTTGCTGGTGCGGTCGGCGGAGCCTTTGCTGGTGGAGGTGACGGATGGCACGGCGGTGTCGAACCGTCGTTACCGGGAGAATCTCTTCTACGACCTGGCGAAGAACGCCCCGATCCGGATGGCGTTCGGGCTGGGTGAGGAACTGGCGGAGTTCGGCGGTACGGCGGTTGCGGTGTCGCCGGGTTTTCTGCGGTCGGAGCAGATGCTGGCGCACTTCGGCGTGTCGGAGGAGAACTGGCGTGACGCTGTCCTGACGGAGCCGGATTTCGCGGTCGCGGAGTCGCCGTACTATCTCGCGCGGGCGGTGGCGGCGCTGGCGGCTGATCCGCAGAGGTCGGCGCGGTGGAACGGCACGTCGACGTCGAGCGGGGAGTTGGCGAGGGTTTACGGTGTGCGGGACGTCGACGGCAGCCAGCCGGACGGGTGGGGGTATTTCGAGGATGTGCGGTACGGGGGGAAGGCCGGTACGGCGGACGACTACCGCTGATCCTGCGGCGGGGGGCCGTAGAGGTCGCTGAGGGCCTGCGCGTGGTCGCGGAAGCGGGCGCGCAGGCCCTGCGGGGCCAATACCTCGGCGTCGGCGCCCAGTTGGGTGAGCTGGGTGAAGGCGACGTCTTCGCTTTCGGCGGGCAGGCGGAGCGTGACGCGGCCCGCGGTGTCGGGGGTGCCGGCGCGGGCGAGTGCCTCACCGGTCGCGGCGGGGTCGGTGACGGCGGGCAGGCGGTCCAGTCCCCGGGGGGTCAGGCGGACGGTGACGGTGGTGCGCAGCAGTGCCCGGGCGAATTCCGCGGCCCTGGCCTGCCAGTGCGCGGCGAGGTCGAAGGCGGGGTCGCGGGTGAAGGGCTCGCCGGCACCGGGGGACAGGGCGGTGATCCGGTCGGCGCGGTAGGTCCGCCACGGGTCTTCGTGTTCTGCCGGTGGGCCGGGGACGCGGCCCACGACGTACCAGACCCCGGCTTTGAGGACGAGGCCGTACGGTTCCAGGTGCCGCGTCACGGTGGCGGGCGGTGTTCCGTCGCGTCCCGGCCGTGTGTAGGTGAGCTCGACGGTCCGGTCGGACCATACGGCGCGGGCGAGTTCGGGCAGCAGCGTGCAGGCCGGCGGTTCGCGGAACCAGGCCGGTGCGTCGAGGTGGAAGCGGTGCGCTGAGGACTCGGCCGCCGCGCGCAGCGACGGCAGCAGGGTCGCGGACAGTTTCAGCCGTGCGGTGTCCGCGGCGTCGGACAGTCCGAGGTCCCGCAGGGCCGAGGGCAGTCCGGTGAGGTAGAGCGTCTCGGCCTCCCCGGGACCGAGCGTGGTCAGCCGGGTCCGGTACCCCGGCGCCAGCCGGTATCCGCCCGCCCGCCCCCGCTCCGACCGTACGGGGACTCCCGCCTCCTGCAGCGCCTGTACATCCCTGATCACCGTCCGCTCGCTGACCCCCAGTTCCCGGCCGATCGCGGCGGCGGTCATACCGGGACTCGACTGGACCAGCAGGGCCATACGGATCAGCCGGGCAGCGCGCATCCCCCCATGATCCCGCACCCGCCGGCGCGGCGGTGAGGGGTCAGCCTTTGCAGCCGGGGTCGGGAAGTATGACGGGTGCGGCGTCCCGGGTGGTGACGAACGCGCGGTAGCCGGGTGCGCCCGCGACGCATTTGGTGGCGATGTTGGCGTAGTGGTCGGGGAAGTTGGTGACGTCGGCGGGCGCGTTGTCACCCTTGTGGTTCGCCACGGGTGAGTCCCCAGTCCCGCGTTTGTCGCTTGCGCACCCGGACAGAGCAGCCAGGGCGATGGCCAGCGATGCCCCCGCGATCACACATCTCGTCATACGACCTCTCACCGGCATCCTCATCATCCTCGTCTCTGCCCGCGGGGTCTCCCGCGGGTGCGGATGCCCTCAAGGACACTCCGCGCCCGGCCGTGGTTCCCTGACCCTGGCTCGTACGGTTGGCGTGTGGGTGAGGTGTCCGGCTTGCTGTGATGGCGAGGAAGACGGTCCCAAGGCGGTCGGCGAAGACCTCGCCGACAACGTCGGCGCGGGGTGCAACGGAGGCCGGGGAGCACGGCCAGGAGCGGTGTCCGGCCCGGATTGGGCGAGGGCCGTTGCACCCCCACTGCGGGGTGGCACCTCAACTGTCTCCACTGCCGGTAGTACCCCTGATCCCTCCGAGGGCAAGCCCGTCAGCGGGAAGCGCACGTCGTCTCACCAGAAGAAGGCCAAGCGCGGGCCATGTAAGCACAACCACGTCGGCCAACGGTTCGCGCTGGCCGGAGAGCTGATGCGGCGTCTGCCATGGCCGCGGGCCGCCGGCCAGGCCCGGATCGCGTGGGCGGTCAACGAGGTCTCCGACGCGGTCTGGACCGCCGATGATGTCCTGGCAGCCCTGGACCTGCGCCAGGAACCGCCCGGGGGCGTACGGCGTGCGTCCGGGTTCCTCGCCGCCGGGCCGCGCGGCATGGCCACCATGCCCTGCTGGACCACACGCCAGCAGCGCCCCGTACAGGTCGACCACCGCAACGCCGCCGTCGACGCCCCCGAGAACCGCAGCACACAGCTTCGCAACCAGCAAGAACGCAGCGAGAGCACCTGACAGAAGCCGCGCAGCGCCGCCGCATGGCGTGACGTCGACCAGCTGCTCGAGCAGGCCCTGACACCCGAGCCCCCGGCCGCCGACATCGAGGAGCTGCCGGAGCTGGCGGGCCCGCAGGACACGACCGCGACAGAGATCCGGCAGACGCGCCGGGCAGCGGCCGCGGTACTGGCCTGCTCCACCGCGCCCGGCAGCTGACCGGTACCGCCCCCCACCAGCACACCGCGGCCGCCGATGAGCAGCGACGGCCGCACCGCGGTGTTCGACACCGACGGCTACGGCAACCTCGTCAAGACCACCGACACCCGCACGACGAAGAAGGTGGTCACATCCGGAGGCGCCAGTGTCACCTACACCTTCGACGGTGACGGCAACCAGCGCTCCCGCGTTGACGCCACCGGCACCACCACGTACGCGATGGACAAGCTCAACCGCGAGACCCTGCGAACCCTGACCGACGGCTCCACCACACTGCTCACCTACACCCCCGACGGCCACGTCGACACCTACACCGACCCCACCGGCCTTGTCGACTACGGCTACGACGCCGCCGGACGCCTTACTTCACCTACACCTACGACCGCCATAACCGGCTCACCGAAGCGGACACCCCCACCCCCATTCACTACTGCCTGGACGCGGCGGGCAACATGACCGGCGCGTCGGCGCCCTCTTCACGTGCCCCGACACCAGGACCACCTACGCCTACAACCACGCCAGCCAGCTCATCTCCAAGAACGGCTCCTCCACCGGCTGGTCCTACAACGCAGCAGGAGACGAAACCGCCGCGAACCCCTGCATCAGCGCCGTGGCCCGCAACGGCGAGACCTGGTCGGACTTCAACCAGCTCACCGCCCTCACCGCCGCGTACTCCGGCACCGACAACGGCGAACGCACCCGCCTCGGCGCGACGACCTTCCACAACGGACCCGAAGGACTCGCCGCCTCCACCACCGCAGGAACCGACACCGGATACACCCGCGATCCCCAGGGCACACTCAACTCCATGAAAACCGGGGGCACTCCACAACCACAACCCCTACGGCCAGGACGCCTCGCCCCCCGTCGAAGCGCTGCCCCAGCCCTACCGCCTCCAGAGCACCTACCTCCACCCCACAGGCCCGTACAAAAAGGGCGCCCGCTACTACTACACCACCCCCGGCCACTTCACCCAAACCGGCCCCTCCGGCCAGGAAACTAACCCCTACGCCGCCTTCAGCAACGACCCCATCAGTCATACGGACCCCAACGGCACATTCATTCTGGGGGATACGATGGGAATCGTACTGGGAACCGCAGTCGGAGTTACAGCATTGGTGGTGACTCAAAACTCGTATGTCGCCGGATTCCTCAGTGGTTGTGTGGGCGGAATGGCTGCCAGCTCCATGAACAGTGGAAGCACAAAAGGTGACCTTGAGTCGTGTGTTGGGTACGGCGCTGGCGGCGCAATTGGGGGCGGGGCCGGCGGCACTGTCCTCTCAAAATGGTAGGGAAATTTTAGAAGATTCTCCATGGACCGTGGCCGGATTTGCGAAAACCTGGCCACGGTCCATAACAAATGAACCCAATATACCGGCGGTGAACATGACTGGAAAAGTAGCATTGCGGGGAATACTCGCCCTCTTGGTCGGGGTGGTCGCCGGCCTCGTGGACTTTTTCGCCACGGACAATGGGGCACATCAAGCAATTTGGACGTGCTTGTTCTTTGCAGTCCTAATGTTCGCCATATGGTCCACCTATGCATGGCTTGAGCGGTGCAAACAGTAGAAAGCTAAAAGGGCGGGCGGCTGACAGCGAGGAGGATCTGGTGGTGACGGCGGACTACACCGCCGTCGGCACCCCGGACAAGAAGGAGCCGGCGCAGCGACTGGAATCATCGTTGAATCCGTATGCAACTTGTTATCGGATACTTCGAAGTTCCCACAGCATGCCTGTCAACCATCTTTGAGTCAGGATGTGTAGCTGGCTCCGCTCTGGCGGGCGACTACGTCTCCGGCCTGGTATCCGACTAACCTGCGAGGTGAGGGCGGCCCCGATCATCGGTGGCCGCCCTCGTCACCGCTAACCATAGGAGTAGAAATTGAAGAGTGGTTTTGATATTGCAGTAGGCGGAACCCGACTGCCGGGCGGTCCCGTATTCGATCTCATAGGAATTCTGTGCCTAATCGTCATATTCGCCATTATTATTGTGGTCGGAAAAAGAAAAGCAAGAAAAATAACCAAGACCACTGAATATCTATTAAATTCATCTGCCCGGAGGTGCCGCCTTCGGGCTTCCTTTCGCAATCTGAAGGAGTCACGTGAGCACTCTGATTGTGATCATCGCAGTGATCGCTGCAGCGGCCTTTTTGGGCCCGCTGATGAGACGGAAGGGGGCGAGCTTCCGAAAAAATCGGCGTCGTAAGAACTCATAACAGAGGGCGAGATCATGCCCGACGACCCCGGAGGTCCCGATGCGCACCACCATGCGCCAGATGATGGGTGTCTTCGCCCAGTTCGACCGGGGAATGTTCGTCGCCAAGCTTCATCGCGGCCGCCGTACCGAGGGCAACAAGGGCGAGTACACGTACGGCGGGCCCGCCCCGAAGGAACCCGTCACCCGAACGCCGCACTATTAACTACGGCATCGGCTGACCTGGCCCGTACGACGGCGCCCCGTTCCCAGCATTCGAGCTGCCGGCAAGGGGCGCTCGGTGGGTCAGCCGGGCCTCGACGGCTGGCAGGGCTACAAGTCCTCCTGGTGGTCCAAGCCGTGAGCAGTGAGGACGCCCGGGAGACCGCCTGGCGGATCCACGGCGCCGACGGCGAGTGGACGGGGCAAGTGGACGCTAAGGCATCCTTTGCCCTGAAAGAGCGTTTTTTCCTGGCAGGAGTGTTTGGCAGCGCGGTGCTGCCGTGGATGATTGCGGGGTGTTGATCCAAGTGGAAGCGGTGAGGCAGGTCGCCGACGGGCGCGCGACGGTTCGGGTGCGCTCGGAGGTGGGTGCCGCTGCGGCGTTCTGGTGCGGCGATCCGACGGGAGTGGGCCGCGAACATCATGTGGAGTGGACCGTTGAAGAGGACGTGGCCTGGGGCGGCAACACTCGACCGGCCACTTCATTTTCACCGGGGGTGGATGAGGAGGAAGGCGGTCGGATTGTCTTTCGGGGGCGGCTGGGCCTGACGGGCGATGGCGGAGCCATGCTGGAAGTAGCTGGAACCCACATCTTGTTCGACCTCGCCGACCCGCCGCCATCGACTGCTGTCGATGGAACGTGGGTCGAGATCAGTGTGGAGCGGAACAGCGTCAGCCTGTGGCCCTACCTGCTGTGATTCGCAGGAGGCCGACTCTGCCGCCGTTCGGTTGTCGCGCCAGTTGTGGATCGATTCCCGGGTCAGTCTGCGGCTCGTGAGGTCGATCATCGCTATGTTGATCATGGGTTTCGGAGCAGTGAGGGTGAGTTTCGTAGTCGCGGGCGGGCCCGCGGTGGTGCATGAGCCAGCCGAACGTCCGCGCGACGACCCAGCGCCGCGGAAGCACCTTGAAGCCAAGGGCACAAGTGAGAGCGACGATCCCTGCTGCTAGGATTACAGCATTTCCGTTTACCCCCTTAGAGCTCGTAACACGATCTTGTTGAAGCGCCCTGGTCGGGCGTGACCGGTAGGGCGATTCGACCGTTCGTGGGGTGTGAGAACTCTGCCGTGGATCGTGGACGACGACTTGTGGGCTCTGATCGAGCCGCTGCTGCCGCCCTGGCCCGAGCGGTCGCCGGGCCCGCAGCCGGTGGACGACCGGCTGTGTCTGCAGGGCATCCTGTTCGTGCTCCACAACGACATAGCCTGGCAACTGCTGCCGCCGGAGTTGGGATTCGGCTCAGGACAGACCTGCTGGCGGCGCCTGGACCGCTGGCAGCAGGCCGGAGCCTTCGACCAGCTGCACCGCATCCTTCTCGCCGAACTCAACGCGGCCGGCGAACTCGACTGGTCCCGGGCCTGCGTGGACGGCTCCCACATCCGCGCGAAAAAGGGGGAGCCGACACCGGTCCGTCGCCGGTCGACCGGCGCAAGACGGGCAGCAAACACCACCTGATCTGCGACGGCCGCGGCACCCCGCTCAAAGTCATCACCACCGCGGCCAACGTCAACGACGTCACCCAGATCCTCGCCCTGGTCGACGGCATCCCACCTGTCGCCGGCCGTCTCGGACGTCCACGCCGACGTCCCGACTCGCTGCTCGGCGACAAAGGCTACGACTCCAATCCCAACCGTCGAGAGCTACGCAACCGCCGGATCCTGCCCGTCATCTCCCGCAAAGGCGCCCCGAACATCCACGGCCTGGGCAAACTCCGCTACGTCGTCGAGCAGACCTTCGCGCTCCTCCACCAGTTCAAGCGCCTCGCCGTCCGCTGGGAACGCCGCACCAAACTCCACGACGCCTTCGTCTCATTGGCCTGCAGCCTCATCTGCTGGAGGCGGCGCAAGAAACACCGACCATGATCGTGTTACGAGCTCTGAGTGATGCCAGCGATTCCCAGTGCTGCGCAAAAAAATTATGAATATTGCCAGCGTTCGTGTTGCGTCTTTGCTCATTTTTCCCGTTTTCTATTATTGGCGAGAAGCCAGCGCGGACTCCCCGAACGGTTGGCCAGATCACCTGCTGGGGCGTAGACGCACGTGCCGGTGTTGGTCGACGCGGTGACCACGGATCCGAACGGCACGGGATCACGGCCATAGGCAGGGCCGGGTGCTGGCGCAACCACCGCGCCAGCACCCGGGGAAAGTCACTCTTTTCGCTGGAATGCCCAGAAGGCGATTCCCGCCAAAACCATGCCTCCAAGCAGAGGTGGCCAGGCCGCTCCTGCCAGGGCAAAGCACCCTGTCAAACCCAACATGACAGATGCTGAAAGGGACTTCACGCCGTACGATTGACGGTCGCGCCATCGAAAGAGCGCTCCACCGATGAAAACTATTCCAGCAACCACCAACAGCACTTCGAATAATACGTGCATTAATTTTTCACCTTACCAAATAGTGAATTCGTCGCCCTCATGGTCCACACTGGTGACCATGAGCGACGCACAGAACGAGGGAGCCCGGTCAGGCACCGCCGCCACCGACTCAGCAGCAGAGTTTCGCTGACACCTTCGCCAACTTGGCACTCGTCGGCACGGAGAAGAAGAGCGACGACCCGCCCGTGGTCACCCGGGTCGACCGCCCTGGAGAGACCCGGCAAGGCTGAGCGAGCGGCCCTGCTCTTCGATGCTCCCGGTGCCGAGCACCGGGAGCATCTGCATGTCCGCAGCACGCGGCGAAGTGCTTCCGCCGCCGCACAGGCGGCCTGGGTCAGGAGCGTTCGGCGGCGTACTGGCTGCCGATGGTCCACCAGTTGCTGAGGTCGGTGCCCGGCGGGAGCGGCTGACCGAACAGGCCGACCGCGTGGGCGACCGTCCTGGGTGACGTAGCGGTCGGCGTCGCAGCAATGGAGTTGGCGGCGAATCCGGTCGTCGCCCAGCCCAGCATCTGGAAGAAAGCGCCATTGGTGCCCACCATCATCTGCGTGTAGGCATGGGCGTCGGTCATGGCGTAGGACGACAGGTGGACCCACTCGTACAGGTTGTGGGGGAGTCGCTGCGATCCGTAGCGTGCGGACTCCGCAGGCACAGCCGGGGCCCGTTCGTTTCACGGGACCCGGCCCCGGACCAGGCTGCGCCAAGTGGTGAGGTGAGTCCCGGCAAGCGCTCGCCGCAGGACCGGTCGACCGCCGTGGTGCTGCACGAGCAGCCCGCCCTTCCCGATCCGGCCGACACGGACGACGACGGCCAAGAGCAGCAGTTGGTGCTCAGCCCGGAGCGGCTGGCCTGGCTCGAGGAACTGCGGCGCCGGATAGGCGCGCTCGCCCGCGAGACACCGAAGGCCAAACCGCGCAAGCGCCTCGACGGGACCGCGACGCCGCAGCGCCATCCCGGCTACCGGCCCCCCCGTCGCTGAGGGCCGTGCCGTCAGGAGTGTTCGTCGGCGCCGTACTGCTCGGTCGTGGGTGACCGTTGTTCACGGGTCAACTGACTGTGTGGTTCCGCTCCCGCCGCCGCCATCCCCCAGTAGAATCATTCACGCCGCGGACCGCGCAGCATGAGATAGGTCAGCGTTCCGGCGGCTGCGAGCGTAACGATTCCCACGCAGATGAATGCCACTCCGCCTGCGCCCTCCTCGTTACTTCCCTGGATGATAAGAAATACGGCAGCAATGAACGTGATGATGATGAAGATCATCATTCGCCGCGCCATATTCGGACCCGATTTTCCCATTCGGCACTCTTTCGGCGTGGTGGGTGACATTGCTATCGAAACCGCCGACGCACCAGGGGCTGCTCTGGAATCCGCGGTTGGAGTAAAGCTACTCTTTTTTGGGTCCTCGAATAATCAGAAAAAGCATCACAAGGGCACAAGCAAGAGCGACGATCCCTGCTGTTAGGATTACGGCATTTCCGTTTACCCCCTGAGTGATGCCAGCGATTCCCAGTGCTGCGCAAACAATTATGAATATTACCAGCGTTCGTGTTGCGTCTTTGCTCATTTTTCCCGTTTTCTATTATTGGCGAGAGAGCCAGTACGGAGTCCCCGGACGGTTGGCCAGATCACCTGCTGCGCACGCCTTCATCGCCGTCGTCCGCGCGGACGACGGCGACCGCCACCCCGCACCCGACACCCGCACCCCGCTCACCTGCAACGAACAACCCGTCTACGGCACGGACCACCGGTTCGGCTGGTCCGACTGGCGACGTCACCACCAGGCCCGCTCCCAGACCAGCCGCTACCGACGACAAGCAACTCAGACTTGAAGATCACGAACTACGACTGGAGTATTAACCCCGATGTTGCGAGACCAGCCCCGTACCCGAGTTGCAGTGTCGCGCTACTTCTTATTTTTGAACCTGAAGATGAAGAATATTACGCCTGCTACGACGGCGCACACGCAGGTAATTACGATATCCGTTCCGGTGCTACTGGGCAGGCTCGTCCCTCCGGCGGAGAAGTTTATTGGCATTATTGTGACTCCGGCCGCTTGTATTGGATGCCATGCTTACTCGTGTCGGGCCTATCGGAGGCCATTTTGCTTTTGCCTTCGGTATCGGACGAATCCGATGCCTAGGAGTGGGGCGATCAATACAGGAAGTGTGCCGCCCCAGGCCGAAGCCGCGCTTTTTCCGCTGGCGGTCATTATGAATCCAACGATCACGTAGAAGCCTAAGAAAGCCGCAGCGAGGTACAGCCAGCCGCGAGCGGAGTTTTTCTCGATTTTATCGGAAATGAATATCACCTCTCGAAGGGGGCTGGGGGGCGCTCCTGGAGAGAGCGCTCCCCCAGCGATCTAATTCACGACAGAGCTACCTGCACTGAATATGATGCGGCCACACCGAACGCATAGCAGCCTACGGTGGAAAGTCCGGCGGATTCAGGGGCTGTTGCTGCCTCACATACGGAACCGGCCACCACTCCGGCGCTGATGCTGGCGAACCCAGACGCCGCTCCTGAAATGTCTCCGCTCAGCAGGCTAGTGCCTGCCTGCAGCCAGTCATAAGCGTCGAGCCCTTTTGCGAGGCCACTAGTCACCGACGACAGTCCGAATTGCCCGGTGGGATCGGTGTTGTTGATGGGGTCGTCGGCTGCGTAGGCGTAGTGGTTGCCCTGGGCTGGGTCGGCGAGGAAGGAGTGTGCGTCTTGGGTGGTGAAGCGGCCGGTGGTGGGGTTGTACCAGCGTTGGCCGTATTTGATCCAGCCGGTGGTGCGGTCGTAGGTGCCGCCGACGTAGGTGTAGGTGCCGGTTCCGGTGGAGGTGGTGGCGGCGGTCATCTGGTCGGCGCCGTTGTAGGCAACCGAGGACAGTGACGGGGTTTTCGTGAGGTTCCCGGCGGCGTCGTAGGTGTAGCCGCTGGTGGTGATCTGGTTGGCGGCGTTGTGGGTGAGGGTGGTCGCGCCGGTGGCGGTGGTGCGGTTGCCGCGTATGTCGTAGCCGTAGCTGTACGTGGTCCCACCCCCCGAAGTCGCCACTGACGTCAGCCGGTTGCCCGGATCGTATCCGTAGGTCGTCGTTTTCCCCGTCAGGTTGTCCTTAGACCACTGCAGGAGGCTGCGGTCGTCGGCGGCGGCGGCGGAGCAGGTGGCGCCGGGTGTGCCGCCTGTGGCGCGGCAGTAGGTGACGTCGAACTGGCGGCTGGGTGAAGTGGCCGGTCCCTGGTCGGCCCAGACGCGGGAGGGGCGGCCGGAGGCGTCGAAGTCCTGGTGGACGTGGGCCTTGTAGATGGTGTGGTTGGTGTCGGTGCCGAACCAGGTGTCGGTGCGGCGGCCGTGGTCGTCGTAGGCGAAGCGGATCTTGGTGGAGGTCGGCGCCGCGGTGACGAGCTGGGTCAGCAGGTTCGCGTCGTCGTAGCTGTAGGTGGCGGTGCCGCGGGCGTCGGCGACAGTAGTCAGGTTCCCTGACTTGTCGTATCCGTAGGTGAGGGTGCCGCCGCCGGAGGTGGCGGTGCGGGTGGCCAGGTGCCCGAGGTCGTCGTAGGTGTAGGTGGTGGTGCCGGTGGCGTCGGTGCGGGTCCGGACCCGGCCGAAGCTGTCGTAGGTGTAGCCGACGGCGTGGGTGCTGTCGGAGTAGGTGACCGAGGTGATGCGGTCGGCGTCGTCGTAGCCGTAGGTGGTGGTGATGTTCCGGCCGTCCTTGGCCGTGGCCAGGCGTCCGTACTTGTCGTAGCTGAAGGTCTGCCCGCCCAGGGAGCCGCCAGCCACCGGAGTGACAGAGGTGGCCTGGTGGGTGGCGGAGTCATAGCCGTAGGTGGCGCTGTCGCTGTTGCCCGGGTCAGTGGACGTGGCGACGGTGCCGTCGCTGTTGTAGGTCACCTTGGCGACCGCGGCGTTGGCGTCAGTGGCCTGGTCGCGCTGCCCGGTACCGGAGTAGTGGTAGGTGCTGCTGTTGGACTGCGCGTCAGTGGAGGAGGACGGCAGATACTTCGTCGCCGCGGCCGTGTTCCCGTAGAGGGCGGACTGCGTGGCGCCGGTGGGCGAGGTCGTCTTCGTCAGCGACTCGCCGCTGTTGGCGTTGTACTCGTTCGACGTGGTGGACGCGCCGGTCCCGGCACCGATGGTGCTGGTGGAGGTGTCGAAGTTCGCGGTGTACGTCTTGGAACGGACGTTGCCGTCGGCGTCGGTGGCCTTGGTGACGTGCGCGGTGTTGTCTGCGCTGAGGTCGTAGGTGGTGTGCGGAACCGTGGAAACCGACTGCGTCTGGTTGGTGTCCGGCGCAGCCAGCAGGGTCTGCGTGGCAGACGGGTACGACAGCCGGGTGACGGAGTCGCCGGGGGAGCCGGTGGCGGTGTTGTGCTGGGTGACGGAGGTGACCCCGCGGGCGCCGTAGGTGAAGTTGGTGATGCCGCCGCCGGGGTTGGTGATCGACGTCAGCTTGTGCGCGGTGTAGCCGAAGGACGTGGTGCGGTTGAGGGTGTCCTTGACCGAGGCCAGGTCGCCGCTGCTGTTGACGGTGTAGGCCACGGTGCGGACCGAGCCGTCCGAGGCGGTCTGCTTCAGCGTCGTCACATGACCCGACGCATTGGCGTACACACCGGTCCGCTGCGTGGTGGTGCCCCGCGTCGCCACAATCGAGCCAGGCAGTGCGCCGGAGTAGCCGAGCGTGGTGGCGTTGCCGTTGCGGTCGGTGATCTTCGTGAGTTTCCCGGAGGAGTCGAACGTCTGCTTGGTCTGGCTGGAGTGGTCGGTCAGGGTGTAGGTGCCGTCGCTGTTCTTGACCAAGTCCGCCTTGAACCCGCCCGGCGCGGTGAAGCCGGTGCCGGTGGACACGAACAGGCCCGTCACACCGGCCCGGCCGCGGTAGGTCACCGACCCTTCCTCATGCACCGTCAGCGAGACGTCGTACGGCGTCAGCAGCCACCCGTACCCCGCCGGAGCCGACGTCGAGGTGAACCCGGAACCCAGCGACTCGCTGTTGTACGACGCGCCGAGACCGACATCGCCGTTGATCCCGGGCAGCGTCAGATCGCTGGTGGACACCAGTACATTCCCCGAGCCCACGTCGACCTGCGCCGAGACATGGTCGCCGGCGGAGAACGACAGCCGCGTCGCACCCGGCCGTGCACCCGCGCCCAGCATCGGCGAGACATGCGTGTCCTGAAGCGTCGTCAACGCCGAGCAGGTGCCACTCTGGCACGCCTGCACCTGCCAGTCGAACTCCGTACCGATCGGCATCGACACCGGCAGCGTCAGCCGGGCCACCGAGCCCGACGCCACCGTCACCGTACCGCCGTTGACCAGATCCCACGCCCCGCCAGCGGCATACGTCCCCGCGAAGAACTTCGCCGTGACCTGCCCGCCCGACGGGCCCGACACCTTCGCCGTCAGCACCGGCTTCACACTGTCCACCAGCGCAACAGCCTGCGTCGGAACATCCGGGGCCGCCGCCACCGCCGGCGCCCCCGACGCGATGACCACCCCCGTGGTCACCACACCAACAACCGCTCCCCAGCGGCCGAACACACATCTACGCACCCGCAGCCCACCCCCGTCAGAATCAGCGCTCCGCCGTCCGGCGGCACGCCTGAGACATCCTGAGGCAGGCCACGTACGGAACGTTGCCGTCCGGCAACTGATTGCGGAGCGTGATGGGGGTGGCGTTCGGTCATCTCGGGAACATTCCGGCGGTCTGCCAGTGATCCACGGGGCAACAGGGATCCTGCCGATGGAGTCCCGGCCCGCGGGAGTCATTGACCGGGGATTGAGCCGGGCAACGAGGAGGAGAGACCTTCCTCATGACATGACCCGCGTCATCCGGGGGAAAGCCCGCAGCCATCAGGGCGCCCCCACGCGGGCATCGAGTCCTCACCGCAGCCGGGCCGACATCGCGGGGCGGCCGAAAGATCCGTGTTATGGCCGGTACCGTCCTGCCGGCCACGGGCCAGTGGCCGGGCGCACAGGTGCGGCTGCGGGTCAGCGCCACGGCGTGGGCGGGCCTGGACCGCGGGCACGGGATCCTGCGCGGGCGCCGGGCCCCGGGTGACTGCCGCCGGGACCGGCATCCACCCGGGCCGCGCCGTCGAGGTGTGGCTGCCCGGACCGGACGGACGCGCCGTCCAGGAGTTCGACAGCGAGGTGTTCGACCTCTTGGACGGCGGCCTGCTCAGGACCGGACACCCCGCCACCGCGCCGCGCCGCGGTCGACACCTGGACGGCCGGACCGGGGGTGCATCGGCGGTCACCGCGGTCTGACTTTCCGGCGCCTGACGGATCGAAGGGGGCGGCTCCTGGTTGGCGACGTGCCCGGCAGGGGTGACGGTGCCCGGTGCGGGACGGGTTGTCCGGTACGAAGCGGTCATGATCCTTTCTTCGATGCGGCGTACGGTCTTCGCCTCCGGTGCCGCTCTGGCCGTCCTGACCCTGCCGCTCGCGGGCCCGGCTGCCGCGGCTTCCGTGCCCACATCCGGCACGGCGGGGGAGACGGTTTCCCTTCCGGTGAGCCAGGCGCTGGCGGCGCTTCCGGTCCGGGCGGAGGACCGCACCGGGTACGAGCGCAGCAAGTTCCGGCACTGGATCGACGCCGACGGCGACGGGTGCTCGACCCGGCAGGAGGTGCTGAAACGGGACGCGCTCACAGCCCCGGTCCAGGGCCCGCGCTGCGCGCTGACCGGCGGCACCTGGCTCAGCCCGTACGACGACATGTACATCGACGACGCGAGCAAGCTCGACATCGACCACCTGGTATCTGCACCTACGGCGAGCTGAGAACGCGATGTCCCAGGTACAGCTGTCGACGGCATGGCGCCCACAGAACTCGCCGCAGGCACGCGCCTTTCCGCTCCTCCTGACACTGGAGCTGTGAGCGCTGACGCCCAGGTTGGCTACCAGTGCTCAGTAATGGTGCCGTCAGCGTTGATCTCCTCGCGTACCGTCGCGGCGTGCCGCTTCCAGACCGGCATCTCCGCTTCCGCAGTCGCACGAAGCCAGTCTGTGAAAGAGGCATGGCTGCGGAAGGGAACGTCGCCGTTCATGCCCTCGGAGTAGGACCAGACCTCGGGGTCTGGCCCGGTGCCGCGCATGAACTCGAACTGGTAACCCTGATGCATGGTGAAGACGCGGTCAGTTGGTTCGAAGTGGAAGGGGGAGTCGTTCTCCTCGAGAAGCTCGCGGGCCGCCTCTCCCAGTCCAAGAACGCGGGAGTAGTAGACGTCTTCCCCACGCATGAATCGACCTGCGCCACCGCCGATCAGCGAGAGGAACTCTCGGTAGGCATCTGCCATCGGAACCTGCTGGTCACGCTCGACCGCCAGCACGGCCTCTGCCGGCAGGCCCCGGATCTGCTCGGGGCGGGCCGTGGTCCCATCGGTGATGGCGTGGACGACAGCGCGAACCCGCTGCGCCGCTGTAAGCCTTCCAGGTTCGTCCCACGCGGTCGGCCATCGCTCCGTCGGAGAAGGTACGGCTGAGCTCTCTTCCCGGCGTCGCTTCCACCACATCTGGCACCTCATGCCCTTTGACGACTCGGTCACAGGCTGTCTACCAGAGCGCGAGGTGCCTGGGTCCGTCAGGCCTCGTAGTGGGCCAGGCGCCTGCGCAGGTCCAGATTCTCACCTTGGGCCACCTCCAACCCGCCGGGTCCGCACGCAATGGGGGTCCGAGCGCGAGCCGTGCGTTTTGGACGGTCCTTCCGGCAGATGCGAGCGGGCCGCCTACAGCGGCGAGCTCTGCCGCACCCACTACTCGCGTTGGCGACGGCGCACGGATCAGCAAGCCACGGTCGGGGAATGGCTGGCCGCCACCACCGCGGAGCCGCTGGCGGCAATGCCGACCTGCATCGTCCGGGGCTGTTTCAACCAGCGGGTGGTCTCCGGCCTCTGCAATACGCACCACCAGACGTGGGAGCGGGACAAGCGGCTGGGCGCCATCCGCGACCCCGAGCGGTGGGCCAGCCAGGCGGCCACCCGGCTGCTCACCAACCAGTTCACGCTGCGGGACCTGGCGGAACCTGTCCGCTGGGAGTTGCTTTACGGCCTGCAGCAGCGGGATGCCCGTGGCGGGGTCATCTAGCCGATGGCCACCCGCCTGCTGACCCGCCGGCTGGAGGGGGTCCCGAGTCTGCTGACCGTGGACGTCGAGTCCTTCGTCGAGGGGTTCACCAACTACAACAACCTTGTGGCCTTGATCCGGGAGGCCGTCCGGGGCCTACGCCGGGCCTCGCTCTCGTTCCGCGGGCTGGCCCCCACCGATGCCGACGCCTGGGACCTGGGCTGGATGAATCTGCGGTCCACGGCACTGGGCGGGCGCCGCTACCGGCCGGGGCAGGTCGACGCGTCGGCCATCCGTCAGCCGTGGCTCCGGGAAGTGATCAAGACATGGGCCGACACCGTCAGCCTGGACAGTGGCAAGTTCAAGCGGGTGTTCGCCGCCTGCGTCGTCGCTTCCGATGCCCTGCACGCCCGGCCCGGCGGGGGCCAGGACTACACGAACCTGCGGTTCGCCGACATGCAGGCGGTCTTCACCGAGATGAGCCGCATCCGCCGCACCGCCGATGACGAACTCGCCAGCCGGAGCTATCGCCAGCAGTCATTCGGGGGCTTCGTCGAGATCGTCGACTTCGGCCGCAAGACGGACATGCTGACCGGCATGCCCGGCAGCTTCGACCGGGACAAGACACTGGTCCTGCCGCCCGAGGAGACAAGCGAGGACGCCGCCGGCCGGGCCGTCCCTGAGCCCGTCATCACACAGCTTGACGCCCACCTCGCTCTGATGGGAGCCGGCTTTTCCTACGGCGAGATGGAGCCGGCCGACGTCGAGCTGATGATGCAGACGGCCTACCTGGTCCTGCGCGACACCGGCCGCCGCCCCGTCGAGATCGCCAGTCTGAGGCTGAAGTGCCTGGAGACCCGGAGGGACGAGAACACCCTCGTCTGGGACAACGTCAAGAAGCGCCGCTACGGCCGGAAGCTGCCCATCACCCGCGAGACAGCCGACGTGATCAGGGCCTGGCAGGGCCGTCGACGTCAGCTGGAGGTTCCCCCTCGCAGTCGGAAGTTCCTGTTCCCGTCGATCACCGACCGCAGCGGGATCGCGCACATGGGGGCCGGCCTGGCCGCCGCGATGCGGGAGTGGGTCGCGGCGATCCCGGTGCTGCTGAGCGATGAACTGGACGAGCACGGAAACAGGCTTCCGTTCGACCGCTCGCTGATCTTCCCCTACGCGTTCCGGCATGCCTATGCCCAGCGTCACGCTGACGCCGGCGTCCCAGTTGACGTGCTGAAAGAGCTCATGGACCACCGGTCGATCGTCACGACGATGTCGTACTACCAGGTGTCCCTGAAGCGGAAGCGCGAAGCGATCACCACCATGCGGAGGCACACCATCGACCGTTCCGGCCGCCCCGCGCCGTTCACCAGCACGACCGACTATGAGGCCCAGTCGGTCGCCGTTCCGTTCGGCAACTGCCGCGAGCCCAGCAACGTCAAGGCCGGCGGCAAGGCATGCGCGATCCGTTTCCAGTGCGCCGGCTGCGGCTTCTATCGCCCCGACCCGTCCTACCTGCCGGCGATCGAGGAGCACGTCAACGACCTGCGAGCCGACCGCGAGACCGCCAGGGCCATGGACGCCGACGATTTCGTGGTCCGCAATCTCGCCGACCAGATCACCGCGTTCACGACCGTCGCCGACACGATGCGCGACCGGCTCTGCAAGCTCCCCCAGGACGAGCGCGAGGAGATCGAGGAGGCCAGCTCGATCCTGCGGAAGGTCCGGGCCACTCGGGACCACAAGCTGCTGCCGCTGACCGTGATCCGCGAGGAGGCCTCAGATTCCTGCTGAGACATCCCAGAAGTCTTCTCGGACACCTGCTGAGGTCCTCAAAGCCGCACGTCAGCGGGACAGTGCAGACAAGCGGGGACGCGTCCTGAAGGCTGTCCAGGACATGCTCCGGGACAAGCGCCCCGTCACTTTTGCCGCGGTCGCCCGGGAAGCTGGCGTCTCCAGCTGGCTCGTCTATGCCCCTGGCCTGCGTGAACGCATCGATCAGGCACGGGCCCGCCAGGGTGCTCAAGGCCACCAGGACCAGCAGAGCGGGCGGAAGGTCTCCACCACCAGCGAGCAGACCGATCTGCTTCTCGCTCGACAGGAGATCAAGCGGCTCCGGACCGAGAACGGCCAGCTGCGGCAACAAGCCCGCACCCATCTGGGACAGCAGGTCGAACAGCTCGGCAACCACGACCTGGTCGACCGCGTGAACGAGCTCGCGGAGGAGAACCTCCGGTTGTCCACGGCAGAACGGCAAGCGACCACTCAGAATGCGGAACTGCAGCAGCGGGTCGCCGAGCTCGAAGATGACCTCGCCGCCGCCCGCACCAGCCTCCGCCGCATGATCCGCAACGAGAATCGTCCCTGATCCAGTGCGTCACGGCCAGCCGATGGCACCCCGAGAAAAGCCCTGCGGCGGCGGAGCCGTTGACGACTACGATCACCCGATGACGACCCTCCGATACCCCGCCAAGCCCCACCCTGGAGATCGCGTTGCGGTCCTCTCCCCCTCGTCCGGCCTGCCCGGGCTCCTGCCCATGCCCTACGAACTGGGACTACGCAGGCTCCAGAATGACTTCGGGCTGGAGACGGTGGAGTACCCCACGACTCGCCAGATGGGCGCGACCCCACAAGAACGCGCCGCCGATATCCACGCGGCCTTCGCCGACCCCCAGGTCAAAGCAGTGATCTCCAGCATCGGCGGCGACGACCAGATCAGCGTGCTCCCGCACCTCGACCGCGGTCTTCTCCGCGCCAACCCCAAGCCCTTCTTCGGCTACAGCGACAACACCAACCTGCTGATTTTCCTCCGGAACCTAGGCATCGTCGGCTACCACGGTGGTTCGGTAATGGTCGAGCTCGGACGGCCCGGCGCCATGCACCCGCTGACCGAAGAATCCCTCCGGGCGGCCCTGTTCACGTCGGGCGAGTACGAGCTCACGCCCTCCAAAGCTTCCGGAGACGTCAACCGCTCCTGGGAGGACCCGCAGACGTTCGAAGCCGAACCGGAGATGGAACCCGCCGGGGGATGGACCTGGAACAACGCTGACCGGGTAATCGAAGGGAGCAGTTGGGGCGGCAACCTGGAGATCCTGTCCTGGTTGCTGATGGCCAACCGCGAAATACAACAGGCCGACACCTACTCCGGCAACGTCCTCTTCCTGGAGACATCCGAAGAAATGCCGGGAGCAGAGGAGGTCTACCGAATTCTGCGCAACATGGGCGAACGCGGACTCCTCCGCCAGTTCCCGGCGCTACTGATGGGCCGGGCCAAGAGCTGGTCATTCGAACAACGGCTGACCGTCCAGGAGCGAACGGACTTCCGGCAGCAACAGCGCGAAGCCGTCCTGCGGGCACTCAGCCAGTACGCCCCCGACACGATGACGGTGTTCGACGTCGACCTGGGCCACACAGACCCGCAGATCGTCATCCCCTACGGCGGTCGTATCCGAGTCGACGGCCCAGCACGTCGAATCAGTGTCACCTACTGATCCATCCGCTGGGTTCTGCGGAACGCACTTCTTGGGCGTTCCAGGCACTGATCAAGATCGCGGACATCCCGGTGAGACGCGCACTCAATCGCTCTGCCAGTAGGCCGTACCTAACGTGCATCACACCATCGCATGCCTGTGAACTGCATAAAGACCTGCGCAACCCCAGATAACGATCGTGGTCGTCGCATACATCGAGGTCTGATCCTCATCGGACGACCTGGTGCTCTACGCGGGATAAGCCGCGGCCGAGGGCGGCGCGCCAGACCTCGCCGGGGGTGATGATCTTGGCGGCGAGGCGGTGGTATTCGGCGAGCGCGTCGGTGTCGCATCCGGGGCGGTGGGGCCGGTTGGGCCGGGCGTCGGGGTAGCGGTCTCTCCAGCCCGAGAGCAGTCCGACCTCCTTCCCGCATGCGGCCCAGCAGCCGGCCCGCACGGTCAGCACAAGATCACCGGGTAACCGGACACTGATCGCTGCGGGGCCCGCAGGATTCGGAGAGCCCGGCCACCGGCCTCGGGACTGCCGCGGCTGCGCCGGCCAGTCCTTGTTCCAGCCACGGGTCTCGATCTCCTGGACGACACCGCCGGTCACCAGGGCCTCGATGCTGTCTGCCAGCTCACCCGCTCGCCGCAGGCGGGTCTTTTCTTCCTCCCACAAGTCCCGGCGCGCCCTCGCCTCTCGTCCTGTGAGGCCGCGGGTGTTGGCGAGCTCGTGCGCACGGACCCGCTCGCGTTCCTTGACGAAGTGCGGCCTGAGCGCCGTGAGCTTGATCCTCGTGGTGCTCGGCACGGAGATGGTCACGGTGATCTTGCCGGCGTTGTTCCCCAGCGTGGTCATGTCGCCCGCCGCCGGCTACGCCTCGTCGGCGGCGGCCGCCGCGTTGGCGTACATCTCGCGCAGGTTTCCAAGGGCGAGGGCGGCGGTCTTGCGCACCGCATCCGGGGTCAAGCCCAGTTCGACGGCGATGCGGCCGGGCGTCTTGTCCTCCAGGTAGGTCATCGTGATCACCTGGCGCTGACGGCGGGGAAGGCCGGTGATCTTGATCATCAGCTCTTTGATGCTCTCGTTGTTGAAGACCACGGTGTCGGCGGACTCCGCCACGGCGTCCGCCGACTCGAACAGCTCGGGCGTGCTGACCGGCGTCTCCCGGCTGCGTGCCTGGCGACGCGAATGGTCGACGGCGGCGTGCCGGGCGCTGGTCAGCAGGAGGGCGCGAACGTTGCCGACCTCGTGGCCCCGGGCGTACTGCACGTACTTCCAGGCGACGTCGGACAGCACGTCGTCGGCCTCGTGGTCGTTCAGGCCGCGGAAGTGCAAGTACTTCCGGATGACCTCCTGGTGCAGGCTGAACTCCGACCAACGGCGGTCGATCTGTTCTTTGCTGTCCGGCCCGGGTGCGGACAGGGCTGTTGCCCCGTCCGCATCCGCGGACGGGGCAACAGGCCGGGCACCGGTGGACACGGTTACCAGCCGAAGGAAAGCTTGCGCTTGCCATTCACGCGCTTCAGCACCATCTGCTCGGGCATCAGCCCACGGAGCGCGTCCGCGAAGCGGTACGCCACGCCGTAGACCATCTCCGCGGCCAGCAGCGCAATCGCGACGGCGAGCACGCTCTCCAGGGAGTTCTGCCAGCGCGCGTCACCGTGTATCACGCGCATGACCTCGACCACGATGACCGTGATCTTGACCGTGTTTCGGCTGCGGCGCCGCCACGGGGCCGGCCGCTCCACGCACTGCGCCACCTTCAAGGTGCGCGGACGCGCCTTCTTCGCCATTTCGTCTCCTATGTTGCGAATTACCCCTGCGGATCGGCGCCTTGCTGACACTGGGAAGAGCCGTTGCCGAGAACCGAAGGGGGTTGAAGTGTCCGAAATAGTGCTCTACCGCCAGCGCTCTGTCACCTCAGGTGAGGGCAGCTGCCGGATGAGAGGCAAGTTTGAACAGTGCAGGCAGAGGAGCCAGCGACTGGCAGGACAGCCGTACCGCGAGCGCCGGATCGTGACGTAGATGACACGACCGTGCTTCGCGAATCTGAACCGGGGTCCGCCGCCTTCGGCTCTTCCCAAAGCGGCAGCGGCGGACCCGGTAGGAGACGTATGGCGATACGTCTTCACTCCCATAGCCGTGCGCGGGGCCAAAATCAGGACATGCGTGTGGCGCACGTCACACCGCTGAACGAGGGCCTGTAGGGCCGCCTCCCGGGGCCATGCCGGAAAGGCTGCTGAAGCGGTACGGGGCCTGAGGAACATCGGAACGAAAACCGGCGCTAAGCCCGCGTCGGCCCTGGTGGGCAGCTGACGGCCGCTCGGCGCGTGTCGCGGTCTGAAGTCTTCCCACGGATAACGCCCTATTATCGGTGCTATCACCGAGCGCGACCTGCGGGGACGTCTTTCGCACACTGCGTGAAGCGACCCTGTTATCTGTAGCAAGGGGGAGACGGTGCCCGCGGTCCTGCTGCTGCCGACCGGGAAGGCGCTGACCGTCCGGACGGCGGCCGACGCCTTCCTCGACTCGCTGACCAACCCGAACACCGTTCGGAGCTACGGCATCGCTGTAGGGAAGACCGCCGAGCGGATCGGCGGGGGCCGGCCGCTGGCCGCCGTCGCGGACGACGAGCTCGGCGAGGCGCTGGAGCTGCTGTGGGGCAGCTCGGCGGTGAACACCTGGAACGCCCGCCGGGGCGCGGTGCTGTCGTGGACGAGCTGGTGCGCCGAGCGCGGCTACGACGGCCCGGCGATCCCGGCCTGGGCGAAGCGGATGCCGCCCCCGGATTCCGACACCCCGGTGCGCTCGAAGATGGCGATCGACCGGCTGATCGCCCGCCGCGACATCCACCTGCGGGAGAAGACCCTGTGGCGGATGCTCTACGAGACCTGCGCCCGCTCCGAGGAGATCCTGGACCTCAACATCGAGGACCTCGATCTGGCTGGGCGCCGCTGCCCGGTGAAGGCCAAGGGTGCCCAGCCGAAGGTGCGCCGGCGCGGCGCGTCCCGCGCCGACTACGTGCTGGAGACGTGTTCTGGGACGCCGGGCACCGCCCGGCTGCTGCCCCGCCTGCTCAAGGGCCGCACCCGAGGACCGGTGTTCGTCACCCACCGCCGACCCGGCCCCGGCAAGGTGCTCTCCGCCCGGGACATCTGCCCCGACAGCGGTCTCGCTCGCCTCTCCTACGGCCAGGCCCGCGCGCTGCTCGACCAGCACACCGCGCACGCCGGGCCGGGCACCGGCTGGGACCTGCACGAGTACCGGCACTCCTCCCTGACCCACCTCGGCGAACAGAACGCCTCGGAGTTGATGCTGATGGCCAAGTCCCGGCACAAGAAGGTGGAGAACATCCGCCGGTACTTCAAGCCCTCGGCGGATGCCATCGCGGGCGTCACCGCCCTGCTCGCGCCCGGCGACGCCCGGCGCTGACGAGGTCGAGGTCCTGGCGGGTTCCGGCCTCGGGATCAATCGGGCGGCCGTGAGCGGTGAGGACGGATCTTGCTCACTGCGCCCCCTGTTCCCCACGGCCGCCATCCCCGGATTGACCACGTCTTGGCGGCTGCAACACGACGGCACCGCCGCCGGGTTCGGGCCGGGCGGCGGTGTCCCGGCCCGAGGGCCAGCGCCGCGAAGGGATCGGTCAGCAGTCCGAGAACTGCCTCGCCCCTGCGGGGAAGCCGAACAACGGCTTCCCCGCAGGGTGTCGTGTTTCTACCGCGTGGCCCGCAATCACATGTCATCGGCTGCGTCCGGGGCGCGCAGGGGACGCAGGCCCCCCGGGCAGGTCAGGAAGCTGGAAGAAATACCGCCCCAGCACGTTGATGTGGTAGCGCACGAACGGGGAGAGCCGGGCGACATCCTCGTCGCGTCCACGGCGCGCATCCCCAGTGCGGCGATCTCCTCAGCTGCCAACCACACCGATTCCACGCCATCGATCCGGGCCACGGCCGACCCCGTACTTGGCCGACAGAGCCCCGCTGGAATCCGCCGCCCACAACACGACTTCAACAACGGGCACTCACCGGGGGCTACACGTCGTTGAAGCCAGCCGCGAGCTCGACGGGCCCTGGCAAACAGGGCGGCGCACCTGGGGAGGACGTCACCGTACACATCGGCGACTGACGCTCCGGCCCGAGCTGTCGCGCGCCCGCTGCCCGGCCAGGGGCAGTCTGTACACGGCGGTGCGCCCGTGAGAGGAAGGTGCGGCGGAACAAATCTCTGGGCCGGGCTGCGGGGCCAGGCCTGCTGTCGCTCGGCGCAACCGGCGCCGGTCTACCGCTGTCTGGTGGTCAGCCGTACCGGAGCCAAGGTCGCCTCTTCCACAGGGAGACCGTGGCTACGGAGCATGCACCAGGTGTCCTCGAGCCGGGCGATGCCCACCCATATCTCAGGCGTCATGTGATGGACGTCCAGCTCGTAGCGACCCCAGCTGGCGGTCACCTCATGCGTGGTCCAGACGTCGGGACGCGTCTGTGTGAGCGCTGCCGCCACGGCACTCTCGAAATCCTCCCCGCCTGTGGTCAGGCCTCCGGCGGGAGATGTTCCGTGCGTATCGACCAGGATGTGGCGCACGGTGTTTTCCAGGGACTGTTGCCGGAACATCGCGAGGTCCGTCGTGTACTGGCGGGGCTGGCTGGCGACGACAAGCCGACGGCCGCTCTCGTCGGTATGGCTGATCGTGTAAGGAGGCGTCAGATGCTTCCAGAGGACAACGCCCCTGCGGCGGCTTCGTACGCGCTGGTTGAGGTGGCGTCGGCCGCTAAAGCCAGGCCCGAGTCCGTAGACCACAGCCGGTTCATCCGAGTACGGCTTGCCGGTCATTGCCTGTTGTAACTGGCGGCGTCGTACCCACTTCGCGAAGACCATGAGATAACCGTAGCCCGCTCCCCCGTACCGGGGAAGCGGGCCGAATCCACCAGGCTAGACCGCGCACGCCAGTTCAGCTATGGACGGTAATGCAGGGCGTTCCGCCCTCGGAGCCGCCCCAGTAGTTGCACAGTTTGGTGCCGTCCTTCCATGAACGCGGCAAGTCGTCGAACCTTGATTGGTAACGGCCAGCGCCGTACCACGGCTGGTAAAGGACCTCCAGCACGGTCGTATTGACGATGTAGCTGGCTGGCACTGTCCCGGCGGCGCAGGAACAGAAATAGGCGTCCGTGGTCCAGTTGCTGACTGTGAGACCGGAGCCGGTGACTTCGATGCAGGTGGCGAAGGCGCTGCCTGTTGGATTGCATTTGCTGGCGCTGTTGGGCGAAACCGACGATTTGACGGCCGACTGAGAGACGCCGGGGACGTCCTTGACGTGACCGACCAGGACGTACTCCGGGTAGTGCGTCCCCTGGGGCGGCTTGGGCAGAGACGGTGAGTCTCCCGGCACACGGGTGAGCGTCACCTGCTGGTTCCCTTCAATGTGGGTTCCAAGCTTGACGGAGGAGATCCACGAAAAGTCATCGGGCGAGGCATGGGCCGATGCCGGCCCACTCCATGCGAGAACAACCGCGAACGCGATCGTTAGCGCACCGAGGAGCTTCGAAATCCGAAAGCGTAAAGTCATGCGACCCCCTTCGGTCTATGGTGTCGAACAATAATATTCGCCCGACCTGGAGAGACGATTCTTGTCGAGCCGTCGGAACAGGAAAGCCAAGAACGCCACCTTGGCTGATTCTTTACTGCATATGACTCAAATCATCGCGGAATATTGCACTCCGAATGAAATGGGAATATTTCAGTCCGAGCGGAATTTTATATTTCGCTTCAGGTGACGTCTGCGCCGACCGGCATAACTGCAGGCCGGGGCCCAAGGCAGACCACACGCCGACGTTATGGAGCAGACGACGGGCGGGCGGCGTCGGTGGGCCGACCGGCTCGCCGACGCTGCGGAGCAGGTGAGGGGCTGGAGGTGCGGGTGAAGGCGGTACGGGGCACCGTGGTCTTCTCGGCCGGTGGCGCTGCCCCGCGTCCGGATTCGGTCCGTGAGGCGATCGGCGGGTCCGGCGAGTCGGGGTGGCCGGGACGGGTGCTGAACGGCCCCCGCCCGGACGGAGGCCGGGGCGGGAGCCGTGTGCGCCCGTTCCAGGATCTCGGCACGGTTCGGGCGCTGGTGCCCTTCCGAACCAGAAAGGGCGGCGGCTGTGGGGCCGTCGGGTCCATTGACGCGTGCCAGCGGGGGTGGTGCGGCGGGATCGGGCGTTTCTGCCCTCAAACAGGTACAAGGTGGCATCATCGGCGCCCGCCGACAGGGGAGTTGGGGTAGGGCCGCGGAACGTCGCCCCCTAATGTTCCGTGATCATGGATCTACGTGGAGTTATCGACCGGGCCCGGCCATGCTGGCGTCTGGTCCTCCGCCAGGCGTGCTCGGACCGGCGGTGTGACGACGGGATCCGGCTGGACACCGGCGCGGAGTGCGCCAACTGCGGCAACGTGGTCCACATCCGGCGTGCTCACCGCGCCCGGATCGCGGCGGAAGTCGAGGCGCAGTTGCCCGGTCTGACCGAGACCGAGCGCCGCCAGGTCCTCGAGGAGCGGCTGCGCGCGCAGGCCGCCCTGGAGGCCGAAGACCTCGCGTGGCGGCGGGAGCAGGCGGCAGCCGAGCAGGCCCGGCGGGATGCGGCCCGGGTGGCTGACCTGGAGCGGGCCGATGCCGAGCGCGCGGCCGCGGCCGTCGCCGAAGCGGCCCGGCAGGCGCTGCCGTGCACCGACTGCGGGCAGTCGCAGGCAGGCGGGCTGTGCGAGACGTGCGACTGCCGACGCCGCACCGAGGCGCTGGTCGTGGAGGCCGGGCTGGTCGCGGCTGCCTGGTCGGCGGCCCTGGACGACCCGGGCGACGTCGCCGACGTCGTCGACCACGTCCGGGCAGAGCTGGACGCCGGTATCGGCGTCGCCTGGCGCGAGTTCCTGGAGCTGGTGGAGCCGGGCGAGATGGAGTCAGACCCTGCCCGGACAGCGTTGGCGCAGGCGTTGACCGCGCTGCAGGTGGCGGAGCAGGCGGCCCCGGAGTACCGGCGGTGCGCACTGGAGATGCTGGCCCGCACCCCGGAAGCCGAAGCCGAGGCGGAGCGGGCGTACGCGACCGAGCAGCGCCGCCGCTGGTTCCGTGCCAACCCCAATGGCGCGGACGCCCTCGCTGCGGCCGCCAAGGCCGCTGATGCCGCGAGGGAGCGCACCGCGCAGTTCCTGCTGAACGAGCGCCTGGAGCAGCTGCGCGAGCAGAGCGCCGCACGTGCCGCGACGGCCGGGGCGGTGATCGCGTGACCAGCGACGTGAGCGGGGTCGACCTGGCCCGCCAGGCCCTGCTGGCCGCCTGGGAACAGGCGAAGAAGGACGGCGCTGCGGTGAAAGGAGCCGAAGCGGCGCACCCGGCAGGCGGTGCGGCGCGACGGCCGCGAGCCGCTCGGACTCGGCGAGGCGATCGGCATGATGATGACCGAGCGCGGCCTGACCGTCCCGGCAGCCGGCGGCAGCGTCCTCGCCGCGGCCGCGCCCGAGCTCGTCGGCCACGTCCCGGCCGTGAAGTTCGACTCGGACACCGGCCGCCTGGGCGTCGTCCTCGACTCGCCAGCCTAGGGCACCAAGCTGCGCTGGAGCGCGCAGGCGCTGGTCCACTCGTTGACGACGGTCCCGGCCTCTTGAACGGTACCGGAGCAAACCTGGGTTTCTCCGAGCCTGCCGAACTGAGGGGCACTGGCGGAACCCGCTGATCAGCGGGTAGCTGGCCGATCGTCAGGGTGTTCGTTTCCCATCCTCATACGGAATTGCCCGGGAGGTAGAGCGCAGCGAGGCGCGGCAGTCGGCGGTGCATCTGTTCGTCGTCGTCGAAGTCGAAGTCCTCGCCCATGTCCTGCGCGGCCTGCTCATGAGGTTGGGCCTTCCGGTACTGGTCCCATGCCTCGTAGAAGTCGTGCCTGTCGCCGGTCAGTTGCCCGAACGCATCGGCGGCGGCGTAGTTCACTTCTTCGTCGAAGAGGACGTGGTCCTGGCCCGCCTCTGCTGCTGCGGCGATGAGCGGGTGCTCAGCCAGGCTGTCGGGATTGGCGGCTACGCGCTCATACCAGGCCTGGCCTTCGGCAATGACGCCAGCGCGGAAGTCGGTGAAGCTGTCGTCGGAGCAGCCGCCGCCGATCAGATATGCCGCTGCCCAGACGTCCCACCGATACAGGGCGCCACGGAATGCGTCGAAGCGCTCCTGGTACTCGAGGATCTCGCGCTTCGAACGTGCTGTCAGTGTTTCGACCAGTGCCCGGTCGAAGGAGCCTTCCGCCGTGGTGCGCGAGCTAGCGGCCTGTATGAGCTGCCAGAAGTCTTCCGATTCCATGACCGGTCACTCTGCCATCCAGGTCCGACAGACGCCCGTGGGCCCCGCTGCCGGGGAAAGTGCCCTGTCCATTGCAGAAGCAGGACTGGACTGGGTCTCGCTCAGCTCAAGAGGCCCCTGCGGTTCAGCGAGTTCATGAGTTCGGTGCGCGCCTCAAGGAAGGCGTCACGAGCCCCAGACAGGTCGGCCAACGTCTGCTGGTACCGCTCGGGGTCAGAGCGCTTCCACTCCGGGGGGACCTCTACGTAGGCCGGGGGGCTGGAGCCGTTGTCCGGGTCATGCATGCCGTCGAGTTCGTCGATCAGTCGGCGGAGGCTGTCCATGAACGTAGCGTGCGCGTTCGCCAGCTCAGGATCGAGGAATTTGATGTCGTTGTCGGTGATGAGGGCATCCCAGGCCGTGTCGATCGCTCGCGTGACGTCCGCCCTGACCCTGCGCATCGTTGGCCGGCCTTGGAGCATGCGGAGCCAGGGCGCGTCAAAGGGCATCGCAGCGAGGATCCGCTGCGTCTTGGACCGGTCCGCGGTGTTCCCGTGGAGTGCGACGGACCCCTCGGTCGCCCGATGCACGCCGCTGTCGTCAGCAGTTGGGGCTCCGATGGCCACCCACCCTGCGGACAACTGGCGGTGAGCCTCCTGACGGCTCCAGAAAACAGTCTGGTCTCCCCGTCGCACGGGCACAGCGAGACCTGTGACTGACTGCGAGTCCGTCCCGATAGGCGCCGGAATCACGAACGGGCGCGCGCTGGCAGGCTGAGCTGGGACGTCAATGCTCAACACTCCCTTGTCATCACCCCACTTGACCCAATTCAGCTCCAGGCCCTCGATGTGCGGGTAGACCCGCTCGTCGATCAGCTTGCGGTACGTCTCAGTGTCGACCAGCGTCCGTGGCACTGCGTTGACTTTTGAGACGGTCTCCACCCCGTTGGCCTTGGTCACCTTGAAGCCGATGATGAGCAGCCCACCGGTCGCGGTGTTGGCAAAGCCAGCGACGTCCTTGACAAGCTCTTCCTTGTGGTGGGGCCCCTTGTCGACCATGTAGGGCGCAGACTTCACGTCCATCCATCCGCACTCGTCGAGGCCTATCAGTGCCGCAAGGTCTCCCGCGCTGAGCGCCGCACGTACGTCTTCGATGTTCACGGGGCCCAGCATGGACCAGGGCGGCGCTGTGAGCGGCGTGAACACTGCGCTCAGCGCCCCTCCAGCGCGTATTCGGGGGGCCCGCAAGGCCCCGACGCCTTGGCCCGTCTGAGAGGCAGATCCGGCTGTCGCAGGAGGTCGTCGAGCCAGGCGCGTATGGCGTAGGTGAGGGCCAGCAGGCCGGGTGAGAAGACACCGGCCCATGCCGTGCCCAGGAGGAAGGGGTTGAGATGGATGCCGTGGATGTTGCTGAAGACCACCGCGACCAGCACGGTCGTCCCGAGTGCCCCCAGGAGCAGTAGTAGGTCTATCAATGTACGTCGCATTCGGAGATGTCCGTAGAGCAGGGCGACCACCAGATGGAAGAGGACGATGCTGGGGGGCAGGAGCCAGTAGTTCGGTCCGCTGGCGTCGTCGGAGAGGTAGGCGACGTTGCCGGTCACGAAGGCTACGAGCGTCAGGTGGGCGAGCGCCAGGGCGGTCAGGACGGTCCGTGTGGCCGGGTGGGTGGCCTGGTGGGCGCCGGCAGTCTTCAATACGTGGGGTGCCGCCGGCACGGGGGTCAGCGGTGCCGGTCCGGCGGCGCGGGGGGTGAGCTCCGCTTGCCTCTCGGGTTCTTCCAGGTCAGCGACGTCTTCCGGCGGGTCGTCTGGATCGGAGTCGCGGCCGGGTGGTGGGGGTGCGTCGACCGAGTCGAAGTAGTCCTCGAGTCCGGTCTCCAGGTGGGTGAGTGTTGACGACGTCGGCGGCCCAGGCGGAGGTGTGCGGGTCGGCGTCGGGCTGCCGGGCCCGTTCGGTGAGGGCTTCCTGCAGTTCGTGCAGCCACGGACGGGCAACTTCAGGGGCGAGTTCGGCGGCGACGGTCCTGGCCGCCAGGGGCAGAAGCTGCTGGGGGGCCGCAGCCACGGCGCGGGCTGCGCCGGCGGCGAGAGCTGGTTGCTCCGGTATGGCCCGGGCGACGACGGTCAGGCTCTGATGGCGTTGCTCCGGCGAGAGGTTGGGGTGGGGCAGGAGGTGTTCGATGAACTGCCGGTCGCTGGCTTCTTCTACTTCGGCGACCAGGGCGGCACCGAGGACGTCGGGTCCCATGGAGCCCCAGTGGGCTCCGTCGCCGGAGGGGTAGGCGGCGGTGAGGATGTCCTCGTACGCGGCGAGCCTGGCTTCGTCGTGCGGTGCCGTATTGGGGAAGCCGCTGTAGTGCACGTCGAAGCCGGCCGCGACGGCGGCCTGGGCGTTGGCCTGCTTGCGGGCGCCGGCCACAGCCTGGACGCAGACGAGGGTGCGCATCAGTTTTTCGTCGAAGAACAGCCCACGAGCCTCCACGATCCTGCGCCAGTAGCTCATCTCGTGGGCGATCAGAACGTCCATGGGCTTTTCGTGGCGGGCGAAGAAGTCGTTGAGCGTGGTGAGGACTTCGGCGAGCGCCGCCATGTGTAAGGAGACGATCCTGTCGTCGTCCGGGTTCGCGCTGCCCGTGTAGACGTCGCCTTCCTTGATGCCTGAGGTGGGGGTCAGGGGCGACGTGGCCCATTGGTGCCCGGCGGCTCGCAGAGCACTGATGCGCTCATTGAAGGCCCGCTTGGCGTCGTCGAAGACGGATTGCGTGTCAGTGTCGCTGAGTGCGTCGTCCGGTTCGATGGCAACGGGCGTGCCGGTGCTGATCACGCTCGTGCCCTGCCGGGCGCGGCGCAGGGAGGGCCACCAGTTGTCGTGGCCGCGGGCCAGCAGGAGCAGGCGCACCGGTTGGCCTCCGCGGCGCGCGGCGAGGATGTCGAGGACCTGGTCGATCTGGGTGCGGCGGGTCTCGGCGTAGTCGACGGCGATCAGCAGCGGGTACTTGCTGGCGCCGAGCATGCCGTAAGGCGGGGGTTGAAAGCGCGGGGTGTCGGCAAGGAATCCGCCGGTCCATCCTCGTGCGGTGGGCTGCTCCGGGCGGGGCTGGGCCAGGCGGTGGAGTAACTCGGTGACCAGGCGGGTCTTGCCGACGCCGCCGATGCCGGTGACAGCGGTGATGTCCGAAGCGCGGCTGGTACGGCACCAGGCGTCCAGCGTGTCGAGCTGGCCGGTCATGCCGGACATGGGGACGACAGCCGAGCGCGCGTGGAGGAGGTAGGAGGAGGAGGAGGAGAGCTGCGGGTCGGGCACGTCGGTGAACAGCACGCTCAAGTCGGCGGGCTGCAGTTGCGGGGCCATCCCCGTCACGGAGGTGACCGCGTCAGTGAAGCCGGGCGACGCGAACAGCCGTGCGGCCGGCATCAGGTACAGCAGTCCGCACGGCCAGTGGTCCGAGGCGAAGGTCGCGACTCCCACGAGCATGTCGTGGCAGAACGCTGCAGCCCCGGACATGCCGCGCCACAGGTCGGCTGAGCCAGCGGAGGCATCGCTCAATTCGAAGCCGTAGTGGCCGCTCCGGGATCCGGTAGCGGGCTTGATGTGCCCGTCGACGGTCTTCAGGTCGGCGACGAATGTCTGCGGGGCATCGGGCAACGCCAGCCGCATCGCCCGCGGGAAGCCGGTCATCGTGCACATCGGCCGCGCGGCCGGATAGTCACAGGTCAGTTCTCCCCAACGGGCGACCGCGAGATCCGTCCCCAGCACGGAGTGATCCGAGGCCAGTAAGACGACGTCCAGCGCCGCATCTGCCCAGACGACCTCGGCTTGCGCTGTCCGGCCGGCCTTGTCTCGGACGGTGACGGGCTGCATGTCCCCACCCGGGCAGGCCACATGCTGCGCGGTCAGCACCACTCCGGGCGCGATCAGGCAGCCCGAACCGAACATCGACACACGCGGATTGATAACTTCGACGGTCCGCTGCTCCACCGGAACGCCGTTACATACCTGCAGGAGGAACGGGGACCGGATCCAGACCCCGCTCGTCACCGATAACCGTTCGGCGGCCGCCCGGCGCGGGCTCGACTTCCAGCGTGACGGTCATACGGTGGGTCACCGAACGGGCACGCCCCCCACGGGCATCGGCGGAAACGACGAACGCCTTGATCCCGCCGCCGGCTGACGCTTCATGGCGTAGCTCGATCCCCAGATCGAGAGTGACGTCCTTGACGGTGAATCGCACGGGAGAGCCGTCCCCGTCCTGCTGGGCGGTTACGAGTCCGGCGCGAACCGCCTTGATCGCTTCGGACAGCTCAGTTCCGTCTAACTCCATGTGACCCCCGGCGTGATTTCCGTGACGGGTTCAGTCTGCCGACCGGTTCGTGGATAGGGAAGGCGGCCCCGCGCCGATCAGGAATCCGGGCGTCCAGCCCGGCGCCGACCGTCGGCGGCGCGCCGGATGCTGCACCGGGCTGGTCAGTCCGGTGCGCACCCGAGGACGGCTTCGACGGCTACGGCTCGCTGTTGGAGCGCGCACCACCACTGCAGTTCGGCATGCGGCGTGAGACACATCCCGTTCCGGAAGGTGGGCGGCCAGCGGAGTTACTGGTGGCGCCACAGCTCATACAGCCGGCGGACTTCGCTGGAGATGGCCGTGCGCAACTCGTTGTCGTCGATCGGGATGTCACGGCCGAGGGCTGCTGCGACGCTGCGGAACCGCGAGGCGATCTCCGGGTCGCCCGCCGCGGTCAGGGCCGACAGGAGCGGTTGGTCCGGCGGCGTCGCTTGGTCGACGCGGATCAGCACGTCCAGCCGCTCGGCAGGGGTCATCCGCGGCAGAGCGGACCCGAGCTGGGTGCGCAGACGGGACCACGAGGTCGTCTCGCCTGCGCGTGCCGCCTTCTTCAGCGCCCCGCACACGGCAGCCGCCGCAGAGTCGAGTTTGTCGGCCGACAGTACCCCGGCGATACCGGCTCGGTGGCCGCGCGACTCAGCTGTGGGCTGGGCGGGCACCGTGCTACTGCCGGACTGCTCGCCCTTGGGCTTCCCGGCCTTCCAGCGGGCGATGTCGTGACGCTGACGGGTGGGGACGTGTCCAGCAGCGGCCTCGGCGCGTTCCAGGTCCTCCAGAGCAGTTCCGTACTCGGTGGCGGACATGGTGGGGGCGCCTGCTTCCAGGCGGGCCAGCAACGCGGTGATCTCAACCCGGGCGGCCCGGCGCGCATGCTTGGCCTTCTGGGTGTCTGCAGCCTTGGCCGTCTTGACCGGCTTGGGGGCCGGCCGCGCCGGGGTCGGCCGCTGCACGTCGTTCGGCGGGATCCAGGACAGAGTGCGGGGCTGCACCCGGGACCTGGTCTGCAGCGTCCGGCCGCGCCAGCGGGTCCAGATGGACTCCGCGGCGGCCAGCAGTGCCGCCTCCTCTTCGGTGGGGGCGTCGTCCCGGCGGACCGCTTCCCGGGCCTCCTTGAGCCAGGTTCCGACCGCGCCGCCCCTCTCGGAGTCGACTGCCTCGCGCAGCCGGCGGAAGACCCAGCGGCGGTTCTTGTCCCGCTCGTCCAACCAGTCTTGCGCCTGCGCGGCGGCTTCCTCCAGCTTCTCCAGCGCAATGCCCTCACACCGCGCCTTCGCACCTTCGGCTGCCTGCAGTAGACCACGGACAGCGCTGACCTGGCCGCCCTGCCTGCCAGCAGCCAGGAGACGCACGAGGCTTCCGATCTGTACCGGTCCGCGAGTACCGGCATCGGCGTCCGCGGTGGGCACGGCATCGCCGGACGGCGGCGCCGACGCGACAAATCCCTCGAGCGCGGGGGTCTTTAGGCGGCCCTCCGCAGTGATCTCGCACCGCTCTAGGGAGTACCACTCACTGACTCCGCTGTCCGGGAACACGGTGCAGAACAGCAGCACCCGCTTGCTGCCCTCGCTGCGCATCATGAAGCGGTTGACGTACCCACGGCGGCGCAGCGTCGCGCTGTCAACGCGGACGTTCGGACCGAGCACTAGCTCCGGCCCGGCCTCGCCACCCCAGTCCAGGGGCAGCGCGGGGTCGCTGTGGAAGCGCAGGTTCAGCCCCTCGCTCGTAATGTCGACCAAAGATCCGGGCGGGGCCGTGTCGTCGTGCCCGGAGAACCGGTACTTCGGGTCACGGCCCTGCCCACGCAGCCAGGACTTCGTGCTCTTGAGGATGTACAAGTGGTCGGCGCTGGCGACCCCTGCAGTCTTCTCCCTGCGCCCGCAGGCCGGCCGGTCTGGGTTGGCCAAGTGGTAGAAGTGGCAGACCCGGCTCTCACCCCTGCGCGTACCCAACTCGAAGCCGCAACCGCCCAACAGCTCACCGCAGAAGAACCGGTGGCCTGCGTGCTCTTCGCGGAAGGCGAGCAGCTCATCAAGTTCGGTCGGGCACACCACCGGTTCATCGGAGTCCGCGCGGTCCAGGACCGCAGTCTGGATCTGCCGGTTGTCGAACGCCATCGCCAGCCTCTCTGCCAGCAAAACTACGCAGCCGCCTTCAGCTCTCCGTGACCGGCGAAAAGGTCAACTCGCACTGAAACGAACGGCATCCCATCAACTAACGAACATATCGTCACCCTCCGACACCGCGCCCCTTCCGAGGCGGGTGCGGGCAGGACGCATCCGGCAACATGCCGTTCCCACTTCTCCCTAACGTGTGATTCATGTGTGATTCAATGTGTGATCCATGGTAGGTTGCGGCATGGAGGTGAGCTATGCCCACCGAGAACGAGCTGTTCAGCGCTGTCGATGCACTGCTGCAACAGGTCCCGTCCAATGACCTTCCGCCACCTGTGGAGCGCAGGCGGCTACGGAGGCTGCGGGGCTGAGCCAGACCCAGATCGCGACCGCGCTCGGCACCCGCCGTGAGGCGGTCGGGAGCTGGGAGGCCGGGCAGCGTGAACCGCGGTCGCCGCAGCGCGCCGCCTACGCCCGGCTGCTCGAAGGCCTCGCTCAGCGCTTCCCCGCAGCGTCGGCCGACGCGCCGCAGCAGGCGCCGGAAGCGCGACCGCTATCCACAGGCCTCGCGACCGATGCTGCGATCATGACGAACCAAGAGAACACCCAGCCGACCACCACGCCCGCCACCCCCGCTCCGGCCGCCGCGCCCCGTCCGACGACCACCGCCAGGAGCACGTCGACGTCGCGCCGCCCGGCCGCACGCAAGGCCACCGCGAAGGCCGCCGCGGCCGCGCCGTCGGCGGCCGCGGTCGATCCGCGGTTCGCGCACGGCCCGCTCGGCGTGCTGGACGGCGACGGCTCCCTGTACTGCGCGGGCGGCCTGGTCCTTCAGTGTCCGGCCACGTCGGTGCCGGACCTGGTGGCCTGGACGCTGGCAGAAGCCCGGCTCGGCGCGAGCCGGCTGCACCGGGCGGGCAAGGACTCCGACCCGCTGATCGTGGTGACCGCCGCGGCGGCGATGCGGCTCGGGCTGCCAGAGCACCTGGAGGACCGGCGGTCGATGCGGCTGCCGGAGGACCACAAGGTCGTCAAGCAGATCGGCCGCGCGAAGTGGCAGCTCACCAAGCGGGGGTTCGGGCCGTGGGCCAGGATCTACCGGCCGGCCAAGGGCAGCGAGCGGCAGTGCGTGCAGCTGGCCGTGCTGCCGTGGGGCGCGCTGGACTCCCGGGCGTGGGGCGACGCGGACCAGCTGGCGCTGGCGGAGCTCGCCCGGGTGCTGACCGCCTACGCCGCCCGGGTGCTGACCCCGCGCGGCTCCACCGCGGTCGCGGGCCTGGAGTTGATGACCGCCTTGCGGCCGCCGACCCGCGCGGTGAAGGACGACACGACCGACGCCTGGGTGTCCGGGCCGGTCCCGGGCTCGCTCACCGCGGCGGTCGACCCGGCGCCGCCGGAGGCCCCGGATGAACACCCCGTCGTGCACGGCCTGTACCCGCCTGCCCAGCCGCGCACCGCGGCGGAAGTCCTCGATGAGGAGGCGTTCGACTGGATCCGCCCCACCGAGCTGCTCACCGATGCCGAGTGCGCGAAGGCGTTCGCGGTCGGCGTCGACGTGAACACCGCCTTCCTCGCCGCCGCGAACCGGTTGGTGGTCGGGCTGTCCGGACCGGAGTACGTCAAGGCGCCGCGGTTCGACAAGGCGGTGCCCGGCTCCTGGCTGGTGGACCTGTCCGGGATCGAGCTGGACCCGCGGCTGCCGTCGCCGTTCACGCCGCACGGCCGCCGCCCGGAGGGGCCGGCCTGGTACGCCACCCCGACCGTGGCGTACGCGCAGGAGCTGATCGACCAGTTCGGGCTGCCGGTGGAGCTCCGCCCGCTCGTGGCCTACGTGCGGCGCGAGACCGGCCCGTACCTGGACCCCTGGTACAAGCACCTGGCGGAGGCGTACAAGCAGACGATGGCCGACCTCGGCATCACCGCCGACCTGTCCCCGGCCGCGTTCCTGGCCGCGATGGAGACCCACAAGGACGGCGACCCGAGCATGGCCGCGGTGCTGTCCGCGATCAAGTCCACCGTGAAGGGCGGCATCGGCAAGCTGCGCGAGCGCCCGCAGGGCACCAGGTACCGGCCGGGCGAGCGGTGGTCGGCGCTGGAGCGCCCGACCTGGCGCCCGGACATCCGCGCCGCGGTGATCTCGGCGGCCCGGGTCAACATGCACCGCAAGCTGGTCAAGACCGCCCTGGCCACGCAGGCCGGCCCCGCGCCCACCGGTGCGGTGACCTTCGGTGAGGACGCGCTGCTGCCGATCGCGCTGCTTTCGGACTGCGCGGTCTACCCGGCCGCCGGACCCTCGCCGCTGGACGTCCTGCCCTACGACCCGGCCGGGAAGCCGGCGCCGGGCACGTTCCGGCTCGGCGTCTCGCCCGGCATGGTCAAACACGAAGGCACGCAGCCGCTGTTGTGGGCGGTGGAGCTCCTGGAGCAGCAGCACAACCCGGCCCGGCACATCAAGGGCGACGACACGCTGGACGACGGGGAGTAGAGACGTGGGCGAGATCGAAGACGCACTGACGCGGGCCGCGGCGAACACCGCGACCCGCCCCATTCCGAAGTCCGCGCAGGCACAGATGCGGTTCCTGCTCAAGACGGAGATGATGGTCTGCGGGGGAGTGTCAGTTGGGCATCGTCATTTGAGTGTCAGTGGCGCAGGCTCAGTGACCTGGTAGTTGGTGCTGACGGGTGGTGCACACCTGTTGCTGACATGAGTGACGAAGGGCCATGTCATTCTCACGCAGACTGCTATGGCGGATGCAGAGTTTGTGCTGGCCAGAGGACGAGTTCCATGCTGTGGAACGGTTGGCCTTGGCAGCCAGCGACTGGTACGTGGACGGCGGCAGTGACAGCGCATGATGGCTCTTGCGTGTCCAGGCTGGCTGGTTCCGGGGCTGCAGCGGCCGAGTGTGGGGCGGGTGAAGGCTCACGGCAGCGTGCCATCGAGGCCGGACATGGTCTGGACCGCGTTCTGACAACCGACAACCTGGTGCGCGACGTCGTACGGTGTGTGCCCCGCAGTGGAGCTGCCGGGCACACCCGTTCCGGGGAGAGTCTGGCGGCCCTGGTCGGCCGTCATCACCGTGCAGCGCACTCAGGTCGCCGGTGTCACAGGGAATCGAAGACGGTTGCGCTCCTGTCCTCGGGTTCGATGGGCCCAGTCCAGAAACGATGAGGCAGGGGTTTCCTGGTCTTCCGGTTGGCTTCCCACCTCTTCTTCTCCATGGCTTGGAGATCATCCGCCTTTGCCGCGCGCAGGCTCGATTCGATGACGAAGTGCCGCGCCCAGTCGTAGTCGTCGGACGTTACCTCCTCCAGGACCCTTCCGATGTAGTAGCGCTTGTCGCCGTTTCCGTAGGTGCGGACCTGGGGGGTCAGGATGTGGAAGCGGGCCATGCTCGCGTAGTCGATGCCGAGACTGATGGCGGCCAACAGAGTGTCCTGGGTGATTGCCATGAAGTTGTCGAGCTTCTCGAGTCGCCTGAGACCAGGGTCCCGATACTCCCCGCGAGGCTCATCGAAAGGGGAGGGCTTCTCACCGAAGCTGAAGGCTGACCATCCGGTTGCCCCTTCACCGCTCCGGTAGTTGGTGAGCAGTGCCTGGAATGCCAGGTTGAGGCCGGCCATGGCCTGGACGTAGTCGCCGATCTCGGCATGCGTTTGTGTGTCGCGCAGCAGTTGCTTGACCTCGTGCTGAGTTAGCAGGTCGACCATGTCGATGGTGTCGAGCTCGATGCCGAAGATATTGGGGGTGACCGTGGTGAAGAAATCGACAACGGTCTCGCGGGCCTGCTCGATCTGGTGCGCGGAGGGGAAGGTTCCGTTGTGCTTGAGAGCGACGCGGGCGTCGTTGAGGCGCCTCATCTGATCTTTCTTGGGGAGTTCATAGACCGGTTTGATTGCTTCCCAATAGCTGAGGAACTCCGCGTTCTTCTTCAGGTCCACGCCCAAATGCTGCGCGGCGAGGCCGATGAAGTTCTCCACCGCGTCGTGGAAGGACGTGATGGCCCGGGAGCGCAGTGGCGAGGGTTGCCCACTCTGCTCGACCCCCTCGCGGTACAGGTACCGGACATACGCGAGCCGCTGAACTGTCAGCGGATCAAGAGGCTGCGCCATTACAACTCCAGGGGATCGTCATGTGCTTGAGATTGTGACGGCGTACGGTGCCCTGCCGCACCAATATTTCCGTGCGATCCGCGCAGCCCAATCGCCCAACCGCAGCTGCGGCTGCACATTTGCCCACCACGATGGTCTGCGGGGGAATGTCGCTTGGGTATCGTCGTCTGAGTGTCAGGCGTCTCAGTCCAACGCGTCGAACAGCAACTGCTGAGCGAGGCTGGAGGAAGCAGTAGGCTGCCGTACCGGCCGTTGGCCAGCGCGTGACGGCACGCGTCCCACAGGGCGAGCATCTCGTGCCGTGCACCGTGCACCGGCCGTAGCCGAACGTCTGACAGCCCAGCCCTCAGTACCCGCCCCGCCGCTCCAAGACCACAGGACTCCGAAGGCAGTGGGCATTGTTGGGCGGTGGACTCTCTACGTGGCTTCTGTCTGCAGTGGCCAGCTCAGGGTGGCAAGCCCCGTCGGACCGCCGATGTGCACGTACTGCGTGCGGCCGGGGGTGTGGACGATGTTGGTGACCGGCGCCGCGGTGAGCAGGGAATGCACGAGACGCCCGGTGAGGGGCTCCCACAGCCGCATGCCGGTGCCGTTGCCGGCTGCCAGCAGACAGGTTCCCTGGACGTGGGGGAGCGGGGTCATGACGGAGGTGTACGGGGTCTCCATCCGGCTGATCGGGCTCCGTTCTCGAGGGTCCCAGATCACGAGCTCGTGGGGCGTGGCGACGGCCACCGCGATACGGCCATCGGGCAGTGGGACGAGAGACAGCGAAGTGGCTGCGGTGCGGTGGGGCAGCGTGCTGTCCTCGACGAGTTCGCCACTGGCCACGTCCCACACCAGCAGTCGGGAGCGCGCGGCCCCCATCACCAGGCAGCGGCCGGTGGGGGAGGGCAGCGCCAGCAGCGCGGTGATGCGCTGCCCGCCGTCGGGTAGTCCGGCCACCTCGCCGGTGATGGCATCGACGACGACTGCTCCGGTGTCGCTGGCCACTACGACAGCGATCCGGTCGTCCGGAAGCCGCACGGCGCAGCAGCGGTTTTCCTTGAACGATCCGCTTGCGATCGGCTTGGCGGCATTACGCCCGACGTGCCACAGATGAATGGTCTTTTCGTCACCCACCACCACGGCGGTCTCGTCGCCCGGGCCGGGTACTGCCTCCAGGAACGTCACGGGCTTGGGGTGCTCGTAGTACTCCAGGCATTGGCCTGTCGCGGCGTCGAGGATCTCCACAATGTAGGCAGTGGGGACGGCGAGCCGCTGTGCGCCGTCAGCGGGTGGCAGCGCGGTCATCATACGTGCTGTGGCCAAGGCACGCGGCGGCTCGTTCATCGCAGTCCGGTGGCTGGGAAGTGTGCTCCGTCCGGCCCGGTGCAGCAGGATGCCCTCGTCGCCGCTCACCGCAAGCTTCCACTTTCCGTTCGGGGCCGAGACGGCGGCGAACATTGCTCGTGGCTGCGCCGGATACGCTCCCACCTGCCGCGGCTCGGGTTGGGACACATCCCATACTGCGATGGCCTCGTCCGTGACGACGCCCGCCAAGCCGGCACCGTCCGCAGCGGTCACGCTCACTACGCGCCGGGCCGCGCCGGGCAGTCGGCCCGCCTCTTCGCCCATCCAGAAGGCAGTGGGGAAGATGCCGTCTCGGAAGGGGTCGAACAGCATCACCGGCTGGTTCTGGCCGAGTACTGCCAGCAGGTCGCCTCCGGACGGACCCCGTACGGCCGCGATGGACAGGTCCATGGAGAACGGCACATCCAAGGGGAGCACGTCCTGCGTCAGGGGATCGAACAGCACCCACCCGGCGCGATACCGCTTGAGCAGGTGATAGCCCCGGCCTTCCGGGTTACGGACCCAGGTCAGCCGCTCCGGGAGGCGGACACCATCGGGCAAGCGCACTGGGCGGACCGCTCCTTCCGAGGGTTGCCACAGGATCAGTTCGTTCTGCCTGCTGGCCACCACCATCGTCCACCGGGCGTCACCATCGCGTGCCACCGTCACCGTGCGCACGCTGTTCCGCTCCAAGCGCGCCAACTGGCGGCCCGAGAGCGGGTCGAACACCGCCGCGCTGCGAGGCTGGGCCGCCACCAGGAAGGGACGCCCGCTGGTGCCCCTTGCGACGGTCAGGGCGTGTGCCACACCTGTATTGATGTGCGTGAGCTGCTGGCCCGTCGCGCTGTCCCAGATGCCGATGCCGCCGCGGGTGCTGGCAGCGAGCAACTGCCGACCGTCCAGCGTGCTGAACGTGCACAAGGCGTGTACCCGGCCGGAGGGGGAGGCCACCACGTTGGCACGCCCCTGCCAGTGCCCCCACTGCGTGTCCAGAGCCGCGCCGATGGTGCGGGCGGAAGGAGGAGGCGACGGCCGCACCGGGCTGTTGTCCCAGTCCGACACGTTGTTCGCCGCCAGATGGAAGGCGATGCTGCTCAGGCGGGACGGCACATCTACGGATGCATCCAGGTAGGGCTCGATGAGCCCGGCCGCCGTGAGAACCCGGCGCTGGGTGTGGCCCACCGGCAGCGGCAGGCCCAGCCGCCCGCGCAGCGACCCCGAACTCTCCCAGACCGCCAGCTCCACCGGCATGATCGAATCGTCCAGTGTGTGGCCCAGCTCGGCATGGGCCACCGTGTGGCGGCGCACATAGGGATGCGGTGCCAGGCGGCCGCCCTGCTCGGCCAGCCGAGCGCAAGCCTCGGCGATGGCACGGTGGACCTGCTCTGCGGGCTGCATGGACGCCATCTCGGCAGCCCATTTCTCAGGAACGCCGGTTGCTGGGCCAATGGCCAGCGAGCCGGGCTCGGTCAGGAGTACCTCAGCCACCCGCTGGTGGGCGGGCCGGTAGGTGACCCGGCCGTCTTCCTCGCCGATGGCTAGGTAGCCAACCAGGCGGCTGTGGCGCACCGTGCGGATTACCGCGTCGATTTCGCCGGAGGCCGGTGAAGCTGGGCCGAGGACCGCGGCTGTGACCGCCGGCCATACTTCCGCCCACGGTAGCCCCGCGGCGCCCTGGGCGAAGGCGGTGGCCCGCAGCACCGCCAGCAGCAGCCGCAGATCGGTGTCCTGGTCCTCGGCCACCTGCCGTAGATCGCTGGCGAGCAGCGCTGTTGTACCGGCCAGCAACCGGTCGCGCCAGTGGGAATCCGTCACGTCCTGCCGGCCGGATGCAGACCTCAGCTGTGCGGCGGCCAGACGGGCGTCGAGGAACGACGGCGTAACCGCCTGCGCGATCACCACCGCAACATCGGCCGTCGCCGCGCCATGGCCGGCATACGGGCTGTCCTCGGTCGCCTGCAGAACCATCTCCACGTAGGCGGTGATGTCGTCGACGGTCTGGGTACCGTCCGTGCGCAGCAGAGCCAGCGGCACGGTGCTCTCGCCCATCCCCGCTTGCAACGCGGTATGCAAAAAGCCCAGCAGCTGGTCGGCCGCTGCATCCTGCAGCTTGCCACCCTCGACGTCCTGCGCCGAACTACGCATCCCCAGCACCAGACGCACTGCCGGCTCCCCGCCCGCAGTACGCAGCTGGGCCAGAGGCGTGATTACGTCGGACAGACAGGCGGTGGGCTCCTGCGCCTCGTCCAGTCCGTCGATCACGATCGTCACCGGACCCGTCCCGCTCGCACAGGCGGCGCAGACGCGGTCCAGCAACGCCTGCAGAGGAGGTTCGGCCTCTGCGGCCTGGGCGCCGAAAGCGGCCAATAGATCGTCGATCAGCGTCACCGACGATGCCCCTCGCGCCAGTACGGCCGCGTCCACGGCGCTCGCATCAGGGCGCAGCCGAGCGGGAATCGCTGCGACGGTGTCCGAGAACCGGGACCGGGTGATGAACAGGGGATCACTCAGGGTGACCAGTCGGGCCAGCAGCGCCGATTTGCCCGAGCCAGCTGCCCCAGTGACCACGAGCACTCCTGCACCGGCGTGGACGAACTCCACCAACGCCTGCATCAGTGTCTGGCGGCCGCTGAAGTACCAGCCCAGATCGCCGTCGTCGGTGCGGCCCGAGGCACGGGCCAGCCAGTACTGCTCAAGGGCGGACGCCGACAGCGACACTGATTGCCGGGAGGCTTCGACGATCTGTTCCTGCGGCCGGTATTGCGGGTTGGGCAGGCACAGGCTCGGCTCGTCGCGGCGGGAATCGGGCCACACCCACAGCGCCCGCAACAGGTCGGGATGGTCCTCCTCCACCGTCTTGAGGAGCTTCTCCCATTCCTCGAACGACAGGTGCGGGGCGGTGAAACCGGCCGATTCGTCCCGGACCTTGTCCAGCGCCAATCTCAGCAGTCGCGTGAACTCGCCCCGGTACGGCTCCTTCTCGAAGTCGCCACTGGTGATCACAGCGAGGGTCTTCAACCTGCGCCGCTGATCACTCAATTCCTCGAACAAACAACCCAGTTCAGACTTGAGACTTCCGGAGAAGCACGAGTCGACGAGCACCAGCACGTGCTCCGCCTCGCTGTCCATGACCTGTGTAATCAACTCGCTGGTGGGGAACGCGGTGCCCAGCAGCCGGTCCTCCTCCGTGGAGCCGAAGGTCAGGAAATGACGCCGAGACTGGCCCCGCAGGCCGTGCCCGGTGATGTAGACCACCAGAGCCTCGTCCCATGCCGCCCGGGCCAGCGCCTGATCGGCCATGAAGACGCGCAGATCCTCCGGCTGCGTCAGATCCTTGGGCCGGGTGACCTCGAACCGCCGGTCCTCGTCCATTGCCGGACCTGCCAGCCAGCCGGTGATCGTCTCCACCTGCTCCCGGATCCCCGCGGTGAACTCGTCATCGCCGGTGAGGTATTCATCGACCGCGACGACCACCAGTCGCCGCGGCCCCAGCGCCACGTTCTTCAACCCACTCCCCCTCAGCACGCACTGCCGAGCACTTTAGCCACCGGCAGGCCCTCGGCCGATGCGGCGCTGTCTCCGTCCGGGGCCGGATACGATCCCAGCAGTCAGAACAACCCCGCCTCCGGCGGGGAGCACGTCCGGGGGAAGGGGCAGCGTGCACATCGTCGGAATCCATGGCATCTGGCAGGGCAACACCAACGCCGTGAAACTCTCGGCCGACTGGGCCGGTGCCCTGACCAAAGGCCTGCGCCGCTACTACGGTCCCGACTGCCCCGTTCCGCCACTGCACGTGGCCTACTACGGAAACCTCTTCCACACCCCGAGTCAACGCCTGGGCGCGCACGAGGACACCCCTCTCGTCGACGACACCGAACCCTTCACCGACCAGGAGGAGGCGTTCGTCCTCGACATTCTCGCCCTGTACACCCCACTCGGGCTGGATCCCGAGCAGCTCGAGACCGAAACCCTCGGCCTGGGCGTCCCCTACATCCCCCGCCCCGTCGCCCGTGCCCTAGCTGCCGCCGACCACAGGATCGGCCGTGACATGGGCCGGCGCCTGCTGCGCTTCGTCCGTCAGGTCTACCGTTACCTGCACCACGACATCGGTGAGCGCATCCGCGCCGAAGTCCGGACCGAACTGCACCGCCCCGGACCTCGTCTCGTCATCGCCCACTCCCTGGGCAGCATCATCGCCTTCGACATGCTCACCCGCGCCGACACCGGACCCGGGCCCGACGGCCTGACCGCCCTGGTCACCTGCGGATCCCCCCTTGCCTGGCCCACTGTCCGCCATTCCCTGGGCCAGGACGGCCCCCTCCAACTGCCCGATGGCATCAGTTGGATGAACCTCTACGCCGCCGGTGACATCGTCGCCCAGAGCGGACTGGCAGCCGTCGCTCCGGCCGTCCGCGACGAAGTTGTCCACAACGGCATAGCCGAGCCGCACGCGGCCTTGCGCTACCTGGACAAGCAGCCGCTCGCCGACCTCATCGCGAAAACCGGCACCCCGTGAGCCCAAGCCGCCGCCCCGCAAAAACCACGAGACGAACCTGGTGGCGCAGCACTGCCGATCTTTCGGACTGAGTTCGCCCGCCGCGTCGTCGCCTCCAGCGCAGACGTCACCGCTGCCGTCCACCAATGGCTGCTCGGTCCGAGAGGGCGACTCTCTCGTCCTCCGAACAGCAATCAGGACGACGCTGGGCACCCCGGACCGTAAGGGCCTGTAGCCTATCGGGCCTTCAGCGCCCTGCAGTCGGCGATCGCGGAGCCTTGAGAAACGTTGCAACGTAGGCGGGGTCATTCCCACTGTGCTGCCTCGGGCGCGTTCGCGGCGGAGATCCTGCTTCCCGCGACACTGGTGAACCGCCATCTGACCGCCTCCGGACCTACCGCCGGCGACGTCGTGGAGCTGTGGCGGGCCGGCGGAGCCTCGCGTATGGCAGTGTGCGTCCGAGCAGCTCAGCACCTGCCCGCCCCCGGCCACGTCATCCTGCTGGGCGACGACGGCCGCACCGCGTTCGCGGCCTCCAGCGGCCTGCCACCGCTGAAGCGCGGCAGCTTCCAAGGTGACATCCCCGTGATCGACCGGGCCCGCGCCTCCGGCGGACACGCGCGCGGGCGCACCCGCCTCCACTACCGCGACAGCATCCAGGGCCAGGAACTGTACGCCCAGACCGCAAGGATGGGCGGCTACCTCGTCGTCGTCCTCGTCACCGACCTGGCCCCCTGGCTTGCCTTCGCGCCTTCATCGGCAGACACCAGTCCCCAGGCGAGCGAGTACATCTGCGAACACTGCGGCCACGAATACCGTTCCTTCGAGCGCTCCTGCACCTCCTGCCGCATCCCCCCGTGCCCGGAGTGCGGACGCTGCGGATGCGCCCCGAAAGTCGCCGAGCGCCTGTGCCAGGGCTGCTTCATCGTCCATCCACCCGCGATGTTCACGTCCGGCAGCGACCGTTGCCGCGAATGCTCCTGACGCCTGCCGGTCCCCATCCGTACCGGCGAGTTACGTCGTCTGTTCCCGGCGAGGCACCCGCACCGGATGCCCACCCGACAGCGGAACCTGGTGCCGGCAACGGGCCCACCGCACCACGGCCGGCAGAACAGCGAGACGTAACCCGATGCTCAGCACAAAATCAGCCTTCAGCAGGTTCGACGAGAACCTCAACCTCGATATCAAGGACCGCCTGAGCGCTCAGAACCGGCACGTGAAGATCACGGACCGGCTCACCGCGCTCGGCCTGGCAGCCAGCACGTTCCTGCAGGGCAGCTTCGCCCGCAAGACCATGCTCAAGCCGTTGAAGGACGTCGACATGGTCATCGTGATGCACACGGACCTGGAGGCTGACCTGCGAAGCCCTGGCGGCCCGGTTCACGCGATGTCCCTGATCCAGGAAGCCGTGTCCGAGCTGTTCCCGACGGCCGAGTTCGATGTCGACGACAAACCCGCCCACGCCCTGCAGGTGACCTTCACCGACCTCGGTTTCACCTTCGACCTGGTACCCGCCCTCGCCGACCCCGATCCCGACAGCGAGATCGTGCACATCGCCGACCGCGAGAACGACACCTGGGAGTGGTCCAACACCCGCACCCTCAACCGCGTCATCAGCGCCCGCAACCAGGCCACCGGCGGCCGTTTCGTCCATCAGGTGCGCATGCTGAAGTCGTACAAGAAGGACCATCCGGTGCTCGACGACACCTGCGGGCTGCTGTGGGAGGCGTTCGCCCACGATGCCGTCACCGCCCAGGTCGAGGACGCCCGTGCCCTTGCCGACACCCTCGCTTACGCCGCCCAGGCGGTCCTCGGCCAGGTCTACGACCCCACCGGCGTCGACGACCTCACCGTGGACTGGACCGGCATCGAGCGCTCCTCCTACGCCGCCCTCCTGTCGGCCGCGGCCCGCCGCGCGGCTGAGGCCCGCCGCCTAGAACAGGACGGCGACCACCCGGCCGCGATCGAGATCTGGCACGCGCTGATCGGTGGCCCGTTCCCGCAGGCCGAGGCCCAGTCCGCTGCCGACGCCCTGCGAGCCCTGGCCGCAGGCAGCATCACGTCCGCCGGCCGCGCCGTGTCCTCCCGCCGCGCCCAGCAGCCCGCACGCCCCGCGCGGTCATGGCGTACCCGCTGAGCCGCGCGCTCGCCGACCCGGCAGCAGCAGCCCGGCACCTGCTGTCCTCCGAAGACATCTTCGGGGTGCAGCAGGCGTCGGGCCGCGCCGGGCCCGGCGGCGCAGCCATCCTCGAACTCACCCTGCACCCCCTGCCCGCGCTGCACCACGACGGATACCCCGACGAACGCGTACGCCTGATCGTCCGGGCCGACCTGACCGTGCACGCCTTCCCGCTTGCCAGCGCCGGACGCCGCTTCAAGCACCGCAACCCCGCCCCCGTCCGCGACCTGTGCCTGCAGTATCCACACGACGACCCTGCGCTGCGCTGGATCCCCGGCGACGGTCTGGATGCACTGATCACCCTCGTGCACCGGCACCTGATGTACGAGGAGGCCTGGCGCCGGACCAACGTATGGCCAGCTGAGGACGCCCCGCACGGCGAGCCTCCCGGCGACGCACATCCCGTCCGCTCCCTCGCCCTGCAGCACGAAGCACGGCGGTGGGCCCGGTGACCATCGCCCCCGCCCCCCACCCGACGATCCTCAGCACGGCAGCCAGCCACACCAGCACCACCGCGACGGCCACCAACAACTCACTGACCACCATCCTGCTGCTGGTCCTCGGCTCATCCGTCGTCGTCGGCGCCCTCGGCCACATCCTGACCGGCCTTCGCGCCGGAGCGGCAGCCCGCCGCGACCACTACGCCACCGCCGTACGACTCCTGGTCGCACGCATCGAATACCCCTACCGTATCCGCCGCCGCACAAACGACAGCCCGGAAACACTCGCAGCCCTCGCCTCAGCAGGCCACGACCTCCAAGAACGCCTCGCCCAGACCCGCGCATGGATCACCGCGGAGAGCCGCCCCCTCGGGGAGCTCTTCGATCACTGCCTCTCCACGATCAACACCCCGGTCGCCACAGCCTGCTGTGACGCCTGGGCAGCGCCACCCATCACCGCCGCCGGCCAGATGAACCTCGGCGGGTTCGGCCCCGGCAGCCAGTCCGCCACCATCGCCTCGATGGAACACGCGATCAGCTACCGCTTCGGGATCCACCGCCTGCTGCCCACAGCCATCATTAGCTATCGGCTTCGCCGCCGCGGATACCTGCCCTGACTCATCAACGACAGGGGGCACAGCACTCGCCCGGACCTGACGCGCCCCCGATACGGCTACTGAAGAGTTACGTTGTCTGTCCCGGATGAAGCGCCGTACAGGCGCCGCACGGGATCCCGGCACCGGCTCCGGGCACCGCCACTTCATGCCGGCAAGAGCAGCGAGTACGAAAATGGCAATCCAGATCACAGCCGTCCGGATCTCCGGCGAGATCGCGCACGAGCACATCGTCCACCTGTGGTGGACAAACCCCGCCACCGGAAAGACGGGCAACAACTCCCGGGCCGAGATCGTCGACTGGATCGAAGTCCAGAACGGCAAGGCATACACCGATGACGCCCGAGGCCACCGGGCCGACGTCCTGGTCGTGACCCCGGCTCACGGCGAGAAGTACCTCCGCACCCGCTCGGACGGCACCTGGACCGACAACCTGTTGGCGCTTCCACGACGCTGAGGTACGACCGCAGACACGGCGAGATGGCCCACACAAAATCCGTGCGGGGCCATCGGCCAATTCTTTCTCTATGCCCACTTCATGCCCACCTCCCGCAGCGCGCCCAACTGTTCGGCGGTGAGTTTGTCGCGCCTCGATTTGGTGTTGGAGATCCACACACCCAGCTTGATGACCACGCGCTCGGTCTGGCCGTCGACGGTGATCGTCTCGCTGTGCCCTCTCGGTACGGGCCGGTCTGGGCCTTCCCGTTCGACCCACTGGGCGAGGGCCGCAAGTCCCCGTTGGAACGCCTGCGCCGCTTTACGCGACGGCCCCTTCGCCGCGCCTGTGGCCGACGGGGTGGGAGCGGTCGCCTGACAGGGCTGTACACCCAGCTCGGTCAGCCGTTCCTGCTGTTCGGGGGCGAGCTGCGCCCAGGTGGTCGGCTGCTTGTTCCGCTGGATCCAGGTGCCGAGGTCGTCGCCATCCCACATCGCGCCGGGCTCGATGTCCGGCAGGACGCCGCCGGCTTCGTCGGCGGCGAGGTCGGCCAGGACGCGGTGGTGCCGCTGCCAGTCCAGGGGCCAGGGGCAGTTCCAGTCCTCGTCGATCGCGGTCAGTTGGATGGCGCGCACCCGGGCCCGCTCCGGGTCCTTGCCGAGGCCGCCGGTGCGGCGGAGGTTGGCCATGTGCTGTCCGACCGGCACGAGTTCTCCGGCGGCGTCACCCTCGCCCCACACGGCATCCTGCCGCGGCGCGAGGTGCCCGGTGGCCCGCCGGTAGGACCGCAGCGCGCTCAGCTTGGCCTCCCACGCCTCCTGGCTGGGTTCCCAGAGCATCCCCGCCGCGGGCGCGTCCAGCAGCTCCTTACGCCGAGGCTCCAGCTCTCCGGCCCGCAACGCCTTGCGCTGCTGGTGGACCCACCGCCCGAGTGGGAAGGATTTCGTGATGCCCACGGTCGTCTCGGTGTCGTAGGGCACGGCGTGCAGGCCGGTGATGCCGCTCTCCGCCCGCCAGCGGAGCAACGCTTGGTATCCCTCGAGCCAGACGAGAGATTCGGGCCGGTAGACCCGGGTGCGCAGGAACGCGGCGATGGTGGCGGGGTCGCGGGGGCTGGCGAAGTTCAGCAGCGCCGACTCGGCAGCCCCGCAGCCCTGCCCCTGCTCCTGGTTCTCCCCGTCGCCCTCGCCGCTGGCCCCGGTGATCCGGCCGTTCTCGTCACGGTGCATGTGCACCCGCCGCTGTTCGCGGCCTCGGGTCAGGGCGCGGGAGGCGAGTTGTTCCACCAGGCGTTCGTCGTGCGAGCGGAGTCCTTGGAGTACAGCTACGAGGGGCGCGAAACTGGCGGAGGCGATCATGTCGGTGGGGTCTTCGCCGGGTTCGAGGAAGACGGGCACGATGATCCTGGCGACCTTCGTGCTGCCGTCGGGGTTGGGGCGCAGGGCGCGGCCGATGTTCTGGACGATCTCGACCTGGGAGCCGCGGGTGTCGGCGAAGCAGATCGCCTCGACGCCCCGGGTGCCCACGATGTCGACGCCCTCCCCGAGCACGCGAACGCTGGCGAGGAAGGCGCGGTGGACGCGCCGGCCGGCGGCGTCGATTCCGTTCGCGAATTGGCGCAGCGCCTCGCGGCGTTCGGCGACGGTGTGGTCGCCGAACAGCCAACGCGACCAGACCCGGTCCGGGTGCACGTGGCGGCCGGCCTCTACCTCGTCGGGCTCTGCCCCGAGTGGGGAGTCAGGGCGTTCGTCGGCCTGTTCCAGGACGTGGTCGGTGACCGCGTCGGTGTACAGGTCGGCGGCCGTCTCCGGCAGCTTGTCGGCGAAAGCCTCGGCTTCCTCGACCCGGTGGTGGAACGTCATCACCGTCTTGAGATTGAGGCGGGCGGCGTGCTCCAGCAGCGCGGCCTGCAGCAGCGCTAGACGCCTGCCCCGCCTGGCCTCCTGCGACAGGCCCACGAAGTAGTCGGGGTCCTCGATCTCCAGCACGTCGATCTCGAACCCCGCCAGGACCCCCCTCTCCACCGCCTCCGACAGCCCCAGCTCCGCACCGGGAAGCCAGACCCCGAAGGTGCCCTCCGGGTCGCTGATCATGCTCGCGATCTCCAACTCCTTGCCGCCGGCGCCCTTCTGCGGCCGGGGCGCGGCCAGGATGCGGGGGGTGGCGGTGAGGTAGAGGCGGAAGTCCGCGGGGATGCGGACGTTGTCGTGGATCGCCGCCCATGGCCGCGCCATGTTCCCGGTAGTTCCGTGGGCTTCGTCCACGATGGCGAGGTTGAAGCCGTTCATGCGCTGGCCGTAGAGCCGGTCTCCGCCCGCCAGAGCGGCCTCCAGCGGCCCGCGAACCTTCCGCCGACCGGTCATGTCCTCGGGGTCCTCGCGGTCCACCAGAGAGGCGTACGTGGCGAACACCACGACCGGCCCGGCCCCGGCCCACAGGGCGAGCTGGATCGGGTTGGTGGTGGTGCGCACCCCCAGTTCGCCCAGCACTGCGTCGTTCTCCAGCGAGCACACCGCGACCATGGGCGAGCGGTGGCCCACGGTCCGCCACGCCTGGGCGGTCTGCACCAGCAGGTCCAGGGTCGGGACGGTGACGAGGATCCTGCCTTCGGGGAAGGACTCCAGCGCGCTCGCAGCGGCCATGATCGTCTTACCGGACCCGGTCGCTGACACGACCGTGCCCCGGTTCCCCCGCTCGGGCACAGATGATCTTGCGGGGAATCCCACCCACTTCCGGAAAGCCGCCTTCTGCTTCACCTGATGTTCTTTGAGCGAAATAAAAGACATTCCCTACCTCCCCTTGCGTGAATGTCAGGCGGTCTTGTACGGGTAGTTGTAGGGCCGGTCGTCAATCCAGGTGATGCGGTTGCACTGGTGCGCTCCGGGCATCGCCTTACTCGGTGCCAGGCCGCGCTGCGGGGTGTAGCCCTCTGGGTCGTAGTGGCCGGCCTGCCGGGTGCAGACGATGACGTCGCCGGTGGAGTATTCGATGCTGCGGGCGTTGCACAGCCCGCCCGCCTCGCCCAGGGCCTCTAGGACGTGGCGGCGCTCCATGGTGTTCGGGTGCGTGCGCGGCAGGACCGTCTCGCAGACGAACGCCTCCAGGCGCTCCAGCCCGCCCCGCTCGCCCCGCCTCACGTCCGCGATGTGCACGGCCAGTTCAGCGGAACCGGCCGACTGGCCGCCGCGCCGGGACCAGTCCCGGTCGGCGATGCATGCCCACCAGGGCCTCGCTCACGGCCGTTACGCCGTCATCCCAACCGTCTGCGACCACCTCGCCCCGAGAGGCCGGCGCCATGCTTTCCAGCTCGACCACCTCGCTCTGCGCACCGGCGACTGCCCCGGCCTCCACCGCGGCCACCAGTCCGCCTCGCCCGCGGGCACGCCCTGCGCCTCCAGCAGCGCGAACAGCCTCAACCGGGCGTTGACAGCGGCAGTCTGGTACTGCGTCACTGCGCGCACCTGGTCACCTGCCGGCATCAGTTCTCCTCCGGGGAGTCGGTGGGTCCGTGCAGGGCCTCGATGGTGTCGAGGTCGATCCCGGCGGCCAGGCTGTCGAGGTAGTGGCGCTGGTCCCAGGTCAGGTCCAGCGCGCGGTCGTCGGCGAGCCGGGCGAGGGTGGCGGCAGCGAAGCCGGGCGCGACGGCCTGGACGGCGTGCCGCATCGCCTCCAGCGTGGCCTCGGGCCTGCGCTCGTCGGCCTCACAGGTGTAGTGCAGCGCGATCTCGTACGCCTCCCAGGCCCGGCCGGCCAGCGCCTCCAGAGCACGGGCCACGCCCGGATCCTGATCGGAGGCAAGGAGAACCGGAGCGGAACTCGCGGCTGGGGCACCCCCGGCGCCTGCCGACGGCCGGACGTCGGCGGCTTCCGCCAGGCCAGGCCGTGGTGGTCCAGGTAGGCCAGGAGGAACACCGCCAGGGCTCGGCCGGGGTCGCTGGCGTGCTCGATCCCGGGCGGCTCGCTGGTCCAGCCGAAGAGAGCCTGGTGGGGCCGGGGGTATACGCCGCTGCCGTGCGGGTCGGGGAAGACGACGGCGCGGGTGAAGAAGTCGTTCGGGACGCGGACCTGGTCCGCGTCCTGGCTGTCCGGCTCACGGCTCCCAGGGCGTTCTCCAAGATGGTGGTCAGGTACCGCCAGCGTGCGTCCTCCAGCTGGTAGGCCCCGCCGACCGGGCGTTCCTCGGGATCCGCCTCCGCGGCGTCACCGTTCGCGCGCTTCTCGCTCTCCTGCTGCCAGCGGTCCACGGCCGGGTCGTTCTCGGGGGAGTAGGTTTCCCACCCCGAGTCGGCCATCCAGCTCAAGAGCCGCTTCAGTTCGTTTCGCCGGACCGCCGCCAGCCGCTCCTTCGTACTGACCGCTGGCCGGTCGTCCTTTTCCAGGCCGTGAGCAGCCACCCAGAGTTCGTGAATTTGATCCGAAGTCAGCCCAGTAATCTCACGTTGGATTTCCTTCCGCGCCTCATGGCGCATTTCGAAGCTCAACGAATTCAAAGCCTCCTCGCCTCTCGCGCTCCGGCCTGTGGCCGGGAGCTGTCCCGTGTTTCCGCCAACAGTACATGCTGCATCAGTCAGATGCACCCGGTACACTGGAACCCACACGAACGAGCGACCCCCACCACTCTCATCACCGGCCCCCGCCCGGGGGTCGGCCAACCCACACCGCCCATTCCCTCCTTGCCCACCTGCTCGCCGTGTGCGTGGTGGGTGTGCTGCCGAGAGGGCAGAAGCCGGGTATGGGCAATCCGGTGAGTACTTCGCGCCATGCGCGTCTGGGGAGGCGCCGCCGTTGGTCGATCCGCCTGTGGGCACTGGGTTTGGTGATCTTTTACGCGGGGTTCGTGATCGACCTTGTCCTCGGGGATATGACGGGCACGTCTCTGACGTTGTCTGTCACCAGCGCCGTACTGCTCACCGCATCGGCAATTGTGGGCGTGTGGCTGACGATGCGCCGCAGCCGGCAACCCTGAGTCCCAACCGAGACCATCCTTCTCTGTCGGCATCCGAAGCAGCCCGCCGTGTTCACTGCGGCAGTGCGGGAAAAGAGACGGATATGAAGCATCGTCTGAATGCATACGTTCCGCCGGCATGGACCAGGCCAGGCAACCGATGGGGCCCGCGACTCTACTGGCCGATGCTCTGCCTGAGCATCGGCCTGTTGGTTTGGCGGGTGATTGACGATGGCAGCGCCGGTGGCATCGCAGTGGGAGTCTTTCTTGTCCTCATCTGGGTCTGCTTGCTTGTCGCCAACCGAACCTCACGCCGCAAGCAAATCGGCCGCTAGTCCTCGTTGCCGGCCCAGTCGTCCTTCCCCTCTTGCCAGTCTGCTTGTTGCCCGCGCCTGGTAGGGGGCGTGGGCATGCCGCCTGTTTCCGCGGTTTGGGGGAGGGAATCCGGCATCCATGACTCAGAACCCCGTCCTGCAGATGGCATCAGGCCTCAGCGAAGGCAACCCCTTCGTCATTCTGTTCCTGTGCGTCTTCCTCGCCGTCGGCCTACTCCAGGTGGTGCGCCCGCAGCTGCTGTGGAGGTTCAACAGGCGCCTGCAAACCGGCTGGGTGAGAAACCCTGACGGGACCGAGCCCACGGGCAGGGGTTACGCAGCGCAGCGAGTGACTGGAGTGATCTTCGTGGCGGTCGCGGCGTGGATGCTGGTCAAACAGTTCTGACTTTCTTTCCTGATCCGCCCCACGCGCCCGGGCCTACCCTCCTCGCCAGCCTGCTTGTTGCCCCACCCCGTACGGGCCGCGCTGAACGGCCTTTCCCGCAACCGTGACGGGGCGCGAAGCGCTCCGTCAGGACCCGAGCGGAGCGAGGGGCCAGGCCCGCCAGGAAGTGGGCGGAGCCCGCGCCCTGGCGGGCCGTCAACCCTGGAGCGAAGCGGAGGGGGCTGCCCCCGGAGTCGGGGGCAGACCGCGCGGAGCGCGGTCACGCAGAGCGAAGCGCTGCGTGACGCTTGCACATCGCGCAGCGATGTGGTACCCGCTCCGCGGG